>CANQXK010000001.1 GCA_947627715.1 uncultured Oscillospiraceae bacterium
GCGACGCCATCAGAAGCTTCAAGAGTGTAGATTTCCCACTGCCGGAATTGCCAACAATGGCATAGCTCTTTCCTGCCTTAAAATCTATATTAATGTCGTGCAGTATCTCATTGTCCTGCTCATAGCCGAAGCACAGATTATGTACCGAAATGCCGTTTTCCAGACAGTTGGGGATATCTTTTCCCTCGTCGCGGACGTTTAACTCTAACGACAGCGCCATTTTATCCACCAGCGCCAGCGCAGCCCGACGGCTTGCCAGAAGCTCCGGCATTTGACCGACAACTGTTATCACCGCGCCCGTCAGATCTATAAAGACAAAGAGCATACCGGGGGTGATACCAAAACCCTGTTGCGCCAGCACAGCACCGATAAGGAGTGTTCCGAGCTGTGCGGATATCTCCGCAATTCCACCGATCGTAGAGAGGATCACAGAGAGCTTCCGTTTGCGGCACTTGGCTTCCTCAACAGCCAGGCTACTCTGCTCCAGCAGGTCGATCGCGGAGTTTTCAGCTCGAAAACTTTTTATCACTGAAAAACCACTGAGAATGTCCTTTAATGACGCCGCAAAACCGGCGTTTCGCTCCGATGTTTCCTTTTCAGCCTTTTCCATATATCTTCCAGTGAATGAGGAAGCCAGCAGCGGCATTACGCAAAGACCGATGGCGACAATGGCAAGCACAGGGCTGTATACCAGCATCAGCACGACAGCGCCGCAGGCCCACACCGTGTTGAAGACCAGTGTGGACTGCTTCTCAAGATAATTTGTCTCAATGGCAGTCAGGTCGTTGGAAAAGGTGGAGAGGTATGTGGCCGTGGCCTCGCTCTGAAAGGAGGCAATGCTTTTTCTTGTCAGTTTTTCAAAGGCAAAGCGCTTAAACTGCATCAGCGCCTTTCTCATAAAACGCGGCTTTGAAAAATAAGCGAGGGCTTTGAGCGGCAGGATCAGCAAAATGATGCCGGCCGTTAATAAAGCCAATACATACAGCGGTAGAGCGCCCTGCGCTTTAGACACATTATCCACCAATTGCTGCAACAGCCATGCTACCGCCAAATTCAACACACTGAACAGCACTGACAACGTGAGCATCATAAAATATGCCGGCCTATTGCCCTTGAAAAACTTTGAGACATACTCCTTTCGGAGAGACGATCGACTGTTATCCTTCATTTTGGATTTCCTCCCACATCCGGCTGAGAGATCCGTTCTCCAGAGAGTTTATCGTTTTGGCGGCTGTTTCCGCGGCGGTGCCGCCCAAGCTGTCGAAGGCTGTCTGTTGTTTTACCGCGCTTACAAAACGCAGGCTGCCGGCGGAATAGTCGGGGGCATGGTCAAATTCCTCCGCCAGCTTTTTTGCCGCCAACAGGGAGTCCCGCGCTTCATCGGGTCTTCCCAGCTCCAGCTGCGCGTGGGCAAGGCCGGCGTAGAAGGCCGCGCAGGGCTTGTCGAAAAGATTGCTCTTTCCCTCCGCCTTAAGCCCCGCGAAATAATCCAGCGCCAGCTTGAGGATCGAAGCGCCAGAGGCATAGTCGTCCCGCTTGAAATACACGTTCATAAAACCGATGACGATTCGTATCATCATTGCCGATACGGAAACAAGCGCCGTGGAGAGATACTCCACCGCCTCCTCGGGGCGGTTGCAGAAGGCCGCGAGAGACTGCCCGATCACATCGTCGTTGATGCCACGCGGGTTGTTGCTTTTCAGCAGCTCCAGGGCCTTTTCCTCCTCGCCAAGCTCGGAATACGCGACGGCCATGTCGTAGGTGATGGAGATTTCGCTGATTTTCGGGTCCGTATTCTGCCCTAACAAAGGTATCGCGCGCTCCATCAGTTCAATGGAACGCAGAAGCCGCGGCTCATCATTGCTCATCAGCCCGAAAAGGTAGTAGAGCATCGCGCTTTGATACACGATGTCAAAGCAGTTTGGATAGCGCAGCAATGCCTTTTCAGCTTCGGCAAGTCCGTCCATATCCCTGCTTTGTAAACACTCCCTGAGCCGGGCGGCCGTGTCGGCCTGCTTGCTGCTTTTCACATGATAACCCAAGAGGACGTCCACCGATGTATCAAACAAATCAGCAAGTTCAACGAGCAGCGTCAAATCAGGCGCGGATAAGTTCGCCTCCCATTTGTAGACCGCCCCAACAGTAACACCCAGCGCATCCGCCAACTGCTGCTGCGTCAGCGAGCGCGCCTTTCGGAACGCACGGATCGTATCGGCCAGATTTATTTTCATTGCGAATCCTCCCCGAATCCTGTATTTGACAATAGTATACCAGCGAATTTCTTGTTTTTAAACACACCGTTCGTATAATTTAGAGATAAATAATTATACTGTCAGTATGGGTCTGTTCCTTATATGTGACCGGGAAGTAAAAAAGCCCTCTCTGATCATCTATCATCAGAGAGAGCTTTTTGCGCCCGAAACCGTCATCCGGCCGTTGATAAGCTCGATTCGTTCCTTATCGCCATCAAGCTAAGACCCTGCGGGGTTTTTAATAAACGACCCGGCTCAGCACTCCCGCGTCCATGTGGTACACCTCGTCGCACAATGCGGCGATGTCCTCCTGGTTGTGGCTGGCGAGGACGATGGTGCGGCCCTCGTCCCTCTGGGCCTTGAGCATATTGCGCATCTCATGGACGCCGGCGTTGTCAAGGCCGTTCATGGGTTCGTCCAGCATCAGGATGTCCGGGCGCTCCATAATGGCCTGGGCGATGCCCAGCCGCTGGCGCATCCCCAGGGAGTATTTCCCCACCCGCTTGCGGCTTGCGGGGTCGAGGCCCACAAGCCTGATGCACTCCTTTATACGTTCAGAGTCCGCGACGCGCCGGATGGAGGCCAGGTATTTAAGGTTGGCGTAGGCGCTCTCCCCGGCGAGGAAGCCGGGGTTTTCAATGAGGAAGCCGATGTTCCGGGCAAACTCTATGTCCAGCCCCACGCGCTTGCCGGAGACCACCACCTCCCCGGCGTCGGGCCGCAGAAGACCGATGACGCACTTCATGAGCACCGTCTTGCCGCTGCCGTTGCGGCCTATAAGGCCGTATATTTTCCCGGCCTCACATTCAAAGCTCACGTCCCGAAGGACCTGCTGTTTTCCAAAGCTTTTGGAGATGTTTTTTACTTCGATCTCGCTCATTTTTCATGCCTCCTGGACAATAGGATAATAAGCGCCGTCAGACCTGCCAGGGACAGCGCGAAGAACCGGGCCGCGTAGGGGAGGTCGATCTGGAACAAAAGCTCATTTGTCCCTCGGAACTGGCTCAGCTGCGCCAGGGTCAGCGGGGAGATGCGGTAAAACCGCGCCCCCAGGTTGTTGTAGGCCGTCAGGTCCAGAAAGACGAAAAAGCCGCCCGCAAAGACGCCGCTGGTCCGGCCCGCGTGCCGGTTGAAGAGGTACACCGTCAGCCCCAAAAAGGCAAAACAGCCCCACTCCAAAAGAAAGCTCACCCCCGTGGCCCACCCCGGCTCATACGCGCCGATGAGGATGTCGTAGACGGCGAAGGTCAGCCCCACCTCTTGCCCCCGGCCCGACCGGGCCAGCGTCCCCAGCACCTTCCCCCAGCCGGCGGAGAACTCCGTCTTTGTGAGGAGAGGCAGGACGCTCATCAGCAGGATGAAGAGGGTATAGAGGCCGGACAGCGCGATGATGTACAGCACGTGGCCCGCGCTCTCGGCCCGCCGGCCCGTTCTCGCCGCCACGTACTCCCGAAGGTCGTCCCGCCAGGGCGCGTCGCTGAAAAGGGCCACACAGCCGGCGGCCAGCATCATCTGAATGATGTAGTCGTTGATGAGATGGGGGAAAAGCCAGGGCCGGACCTTGATCCCCACCGTGTCCGTGAAGGTCCCCACCGGCTCCACGCAGGACCAGAGGTATATGCCCGTCAGCGCCAGAATGGAGACGTTCTTCCAGCTTGAAAAGGTCTGGCCCAGCCGCAGACGCAGGACGGCCAGAGCGGAGCGCGCAAATTGCCTCATCTTCGTCCCTCCCTGATTTTCCTGTAAAAAAGCCACAGGCAAAGACCCCACAGCGCCAGCACCGTCCCGGTCATGACCGCGGCGGTGAGGACGGGGTCCCCCAGCCAGGTGCGCATCTGGAGCAGGAAGTCCAGCCTCAGCATCGCCGGAAGAGGGGAGTGGTCGCACAGGCGGTTTATGAGAAAGGAGAACACCAGGGGCGACACGGTGACGGCAAAGAGGTTTGGCAGATACGCGGACACGCACGCCGCCGCCCCGCCCCAGAGGGCCCCCCGCAGGAAGGCGAAATACACCGCCCAGGCCGCGTAGGGCAGCCCCCCGTGGCCGCTCATGGCGTCGTAGTAGGGGACGGCCTCACCCATCTCATAGAGAAAGCCGTTCAGGATCATGGGCATCCCCAGGGCCGTCAGGGTCCCCAGAAAGAGGGCCGTCCCCAGCGCCAGGACCGCCCCGCCCCAGAGGGCGGCGGAGAGCAGCTTCCCCAGGGCGTACCGGCCCGACCCGCACCGGGCCATGAGATACGGGGCCATCTTCTCCTCCGGGACGTACTGCCCGGCGGCGGGCAGGGCCGCCAGCATGGCGGCGAATTTGTTCCCGAACACGCCGCCGAAGGAGACGGAGCACCACAGGTAATGGATGGCGCAGGTGTTGTCTCCGGCGTGAAAGAGGCCGTTGCTGTCCGTAAAGCTCACGTTGTCGTAGACCCCCCGCTTCAGGACCCAGACGATCTCCTGAGAGGTGTCCAGAAAGATGGCCGCCGCCGTCAGGATCACCGCCAATGGAAGCTGCCGGTTCAGTCCCCGCCGGAGGGCGGGGAGGATCGCCTTACCCGCCATAGGCCGCGTCCTTTCCCGTGACGGCGTTGAACCGCTCCGCCCCGGCGCTGTTGAATTTCCCGTTGACGGTGTAGCCGTACTCCAGCACCCAGTAGGGCCGCAGGTCGAAGTCCACGTTGGTCTCCCGGAAGGGCACGTACTCCATGTAGATCTTGGTGATGGTCATGGGGTCGTTTATGATCTCCAGCTCGTGCTTGGCCCGGACCTTCTCCAAAATGGCGTCCAGGCCCATGACCTTCTCCTGGCGGACATCGGCGTCCCGGCGGGAGAAGCACCCCTCCAGGCAGAACCCCGTAAGCCTCCCGCCCATGATGTACGCCTCCAGGGACGCGTCGCTGACATACATGGAATCCCCGGCAAACTCCACCCGCCGGTCCGCGTCCCCGTAGAGGGGCAGGCCGTCCTCGGCAAAGTCAAAACGGATGAAGTAGCCGTCGTCCGCCGCCGTAAGGCCGGAAAGCTCCACAAGCTTGCCGATCTGCACGGTCCACTGGTAATCCTCCCGCTCAAGGAGCCGGCCGGCGGCTTCCTCGATGGCGTTGTGGTCGAGGCCCACAAAGGCGGTGACCTTTGGCGTGCCGATCATGTCCAGCTTCTCCCAGATCCCCGTGACCATCGCCTCCGCCTCCGCTCTGGAGAGGCCCGGCAGCTCCACATCGTTAAAGAGGGCGGTGCTGCCCAGGTCCCACAGGACCTCCTGAATGGTGGCGGCCCTCTTTTCGTCCCCGCCCGCCGGGGGCGCGGAGTAGGTGAGGCTCCCGTTCATCCATCGGACGAAGCTGCCGTTCTCCGTCTCAATGGAGAAAAACCCGGCGTATTCGGGCCACTCGCCGGGGTCCTCCAACTGCCGCACGGTCCGGGGACTTGTATCCTCCGCCAGAAAGAGGCCGTCCAAAAATTCCTGGGTCAGCGCCGGGGCATTGGTGGCAAAGCAGTCGTACTCCGCAAGGTCCGGGTATATCACCTCCGCGTCCACGCTCACCCCCTCGCAAAGCGCCCGCGTCACGCGGGCGGGCCGCTCCTCCGGCGGCTTCGTTTCCTCTGCCCCGCCGGAGGCCGCCGTATGGGGGACGCGCTCCTCATCCGGCAGTTTATCGCTCTGAAGGCCCGAACAGGCCGTGAGAAAAACGGTCAGGGCTATCAATACCGCCAAAATTCTTTTGATGTTCACGATGCAAAACTCCTCTCTTTTTTCGCGGAGCGCAAAAGAGCGCCCCGGTTTGGCAGGATCATCATACCAAACCGGGGCGCGGATTTTTTCCGTTTTCTCTTGAAAAAAGATGGAGATTTTATTGAAAATCCTTACGAAAATCTTACGGAGCGGGCAGGCGGACGGTAAAGACCACCTTGTTGTCCGCGCTTTGGGCGGTGATGGTCCCGCCGTGAAGCTCCACGATCTGGCGGGCGATGGCAAGGCCCAGCCCCGCCCCGCCGGTGGAGGTGGTGCGGGAGGCGTCCAGACGGTAAAACTGCTCAAAGAGCCGCTCCAACTTCTCCTGGGGGATGGCCTTTCCGGCGTTTTCAAAGGTGAGGACCACCGCGCCGTCCTCCGCAGCCGCGTTCACATATACCGTGGTCCCCGGCTCGCTGTAAAAACAGGCGTTGCGCAGGAGGTTGTCCAACACCCGCGCCAGCTTGTCCGGGTCGCACACGTAGGGGAGCCTTTGGGGGACCCGGAGGACACATTGAAGGTCCCGTTCCCGGTACACAGGCTCAAACTCGCTGACCACCTGGGAGAGCATACGGCTCAGGTCCACGGTCTCCTTCTCCAGCTCGATGCGGCTTAAATTGAAGCGGGCGATCTCGAAAAACTCGTTGATCAGCTCCTCCAGCCGCTGGGCCTTGTTGAGGGCGACCCCGGTGTACTTCTCCCGAAGCGCCTCCGGCAGGTCCGCGCCCCCGTCCTGAAGGAGCGTCAGATACCCGATGACGCTGGTGAGAGGGGTCTTCAGGTCGTGGGCCAGGTAGACGATCAAGTCGTTTTTCCGCTGCTCCTGGTCCCGCGCCGCCTGGGCCTGACGGAGGGCGGCGGTCCTTGCCAGCTCCAACTCCGCCTCGATGTTCTCCAGCGCCGGCGGCAGGTCGATGGGGACCTCCTCCGGCCTTGTCAGCTTTTTAGCCGCCTCCGCCACATCGTCCAGGAACCCGGAGAGCTTGAAGTAGAAGGCGGCGCTCACCGCGAACCACGCCACCAGGAGCGCCAGACAGTAGGTCACGATCACGTTTTCGTGGCACCAGCTGATGATTGAGTATAGAAAGCCCTTCTCCCAGGTCCGAAGCCCGCACAGCCACCAGGCGACAGCCGCCAACGCCACCAATCCCAGGGCGGCGGCCATGAGGCTGAGGAAATATTGGAGCAAAAGCCGGGTGAGGCGTCTGCTCCCGGAGCTTTTCGCCGCCCTGTCCGGCTTTTCCCGGACCGCGCCCAGCTCCCGCCGCCAGCCCAAGAGCAGACAGGCGCCGAAGAGGAACAGCAGGACCACCGCCGCCGCGCCAAAGGGCAGGACGTACACCGTCATATCATGCCGTATCAGCGTCCATATGTTCTCGCCGTGCCAGGTGCGTCTGTCCGCTGTGCTCCACACCGCCAGGACCGAGACTCCCGCGGCCAGGATACACACAAAGAGCGCCGCGGCGGCGGCACGCCATTTTCCCTTTTTATTCAATGGTGTAGCCCACCCCCCAGACGGTCTTGATGAACTTGGGATTTTTCCGGGACTCGTGCATCTTCTCCCGCAGTCTTGCGATATGGCTGTTGACCGTGTTGTTGTTGTCAAGAAAGGCCTCGCCCCAGACCTTCTCAAAAAGCTCCTCGCTGGAGACGGCCCGCCCCCGCTGTTGGCAGAGATACAAAAGGATGGAGAACTCCCGGGGCGTCAGGGCCAGCTCCTCCCCGAAGAGGACGCATTTGTGGTTGGCCTCGGAGAGCTGAAGGCCCCGAAAATCAAACTCGGCGGCCCCGGCCTGGACCTCCCCGGCGTCGTAGTGCCGGACGCGCCGCAGCTGCGCCTTGACACGCGCCGCCAGCTCCAACGGGTTGAAGGGCTTTGTGATGTAGTCGTCCGCGCCCAGGGTGAGGCCCCTTATTTTATCCATATCCTCCCCCTTGGCCGTGAGCATGATGATGGGGAAATTGTGGGTTTCACGGATCGTATGGCAGAGAGTGAACCCGTCCATATCCGGGAGCATCACGTCCAATATGGCCAGCGCCGGCGGCTCCCGCCGGATGGAGGCCAGCGCCCCGGCGGCGTCCTCGCGTTTGATAACGGAGTACCCCTCGCTTTTCAAGTAGACCTCCACAAGGTCCGCGATGGCCCGCTCGTCGTCCACGACCAAAACAGTTTCGCCCACGGCTGCGTCTCCTTTCGGTGGAAAGTGGGAATACGGGCATTATACTATAACCGCCCGCAAATTTCAACAGCGCGATGAAACCCCCTTTTCTCTGGAAATTTCCCCTCCCCACTGGACAGGGAGGGGAAAATATGATAAACTCAATTTTATGTAAGAAGAAAGGGGGAGAGTGCATGGAGAGAAGCGAGGCGTCCCAGAGCGAGCTTATCGCGGCGCTTCAGAGCGCCCTTGACGCGGCGGAGAGCGCGAACCGCGCAAAATCCGCGTTTCTTTCGGCGATGTCCCACGACATCCGCACGCCCATGAACGCCATCATCGGCATGACGGCCATTGCCCGCGCCAATATGTCCGACCCGGATAAGGTGGCGGACTGTCTGGAGAAGATCGACTTGAGCTCCCGCCACCTGCTGGCGCTGATCAACGACATTCTGGATATGTCCCGCATCGAGAGCGGCAAGATGACGCTTTCGCCGGAGGACTTCACCATGGCGGAGTTCATCCACTCCCTGATGGCGGTTTTCCGGCCCCAGGCGGACAAAAAGCGCCAGCACGTGGAGCTTGACTTCTCCGGCGTACACCACGAAAACGTGCGGGGCGACCAGCTGCGCCTCCAGCAGGTGCTGATCAACATCCTCTCCAACGCCGTGAAATTCACCCCGGAGGAGGGGACGGTCTCCCTGCGCGTCCGGGAGACGGGCCGCGTGGGGGAGCGTCTGGGCTACGCCAACTACGAGTTCACCGTGTCCGACACGGGGATGGGCATGAAGCCGGAGTTTTTGGAGAAGATCTTCCAGCCCTTTGTGAGGGACGAGTCCGTCTCGAAGATCGAGGGGACGGGCCTTGGCATGACCATCACCCACAACCTTGTGAAGATGATGAACGGGGAGATCAGCGTGGAGAGCGCCCTGGGGAAGGGCACCCGCTTCACCGTGACCGTCCCGCTGGAGCAGTTGGAGACGGCGGACCCCCACACCGAGGCGCTGAACGGGCTGAAGATCCTGGCCGTGGATGCGGACAAGGCGTCCATGAGGAACCTCCGGGAGATCCTGGCCGACCTTGGCATGGAGTGCGACTTTGCCGAAAACGCCTGGGACGGCAGCGAGCTTGCGGCCCAGGCGCACATGGAGGGGCGGGACTATTTTGCCATTTTGCTGGGCTGGCGGCTCCCCGTGGTGGACGGCGTCCAGGCGTGCGGGGAGCTTCGCGGGATGCTGGGGCGGGACGTGCCGATCCTGCTCATGTCCTCCTATGAGTGGACCCTCACGGGGGACGAGATGCGAAAGCACGGGATCACGGCCTTCCTCCCCAAGCCCCTGTTCCGCTCGCGCCTCAGCGACGCCCTCTACGCCTTCACCCCGGAGGGGCGGGAGGCCGGCAGGCATAAGGACAGCGGCGAGGAGGAGAGCTTCGAGGGCGTCCGGGTGCTGCTGGTGGAGGACAACGAGATCAACATCGAGATCGGCCGGGAGCTTATAGGGATGCTGGGGGCGCAGGTGGAGTGCGCCGGGAACGGCAAGGAGGCCGTGGAGCTGTTTTCCGCCTCCCAGCCGGGCCGGTTCGACCTTATCTTTATGGACATTCAGATGCCCGTGATGAACGGGCTGGAGGCGGCGCGGGCCATCAGGGCGCTGGACCGGGCGGACGCCCGGACGGTCCCCATCATCGCCATGAGCGCCAACGCCTTTGTGGAGGACATCAACGAGTGCCGCCGGGCGGGCATGGACGGACACATCCCCAAGCCCGTGAGCGTACAGGCGCTGTCTGCCGCCATGGGCCATGCCCTTCGCCGGGAGGTGGGGGCATGAGGCCGTATCAGGAGCAGTATCTGGCCCTTCTGCACCGTATGTCCGACATCTCCATCCCCTCCGCCGACACGCTCTCCCCGGAGGAATTTGTGGCGGAATCCGCGAAAAACGCCGCCCTCGCGGGGCAGATGGTGGAGGAGGGGACACAGCTTTTGCGCCAGTCCCTCTTCCCGGTGCTGGACGACATCCTGGCCGCCAGCCGGGAGGAGACGGAGGACCTGGCCGCCTTCGCCGCCGCCCTGATGCGCGTGAAGGAGGGGCAGGACGTGGGCCTCCACTATCGGATCCACATGGCCCTGGTCTCCTACGCCCGCCGCTGCGGCGACCGGGATATGCTCATCCGGGAGCTTTACGAGGTGGGCATGAGCCTCTACACCATGCAGCATATGCTCAGCCCCAGCTCCATCCGGCTCTATAACGCCCGGATGCGCCTTTCTTTTTCCGAGGCCGCCTCCCACTTCGAGACCGACTATGACGAGATCGAAAACCCGGAGACGCGGGGATACATCCACCGCTCTATGGGCAACATCTCCCTGTGCTATGAGACCAACGACGAGCGGTCCGCCCAGGCCAAGCTCGCCGCCTGCACCCGCTCCATCCGCATCCTCTCCGACCCGGACGTCCGGGCCAAGACCCCGTCCCTGCCGTGGGACAGATACCTGTACGCCAGCCACCAGCAGCGCACGTCCCTGTTGAGCTATCTGCGCTCCGGGAACGCCGGACATGAGGCGTTCGCCCAGGTGCTGGAATCGGCGCAGATCGTCAGGGAGAAGCAGATGCGGGATATGCGGGAGAGGGGAGAACCCCTCCAGCCCCGCTGGCAGTATGCGTATCTGGCCGCCCTCTATCACAGCGGGGCGATGCACCTGACGGAGCTGTTGGACGGGCTGTACGGGCTTGGCAGCTCCTGTGACGACGACGATTTCGGCGCCCAGAGCGCCTTTTCCCACATCGGCGCGCCGGCGTATTATATGGAGTACTCCACGCAGCTGCCGGACAGCCGCCTGGACGGCGAGGTGGCCGCCCGGATCGACCGCCTTACCCGGCGTATGTGCCGCTGGATCGTGCGCCTGCCCGGCCATGACCCGGACGACACGCTGATGTTCTTTCTGCGCGCCTTCCTTTACGGCTACCGGGAGCTTCCCGGATGTATGCCCTTTTCGGAGCTTCTGCAAAACGTCTATGCCGCCCGCCATCCCCCCAGCTACCTGCGGCAGTGGATCGCCGGAAGGACAGCGCGCCTCCTGGCCGGCTGGGCGGTGGATGACATGGCGGATAAGCTGACGGGCCTTTTGGGGACGCAGGACGCCGCCCAGGTTCGCGCCCGGCGGGAGGAGATCTTAGACTTTGCCCAGCGGGCGGGGAACCTGTACGACACCGGCATGATCCACTTTATCGGCCTGGAGGGGTCCGCCTGCCGGGGGATCTTCGAGGAGGAGGGGGAGCTTCTTCGCCTCCACGCCCACTGCGGCTGGAAGCTGCTCTCCGCCCACCCCTCCACAAAGCCCTACGCCGACGTCGCCCTGGGCCACCACACCCACTACGACGGCAAGGGCGGCTACCCGGTGGATTTCTCCCTCCAGGAGTCCAGGCTGCGACCCGTCATCTGCATCGTCGCGGCGGCGGACGTGCTGGCCTCCGCCATCCCGGAGGCGGCCAGCCGCTTCCGGCCGGCCAGGGACTTCGAGGCGGCGCTGAAGGAGCTGGAGCGCGGCGCGGGCACGGCCTACTCCCCCCTGGTGACGGGGCTTCTGACCCCCGCCCGCCGGGAGACGCTGAAAAAATGCCTTGAGGAGTGGCGCGCGGAGGCCTGCCTTGATATGTACCGCCGCCGTGCAAGCCTCAGCGACCTCGCGGGACTATAAGAGAACCGGGCAAACGACCAAAAAGACCCCCTCCGATAATGCCAGGCTCCCTGATGAGAGCAGATCGGAGCAGGAAGCATCAGGGCAGGGAATATGACTTTTTTGAGGAATCGATCACCCTATGTTCATCGCGTATAAATTTGCGGCCATGAAGCAGCAAAGAGGGAACAAGTCCCATATTGGCATATTGGAAGGAGGCTTCTCTTTGATGAAACACTGTAAGCGGATCATATTATTTTTTCTGGTTCTATGTCTGTTCCTTGGCATACTGGCAGGATGCAGCACGCCTGATCCCTCTCCGACTGAACCTTTGCAGGGTCCTGTAAAGCCGGCAGAACCTGCGCAAACATCAGACAGCGACGCCTCTGAACCGCCCCCTGTGGAAGAAGCGGCGCTCGATAATGAATTGCAACGGGCTCAGGAAGCGAGCTTTATCATGGACGGTTGGTTGGAGGATATGGACGCGGCTGTCACGTTCCAGGAGTACAGCTCTGTCACTATCCGGTTTGTGGAGCTGTGGAAGGAGAGCAGGCTGGACGAGTGGAAGGAGACCGTCAAGCTGGCCAGCCAGGACACCGGCGAGATGGCCCGGGAGGACGGATTTTTGATGCTGTCCTACCTCTGGGTCCTGATGGGATATAATCATGATGATGTTGATTGTCCCTTAGATTCTGAAGTGGATATAGAGCTTGATTTCTGGAGCATGACCAGCGAGGAGTCGCAGATGCGGCAGCTCTCCTGGGATTACCCCTGCTTCCCCGACGCGCTCGACGACGTCGTTATCTATGATGTCTTTAATGCAAATTATATGTGGGGCGCGGTGATGTCCTTCCCCCTTGTGTTTTCTCCGATCAGCGGAAAGCCTATGTTTGAGTGGGACCAGAACTACTCGCTCCGCCTGCAAGACCCGCTCACCCGGGACGAGGCGGTCCGGGCCATTGTGCGTATGGCGGAATACTGCCAAGTCGAGCTTGACCCCGATTGGCGCGATTATATCTCTATAGATGAAGTCGGGACATACGACAAAGGGATCATCACCGACGCGCTTTTGAATCAAGAGTCCGATTTGCCGGAGGTGGAACAGCAAAAGCTTCCCTCCGCATGGAAGGGTTCTGGGTTAGGCTTAGCGAAAGGGAACACAAGTACAACATATATGCATTTCCGGGAGGGCGACATCCGTTTCCTGTCGGAAAACGGATTCAACTTCACCCGTCTGTTTTTCGATTTTGGAAGTCTGCGCTATCCTGACTACCCGGAGGACTGGCGCCAGGTCAACCGAAGCGAGCTTGAGGAGCTGGATCAACTGCTTGCCTGGTGTATCCAATACGGAGTCCATCTGCAAATCTCCATGGAGTGGTATCAGGATGTGAACGGAAACGGCAAACATGACGCCACGATGCCGCTTTCCGAGGAGGAATGGGCTGTCACACGTGCCTATTGGGAGATGCTGGCGAAGCGGTATGCCGGTATCCCCTCAAAATACTTGAGCTTCGATCTGTGCAATGAGATCGAGCCATTGGACTCGGAGCAGCCGGATGATCTCGACTTTGACACCGCGATCGAAGGCATCGCCTCCGTCCGGGACGCGATCTGGAACGCTGATCCTGACCGCGTACTTCTGTACTCCTTTCAGGACAGCCCTCCCGAGAGATCCGTCGATGCCATAGCCGCACTGGGGCTCGCGATCGGCTGCCATTGCTATAAGCCGTACATACTTGCAACAGTGAGTTGGGAGTATCTGGACACAAATCCCTATGCGGAACCGATCCATCCTCAGCCGGTCTTTCCTATCGCGCAAATCAGTTCGGGTCAGGCTCCGTTGACCATCACCGGGGCGGTTTCCGGCGTCAAGCTGTCCTTCCACTTCTGGACCTCCGATGGCGGTGTCTCTGTGGAGATCCTTGCGGATGGTGAAATGGTGGAGACCGTCCCTCTGGATGGCGGCCGCCTTGGGGATGACGGCGCATACTATTTTGACGATGTACTCTATTCTGTAGATATTCCGGAAGGGACAAAGGAAATCACGCTGTGGGTGCGGGACGGGGGCGCCCGGCTCGATACGATCATCATAGAGGGAAACGGGCCGAAGGTGACCATGATGCCCTCGGACACCTGCGACTACTTGGACTGGTCAGACCCTCTGCCGTTGGTGGTCAACAACGACGGGACCTATACCAACAGCGAGAACAAAGTCTTCGACGCAGACCTCATCTATGAAATATCTGTCAAACCCTATCGCGACATTGCCGAAAAGCACGGGGTCGGCTTTATGATCAATGAATTTGGCTGCTTTGGAACACTGGCCCATTGGAATATCGACACCGTAAATGCCTACCATGAGGAAGTGCTGACCATGCTGGAGAAATATAATCTGGGTTGGTGCTACTGTGAGACCTATAACTCCTTCCCGAAGCATTTCATCATCGTCTACGGGAATCACTCCCAATGGGCAGGCGCAACGGTGGAGGAGATCACCTATGACTTCGGTGACCACACCGAGACGCTCAAGGTCTGTAAGGAGCTTTTGCAGGTTTTCCGCGATCACACGCTGGGGAAGTAATTTGAAACCGATTTTAGCCCCCTCCGGGAAGCCGGAGGGGGCGTTTTATGTATGGAGTTCCTTTCAAAAATAATTTAAAATATTTTAAAATACCTCTTGACAAATGCTTCGGAATATGCTATAATGCATTTGAAATGAAGATTGGCAAGGATTTTTCCCGCGGCGGGGGGATCGCCCCCGGCGTTTAGTCCGTGTACCCTTTTAACGCGCGGGCCAGGCGGATGAGGTGGGAGGCGTTGCGCCGCAGCTGGCTCTTTTCCACCTTTCCCGCTTTCACGGCGTCCAGGAGGGCGTCGAAGTCGGCCTGGCAGCCGGGCATGAACAGCTCGCCGCCGGCCTTCGCCACGTTGGGGGAGACCGCGCCGGGGTACAGGCCGGAGTCGTCCTCCTGCATGGTCACCACCCAGTCGGTCATGACCACGCCGTCGAAGCCGAACTCGCACCGCAGAACGTCCTCGATAAGCCCCCGGCACTCCGAGGTATGGACGCCGTTGAGGAGGTTGTAGGAGGTCATGACGGCCCGGGGGTGGGCCTGGCGGACGCAGATGCCGAAGCCCCGGAGATACATCTCCCGCAGCGCCCGTTCGCTGACGCGGCTGTTGGAGCGGTAGCGGTTCAGCTCCTGGTTGTTGGCGGCGAAGTGCTTGATGGTGACGGTTTTGCCCGGATGGCGGTGGACGCCGCGCGTGACGGCGGCGGCGGTGAGGCCGGAGACCAGGGGGTCCTCGGAGTAGTACTCAAAATTCCGCCCGCATCGGATGTCCCGGTGGAGGTTGAGGGCGGGGGCCAGCCACAGGTCCACGCCGAAGCGTTCCATCTCGCTGCCCACTAAGTCCCCGCAGGTCTCGCACAGGGCCGTGTTCCAGCTCTGGGCCAGGGCCGTGCCGATGGGGATGGAGACGGCGTACTGCTCCATGATCTTGGCGTCCCTGGGGGGCCGCTTCTCCATGAGCTTCAAAAAGGCCTTCGCGTGGAGGGGCAGAAGCTCCCCAAAGCTGGCCGGGTGCCTGCTCTCCACGCCGTGAGCGCCGTCTTTGTCCCGGTAATATTTCGGCGCGAGCCGCAGACCGGCGGGGCCGTCCGCCATCACCAGGGAGGGCACGCCGCGCTTTTCCAAAAGCTTGGAGGTCTGCCCAGCGGCGCCCGCCACGGCGGCCCCCTGATTTCCGATGATGCTCATGATCCCGCCCTTGGGGTCAAAGGAGCCGATGCCCAGCGCCACAAGCTCCTCGTCGGTAAGGAGCGTAGCCAGGGGGTCGATCTCCTCCACCCGGTCGTAGCGGACCGTCTGGCGGGGGAGGGCCAGGGGGTCGATCTCGATGGAGGGAAGGCCCTCCGGGGCCGTAACGGTGACAGGAGAGGCGGGATGCCAGTCCTGAAAGCCGGGGTCCGCGAAGCACCTTTTGGCCTTCAGAGTGGTGACTTGCTCAGGAAGGCGCAGCACGGCGGCGGGGGCGGCGTCGTCGCTTGAAAAGCCCGCGAGGACCGTGTACGCGCCCTTTTCAAGGATCCACGCGCCGGCCTCGGTGTCGAAGGAGGAAAGCTCCGACAGATGGAAGGAGGCGGTGACCGTCTCGCTCTCGCCGGGGGCCAGCTCCCGCGTCTTTCTATAGGCCGCCAGGGCCTTTGCCGGCTGGTCCAGCTTCCCGGAGGGGACGCTGACGTAGACCTGGAGGACCTCCTTTCCGGGGCGCGCCCCGGTGTTGCGGACGCGGGCGCTCACGTCGATGCGCTCGCCCTCCGCCGACACCGTGACGGCCTCACGAGCAAAGGCGGTGTAGGAGAGGCCGTAGCCGAAGGGGAAGAGGGGCCTCTTTCCCACGGAGTCAAAGTAGCGGTAGCCCACGTAGACGCCCTCTCTGTAGCAGGTGTCGTTGGGGTCGCCGAAATCCCCCTCCCGGCAGCGGCTTTCCCAGGCGGCCCAAGTGGTGGCAAGCTTCCCGGAGGGGGCCGCCCGGCCCAGAAGGATGTCCGCCAGGACAGCGCCGGTGACGGAGCCAAGTTGGGAGAGGAGCAGGATGTTCTTCACCTGGTCCAGCGGGGAGAGGTCCACGGGGCCGCCCACGTTCAGGACAAGCAGGAATTTTTTATATTTTCTCTGGCAGAAAAGGATGTCGCGCTTCTCTGTCTCGGTGAGGAGAATATCCCCCGGCACGGGGCGGCGGTCAGCGCCCTCCCCGCAGATGCGGGACAGCACGTAGACGCACACCTCCGCCGCGCCCGTCAGGGGGAGCCTGTATTCAGGCTCAGGCATGGAAGCGCCCATACCCATGACAACGGGGTTCACATGGGCCTTCCGGGCCTTGGCGCGGATGTCCCGGAGAAAGCGGACCCGCGCCTGGGCGTAAGCGGCGTCATACTGGGAAAGCCAGTCCTTGGTGACGATGTGAAAGCCCGCGGCCTCAAGCCCCTTTTCCACGGAGACGTTGAACCGGGTGTTGACCTCGCCGGAGCCTGTGCCGCCGGGGACGGTGTGCCGTCCGCCGCGCCCGTAGAGGGCCGTGTCGCAGGGGGCGTTCAAGGGGAAGGAGCCGTCCGTCCTGAGGACGACGGCGCACTCAGGGGCCAGGGACCTTACCGTGTTCCAGTGCTCGCGCTCGAATTTTTCCATGATCGAAGCCTCCAGGGTCCGTTTTCCGGGGAAAACGGAGAAAATATGTGGTGTAACTTTTGTAATTTCCGCTATGGGGATAGTATAGCAGACCCAGGGAGGTTTGGCAAGTTCAATAAATTCACTATTGACAAAACGGCGCAAAAAAGAGATACTGATGTTGTTCAATTTGCCTCTATCGATCTGATAATCTGTACAAAACAGGAAAGGGAGGGCTGTGTGTGGCTGATGTCGTCATCATCGGCTGCGGCGCGGTGGGCGCCGCGACGGCTATGGAGCTTTCAAGGTACAAGCTGGAGCTTGTGATCTTAGAGCGGGAAAACGACGTGGCGGTGGGCACCACAAAGGCCAATTCCGCCATTCTCCACGCCGGGTACGACCCCAGGCCCGGCACGCTGATGGCCAGGTTAAACGTGCGCGGTTCCGAGCTTTGCCGCGCGTACTGCCATGCGCTGGACGTGCCCTACAGAGGGTGCGGGTCCATGGTGCTGGCCTTCTCCGAGGAGGAGCGGGAGACGCTGCGGGAGCTTTTGGACCGGGGCGTTAAAAACGGCGTTCCGGGGCTGGAACTTCTCACCGGGGACCAGGCGCGGGCGCGGGAGCCGGAGCTTGCGGACACGGTGCAGGCGGCCCTCTGGGCGCCCACGGCGGCCATCGTGTCGCCCTGGGAGATGTGCCTTGCCTTCGCCGAGACGGCGGTGAAAAACGGGGCGCAGCTTCGGCTCAACGCCTGTGTCACCGGCATAGAGCGGCGCGGGGAGGGGTATACCGTCCACACCGCGCAGGGGGACGTGGAGGCCCGGTACGTGGTCAACGCCGCCGGGGTGGACTCCGGGGCGGTACACGACATGGCCGCGCCCCACAGCTTTGACATCACCCCCAGCCGGGGGGAGTACTACCTTTTGGACAAGGCCGAGGGGGCGCGGGTCAACACGGTGATCTTCCAGTGTCCCACGAAGCTTGGAAAGGGCGTGCTGGTCTCGCCCACGGTCCACGGGAATCTCATCGTGGGACCGAACGCCGAGCCTTCGGAGCCTCACGACGAGGCCACCACAGCCGGGGGGCTTGCGTTTGTGAAGGAAAGGGCGCTCCTGTCGGTCCCCGGTATCGACTTTTCAAAATCCATCCGCAACTTTGCCGGGGTCCGGGCAAACACCGGGCGGGACGATTTCCTCATCGGATGCCCGGCGCCGGGGTTTCTCGACCTTGCGGGCATCTGTTCTCCGGGCCTCACCTCCGCCCCCGCCATCGGGGAGTACGCCGTGGAGCTTCTGGCCCGGGAGGGGCTGGCCCTTGAGAAAAAGGAGCATTTTGACTTCTCCCGCCGGAGAGTGCGCTTTAAGGAGCTGTCCCCGGAGGCGCGGGAGGAGCTTGTCCGGCGCGACCCGGCCTACGGGCGGGTCATCTGCCGTTGCGAGACGGTGACGGAGGGGGAGATCTTAGCCTGCCTGCGGACCCCCATCCCCCCTGTCTCCGTGGACGGGGTGAAGCGCCGGGTCAACGCCGGTATGGGCCGGTGCCAGGGAGGCTTCTGCGCCCCCAGAGTGGTGGAGATCCTGTCCCGCGAGCTTCATCTTTCGCCGGGGGAGATCGTGAAGGACAGGGCGGGCATGAAGATGCTGGCGCGCGAGACGAAGGGGGGCGAGGCGGATGTATGAGCTGATCGTGGTGGGCGGCGGCCCTGCGGGGCTGGCGGCTGCCTGCGCGGCCTGGGACGCGGGCCTTCGCAGCATCCTCATCGTGGAGCGCGACCGGGAGCTGGGGGGCATCCTCAACCAGTGCATCCACAACGGCTTCGGCCTCACCTGGTTCAAGGAGGAGCTGACAGGGCCTGAGTACGCCCATCGGTTCGTGGAGCTTTTGTCCCGCACGGGCGTGGAGGTGCGGACGGACACCATGGTCCTGGACGTGACGGCGGACCTGAGCGTCCACATGACAGGCCCGGAGACGGGCTACCGGGTGGAGCGGGCCAAAAGCGTCATTCTGGCCATGGGGTGCCGCGAGCGCACCAGGGGGGCCATCGGCATCCCCGGCACGCGCCCGGCCGGGGTGTACACCGCCGGCGCGGCGCAGAGATACGTGAACATCGAGGGGTGGCTTCCCGGAAAGCGGGTGGTCATCTTGGGTTCCGGCGACATCGGGCTTATCATGGCCCGGCGCATGACGCTGGAGGGCGCGAAGGTGCTGGCGTGCGTGGAGGTGATGCCCTATTCCGGCGGGCTTACCCGCAACATCGTGCAGTGTCTGGAGGACTTCGGCATCCCCCTCTATCTCAGCCATACGGTCACCCAGATCAGGGGCCGGGACAGGGTGAGCGAGGTGGTGGTCAGCCGCGTGGACGAAAACCGCCGCCCCATTCCGGGGACGGAGATGGTCTTTTCCTGCGACACGCTGCTGCTGTCCGTGGGCCTCATCCCGGAAAACGAGCTTTCGGAGCGGGCGGGGGTGACGATCGACCCGCGCACAAAGGGGCCGGCGGTCTATGAGAACATGGAGACCTCCGTTCCGGGGATCTTCTCCTGCGGGAACGTGACCCATGTTCACGATCTGGTGGACTTCGTCTCCGCAGAGAGCCGGAGGGCCGGGGAGGCGGCGGCGAACTTCGTATTGAAGGGACCCGCGGCGGGGGAGGCCGTCGAGCTTCTGAACGGCCCCGGCGTCAGCTACACCGTGCCCCAGCGGGTGAGGCCGGGGAATGTGGAGAAGGCGCTGAACGTCTTTTTCCGGGTCAACCGCATCTTCGGAAAAAGCCAGATCGTCGTCTCACGGGGGGATCGGGAGCTTTGCCGCTTCAAGCGCGATAGGCTTGCCCCCGGCGAGATGGAGTCGGTGACGGTGCCGGTGAAGCTCCTGGAGGGCGGGCCGGAGCCTGTCGCCATAGCGGTGAAGGAGGCGGAATGATGCGGGAGCTTGTATGTATCGTGTGCCCAAGAGGGTGCCATATGAAGGTAGACGAGGATCTGAACGTGACCGGGAATTTCTGCCCGCGGGGGGCCGCCTACGCGAAGACGGAGCTTACGCACCCCACCCGCGTGGTCACCTCCACGGTGCGCCTCACAGGCGGGCGCTATCCGCGCTGCCCGGTCAAGACGGCGGGACCCGTCCCCAAGGAGCGGGTGGCGGACGTGATGGCGGAGATAGCCAGGGCCGAGATCGCCGCCCCCGTGCGGGTGGGGGACACGGTCCTTGAGGACGTGTGCGGCACAGGCGTGGCGGTGGTGGCCACAAGGGAGCTTTTATGACGCAAAAGGAGGCGCGCGCCAGGGCCAAACGGCTGGTGGGGCGCATGACGGCGCGGGAGCGGCTGGGCCAGCTTTGCCTTGACGCCCCGGCCATCCCCCGGCTGAGGGTCCCCGCGTGCAGATGGCGGAACGCCGCCCTGCCGGGGCTTGCCCACACGGGAAGAGCCACGGTTTTTCCCCAGGAGACGGGGCTTGCCGCCACGTTTGACCCCCGGCTTTTGGAGGAGATCGGCGCTGCCGTGGGGATGGAGGCGCGGGCAAGGTATAACGCCCTGGCGCGGCACGGCGGCGGGGACCTGCCGCGGGAGATCCCCGTTTTTACCGTGAACGCGGAGGAGACGCGCCGTCTGCGCGGGGATGGGGCGGGGGAGAGCTTCGGAGAGGACCCGGCGCTGGCCTCCCGGCTCTCCACGGCGCTGGCGCGGGGCCTTCAGGGCCAGGGAAAGACGATGCTGGCGGCGGCCTGCGCCGGGTTTCCCGCCCCATGCCCGGACGGCGGCGATCCGAAGGACGCAGCGGGGACGCTTTCGCCCGCCCTGAAGGCTATGGTCCGCGAGGCGGAGCCGGCGGCGGCGATGGGGTCCGGCGGCTGGGAGAAGGCGCTGCCCGTACTCCGGGAGGAGTGGGGCTTCGAGGGCGTCTTTTTCGCGGGCGACCTCGCAGAAGACAGCGAGGACGCGGAGAGGGCGGCCAGGGCGGTAAACGCCGGGTGCGATCTTCTCCCTGCGGGCGGCGCACTGACGGAGGCGTGGGAGAGGGGGCTTTTGCCGGAGGAGGCGGTGACGGCGGCCTGTGTCCGGCTTTTCACCCTTCGCTTCAGGCTGGGCCTTTTCGGAAAGACCGGCTTTGACAACATCCCCTACGACCAGGTGGAGTCGCCGGAGCATCTGGACCTTGCGCGGCGCGCGTCAGGCGAGAGCGCGGTGCTTTTGAAAAACGACGGGGTCCTCCCTCTGGACCGGGCCGCCGTCAGGACCCTCAGCGTTATCGGCCCCTGCGCCGACAGCCGCCGGGCGCTCCTGGGCCGTAAGGGCGGGTCCGCCTCCCGGTACATAACGGTGCAGGAGGGGCTTCAGGACTACCTCTACGGAAGCGGCATCCGCATCCTCACAAGCGAGGGGTGCGCCTCCTGCGGCAGCTCTCAGCGCCTTTTGGAGGAGGGGCTTGCCGAGGCGGCGGCGGTGGCGCGGATGAGCGACGCCGTTATCCTCGTGCTGGGCTTTGACGGGGCGGGGGAGGGTGAGACGCTCTCCATCCCCGGCGAGCAGCTGCGGCTTATGGAGATGGTGGCCGGGGCGGGGAAGCCCACGGCGCTGTGCCTGATGGCCGGAGGCGGCGTGGACCTGGAGGCTGCGCGGGAGCATTGCGGGGCGATTTTGGACATCTGGCACCCCGGCTCCATGGGCGGCAGGGCCGTGGCGGAGCTTCTTTTCGGGGAGCAGTCCCCCTCCGGCAAGCTGCCTCTCACCTTCCGCAGGGCCGGCGGCCCTGACGGCGGGGGCGGGGCGCGTTTGACGGGGAGAGAGCGTATAGACGCGGAAAAGCCCGTCCAGTTCCCCTTCGGGTTCGGGCTAACCTATGGGAATGTGATCATCCGCTCGGCGCGGTTCAAGGGGGACCGGGAGCGGGGGTATTTCCTTGAGGCGGACATCGGCAACCGGGGACCGAGGGACACCGGGGAGGTGCTTCAGGTCTATATCCGGCGGCTGGAGCCACCCTCCGCGGCGCTTAAACCGGCGCTGTGCGCCTTCAAGCGGGTGTGGCTCCCGGTGTGGGGGCACGGCACGGTGGAGATACCCCTGCCGGACCTGGCGTTCACCGCTTTGGACGGGGAGGGGCGGCGCGCCGGAGGCGGGAGGTTTGAGCTTTATCTGGGGACCTCCCAGCCGGACGAGATGAGCCGGGCGCTCACGGGCAAGGCCCCGCTGCGGATGGAGATCGAAATCTAAAAAAATTTTGTCGAAAAAGGCCGTTTTAATTTTTTGACAATCAGAAAAAAGGCCCCCGATGGGGGCCTTTTTTGCTATGCTTTTTGCGTTTTTTGGTTACATACCGGCGACGCCGTTTTGGCCGAAGTCGTCCACAAAGGCGCGCATCTCCTCCGGGGAGCGGATGCCGTGGGTCCGGGCGATCAGCGCCTCCCGCTCCCTCTGCGTCAGATTGGAAAACCGCTCCATGGCCGCGCCGTTCATGCTCAGGGCAAACCCAAGGCCCAGCGGCACGGTGGAGGCCGGGTCGCGTTCGTACATGGTCCTCACCTCGCCGTTATTGTTCCCGGCGGGCGGGGAATTATGCTTGTTAGTCCTTCATTAGTCTGTCGAACTGGCGCTTGAGGCCCACGGGATAGGCCAGGATGGGGCCGAGGACCACGCCCAGGCCCGCCTGAAGGATCTCAAAGGGGAGCTTCACCATGGCGACGGCCCAGCTTTTGGACCCGTAGAAGAAGGTGCGGCCCAGGGTGTAGCCCGTGACCATGATCACCGCCCCCACCAGGACGGCCACGATGGCCCCGGCGATGTTCCTGTCCTTGAAAACCTTGTGGGCGATGAGGGAGATGGCCACCGCCTGGAGGCCGTGGGAAACAAGGGAGACGAACATGGGTTCAGGGTAGAAGATGGCGTCCCCTAAAAAGGAACCGATCCCGCCTACGGCGAAGGCCCCCACCGGGTCCAGCAGGAGGGAGGCGAGGCAGATCACCGAGTCGTTGAAGTAGAGGTGGCCGCCGGGGACGGGGACGCTGAGGACCTCCATGCTCAGGACGATGTTCATTGCCATAAGCATCGCCGTCAGGGCCATCCATTTGACGGAATATTTTTTTGAGCTGTTCACAGTCAATTCCTCCTTGACTTTTCAGGTGAGTTTATTATAATAAATTCTGGGCAGTATAAAATACTCAGAAAAGGAATTTTTAATAATATCAGATGCTTACATACAATCTAAAAAAAGACAGAAAAACGCCCCTGTATCTGGGGCTGTATGACGGGGTGCGGGAGGACATCCGCTCCGGGGCGCTGCGTCCGGGGGAGAGGCTCCCCTCCAAGAGGACGCTGGCGGAGCATTTGGGCGTGTCCGTGGTCACGGTGGACGCGGCGTACAAGCTGCTCATCGACGAGGGGTACGCGGTGAGCCGGGAGCGAAGCGGGTATTATGTGGCGGGGTCGGCCCCCAGGCGGGCGCTGCCGGAGAGTGCGGCCTCCGCAGGGCGGACGGACGTGGGGGCGGCCCAGGTGGAGCCGGGGTTTAAGTACTCGGCGCTGACGAAGATCATGCGGGAGGTCATCTCGGTGTACGGCGAGCGGCTTCTTATAAAGCCGCCGGCCACGGGCTGCCCGGAGCTGCGGGAGGCCATCGCGGGGTTTCTGCTGCGCTACCGGGGGATGCGGGCGGACCCTGCCCGGATCGTGGTGGGGTCCGGGGCGGAGTATCTTTACGGGATGCTGGTGCAGCTTCTGGGGCGGGAGCGCGTCTTTGCGGTGGAGGACCCGGGGTATGAGAAGATACGGCTTGTCTACGAGGCCAACGGCGCGGCTGTGCGGCTCCTGCCCCTCAAGGGGGACGGGGTGGACTCCGGCGCGCTGGCCAGGTGCGGCGCGGATATTCTCCATGTGACCCCCTATCACAGCTACCCCACGGGCATCTCCGCCTCCGCGTCAAAGCGGCGGGAGTACCTGGCCTGGGCGTCGGCGGGGGAGCGGGTCGTCATCGAGGACGACTTCGATTCGGAGTTTGCCGTGACGAGACGGCCCCAGGAGACGCTGTTTGCCATGGACGGAGGCGAGCGGGTCGTCTACCTCAACACCTTTTCCCACTCCCTGGCCCCCTCCATGCGCATGGGGTACATGGTCCTGCCGGAGAGACTGATGGAGGCGTACCGGGAGAGGCTGGGGTTCTACTCCTGCTCCGTGCCGGCGTTTGACCAGTACGTCTTAGCGGCCTTTATTGACCGGGGACACTTTGAGCGGCACTTAAACCGGGTGCGCAGACGGCTCAGAAATATGTAGGTGACGTAAAGTCACCTTCGGAAGCCCGAATCAGCGAAGGCTCCAATTTTCATAGTCCCCCACGAAGCTCCCCGGCTTGCCGCCGGACAGCTCCAGGCGGCTGCGGACGGCCTCGGCGCTATCCACGTCGCCCAGGGAGAGGAAATAGTTGTACGCCGCGGCGCTGCGCACCAGCGCGGCGGACAGGCCCAGCGGCATACCGTCGTTATACAGATCGCCCATGAAATTGAACGGATCCACTTTCGTCACCCCCGTCAGCCATAGCTTTCCCGCGGGAGGGGCGAATATTTGTGTTATCCCTTGACGAAACTGGAAAAAGGGAGTATATTACTAAGCATCCCGGCGGGGAAAAATCAACGCTTGTGAGGTGAGGACATGGACGCGGACAGTACGGGCACAGTGGGGCGAGAACGGTACTGGACGCGCGCTGTGTCCTGACGGCTCGGCCCGGAGTGCCTTGTAGACCTTATTCATTTTTTTGAAAGGGGATGCAGGGGAAATGGCGGAGACAAGCACCATTTTGGCCTCGACCATCGAGGCCCTTATTGAAAACAAGAAATATTCTACCTTAAAGGACATTTTTGTCACCATGCAGCCGGCGGACATTGCCCAGACCCTGGGGGAGCTGGGGGAGAACCGGCTGCCGCTGATGTTCCGGCTCCTGCCCAAGGAGCTGGCGGCGGAGACGTTTATCGAGATGGACCCGGAGGAGCAGGAGCTTCTTATCCGGGGCTTCTCCGACGCGGAACTCAAGGAGGTCGTGGACGAACTCTATGTGGACGACGCGGTGGACCTTGTGGAGGAGATGCCGGCCAATGTGGTGAAGCGCATCCTCAAGTCCGCCGACCCTGAGATGCGCCGCACCATCAACGAGCTTTTGAAGTACCCGGAGGACTCCGCCGGGTCCATTATGACCACGGAGTACGTCTCCCTCCGGCCGGATATGACCGCAGAGGATGCCATCAAACGCATACGCCGGGGCGCGGTGGACAAGGAGACCATCTACACCTGCTATGTGACGGACAACAACCGCAAGCTGATCGGGTATGTCACCCTCAAATCCCTGCTTCTGGCCGGGGACGAGACGGAAATCACCGACATCATGGGCACGGACACCATCTCCGTCACCACTACGGACGACCAGGAGGAGGTGGCCAACGCCTTCTCAAAATACGACCTCTCGGCCCTCCCGGTGGTGGATAAGGAGTCGCGGCTTGTGGGTATCGTCACCGTGGACGACGCCATCGACGTCATGGAGGAGGAGGCCACCGAGGATATTGAGAAGATGGCCGCCATCACCCCCACGGACAAGCCGTATCTGAAGCTGACGCCCTTTGAAATTTGGAAATCCCGGATCCCGTGGCTGATGCTGCTGATGGTGTCGGCGACGTTCACAGGACTGATTATCAGCTCCTTTGAGAGCGCCCTTGCCAAGTGGGTGGCGCTGACGGCGTTTATCCCTATGCTGATGGACACGGGGGGCAACACAGGCTCCCAGGCGTCCGTCACGGTGATCCGCGCGCTGTCGGTGGGGGACCTGCAGTTTTCCGACTTCTTCCGCGTGGTGTGGAAGGAGCTGCGAGTGGCGGTCCTGTGCGCCGTCTCCCTGGCGGTGGTGAATTTCGCCAAGATCCAGCTCGTGGACGTGTGGCTCATGGGGAACGCCTCGGTGACCGTGACGGTGAACCTGGTCATCTGCGTCACCCTGGCCTTCACCATCATCTGCGCAAAGCTGGTGGGGTGCTCCCTGCCGCTGCTTGCGAAGAAGTTAGGCTTTGACCCGGCGGTGATGGCAAGCCCGTTTATCACCACCATTGTGGACGCGCTGAGCCTGCTCATCTATTTTCAGGTGGCGAGGGTCCTGCTGGGAATATGAGCCGGGGTTTTTCGGAAAGGAAAGAGCTGTGAAGGAAACCCATCAGGGGTTTCCTCCACGTTCAATGAAACCCCGGCGCAGCGCGCCGGAGATATTCGGAAAGGAAAGAGCTGTGGAGGAAACCCATCAGGGGTTTCCTTCACGTTCAATGAAACCCCGCCGCGAAAGCGGCGGGGCGCCCTTTGCCGTAGGCAAAGGGCGTAGGCACCAAAAAAAGCAGCCCCTTTTGGGGCTGCTTTTTTTGGTGCGCCAGACGGCGCAAAACACGAACCGAGCGCCTCACCATCAGAGACCGCCTGCGTCGCCAGTTGCACCGTGATCCGGCTGTTCTTCCCGCCGAAGTTAAGCTGGAGAATGAGCCGCCCATCATCAAAGAGCCAAGCCGCCTGCAGGAAGGTCTCGACCAGGAAGATGCGCCAGCCCGCGTCAGAGCGGTCAATATCCCGGAACCGCTCCAGGAACCAGACCACCGCGTCCCGCTCTATTTCCGGCGCTTCCATCCGCTCCCGCGCGATGCCGGCCTCCAGCTCGACCCGCTCCGCTTCCAGCTCCACAAGATGGCTTTTCAGACTTTCCGTGATGAAGCCGCTGTCAATGACGCCCAGGGCGTTTTTGATGGCGGCTTCATTTTTTCGCAGCCGCGCCTCCAGCGACGAGAGAACCGCCGAGCCGCGCTGGGCCGCCTGCCATTCCATGAACCGGTCAGCAAACGCCTGGATCACCTCGTCATCATGGACGACCGAGGCCAGGGTCTCGACAACCGCGTCCTCTATCCATTCCTTCGGAGCGCGAGACTTCCGGCATTTTTTGACCCGCCGCCCGTTACATAGATAATACGCATAGACCCGCCCAGAGCGGCCCGTCCCGCCGTCCCCGGTCATCGGCTCCCCGCACTCGCCACAAAACAGCTTCGCCGTGAGGAGGAACCCGCCCTCCGTCTTTTTGGCAGCCGGGGCGCGGTGGTGGTACTCGACCATCTTCTGCACCTTATCAAAGAGGGCACGATCCACGATGGGCGGGATGCCATGTTCATCCCGAATATCGGCGAACTCGTAGACC
This sequence comes from uncultured Oscillospiraceae bacterium, assembly GCA_947627715.1. Classification (GTDB taxonomy): domain Bacteria; phylum Bacillota; class Clostridia; order Oscillospirales; family Oscillospiraceae; genus RUG626. The sequence continues at coordinate 27,178 of CANQXK010000001.1, forward strand.
CCGGCATATTTTTCGTTTTGGAGGATGCGCCGGAGGCTATTCTTGTTGAAGGGATTGCCCCGCGAGGTGCGGAAGCCCTCGGCGTTCAGTGCGGAATATATCTCCTTCGCGGGCTTGCCCGCCGCGTATTCCTCGAAGATACGACGCACCACCGGCGCGGTCGCCGGGTCAAGCTCCCAGCGCTTGTCAGGCCCCGCCCGGAGGCCGAGGACAGTCTGGCCCAGCGTCTGGCGTTTGAGGGCGCTGTCGTAATTTCCCCGGCGTACATTCTGGGACAGGTTCGCCGAGTAATACTCTGCGAAGCCCTCCATCACGGATTCCAGCACGATCCCCTCCGGGCCGTCCGGGATGCTTTCCTTGGCGTAGAGGAGCCGCACCCCGTTCTGCTTCAGCTTGTACTTGTAGACCGCGCTGTCGTACCGCGACCGGGCGAAGCGGTCATTTTTCCAGCATATCACCACAGAGAACTGGCCCCGCGCACTATCCCGGATCATCCGCTGGAACTCCGGGCGCTTGTCGGAGGTGCCGGTCAGGGCGCGGTCGCAGTATTCCCCGACGATCACCACCCCATACCGCTCGGCAAAAGCGTGGCAATCCCGGAGCTGCCCCTCGATGCTCTCGTCCCGCTGGCCGGAGGAGGAATAACGGGCATAAATGACCCCCTTCTCCAAGACCGGCGCGGAGGCGGCCCGCTTACCCTTTGCCATTTTTTCTCGCCCAGCTCAGGTCGCGGTCATACTGCGACCAATCGCACCGCTTACACCTGGACAGACCGGCAGCGACAGCCTTGGCCTCCGGCATCGCAACAGCATCGACGCTGACGCCGCCACAGCCGCCCCATTCGCAGTGGTAGACCTTGCTGCCCGGATTGACCCGGACAACGCCCGGAGTATCGGAGGCCGGGTAACCCTTCACAATCGACCCGGACACCCCGCCCTTTTTCTTGAACACATCAAACAGACCCATCACTCGCACTCCCTTCTTCAAGTTTGTATGCAAAGGCCAGCAGGGAGACCCGCCGCCTTACATCCAGGGCTTCATAAATACGGAGAAGCTCTGCCGCTTCCCTGGAGAGCTGGGCATCATCGCCCACCGACGCCTCCGCCCTGGTCGGCAGCGGCTCAGAGAAAAGGCCCGCACCGATAGCAGCGGCGACGGCCTCGCTTTCCTCCCGCGAGGGAAGTTCAAAGCCCATCAGCCAAGTCGGGGAGCAGTGGAAAAGCTCCGCCAGTTTGCAAATCCTCTCGTATTTGATGTTTTTGATATTCCCGCTTTCGTACCGCTGAACCGTTGCCTCCTTAACGCCGAGATAATCCGCTACTTCGAGGAGCGTCAGACCGGCAGCAAGGCGCTTCTGCTTGATCCGCTCATTCAGAGGTTTCGTCATAGGTATTCCTCCCCATCGCCAAGAATAAACACGCTCTTAGTATATTCGCTCTTTTCGCAAAATGCAAGTGAAAAGCGGAAAAATGCTAAAAAACTTTCGCAAAAAGCATTGACAACAGGCGGGAGAAGTGCTACTGTTAGCTTACGCAATACGAAAGAAACAAACGCAACGCGAAAGGAGCAAACACCATGACGACCTACACCATCACCGCCGAGCGCGAGAACGGAACCACCTTCACCGATAACATGACCGCCGCCACCGCCAGCGAGGCCCGCAAGGCTTTCCGCGAGGTCTACCGCCACGGCAAGTTCACCATCACCGGCTGCGAGGTGTACGCCGAGAACATCTGCGCCACCAAGGAGCAGGAGCGCGAGGCCCTGGCCAAGATCAAGGCCATCATCGAGACCCTCGGCCCCGGCAGCTACCTCGCCACCGCTTTCGAGGGCACCTTCGAGGACGCCGAGACCAACATCGACTACGACTTCGGCGACAGCATGAAGCGCCGCTGGGAGAGCGAAAAGGAGACCTCCAGCCACCTCCGCGAGATCATCGACGACCTGGAGAAGAAGCTCCGCGAGGCCGAGCAGACCATCGCTGCGAGGGACGCCGAGGTCGAAGCCCTGGAGAGCTTCCGGGCGCAGGCCCTGACCGAGAGCGAGCTGGCCGACATCCGCGAGCGCCTGGACGCTTCCGAGGCCGAGGACGAGGCCGCCGCCGCTACCTTCGCCGACGCCATCGTGAAGTACGCCGACGACCCCACCAGCGCGGACTTCATCACGGCAGTGCAGGAACACCGCCGCTGCACCCGGAACGCCGAGAACACCCGCCGCCTGCGCCACCGGGTGGAAACCGCCGAGACCGCCGCCCACAACATCAACGCCGGGGCTTAAAGCCCCGGCCCGGATAATAGAAAGGAGACGCGCGCCATGTACGACTACGCCCGCACCTACTACCCCCGCCAGCAGCGCTGGGCCATCCGCTACCGCCTGCCGGACGGCACCGAGAAAACCCACACCTCCACCTCGGAGGAGCGGAAAGCCCAGGCGCTCGCCAGCATCAAGGCCAAGGGCTTCCAGCTCATCAGCTGCCGCAAGCTCTACCCCTTCAACACCGAGCGCAACCAGCACAACTTCGACCTGATCCACAACATCTGCGCGAACGCCATGCACGACATGGACACCGGCGAGACGCCCTACAACGCCGCCGAGTACGACCGGCTGGCCGAGACCAAGGAAAAGGCCGAGCGCCTGTTCTGCCTCCCGCTTCCCGTAGCCTGGGTGCCCTGGGAGGTACTGAAGGACGCGAAAGAGCTGGCCACCGCCGCCATCAACCACCGGCAGGACGCCTGCATCGCGGCAGGCCGCCCCGACCTGGTGCGCTACTGCTAAACCAACCAGCCCGCCCCGGAGGTTACGAGGGCCACACAGAAAGGAGACGCGAACACCATGATGGAGCTCATTATCAACGCCGAGCGGGAGGGCTACGGCACCGACCAAGTGCGAACCACGATGACGGTCGGCGAGCTGATCGCCGCCCTGGAACAGTACGACGAGGACACCCCGGTCTTCCTGGCTTTCGATAACCACTACACTTACGGCGGCATCACCGAGCGCCGCTTCGAGGAGCGCGACCAAAACGGGGAGGAGGACGACTGAATGACGACCGCCACGCAGCAAGCCGCCAAGAGCTTCTACTTCACCTTCGGCACACACCCCGGCTTCCCGTACCGGCTCGGCTGGGTAGAGGTCAAGGCGCTGGACATGAGGGAAGCCTGCGAAAAGTTCCGCGCCAAGTACCCCGACCGAACTCCCGGCCTCCTAAACTGTGCTTTCTGCTACGACAGCGAGCAGTGGGCCAGGATGGATGTGGAACACAGCCGCGTCTGGGACGGCGCGAGGAAGTGCTGGGACATCATCGAGTGAGAGGAGGGAGACCATGAACAAGGCCCGCAGGAAAGCCCTGGCGGACATCGCCGCCAAGCTGGAGGATCTAAAGAGCGCCCTGGAGGACATCCAGACCGAGGAGGAGGACTACTGCGACAACATCCCGGAGAACCTCCAAGGCTCCGAGCGCCACAATCAGGCCGAGGAGGCCATCAGCAACATCGAGGACGCGGTCAGCAACCTGGAGGACGCCATCGGCAGCATCGAGGCCGCGACCGAGTAGACCCACAACACCACACAGAAAGGAGAACGACAAAAATGGCAAGAACAAAGACCCCCGAACCCCGCAAGATGACCCACACCCACCTCCTGGCCCTGGCCTTCAAGGGCATCGACGCTGAGATCGGCTACTGGGAGGAGAAGCAGCAGACGACCGACAACCTCTACACCATCGCCAAGGACATCTTCGACCACAGCGACACCGAGGGCGCTTGGGAGGAGCTGACCATCAGCTTCATCATGTACGCGCTCAACCGCGAGGCGGTCATCACCAACTACATCATCGAGGGCGAGTAAACCGGCAGCGCCACAACATACAGAAAGGAGTTTCAAAGAATGGGATGCGATATTCATGTGATGGTGGAGGTTAGGCGGCAATACGGCAGCAACCCCGCCGAGCCGAAAATCACCGGCTGGAAGAACGCCGACAACTGGCGCTTCAACATCTGGCACGGCATCTTCGAGGACGAACCGGAGATGGAGATCAAGTCAATCTTCAACGACCGCAACTACGAATTGTTCGGCTTCCTCGCGGGCGTCCGAAACTACGGACACAACCCCAGCTTCGGCTTCGACCGAGGCTTCCCGGAGGACGCGGACGGCCCGACCCGCTCCGAGTTCGAGAGCTGGGGCGAGGACGCGCACACCCCCGGATTTTGCACCCTCGCCGAGCTAAAGGAAAAGGTCGCCACCGTAAAGGCCGTTCATCGCAGAGGCTTCGTAAAGAGGGAGGACGCCCAGCACCACCGGGAAACCGGCGAGGGGCCGCACGAATGGTGCCAGGGCGTGGGCGGGCCCGGTGCCGACAGGTTCGTGTGGTACGAGTGGGACACCGATCCTCACTGCTTCGACCGCCTCCTGGCCGCCATCGAGGAACGCAAGCGCGACATCTTCTGGATTTTTGACCCGGAGAAAGATGACGGCTCCTATGACGAGAGCATCCGCATCGTCTTCTGGTTCGACAACTAACCCGGCAATAACCCCGCGAGGGGATTGCATACCAACCCAACCGAAAGGAGGTGCAGACCATGAATGAAGCAGTGCAGACCCGCGAAAGCATCATGCGGATGGCCAAGGGAGCCTTCGAGGAGCGCGTGGACTACGAGATGGCCAAGGTCATCGACAACATCCTCGACCTCAACACCAAGGCGACCGAGAAGCGGAAAATCACCCTCACCATCGAGCTGAAGCCCGACGACGAGCGGAAGATGATCCAGGTGGCCGTCCAAGCCAAGGCGACCCTCGCCCCGACCAACCCCGTCGCCACATCCCTCTGCGTGACCACCGACCGGGACGGCAAGCCCCTGGTGGCCGAGATGGTGCCCCAGGTGCCCGGACAGCTCGCCCTCGACGGGCGCGAACAGCCCCGGCCCAAGTTCCTCAAGCTCGCCAACGCGAGCGCCTAACATCAGAAAGGAGAACAAAAACCCATGCTCGCAAAGATGATCGACAAAATCACGCAGCTCGCCGAGACCAAGACCTTCGAGATCAACGGCGAGACCTACACCGACCACAGCCTCACCCGCATCCCGCCCCATGTTGACCGGCCCGACCTGCTGACCGTCAGCAGCCTGGACAGCATCGCCAAGCTCATCCGCACCGAGATCGCCAAGTCCACCACCGGCGCGGAGCCGCTCCTGGTGCTGGCCAAGAGCTTCGAGGAGGTGCTGGTCATGACCTCCTACCAGCCGGACTTCTCCCGGAACACGCTCTACAGGGCGGTCGCCGACACCCCCGGCTTCCGGCAGGGATGGCGGGAGCGGGAGACCGCCATCATCGAGATCAGGAGCCTGCTGGCCCCCAACGAGGGCAGCGCCTACCTGCTCGACCTTCTCAGCCGCATCAACGAGGACAGCGGCGTGACTACCAGGGACAACGGCGTCACTCAGGAGGTGGAGGCCCGCCAGGGCATCGCCCTCAACTACGCGGTCGAGATCAAGCCCCGCGTGACCCTCCAGCCATTCCGCACCTTCCTGGAGGTGCCGCAGCCCGAAAGCGAGTTCCTGCTCCGCGTGGATAAGACCAAGGGCATCGGCTTCTTCGAGGCTGACGGCGGCATCTGGAAGCTGGAAGCCAAGCGCAACATCGCCGACTACTTCGCCACCGCCCTCGCCGACCTCGTAACGGCGGGCAAGGTGGTCATCATGCAGTAAGCAACGCCAACGGTGCCGGGTGCCAGACCCGACACCCCGACACCCGGCACCACATTCACCCATCAAGGAGGAGCAAAAAGTGAGCTATACCATCAACGCCAAAGAGCTGAAGAAGCTGATGATTGAAAACGGCTTCGACACCATCCTGAGCCTCGCCGAGGAGACCGGCGTGAACCGCACCACCCTCGGAAAAATCCTGAGTGGCGAGCAGAAGCCCTCCTCCGACGCCATGTATAGGATCGCCGCCGCGCTGAAAATTTCCGGCGAGCAGGCTGGCAAGATTTTTTTTGCAGGGGACTTTCCTACTGCGTAAGATTTGAGAGGAGGCTCTAACATGACACGAAAGACAGGCCCCGGCCCGGAGGCCCCGCGCATCGACCCCCGGCTGATACCCGCCGAGGACTACACCACCGGCTGCCGCGTACTGGCCGCCAGCATACGCCGCGCCCTGGCCGACCCGGAGGCCCGCTCCGAGTACGAGGACTGGATAAGGAGGCGAGCCGGATGAACCCCCGCAAGATCATCGCCATCGCCCTGACCATCGCGGCCCTGGCCGCCATCCTGACCGCCTGCAAGGACGCCCAGCGCTGGCCGCCACAGGCGAGCGCAACAGAGCCGACGCAGATGGCCGACACCACGCCCACACCCGCGCCGGAGCGCCCGCCAGAGGGCACCACAGCCGCTGAAAACGGCGCAAATGAGACACCCGCCCCGACAGAGGAACCCTGGGAGCCTGACCCGCTCGATGTCCAATACATAGCCATCACCATCTACGGCGAGGCCGGAGTGGTACAGAGCAAGGCGCGGCAGGCGGCGGTCGGCTGGTGCATCTTGAACCGCGTGGACGACCCCGGCTTCCCGGACACCATCGCCGAAGTTGTAACCGCCCCTTACCAGTTCGCCGGTTATCACGCGGGCACCACGCCCCCGGAGCGCTACATCGACCTGGCGCGGGACATCCTGACCCGCTACCACCGGGAGCAGCAGGGCGAGGCCGAGGTGGGCCGGACGCTACCGCAAGGCTGGTGCTTCTTCACCGGCGACGGCGAGGAAAACTACTTCACCAAAGAGTGGTGCGGCACCGACACCTGGGACTGGACGCTCCCCGACCCCTACGCAGAGGAGGACTGACACATGAAAGAGAAAATCTGCGGCACCATCGCCATCATCGCCTTTTTCTGGCTGCTGGGCATCGCCGGAAACAGCGACCTCGGCCTCAGCACCACCGGGGAGGTCATCACGCAAGGCGGCGCGGCCCTGGCGCTTTTCGCCGGGAGCCTCTACGCCGGAGGCTTCCTCGGCGGCAGACCGCCCGCGAGAGGAGGACGCCATGAAGATCGCTGTTAGAGACGGGGACATCATCCTCCAGCAGCTCACCCCGGATCAGTACAACATCATCAAGAGCTGGAACCTCATGCGCTGGATCAGAGCCGAGCAAGCCCTCCGTGGCAAGGCCAGCATCGACCTTCTGGACAAGCTCTCCACCCTCGGCAAGCTGCCCCCGCGCATCGAGGCGCAGCGCCAGCGCCTGCACCACACCGCCGACCTCGTAAACCGCGAGCGCGGAGCCGAGACCCCCGCGCCCCTCATCCCGTACCCTGTGCGGATAAGCCTGTTCCGGCATCAGACCCGCGCCGCGAATATGGCCCTCATCACCTTCGGTTACGACCCCGCCGCTGACGAGTTCGCCGACCTCCCCGCATACGACCACCGAGGCTTCGGCCTGCTATTCGAGATGGGATGCGGCAAGACCCTGACCGCGCTGGCCATCGCCGGAGCGCTCTACCAATACGGCAAAATCACCCGCGCCCTCGTAGTGGCCCCCTCCAGCGTGGTGGGCGTCTGGCCCCAAGAGCTAAAGGAAATGGCCGGCTTCCCATTCCGGGCGGCGGTCATGCTCGGAGACAAGGGCAAGCGCCTCGCGGAGCTGGCCGCCCTGGGAGCCACAAAGCCCCCGACACCGCCCGCCCTCCAGGTGGCGGTCATCAACTACGAAAGCACCTGGCGCGACGGCATCTTCGAGGCCCTCGCCAACTGGCACCCCGACCTCATCATCGCCGACGAGAGCCAGCGCATCAAGAGCCACGACGCCAGCCAAAGCAAGGCGATGCACAAGCTCGGCGACGAGGCCCCCTACAAGCTCATCCTCAGCGGGACGCCAGTGCAGAACAACGCCGTGGACATATTCAGCCAGTACCGCTTCCTGGACAGCACCATCTTCGGCACCAACTTCTACGCTTTCCGAAACCGCTACGCCATAATGGGCGGCTTCAATAAGCACCAAATAGTGGGCTACCGGGATATGGACGAGCTGATCCGCAAGGAACACTCCATCGCCTACCGCGTAACCAAGGCCGAGGCGCTCGACCTCCCCGACCAAACCTTCGAGCGGCGCTTCGTCCAGCTTTCCCCGGCAGACCGCAAGGTCTACGACCAACTCCGGCGCGACAGCTACGCCGAGCTGGAGAACGGCGGCGAGGTGACGGCCCCGACCATCCTGACCCGCCTCCTCCGGCTCCAGCAACTGACGGGTGGCTTCCTGCGCTTGGACGACACCGACGCCCCGAAGCTGGTGAACCACGCCAAGCTCGACGCCCTGATGGAGATAGCAGAGGACGCCGCCGACGCAGGCCAGAAGTTGGTGGTTTTCGCCCGCTTCACCGCCGAGATCGACCTCATCGCCGCCGCGCTCAAAAAGGCGGGCATCACCTTCGGCATGATAGACGGGCGCACACCGATGGAGCATAAGACCGACCGGGCCACCGGCGCGGAGGTACTCAGCCGCTCCGAGATAGTGGCAGACTTTCAGACCAACCCCAAAACCACGGTTTTCCTGGCCCAGATACAGACGGCGGGCCTCGGGATAACCCTACACGCGGCAAGCACAGCGGTTTTTTACAGCCTCGATTTCAACTATGCCAACTATGTCCAGGCCCTGGCCCGCATCCACCGCATCGGACAGCGGCACCCCTGCACCTACATCCACCTTCTCGTGGAGAACAGCATCGACACGAAGGTGCTGCAGGCCCTGGGAGCCAAGGACGACCTCGCCAAGAGCGTCGTGGACAACTGGCGCACCTACTTCGAGCCATGAGCAAGATCATCCTTGACCTTTGCGGAGGCACCGGGAGCTGGTCGCGGCCCTACCAGCAAGCCGGATATGATGTGCGGATCATAACCCTCCCGGACTACGATGTGAGGACATACACCCCGCCCCTCGATGTCTACGGCATACTCGCCGCCCCCCCCTGTACCGAATTTTCGATACTCAACTGCAGGGCCGAGGCGAGGACACGGCACCCGGAGGTCGGCATGGAGATCGTAGACGCCTGCTTCCGCATCATCATGGAGTGTAGACCGAAATGGTGGGCCTTGGAGAACCCGGTCGGGCATCTGCGCGACTACCTCGGCCTGCCGGAGCTGACCTTCCAGCCCTGGGAATACGGCGACCCCTGGACAAAGCGCACCGACATCTGGGGACACTTTACGCACCCGCCGAAGCTCTACACCCGCTGGGAGGATGTCCCGAACAAATTGCACCTCTACACAAGGCCGAACCGGGGCAAGCCAAACTTCGCCTACCTCCATAAATCGGCCCTCGCCCAGATACCACAGCTTCAATGGGCCAACCCACAGACCGACGCGGACTTCCGCGCCATAACCCCGCCCGGATTTGCAAAGGCATTTTTCGCCGCGAACCCGTAACCCCCTCAGATCAGACCGGGCACCACGCCCGATTTGAAATAAACAGCGGAAACGCAGAAAGGAACACCACAATGGCAGACAAGGACACCATCAGCACCGAGGTCACCGCCCTCATCGACCGCTACAAAGCCCTCCTCGACGAGAAAGACCGCCTCGCCGACGCGACCAAGCGGAACAACGCGGAGGTCATCCAGTGCCGGGACAGGCTCGCCCAGGCCATGGTCGAGGCCGAGATCGACCAGGTCGGTCGCCACGGCATCAACTGGAAGCTCAAGCCCACCACCAAATACTCGAAGAAGGCCGGAGCCGACGACGCCCTGTTCGAGCTGCTCCGGCAGCACGGCCTCGGCTCCCTCATCCGGGAGACCGTCAACGCCCAGACCCTCCAGGGCGCGATGAGCGAGCTGGCCGCCGAGAATGACGACGAGCTCCCGGAGGAGTTCGCCGAGGTCATCTCGGTATACGAGTACATGGACATCTCCCGCCGTAAGATCACCAAGACCCGCTGAACATCAGAAAGGAGAAAAGACAATGAGCAAGCAGAACACCAACACCCCGGCCCTCGTTGAGGAGACCACCACGGCCCTGGCCACCCTCCAGCAGAACAACTTCGACCTCATCCCGCTCTCCGGCGAGATCGGCGAGATCATCGCCGAGGAGATGGACGGCCTCGGCGCCATTCCCTTCGACCTCATCAAGATCCCCTCGGGCGGCGGTCTGGCCTTCGAGCTGCCCGGAGAGACCGACGACACCCCGACCACCGCGCCGAGCATCACCGGCATCATTGTGGATCACCACCCCATCAACGCCTACTGGGAGGCCGAGTTCGACGGCAGCAACAACCCGCCCGACTGCTCCAGCTTCGACGGCAAGTCGGCCATCGACGCCACCTCCGGCGAGCTGCGCCAGTGCGCCAGCTGCCCCCTCAACCAGTTCGGCAGCGACCCCAAGGGAGGCAACGGGAAAGCCTGCAAGAATATGCACCGCATCTACATCCTGCTGAGCGGGCAGCCCATCCCCATGTTGCTGACCCTGCCCCCGACGAGCCTCGCCGCTTGGCGTAACTACCTCGGCAAGAAGATCGTGGTGCGCGGCAAGCGCCCCTGGATGGTGATGACCAAGATCACGCTGAAGCGCGAGAAGAACGCCAACGGCATCGCCTACTCCCAGGCGGTCTTCACCAAGGTCGCCGAGCTGACGCCCGCCGAGTGCGCCGCCATCAAGCCGATGGCCGAGACTTTCAGGGCCCTCACCCGGAGCGACGCCATGAAGAGTGCCGACACCTTCACGGACGGCACCGCCGAGGCCGCCCCCGGCGAGACCTTCACCGAGGTCACCGGCGACGAGCCGCTCCCCTTCGACTAATACCCCCTCTCGACACACCATTACAAGGCCCGGAGGAGCGCCCCTCCTCCGGGCCAGAGAGGAGGGCACCGTTTGAACAACATAGACCTGGACAGGATTGTGGACTACAAGGCCGAATACCTTGCAGCCATTGAAAAGGCAAAAATCACGGGCACCCACCTCACCGGCCTCTGCCCATTCCACCGCGACCGAAACGCCAGCTTCTCGGCAGACCTGGAGACGGGGATGTTCACCTGCTTCGCCTGCGGAGCCAAGGGCAACTTCATCACCTTCTGGGCCGACACCCACGGCACCGATACAAAGGACGCCTACTGCGCCATCCTGGAGAAATACCATGTGGAGCCGGAAAAGCGCACCTACACCGTGGAGGAGTACGCCGCCAAGAAACGCCTCCCCGCCGACTGGCTCGTGGAAAACTTCCAGCTTGCCTCGGAGACCGACCAAAAGACCGGCGAGCCTTGGATCAGAATACCATACTTCGACGAGGCGGGCCGAAAGGTGCTTTTCCGCAAGCGCTTCAAAGAGGGCAGCGCCAACCGCTTCAAATGGAGCTACGGCAGCGCCGGAAAGCTACGGATGTACGGCGAATGGCGGCTCAAGTTTTTCCGCGAGGTGGAGAAGCGCGTCATCATGGTAGAGGGCGAGAGCGACACACAGACCCTCTGGTTCCTTGGCCTCCCCGGCCTCGGAGTACCCGGAGCCTCCACCTTCAAGCCGGAGTGGTGCGAGCGCCTCAAAGGCATCGACGCCCTCTACTTACACATCGAACCCGACCAAGGCGGCGAGACCTTCCTCCAGCAGATGGCCCAAAAACTGCACGACGGCGGCTACACCGGCAAGGTCTACCGCTGGAGCTGCGGCGAGTACGGGGAGAAAGACCCCTCGGCCCTGTTCATCAAGTACGGCAAAGAGGAGGCTGCCGCCAAAATCCGCGCCAGCCTGGACAACGCCGCCCCGCTTGACCTGGCCCGCCTCACCGAGACCATCCCGACCGCCGTGGAGGGCGCGCCCATACGCCTCCGACAGCCGGAGGGATGGATTTTCAGCGATAAGGGCATCAGCGCCATCGACGAAAAGACCGCCACGCCCCATGTCATCTGCCGCACCCCCATCCTCATCACCCGCCGCCTGCGGAGCCTGGAGACCGGGGACGAGAAGATCGAGGTGGCCTTCAAGCGCGACGACGAGTGGCACAGCATCATACAACCCCGCTCGGTCATCTTCCAGAGCCGGAGCATCACCACCCTGGCCGACCAGGGAATGACCATCACCTCGGAGAACAGCCGCCTCGTGGTGCGCTTCCTGGAAAAGCTGGAGGCCGAGAACATCGACATCATCGAGCGGGCAGACAGCGCCTCCACCTTCGGCTGGCAGGGAGCCAAGACCTTCCTCCCCGGCCTCGCCCCGAACATCGTGCTGGACATAGAACCCTCCCTCCGAGGCTGGGCCGCCGCGTACTGCCAGAGCGGGACGCTGGACGCCTGGAAAGCGATGGTCGCGCCCCATCGGAGCCGCAACCGCTTCCGCTTCATCCTGGCGGCATCATTCACGGCCCCGCTCCTGCGGATCGTCCGGCAGCGCATCTTCTTCGTTTACAACTGGGGCGGGAGCAAAGGAGGCAAGACCGCCGCCCTCAAAGCCGCCCTCTCCGCCTGGGGAGACCCGGAGCGCCTGACCGTAAACTTCAACGCCACCCAGGTCGCCCTGGAGCGGATGGCCGGCTTCTACTGCGACCTCCCCCTCGGCATCGACGAGCGGCAGCTTGCCGGGAATAACCAGGGAGCCATCGAAAAGATCGTGTATATGCTCGCCAGCGGCACCGGCAAGATCAGAGGCAGCAAGACGGGCGGCCTGCAGGCCCTCCAGACCTGGCGCACCGTCATCCTGGCCACCGGCGAGGAGCCGATCACCACCGAGACCTCCCAAACCGGCGTCAGCACCCGCGTGCTGGAGATATACGGCCCGCCCTTCGAGGACGAGAGGAGCGCCGGTCTCATGCACCAAAGCACCGCCGAAAACTACGGCTGGGCGGGCATCGAGTTCGTGCGCCGGATCATCGCCACCGGGGAGGACGCCATCAAGGAGCGCTTCGCCGCCATGCTGGAGTTCGTCTACACCTGCACAGACGGCAAGAACGGCAGCCACGCGGCAGGCATCGCCGCCGTCGCCACCGCCGACGCCCTTCTCAGCGAATGGCTCTTTGCTACCCCGCGCGAGGAGGCCGAGGCCCGCGCCCGACAGATGGCCGAGGACATCGTGAGAGAGAACGCCGAGAACAGCGTCCGGGATGTAAACGAGACCGCCACGCAGTATGTGGCCGACTGGATCGCCAGCAACGACAAAGGCTTCCACGGGGACGGCTACGGCCCGCGCCTGGGCGAGATAGACGGCGACTTCGCCTACATCTTCCCCTCCATCCTCAACAAGGCCATCGCGGACGGCGGCTTCTCCACCCGGAAAACCCTCAAATACCTCGCCGAGCAGGGCATCATCGAGACTTTCCATGTGGGCGGCGCTGCCAGATATAGCACCGTGCGCCGCTTTCAGGGCAAGGCCCAGCGCTTCGTCAAGGTTGACCTCATCCGCATAGAGCAAGACAAGAGAGAGCGCCAGCGGAGCGACGCCGACGACTCCGACCTCCCGGAGCAGGGCACCTTCGACACCAACTTCGAGGAGGTCACCGACGACGAGCCGCTCCCGTTTTGACCCCGCACAAGTGCAAAATCCCCCGTGAGTGGTAACGCAGTGGTAACACACTGGTAACGCCAAAAAGCGGCGAAAAGTTCGCTAAAATACAGGTTTTATATTGAAATATACAGGTTTTCAACCGTATTTGTGCGGCTGTTTCCAGTGTAACCACAGTTACCACAAAAAATGAACCTCACGCGCGTGGGAAGAACCCCGAAAAAATCCACAGTTCATTATTTTTTGCAGAATATCAACTTTTTACTGGTAACAGTGGTAACAGTGGTAACACGGACAGAAAGGAGACCACAATGAAACCCGCCAAGTTCTTCCAAAACTACCCCACGCAGGACGACCTCAAAGCCGAGGTCTACGCGCACCCGGAGCTTTACGGCAAGACCTCCATCTCCCAGTTCATCAAGGACAACCTCCCCCTGGAGACCGCGTTCCAGGCCGAGATCATCAAGGCCCTGCACAGCTGGCAGAAAAAAGGCTGGATCAGCGCCGACGCCCTCATCTGGAAGCAGAGCGCCGGAGTGTATAACAGGAACGGGATGCCCGACTTGATGGCCATCATCGACAGCCGCCTCATCGCCTTCGAGGTCAAGCGCCCCTACATCGGCGTGGCGACCGAGCTGCAAAAAAAGACCATCCGGCAGATCAGAAAGGCCGGAGGCATCGCCGAGGTCATCTGCTTCCCGGCAGACGCTCAGGCCATGCTCATCAAAGCGGGCCTCTGGCGCGGCCCCGTCGCCGACGCCCCGGAGGATGGAGGCGAGGCCGAATGACCGACAGGGAATGGCTCGACCGGCTGGCCGCCGACTTTGACAAGCTCAAAAAGAACCGGGCACAGGTGCCCCTGGAGAAACTGGAGACCACCTACAAAAAGAGCTACACCGCCCTGGTCGCCAGCCTCACCGAGGCCGCCGACTGGTTCGCCGACCGCTACCTCCACACCATCATCGACGGCTGGCCCCGCCACCCAAAGGACAAGGCCGGAAACGAATGGATGGACAAGCGGATCGCCATCATCATCGCCCAGGAAAACCAGCCCGGAGGCCTCCGGGATCAGTGGCGGGCCGCCCTCATCGACCACCTCGACCGGGCCGAGTTCGAGGAGCTGGTCTGGAAGCGCTACGACCTCTGCGAGAAAAAAGCCTTTGACCCCTACTGGCAGCGGCACAACCGCTGGAGCGGCCCGCCCGAAAATCGCTGGATTTTCAACGACATCATCTGCCGCTTCTGGCTCCCGCCCGGAGCCGACGCCAACTGGCCCAACGGCGTCTGGCTCAACACCAAGGGCGAGGTCTACTCCAGCAACTGGCCGCCCAACATCGGCCCCGACACCATAAAGGAGGAGCAAAAATGAGAACATCAGCCTGCAAAGCCTGCGGCGCGGCGATTGTCTGGATAAAGACCCCGACCGGGAAAGCGATGCCCTGCGACGCCTCGCCCCGCTACTACATCCAGAAGCCGCGCACCGGCACAAAGAAGATCGTGACGCCAAACGGCGAGGTCATCTCCTGCGAGTACACCGACGACCCGCACAAGGCCACCGGCACCGGCTTCGCCCCTCACTGGGGCAGCTGCCCCGGAGCCGACAGCTTCAAGAGGAGGGACAGGCAATGACAGTGAACCCGGAAAACATCACCTTCTTCGGCAAGCCGGAGATCATCCACGCCCTGGAGGACTTGGCCGCCGACCGGCGCTCATTCTTCCATGAGCCGCCCGACGAGTTCGACGAACAATTCCGGCAGGACGAAAAGGCCCTGCTCGCTGCGGCTGCCATCCTGGAGAGCATCGACTTCGAGACCACCGGCATCACCATCAACGGCCCCGGCGACTACACCGTGAGGATTGCCGAGCGGAGCGACCCGACCGGGGACGCCAAAAAGCCGCCTTTCAGCGCCAGCCGCGCCGAGGAGTATTTCTTCATGCTCCGCGACAGCTTCCACGACGAAAAAGAGCGGATCTTCAAGCGCGACAATGAGGGCCGCCACCCCTTCGACCAACTCTACTCCGCCGAGTATCAGAAAGCCCTCGGCAAAGAGCTGGCCCTGTGCGAGGTGCTGGACTATTTCGGCAAGTACGACTTTCCAGAGGACAGGGACGCCGGAGAGGAGGGCGCGGAATGAGGTACACGGTCATCGCCACCATCAGCTTCGAGACCACAAGCCCCCGGCCCAGCTCCGTCGCCGCCAAGGTCGAGGCCATCGACATCGCCATCAAAGAGGCCCTGCGGCGCAGCCGCCCGGAGGTAAGGCTGGCCCCGCTCATCATGCCGACGCCCAGCGGCCCCCTGGTCATCGCCCGCTGCGCCTGCGGCAAGACCTTCACCGGGCATCAAATGCTCAGAATGTGGGTACAACACCGGCCAGTGCAAGGACTGCGCTCTCCCCGGTTCTGGAGCTTGCCCGAAAGAGGAGGCTTAAAGATGGGCGCTTTCATCTGCCCCATCTGCGGCAAGCTATACAGAGACGGCGAAACGGTGGTGGTGGTCGCCCCGCCCCGGCGAAAGAACCGGCGCGGGCGGATCGCCTGGAGCAGAGACGGCATCTGCCTCAGATGCTACGAAAAAGAGGAGGAGGCGAAGCGAAAAAATGACCCCTAATCTGCAGCCCATCAGAGCGGAGACCCCGGCGCACACTTGCCGAAATCACCGCTGGAACCACACCGGGCACCGAACCCCGGAGAGCGCCTGCGCCCTCGCCAAGCGGCGGTTCGGCTGCCCCTTCCGGGACGCCACCAAGTGCCCCGACTACACCCCAAAAGAGAGGAGCGAAAAGACATGATCCAGTTCGAAAAATTCTACTCTTTCCCGGCCCAGGATGTGGAGGCCATCGCTACCACCGAGGGCACCACCGACTTCCCCTTCCGGCTCTTGGTCCACCTTCGGAGCGGGCGCTCCCTTGGCGTAAACTACGAGACCGAGTCCGCCCGCGCCAGGACCAAGGCTTCCCTGGAGGCCCGTATCGACAATGAACTGAACGGCACCGACCTCATCAAGGGCATCCAGAACGACATCAAAATCATCTACCAAACCATCCGTAGCATGGAGAAGCGGCAGCTCCGCATTTTCCGCATGATAAAAACACTCCTCCCCCCGACCGAGGGCGAACCGAAAGGAGACGAGGATCTGTGACCCCAAAACAGTACCTAAAACAGGGATGGCGCTTGAAAGAGCTGATCCAGGCCCATCGAGACGAGCTAAAAAACCTCCGGGAGCTGGTCGGCTCTATGCCGGCCTCCGGCAACCGGCCCGGAGGCACCCCCTCCTGGAACGGCAACACGGCAGAACAGGCCCGCGTCATCAATGCCATCGACCTGGAGAACCGCATCACCGAGGAGATCGCGCAGATGGTCGCCGTCCTCCAGGAAATACATGAGGCCATCGAAGCCGTGCCCGATAAGAACGAGCGCCTTGTGCTGCGCTGCCGCTATATCCTATTCCTCAGCTGGGCCGAGACCGCCAGCCGCATGAATTACAGCTACCAGCAGGTCAGGCGCATCCACGGCTCGGCCCTGCAGCATACCCCTGTGCCGGAGCGATACAGAGACCCCACCGACGATGAGGGCCAAAAAGATGGTACAAAATGAGCAACGATGTTCTATATTGAGCAGCCATGTCATACGAGGCCCGTGCTACAATGTAAACTGTGGAGCAGAGGGCAAGAGAGGCCCGCCTCCGCCCCCGAACATCGCCCGCCCATCATCAGACGGGTCGCCATCCATCGTGTATCTCCTTTCTGTGTAGAGAGGGAGCAAGGGACATCAACCCTCGCTCCCTCTCGCCTTACATCGACAGCGGCGACCAAACCGACGAGGTCTATGATTTCTGCGCCGCAGGTACTACCGATGCCACTCCGGGGCGCGGGGCGAGGAAGGCGCGGAATTTTTCCCCGCGAAAATAAAAAATTTTCCTGCGTTTCGTTACGCCCAGCGGCCCAGACCGAGGAGGCGAGGCCAAAAATGCTGCCAAAACCGCGAAAAACAGCGCCGCCCTACACCGGGCGCGGCCCCGCCAGCAAGGAAAGGAGCGACGAGTGATGCCGACCAGCAAAAAAGCCGCTGGCCTCCAGATAGAGCGCCGCAAACTCGCCGACCTGTCCCCGGCAGCATACAACCCGCGCACCGAGCTGCACTCCGGCGATCCGGCCTATGAGAAGATCGTCCGCAGCATCGAGGACTTCGGCTACTGCGACCCCATCATCATCAACAGCGATGGCACCATCATCGGAGGCCATCAGCGGGCAAAGGTTCTCCAGGACATCGGCGCCGAGTACGCCGATGTGGTAGTCGTAGACCTTCCCCCGGATAAGGAGAAAGCCCTCAACATCGCGCTCAACAAGATCACCGGCCAGTGGGACGAAGCCAAGCTCACCGACCTCATCGCCGACCTGGACATCGATGGCTATGACCTCGAAAAGACTGGCTACACCGGCGAGGAGCTGGAGGCCATCCTGGAACAGACCCGCATCAAGCCGGAGGACTTCTCCCAGGACTTCACCCTCCCGAACCGCGAAGCCATCCTCACCCACACCCGCCATGTGACCCTCCACATCAAGCAGATTGAACTCATCCAGAAGGTCATCGACTATGTGACCGAGGAGGGCGTTGGCGAGACATACGGCAACACAGACCGCAACGGCAACGCAATCGGAAAGGTGGCGAGAGAATGGCTCGCGGCAAATACGACCTCAGACACGAGCGACGACTTCTGACCGACCTCCGGCCCGCCGAGTACAACCCGCGCAAGGCCCTAAAGCCGAGCGACCCGGAGTTCAAGAGCATCGCCGCCAGCATCACCGAGCTGGGCTACAGTGACCCCATCATCATCAACGCAGACGGCACCATCATCGGAGGGCACCAACGGCTGGCCGTCCTAAAGCACCTCGGCTACACCGAGGCCGACTGCGTCATCGTCAACCTGAGCAAGGCAGACGAAAAGGCGCTCAACATCGCCCTCAACAAAATCGGAGGCTCCTGGGACATGGGCAAACTCCGCGCCGCCCTCCAAGATCTGACCCTCACCCCCATCGACTTCCCGACCATCGGCTTCACCTACCCGGAGGTCGATGTCATCCTCGGCGAGGATATGGAGCAGCAAGAGCATCAACCCGCGACCATCGAGCGCATGGGCTTCACCTGGTCGCTGGAGCAGTACGCAGATGTGGAGCAGGCCCTCAAACTCATCGCCGCGAAATACGGCAATGATCAGATGGAGACCTTCGGCAACCAAAACAGCTTCGGCAATCGTTTATACATGGTGGTGAAAGAATGGGCAGAGCAAAGGAAATTGAAATTCGAGTGATCCCCGCCAAGATCGCCAACCAGTTCATCCGGGCGCATCATTACAGCGGGAAGGTCGTGAACAACAGCAGCCTTCACTTCGGCGCTTTCCTCGACGGGCGGCTCCACGGGGCGCTCAGCTACGGCCCCAGCCTGGACAAGGCCAAAATACGCGGCCTGGTAGACGGCACACCCTGGGACGGCTTCCTGGAGCTGAACCGAATGGCCTTTGACGACTACCTCCCGCGCAACGCCGAGAGCTGCTGCATCGCCAAGACCATCCGGCTCATCCGCAAGAACGCGCCCCAGGTAAAGTGGATCGTCAGCTTCGCGGACGGCTGCTCCTGCGGTGACGGAACCATCTACCGGGCCGCCAACTTCGTCCTCACCGGCATCAAGCCCAACGAAAGCCTCTGCCTGCTGCCGAGCGGGGAGAAGATACACAAGATGACCCTGCAGAGCAACCCGAACCAGCCCCGCCCGGAGCTGGGAGGCAAAACCTTCTACGAGCTGACGGGCGGCAAGTACAGCTTCGACAAGTATGTGGAGACCGTGGGCGGCCAGATCCTTCAAGGCTGGCAGCTCAGATATATCTATTTTATCGACAAATCCTGGCGGCAGCGCCTCACCGTCCCGGAGATACCCTTCTCCCGCATCGACGAGCTGGGCGCGGGAATGTATAAGAGCCAGCACATCACCCAGGCCGAGCGCCACGCCGCCAGTCACTACGATACCTGAGAAAGGAGGGAACAGCCGTGGCAGAGGAAACCCGGAGCGGGCAGTTCTACGAGGCCAAGGTCATCGCCCAGCTTTTCAGCGTCAGCGTCCGGCGCATCCAGCAGCTGACGCAGGAGGGCATCATCGAGACCGTCAAGACCGCCGATGGGAGACGCTACGAGCTGGTGCCCACCATCCAAAAATATGTGGCCTATCTCTCAGATAAGGCATACAACAAACCGCACTCCGACCGGGAGCTTCAACTCCGCGAGCAAAAGCTCAAAGCCGAGGTCGCACTAAAAGAGAGCCAGAGCGAGCTCCACCAACTAAAGACCGCAATCACGGCGGGCAAGTACATCCCCGTGGAGGAGGTACAGGTGGACTATTCCAAGTTCTTCGTCATCTTCAAGAAGTTCGCCACCGCCATCCCCTCCCGCGTGGCGGGCATCGCTCAAACCGTAGTAGACCCGGTCATCGCCCGCTCGTTGGAGAAAGACCTGACCCACGAGGTCAACGCCATGCTCCAGAGCTTCGTTGTCGCCGGGGAGGTCGCCTCCAAGGACGGTGAGGCCCAGTGAAGAAGCGCCGCAAATTCACTCAGCGCCCCTACACCGTGACCGCCTACCAAAAGGCGGCCCTCGGCTACCTCGCGCCACCAGAGGACATCACCGTCAGCGAATGGGCCGAGGCGCACCGCGTCCTGGATGTCCGCTCCGCCGCTATGCCGGGGCGCTGGCGCAACAGCATCACGCCCTACCTGGTCGAGATCATGGACACCCTCAACGACTTCGAGACCGAGGAGACCATCTTCGTGAAGCCCGCGCAGGTCGGCGGCACCGAGGCCCTGCTCAACCGGCTCGGCTACGCCATCGCGCAAGACCCCGGCCCCGCCCTCATCGTTTACCCGACCGACGAGCTGGGCGACAGCATCAGCGACAACCGCATCGCCCCCATGATAGAGAGCAGCCCCGCCATCGCCTCGCACTACAATGAGCGGGAAAGCTCCAAGAGGGAGCTGCAGTTCGACAATATGTATGTCAGCATCAGCGGAGCCAACAGCCCCGCATCGCTGGCATCGAAGCCCATCCGCTACCTGTTCCTCGACGAGGTGGACAAGTACCCCCCGGCCACCCGCAAAGAGGCCGACCCCATCAGCCTCGCCAGGGAACGCACCAAGACATTTGTAAACCGCAAGGTTTATATGTGTAGCACCCCCACCCTTCGCACCGGGCACATCTGGAAAGCGAAGGAGTCTGCCGACATCGAGAAACACTACTACATCCCGTGCCCTCACTGCGGAGCCTACATAGAGCTGAATTTTCAGAATTTGAAATGGCCCGGAGATGAGGCGGGTCTCGATGCGGCAGACCGGGCGGAGCTTGCCGTCTATGTCTGCCAGGAATGCGGCTGCACCATCAGCGACGCCGAGAAGAACCGCGCCCTCGCCCTGGGCGAGTGGCGGGCAGTACGGAACAAGGGCAGGGCCGCCCGCCGCGTGGCCTACTGGATAAACACCCTATACAGCCCCTTCGTCCGCTTCTCGGAGATCGCCAAAGAGTTCCTTACCAGCAAGGACGACCCCGACCTCCTCCACAACTTCACCAACAGCTGGCTCGCCGAGCCGTGGGAGGATACCAAGCTAAAGACCAACGCCGAGCTGGTGCTGGAGCGCCAGACCGACACCCCCGAAAATATCCTCCCGCCCTGGACGAAGCTGGTGACGGCGGGCGTGGATGTACAGGAAAACTGCCTCTACTGGACAATCCGGGCCTGGGGCGATTTCCTCACATCCCAGAACATCGCCCACGGGCAAGCGTTCGGCTTCGGAGAGATAGAACAGGTGATGAACCTGGAATATCGGAAAGAGGACGGCACCCCCTTCATGGTGGATCTGTGCCTCATCGACAGCGGCGACCAAACCGACGAGGTCTATGATTTCTGCGCCCTCAACAGCGAATGGGCGCTCCCATGCAAGGGCACAAGCTCCCAGCTTTCGCACTACCGCCTCTCCACCGTAAACAAGACCGGCTCCCGCGCCTACGGCATGAACCTCGTCCTGGTAGACGGCGGGCGCTACAAGGACATGATCGCGGGCCGCCTACGCAAGCCAAATGGCAAAGGCTCCTGGATGGTCTACCAGGGATGCGATGAGGAGTATGCCAAGCAGGTCACCGCCGAGCATAAGGTCGCCCAGAAAAACAGCAAGGGCCAGGTCAGCCTCGTCTGGGTGCCGAAAGGCGGGAACGACGGCGCGGACAACCACTACTTGGACTGCGAGGTCTACTGTATGGCCGCCGCCGATGTCAAGGGAGTGCGCCAGCTATTCCTCAGAGACGACCCGCCGAAGCCCGCAACACCGCCCGCCCAGGCACCGGCCCCGGAGGAGAGCTGGATCAGGGCAAACGATGACTGGGTATAAAGGAGGCCGCATCCATGACCGAGTTCCACAAAATGACCCGCGAGGAACAGCTCGCAGAGGTAAACAAAGCGATCTACGCCGTCCTCGCCGGAGGGCAGAGCTACACCATCGGCAGCCGGAGCCTGACCCGCGCCGACCTCTCCCTCCTAAAGCAGATGCGCGAGGAGTTGGAGGCCGAGATCACCTCCGACGCTTCCAGCCATCTGCTCGACAATACTTTCGTGGCGTTTTTCACAGGGAGGTGACGCGCCGTGAACATCATCGACAACATCATCAATTTCTTCTCGCCCAAAAGAGCCTACGAGCGGGAGGCATGGAGGGCAGCCCTCGACGAGCTGCGCTTCTACGACGCCGGGATGGGAGGCCGGCTGAACGCGGCCTGGAGAACCACCAACGCCGCCGCCGAGACCACCGACCGCTTCAACCGGGACACAGTACGCGCCAGGGCGCGAGACCTGGAGCGCAACTCCGACATCGCGCAATCCGTCATCAGAGCCTACCGCCGAAATGTGGTCGGCAAGGGCTTCACCCTCCAGGCCATGACCCCCGACGAGGTGCTCAATGACCAAATAGAGAAGTACTGGAAGCTGTGGTGCAAGGCCGAGCATTGTGATGTGACCGGCACCCAGAGCTTCAATCAGATCCTGCGGATGGCCGTCACCCGGAAACGGGTGGACGGCGGCATGATAATCCTAAAGCGCTATGTCCGGGACGCGGAGATCGTACCCCTAAAGCTCCAGTGCCTGGATGTAGACGAGCTGGACACCACCGTCGCGTCCCCGCACCTAAAGCGGAACACCGTGGTCAGCGGCATCGAGTATGACCCCTACCACAAGCCGGTCGGCTACTACTTCCGGCAGTACGATGTGAACGGCAATCAGACCATCGACCCCATCTATGTCCCGGCGCAGGATGTCATTTTCTACTTTACCAAGCACCGGCCCTCCCAAATCCGGGAGAT
Source organism: uncultured Oscillospiraceae bacterium (assembly GCA_947627715.1). Taxonomy (GTDB): domain Bacteria; phylum Bacillota; class Clostridia; order Oscillospirales; family Oscillospiraceae; genus RUG626. Next base: position 50,021 of record CANQXK010000001.1, read on the forward strand.
CAGCGACATGACCGCCACCATCACCCGCATCCGGGATGTCAACGAGTTCATCACCGCCGTCTCGGTAAAGGAGCGGATCGCCGCCTGCCTCTCCGTATTCATCAAGAAAACCGTCCCCTCGGGCGGCTTCGGGCGCAGCAGCGTCCAAGGCCCGGACGGGCGCGTGGACTACGCAGGCAAGACCCTCACCCCCGGCATGATAAAGGAGATGAATGCCGGGGACGAAATCCAGGTGGTCAACCCGGCAGGCAACAGCGCCGAGGCCGCCAGCTTCCTCCAACTCCAGTATGGCCTCATCGGAGCGGGCCAGGGCCTCAGCTACGAGACCACCAGCCGGGACATGAGCCGCACCAACTACTCCTCGGCGCGGCAAAGCTCCATCGAGGACGAGATCACCTTCGCCGAGGAGATAGAGCTTCTCCGCGAGCGCGTCCTCACCGAGGTCTACGAGAGCTTCGTAATTTCCGGTTATCTGTCCGGGCTTTTCCGCATCCCCGGATTTTGGGATAACAAACACGACTACCTCCAGCACGAATGGGTGACCGCGCCCAAAAAGTGGATTGACCCGCAGAAAGAAAGCTCTGCGGACGCCACGGCGCTGAAAGGTGGCCTAAAGACCTACAAGCAGCTCGCGGCAGAGAATGGCCGAGACTGGCGCGACCAGCTCCGCGACATCGCCGAGGTCTACGATTACGCTCACGAATTGGGCTTAGAGATTGGAGGTGGAGAAATTGGAAAGTACAAGAAACCAGCAGAGAACCCGGCACCCGACCCCGACCCCGACCCCGCGCCGCAGCCAGACGGCGACGATGGAGCCGATGCCGGAGGCGGCGACCCCGCTGACCCGACAGGCGACGGCGACGAAACCGGCGACGGAGGCGACCCCGCAGAGGAATAAAAACCTCGGCGAGCGGAGCTTCACCAAGACCGCGATCCGGGCCGTCGAGGGGAACGAGCGGAGCTTCGAGCTTTCGTTCAGCTCCGAGGAACCCTACCAGCGATGGTTCGGCCTGGAAATCCTCAGCCACGCCGAGGGCGCGGTTGACCTAACCAGGCTCAACGAAATCGGAGTATTGCTGTTCAACCACGACACCGACCGAGTTCTCGGCCGAGTGGAGCGGGCGTGGATCGACGGCAAGCGCGGCAAGGCCATCATCACCTTCGACGATGACGAAATGGCCGAGACCATCTTCCAGAAGGTCAAGTCGGGGACGCTCAAAGGCGTTTCCGTCCGCTACTCCGTAGACAGCTGGGAGGAGGTAATGGCCGGGAAGGTGTCCGCTGACGGTTTCGTCGGCCCCTGCGACATCGCCCGCAAATGGACGCCCCTGGAGATTTCCGTGGTGTCCGTGCCCGCCGATGCGACGGTCGGCGTCGGGCGCAGCCAAAGCGACCCCCAGCAAAGACCCCAGCGCCTCAGAGCTTTCGAGGCACAAGTCCAGACCAACAAAAACTACTTCGAAATGGAGGACAACATCTAATGAACATCAAGGAAATGATCGCCCGCCAGAGCGCAATCACCGCCCTGGCCCGCTCCGAGAACCGCGACCTCACCGAGGATGAGACCCGCGAGTTCAACGAGCTGCAGGCCAAGATCGACGCGGCGAAAGCCGCCAGCCCCGCCCCCGCTTCTGCCGCCACCGGCACCGAGGGCGACGATGATGCCGTCCGGCAGGCCGTCGCCGCCGAGCGCCAGCGCGTGAACGACATCACCAACCTGTGCCGCACCTTCAACATCGACCCCAAGAGTTACACCGAGAGCGACATCTCCGTGGACGACTGCCGCAAGGCCATCCTGGACACGCTGGCCAAGGATCGCGGCCCCATCAACGCGGGCAGCATCCAGGTCACCGAGAGCGGCGAGGACAAGTTCCGGGCCGCCGCCTCTGACGGCCTCCTGCTCCGCATGGGCCGCGAACCCGGCAAGGTCGCTGACGGCGCGGAGGAGTTCCGGGGCATGGGCCTCCGCGACCTGGCCATCGAGTGCCTGACCCGGAGCGGCGAGAACGCCAACACCCTGCTCCGCATGAGCAAGGATGACCTGTTCAGCCGCCTCTGCCGCGACTTCTACAACCCCACCGCCGCCTTCCCCGCCATCCTGGATCAGACCATCCGCAAGACCATCGTGGAGGAGTACCGCAAGGTGCCCACCACCTTCCAGGCGTGGACGACCAAGGGCAGCGTCACCGACTTCAAGCCCACCCCCGACCACAGCTACCTGCTTGGCGGCGTTGGCGACTTCGAGCTGGTGCCGGAGAACGGCGAGCTGAAGAACAGCGCCCCCGCCACGCACCTCCTGCCTCAGCGCAAGATCGACACCTACGGCAAGCAGTTCTCTATGAGCCGTCAGGCGTTCATCGACGACGACATCGGCTTCCTGTCCGAGGTGCCCGCCGCCTACACCCGCGCCGCCAAGCGCACCATCGACAAGGCCGTCTACAAGGTGCTGGTGACCAACCCCGCCATCTACGACGGCGTGGCCCTGTTCGACAAGACCAACCACAAGAACCTCATCGACACCGGGGCGGCCCCCTCTCAGGCCACCATCCAGGACATCATCCTGCTGGCGCAGGGCCAGACCGACCCCTTCGGAGAGCCTATCTATGAGGTGCCGAAGTTCCTGGTCGTCCCCATGGGCTTCGAGTTCGTCCTGGCCGTCATCTTCAAGAGCGCCCAGGTGACCGGCAGCTCCAACAACGACATCAACCCGCTCTACAACTACCCCCTGCAGGTAGTCCAGTCCCCCTGGATCAACGCCCTCGCCGGTTCCGGCGCGAAGCCCTGGTTCATGGTGACCGACCCCAGCTCCAGCAAGAGCATCCAGGTCGATTATCTGAACGGGCAGGAGACCCCGACCTTCCGGCGCATGGAGGCCCCCGGCGTCCTCGGCTTCACCTGGGACATCTGGCTCGACTGGGGCATCACCGCCGTCGATTACCGTGGCATCTACAAGAACCCCGGCCAGGCGTAAGCCGAGCCGGAGACCATAAAAGGAGGATATAACAATGACTTCCCGTTACATTCAGAAAGGCGCGAGCATCGACTTCAAGAACGCCACCGAGGAGAAGATCAACGCTGGCGACATGGTGGCCATCGGCAAGGCCCGCACCGGCATCGCCGCCACCGACATCGTTGTCGGCGCCACGGGCACCGTGGCCGTCGAGGGCGTGTTCGCCGTTCCCAAGGACACCTCCACCGAGGTCAAGCAGGGCGACGCCCTCTACTTCAACGCCGAGGGCAAGAAGGTCACCAAGACCAACAGCGATGTCCCCGCTGGCTGGGCCGTGGCCGACGCCGCTACCACCGACACCGAGGTGCTGATGAAGCTGGAGCCGCCCGCCGCCGCTGCTTCGGCCCCCGCCGCCAAGACCAAGCTGGAGGACTTGGAGGGCGTGGAAATCTCCGACCCGCAGGAGAACCAGGTGCTGACCTACAAGGACAGCAAGTGGAAGAACCAGAACGCCGCGTCTGAGGCGGTCTAACCGGCCCCGGCCCGCAAAGGAGGCGAGAACAATGGCCACAATCAAAGCCACCCGGCCCGTCCTCTATCAGAACCGGCTCTACAACCCCGGAGAGGAGCTGCCTCAGCATGACCCCGCCATCGTGAGCGCGTGGCTGGCGGCAGGCTCCGCGAAAGAGACCGCCGCCGCAAAGAAGCCCGCCGCCTCCAAACCGAAAGCCGCTACCACCTCCGGCAAGGCGAGGGCGCAGGGCAAGAAACCTCCCGCAAAGGGAGCCGCAAAGTGAGCAGCCCGTTCAAGGACATCATCGCCAGCGACCTGGACACTGTGTGGTACAGCGACCGGGAGGAGTTCTGGGGCGACCATGAGGTCAACGGCAAGACCATCCGCGTCGTCGTGGACAACGACGAGCTGATCCGGCGCACCGCCAAGCGCGTCTACACCGCCAGCGACAGCGGCCTCTACACCGGGCACAAGCTCCTGATGCTAAAGGCCGCCGACTACGGGCCGCGCCCCGCCATCGGCAACCTCATCACCTTCGACGCCCGCAAGTACCGCGTCGTGGACACCGACACGCAGGACGGGCTTCTCATCATTGAGATGGAGGCGAACCGCTCGTGATTGTTTTCACTGCAGATGACAACGGCCTCATCAAGACGGTCTCCGACCAACTCGGAGAGTACCACAGCAAGGCTCCGACCGTACTCAAGCAGGCCATCAATGCTACTGCAAAGGACGCTCGGACGATGCTGGTCAAAAAGGCCCAAGAGGTCTACGCAATCCAGACAAGCCGCTTCAACAAAGCCATGAAGATTGAATCGGCCACCAACCGCTCCCAGAGGGCAATCATCCGCACCCAGGGAAAGCCTCTAAATATCATCAATTTCAAAGTCAGCTCGAAAGCCCCAAGCGTCGGCCCCGGCAGGCCCGATATTATCAAGGGCAAAGTGCTGAAAGCAAGTGGCATGAAGCCCCTGGAGGTTGGTGGCCGAAAGGCCTTTGTCGCTCAGCTCAAAAACGACAACATTCTCATCACGCAAAGGCGCAGCTCTACGAGAACACCGCTAAAGACCTTCTACGCGGTTTCCATCCCTAAGATGGTCGGCAACGAAAAAGCCGTCTACGGCGAGGTCAAGCCGCAAATCGCCGAGCTACTCGACGCCAACATCCGCAAATACATCGACAAGACCATCTCGAAAGGAGCAAAGGCATGAGCATCGACGCCGGAACCCTCGTGGATCTCGAACAGAGCCTGACGGCAGAGTTCAACCGCATCTTCGAGGGCAAGACCTACTACAACAGCCTCGGCCACGCCGTGCCGCTCCGGGCCTATACCCACTCCCTCCCCGTAAAGCAGGGAAGCGACGACGAACCCACCGACGCAGATGTGCCGGAGCCGTACATCGTCTCGGAGATACAGAACGGGAAAAAGGCCACCGAGGACGACGGGCACGAGGTGAGTGTCGCGGTCATCATCTGCGTCTGCGACGACAACACCGCCAGACACGGACACCAAGACATCCTCGCCATCATCGGCAGAGTGCTGGAGCGCTTCGGCAAGCGCCCCGACCTCGCCGGGAAGTTCAACCTCCGGCATCCGCTCGAATGGACGCTCTCCGACGAGGACACTTATCCCTACTACTACGGCGGCCTCCTCCTTCATTTTGAGGTGCCCGCCATCGAAAAGGAGGACGCGCTCGCATGACCAAGAGCAAGAAACGGGCAGAGCAGGCGAAAGCCGCAGCGGGCACCAAGGTCTACTGCGGCCCAACCATCCGCAACATCTGCCCCCGCTACGCCATGTTCACCGAGGCCCCTGCCCCGCTCATGGAAAAGGCGAAACAGGTGCCGCTCATCCACAACCTCATCCTTCCGCTGGCCGACTTCGTGGAGGCCCGCCAGCAGATCGAGGCGGGGCGCGGCCCATACTTCAACATCTACCAGCAAATCACAAAATCTCTCTAAGATAGGAGGAACCAAAGATGCCCTATAAACACGGCGTTTATGTGACCGAACAGGGAACCAGCCTGACCGCGCCCATCACCGGGACGGCTGGCCTGCAGGTCATCATCGGCACCGCGCCGGTCAACCTCGTGGACGACCCCGCCGCCGCCGTCAACAAGCCGAAGCTGTGCTACTCCTACAAGGAAGCCTGCGCCGCTGTCGGCTATTCCGACGACTGGGAACACTACACCCTCTGCCAGAGCATTTACAGCTGCTTCAATGTCCAGAATGTCGCCCCCATCGTTCTCATCAATGTCCTCGACCCCGCGACCCATCGCACCGCCCTCTCCGCTGCGGACTTGACCGTGGCCGACCATCAGGCGGTCATCGAGGACACCGGCGTCATCAAGACCACCCTCGTCCTCAAAGACGAGGATGAGGGCAGCGAGCTGGCCGAGGGCACCGACTACACCCTGGCCTTCGACGCGGACGGCAAGCTCATCGTGACCCTGCTGGCCACCGGCAGCGCCTACGCGCGGGAGACCATCAGGCTCGACAGCGGCTACAAGCTCGACCCCACCGCCATCAAATACAGCGACATCATCGGCACCGCCAACGGGAACACCGAGACCGGCCTCCAGCTCATCCGGCAGATTTACCCGACCTTCGGCATGACCCCCGGCCTGCTCCTGGCCCCCGGCTGGAGCCATTACCCCAGCGTGGCCGCCGCTATGCAGGCCAAGTGCATCGAGATCAACGGCTGCTTCACCTGCGAGTGCGTCATCGACATCTGCACCGCGAGCGGCGTGACCGAGGGCGAGACCCCCGTGCCCTTCGCCGCCACCTATACCGATGTCAAGACCGCCAAGGAGAAGCTCGGCGCAACCAGCGCCCACGCCATCGCCTGCTGGCCCATGCTCGCCGTTGGCGACAAGAAGTTCTACTTCTCGGCCATCCTCGCTGGCCTCATGCAGCAGCTGGACGCCGAGAATGACGATGTGCCCGTCCTCTATCCGTCCAACAAAGCCTGCGGCGCGACCGCCGTGGTCTTGCAGGACGGCACCGAGGTCGTCCTCGACCAGGATCAGGCCAACACCGTCAACAGCTACGGCGTCTCCACGGCCCTCAACCTCAACGGCTTCAAGACCTGGGGCAACAATACCGCCGCTTATCCCAGCACCACCGACCCGAAAGACCGCTGGATCGGCTGCCGCCGCTTCTTCACCTGGGCGGGCAACAGCTTCATCCTGACCTATTTCCAGAAGGTCGATGACCCCATGAACAAGCGGCTCATCGAGAACATCGTGGACAGCGCCAACATCGCCGGAAACGGATATGTGGCCCGTGGGTACTGCGCCGCCTACCGGGTGGAATACCTGGAGGAGGAGAACCCCGCCACCGACATCCTCAACGGCAAGATCACCTTCCACCTCTACCTCGCGCCCTATACCCCCGCCGAGGACATCGAGGCCATTCTGGAGTTCGACACCGACGCGCTGGTCGCAGCGCTGCAGGAGTAAAGGAGGAGCGCAGCCATGAACGGAATTCCCACTAAAATCAATATGTTCAATGTCTACCGGGATGTCAGCAAACTGCTCGGTCTTTCCGGGGAGGTAACGCTCCCCGACTTCGAGGCCATCAGCGAGGCCATCAGCGGCCCCGGCATCCTGGGCGAGATTGACGACCCCACCATCGGACACTTCGGCTCGCAAGAGATGGAGATTCCCTTCCGCACCGTCATCGACAGTATGTTCGACATGATGATCCCCGGCGACCAGGTAAACCTGACCCTCCGGGGTTCCATACAGACCGAGACCCCCGGAGGCGGCGTGGACTATGTCGGGATGCGCGTCATCGTGCGCGGCAGATGCAAGAGCATCACGGGCGGCACCGTCAAGCAGGGCGCGGCGATGGGAAGCTCCATCAAACTGGAGTGTACCTACATCCGCATTGACCTGGACGACAAGCCCCGCATCGAGCTGGACAAGCTCAACAGCGTCTACAAGATCAACGGCGTTGACATTCTGGCGAAAGCGAGGTCTCAGTGCTAATGAACGAGAAGACCATCACCACCCCTGCTACCCCGGAGGAGAAGAACGACCTGGTTCTCCGCTTCGCCAAGCCCTACACCTTCGAGGAGGAGACCTTCACCGAGGTAGACTTGTCCGGCCTGAAGAACATCACCGCTGCCGACATGATCGCCACCCAAAAGCAGATGTCCAAGGGTGGCGCAGTGGATATGCTCCCGGAGATGTCCCTGCAGTACGCCACCATCATCGCGGCCCGGATCACTGGCAAGCCCATTGAGTTCTTCACCCGGCTCCCGGCGCGGGAGGCCATCAAGCTCAAAAACATCGTCTCGGGTTTTATCTTCGGCGCGGACTAACCAGCTTGTCCGCGCCCACCATCAGAAAAGCGCTGGTCGCACTATCAGCGCAGACGCGCACGGGCCTCGACTATCTAATGAAGCTACCCATCGACGAGCTGAACGACTTAGCGGAGGAGGTGACAGCGTATGCCAAGCGGCAAGGAATACGAGCTCGCCATTAAAATCGCGGGCAAAGTAGACAGCTCCTTCAAGGGAGCGACCAAGGAGGCACAGAGCACCCTTGGCTCATTTTCGAGCGGAGCCAAGGCAGTCTTCAAGGGCATTGCTATCGCTGTAGCTGCTGTCACCGCCGCCGCCGTCACAGCGGGCACGGCCCTATATGACCTCGGCACCGAGTTCGACGCCGCCTATGACACCATCCGCATCGGCACCGGCGCGACCGGCGAGGCCCTGGAGGACTTGGAGGACAGCATGAAAGCCGTCTACTCCTCCGTCCCGGCAGAGATGGGGGACGCGGCCCAGGCTATCGCCGACTATAACACCCGCCTCGGAGTGACCGGCGACACCCTGGAGACGCTATCTTCCCAGGCCCTCCAGGTGTCCTCCATGCTGGGGGACGACCTCGGCACCGTCATCGAAAGCTCAAGCACGGCCTTCCAAAACTGGCAAATCGCCGAGGAGGACATGGCCGGCGCTATGGACTGGGTTTTCAAGGTAAGCCAAAGCACCGGCGTCGGCTTCTCCGAGCTGATGGGCAACCTCCAGAGCTACGGCGCACAGTTGCAGACCGTGGGCTTCGGCTTTGAGGAAAGCGCCGTCTTGCTGGGCCAGGTGGAGAAGGCAGGCTATGACGCCTCCACCGTTTTCACCGCCCTAAAGACCGCCGCCAAGAACGCCGCCAAGGACGGCTTCGACAATGTAAACGAGGGCCTGCAAAGCTACATCGAGCAGATCAAGAACGCCGACAGCGAAACCGAGGCTTACAACATCGCCTGCACCGCTTTCGGCAGCAAGGCCGCCTCCACCATGATCGCCGCCATCGACAGCGGGGCGCTTTCCCTGGAGGAGCTGCAGTCGCAGTTGGAGGCATCCAGCGAGACCATCGGCACCGCCGCCGAGGACACCTACTCCTTCGCCGAGCGGTTCGAGCTATTCAAGAACAAGATGAAGGTCGCCCTGGAGCCGATGGCGATGGAGCTGTTCGACAGCATGACCGAGGCCATCGAAGCCCTGGAGCCGACCATCGAGGCCGTTCTCCCGGTCATCACTGGAGCCATCGAGGGGATGCTGCCAGCCATCCAAGAGCTGGTGCCCCTGGTAGTAGACTTCGCGGGCCAAATCGCCTCGGATGTCCTGCCACTATTGTCGCAGATCATCCAAAGCGTCCTGCCGCCCCTAACGCAGCTGATCCGGGCCATTTTGCCGATCATCATGCAGTTAATACAGACGGTATTGCCGCCCATCATCGCGCTCATTCAACAGCTACTGCCGCCCCTCATGCAGATCATCACCGCCATTTTGCCCGTGATATCCTCGCTCATCCAGGCGCTCTCCCCGATTTTGACGGCCCTAATGACCGCCATCCAGCCGATTTTGAATGTGGTGATCCAGCTTCTAACCCCGCTCGCCGGGATAATAGAGAAGCTCGCCCCCATCATCACGCTCATCGGCACCCTGGTCTCGACCATCCTGACGGCCCTTTCGCCCGCCATCTCGTTCATCGCCGACCTCATCGGCACCGTCCTAAATGCGGCCTTTGCCACCATCGGCCCCGTGATAGACAGCGTGACCGCCGTATTCAGCGGCCTCATCGACTTCATCACCAATATCTTCTCCGGCAACTGGAGCGCCGCCTGGGACAGCATCGTCGGCATCTTCGGCAACATCTTCGGCGGCATCGTCAACATCGCCAAGGTGCCCATCAACGCCGTCATCAGCGCCATCAACTGGGTCATTGAGAAGATCAACGGCGTCTCCTTCGACATCCCCGACTGGGTGCCAGTCGTCGGAGGCACGCACTTCGGTCTCAGCATCCCGACCATCCCGCTCCTGGCCTCGGGCGGCATCGCTACCGACCCGACCCTGGCCGTCGTGGGCGAGGGCGAGGAGCCGGAGGCCATCCTGCCCCTGTCCAAGCTCGCGCAAATGCTCGACGGCATCGGAGGAGGCGGCAGAGGCGGCGACGACTACAACGACTTCGACCAAAGCGAGACCATCATCTTCGCGCCCGTTTTCAACTTCTACGGCCCGACCACCAAGGCCGAGGCAGAGGAGGCCGGACGCATCAGCTTCGCGGAATTCAAGCGCCTCTACCAGCAAATGCGGGCCGAGGAGCGCCGCAAGAGCTTCGCCCCCGCGTAAAGGAGGGGACACCATGAACGACACCGCAACATACACCACCGAGCAGGGCGACACCTGGGACGCCATCGCCTACAAGGTATATGGGGACGCCCGGCACACCGGCTGGCTCATGCAGGCCAACCTCCCCCTGCTCGACATCTTCACATTCAGAGCGGGCACCCTCCTCCAGACACCACCCGTGCCGGAGGAGGGGAACACCGCCGAGGCACCCATCTGGAGGGAGGACGCATGAGAACCCGCACCGCCGCCGTTGACCTGACCTGGAACGGCACCACCGTCACCGCGAAAATCAGCGGCGAGACCACCGCCATCACATACACCGACCCGGCGAGCGGCGAGGCCGACAGCCTCGACATCACCATCCAAGACCGCAACCGCCGCTGGATCAACGCATGGATGCCGGCTGCCGGGGACACCCTCACCGCCAAAATCAAGCTGCAGGACTGGGCGCGGGAGGGAGACACCCGCGTCCTTTCCTGCGGCTCTTTCACTTTGGACAACTTCACCTTCGCAGGCTGGCCCATCACCGGCAGCATCTCCGGCGTTTCCGTTCCGGCAGACGGAGCCTTCCGCGAGACGCAGCGCTCCAAGGTCTGGGCCAATGTGACCATCAAAGAGATGGCCACCGAGATCGCGGGCCGCGCCGGAATAGCCCTCAGCTGGGACGCCGAGGGCTTCGACTTCACCCTCACATCCATCGAGCAATCGAATCAGACCGACTGCGACTTCCTGATGGGCGTTTGCAAGACCTACGGCCTGGGGCTGAAGGTCTACGCCAAAAAGCTCGTCATCTTCGACCGCGAGGCATACAAGGCGAAGCCGCCCGTCATGACCCTCGCCCCCTCGGACATGGAGAGCTGGAACTGGCAGACCACCCTCGCGGGCACCTACACGGGCGGCGAGTACGCCTACACCGACCCCAAGACGGAGAAGGACATCACCGCCAAGACCGGCAAAGGCCCGCGCATCCTCAAAAGCTCCGGCAAGGCCGACAGCGTAGCAGACGCCGAGCGCAAGATCAAAGCGGCGGTCGCCGACGCAAACCACAGCGCGACGACCCTCTCCGTGACCATAATGGGCAACGCCGCCCTCTTTGCGGCCCAGACCATACAGATCACCGGCCTCGGGAAGCTGTCCGGCAAATACTACATCGACAAAGTGACCCACAACCTCGGCAGCGGCTACACCATGAGCCTCGAACTGTCCCTCGTGGCATAAGGGGAGAAAGGAACCGCAAATGAGCGACAACATCATCCGCATCGGCAAGGTTTCAGCCGTAGACACCGCCAAGGGCCTTGTCGCCGTCACCTACGCAGACCGGGACGACAGCGTGACGCAGCTCCTGCCCATGCTCTCCACCCGCTACCACCTCCCGGAGCCGGGAGACCAAGTGCTGGTGCTTCACCTATCCAACGGCGCGGAGGCCGGGGTGGTGCTGGGCCGCTTCTGGAGCGATAAGAACCTCCCGGCAGAGACCGGCGCGGGCCTTTTCCGCATCGACTTCGACCGGGACGGCACCGCCTACCTCCGGCAAAAGGACGGCATCGTCACCGTCAAGGGCGACACCATCATCATCGACGGCGACCTCTCCGTCACCGGCAGCGTCACCGTGACCGGCGACATCAAGGCAGACGGGGACATCGTAGCCGGAGGCATCAGCCTAAAGAATCACACGCACACCGGCGTCCACGGCGAAACCAGCGCCCCGCACTAAAGGAGGGAACCACCATGTCCGTCATCGCCACCCTCGGCAGCCGCATCATCTTCCGCGTCAGCGATAAGGATGCGCTCCTCCTCCAGACCATGACCCGGCAGGTCGCAGGCCGCTGGACGACCCACACCACCTTCGGCACCAAGCCGAGAGCGGAATTTCTCGGCCCCGACAATCAAAGCATCAGCATCTCCGTCTACCTATCCTCCACCCTCGGCGTCCGGCCCCGGAACATCCTGGAGGCCATCACCGACATGGTAGAGAGCGGCACAGCGGAATATTTCATCGTGGGCAACCGCCCGGTCGGAGCCAACCGCTTCAAGATTGCCAGCGCGAGCGAAGCCTGGAACAAGATATATAACCGGGGCGAGCTTGCCAAGGCGACCGTCAGCCTGACCCTGGAGGAATACACATGAACACATCCCCCTACAACTTCGAGCTGGACTTCACCCTCATCGACCGCCCCGTGGACGAGCTGCGCCGCAAGCTCTCCTTTTTGCTCACCACGCAGCAAGGGACGCTCCCCTTTGACCGGGAGTTCGGCCTCGACCTATCCTTCTTAGACCGCCCCGCAGAGGCGGCCCGCAGCCTATTCACAGCGGAAGTCGCCGCAAAGGTAGCCCAATTCGTGCCGGAGGTGCGCGTCAAGGCCGTCGAATGGCTCAGCGTAGACGGCGGCTCCGTATTTCCAAAGGTGGTGATTACAAATGCCTGACATCGACCCCATCAAGAACGCCCCCGACATCAGCTTCATCGACAACAAGACCCCCGCCGAGATAGAGGCCGAGATGATCGCCGATTACGAGCGCTACATGACCGAGGCCAGCGGCAAGGAGATCAAGCTGGAGCGGGCAAGCCCCCACCGGGGCGTCCTCATCAGCGCCGCCGCGCAGATCTTCCAGGCCCTCAACTATGTTGACCGGGCCGGGAAGCAGAACCTCCTCAAATACAGCTACGGCGGCTTCCTGGAGAACCTCGGCCTTTTGAAAGGCGTAACCCGCAACCCGGCGACGGCAGCCGTGGCGACCATCCGCTTCACCATCAGCGCCCCGCGTACCTCTGCTACCGGCATCCCGGCAGGGACGCGCGTGGCGACCGCCGACAGCATCTACTTCGCCACCGACGCTTACGCCGAAATCCCGGCAGGCGGCTCCACCGTAGAAGTGACCGCCACCTGTACCGAGACCGGCGCGACCGGCAACGGCATCGCGGTCGGGGAGATCAACACCATCGTTGACCCCGCGCCATACATCGCCAGCGCCACCAACATCAGCGCCACCAACGGCGGCGCAGACCAAGAGAGCGACGCCGACCTCGCCGAGCGCATCTTCAACGCGCCCAGCGGCTACTCCACGGCAGGCCCCAAAGACGCCTACGAGTACCTGGCCAAGCAGTACAACGCCGCCATCGGCGATGTCATCGCTACCAGTGACGCCGAGGCGGGCCGCGTAGACATCGTGTTCATAATGGCAGACGGCAGCACCCCGGACGGCACCACCATCGCAGGGCTCAAAGGCTACCTCTCCAGCGACGAGCTGCGGCCCATGACCGACACCCTCACCGTGGCGGCCCCGACCGAGGTGACCTACACCATCGAGCTGACCTACTACATCAACCGCTCGGACAGCGCCCAGGCCGTCGCCATCCAGAACGCCGTCAAGCAGGCCGTGGCCGACTACATCAAGTGGCAGCGCACCATCGGCAGAGACATCAACCCCTCGGAGCTGACCGCCGCCATCATGCGGGCCGGAGCCAAGCGCGTGGACATCACCGCGCCGACCTACGCCGCCGTCAACGGCACCTCCGTCGCCGCGCTCTCCGGGGAAGCCTCGCTGACCTACGGAGGGCTCGAAGATGACTAAACTCCAAGACAGCCGCTTCACCGAGATCGCGCCCTACAACCTGGCCTCCCAGACCGAGGTGCAGGCCATCGCCTACGCCATCGGCAGACAGATCGCCAAGGTCTGCGCCTACGCAGACCGGGCGCGGGTGTACGCCGCCATCGACCAACTGGACGAACAGGCCCTCGACCTCCTGGCCGTAGAGCTACGCGCCCCGGCCTACGACGAGAATTACAGCCTCCCCGTCAAGCGGGCGCTGGTACAGGGAGCGCTCACCTTCTACATGAAGATGGGGACGCCCTACGCCGTCAACAGGATCATCGAGGCCATCTTCCAGACCGGGCGCATCAGCGAGTGGTTCGAGTACGGCGGCAAACCGTTCCACTTCAAAGCCTACACCACCAACCCCGCCATCACCCCGGAGGATGTGGACGAGTTCACCCGCGTCCTTTCGACCGTAAAGCGCCTCTCGGCGTGGCTCGACGAAATCATCCTCGACCTCAGCACCGACCCCATGACCCTCTACATCGGACACTGGCTCCACACCGGCGACTTCATCCGGCTCGGCGTGGCAGACCCGGCCCGCTCATAACCAAAGGAGGAGAAAAGCCATGTTTCAACCCCCGCGCCTGACCAACGCAGGCAAGGCCCTCTACAATCGCACCCTCGCGGGCGAGGGCATCCAGTTCACCAAGATCAAGCTCGGCAAGGGCACCCTCACCGGCCCCATCGCCACCATGACCGCCCTCGTTGACCTCGTGACCGAGATCGACGCCTCCGTTTCCCAGACCGGCGACAACAGCTATGTGGACATCTCCGGCTCGTTCAGCAACGCCGGGATGCAGGACGGCTTCTACTGGCGCGAGATCGGCCTGTTCGCCGCCGACCCGGAGGCCCCGGAGGAGCGCGAGCGCGACATCCTCTACTGCTACCAAAACGCCTATGACACCGCCGACTTCATTCCCGCCGCCAGCGTGGAGACCGTAGAGAAACACATCACCATCCCCGTCATCATCTCCGACGCCGAAAGCGTCTCCTGCCTCCTCGACCCCTCCCTCATCTACGCCACCAAGAAGGACATCGAGAACCACAACCTCGACCCGGAGGCACACCCGACCCTGCGGCATGACCTCCAAGAGCTGGACGAAACCCTCAGCGGCTACATGGAGACCACAGACTCCGCCCTGGAGGCCCAGGGACAGGCCATCACCAAGCAGGGACAGACACTCACCCAACACACCAGCGACGCAAACAGCCATGTTTCAGCCGCTGAAAAAGCGGCCTGGAACGGCAAGGCCGAACCCGGCGACATCACCACCGCCATCGCGGGCCACAACGCCGACAAAGAGGCCCACCCGGACATCCGCGAGGAGCTGGGCAAGGTAAAGCAGACCGCCGACGACGCCCTCAAAGCCATCCAGGACTTCGCCTATGTCATCAACGGCCTGCCGACGCAGAGCGGGGCGCTCATCTACAACGGGGAGGCGCAGGAACCCTCCTGGAACGGCTACAACACCGACGCCCTGGAGATCGGCGGCAAAATCAGCGCTACCGACGCCGGAGAGTACGAGGCGACCTTCACCCCGAAAGGGAAGTACCACTGGGAGGGCGGCACCACCGAGGCCCGGACAGTGACCTGGAGCATCAGCCGCCAGCCAATCACCACCACGCCCACGCAGAACGGCACCCAGGTCTACACCGGCGCACTCATCACCGCCGCCTGGACGAACTACGACCCCATCAAGCTCACCATCGGCGGCGACTATACCGGCACCACCGCCAAGAGCTACAACGCCACCTTCACCCCGAAAGACAACTACTGCTGGAGCGGAGGGAACATCACCGCCAAGACCGTCGCCTGGAAGATCACCAAGGCCCCCGGCACCCTCAGCATCAACCCGACCACCGTGGCCCTCACCGCCAGCGCAACTCAGGTCGTCATCAAAGTGACCCGCGCCGGGGACGGCACCATCAGCGTGGAGAACGCCGCCACCGCCATCGCCACCGCAACCGTGGATCAGGCCGCCGCCACCGTCACCGTCAAGAGCGTCGGGCAGGCCAACGGCAGCGGCAAGATCACCATCAAGGTCGCCGAGGGTACCAACCACTTCGCCCCCACCGCCGTCACCGCAAATGTGACCGCCGACTTCCCCAAGACCTACGGCGTCAAATGGAACGGCGGCCCGGAGACCACCTGGAGCCGCACCGACGCCGCCAGCGGCTTCACCAACCCCGTGCCCTATTACAGCGGTGCGAGCGCGTACAGCTCCCCCTTCGACAACCTCCAGCCCTGGGCCGGGATGAAGCGCACCACCGACAGCGCCCTCGGCGAGCTGGTCAGCATCCCGAAATACTGGTACAAGTGGACAAAGAGCGGCGCGACCATGACCCTCCAGATCTCCGACAAGGCGCAGGCGGGCTTCTCCGTTTCCCCCGCCCATGCAGACCGTGGCGACGGCAAGGGCGAGCGCAACACCGTCTATGTGGGCCGCTACCACTGCGCCAGCGGCTACAAGAGTACCACCGGCGCGGCGCAACAGGTAAGCATCACCCGCGCAAATGCCCGCTCGGGCATCCACAACCTCGGCGCGACGGCCTACCAGTACGACTTCGCCATGTACTGGACGATCATGATGCTGTATTTAGTAGAGTTCGCCGACTGGAACGGGCAGAAGGTCATCGGCTACGGCTGCTCCGACAGCGGCAGCAAGAAGAACAACGGGCAGACCGACACGATGCCCTATCACACCGGCACCACCGCAACATCCCGCACCTCCTACGGCTTCACCCAATACCGCTACATCGAGGGCCTGTGGGACAATGTGTTCGACTGGGTAGACGGCATCTATTTCAGCGGCGCGAACATCTACTGCATCAAGAACCCCGCCAGCTTCAGCGACACCACGGGAGGGACGCTGACCGGCACCCGGCCCACCTCCAGCAACTGGATCAGCGCCTGGGGCATCCCGACCGCCTCCGGCTTCGGCTGGGCGCTCTATCCCTCGGAGGTAAGCGGCAGTGAGACGACCTATGTAGCGGATTACTGCGGCTACAACTCCTCCGGGGTGGTGTTGCGCGCTGGTGGCTACTACAGCCAGAGCCAGTACCACGGCCCCTTCTACCTCAACGGCAACGACTCGGCCTCGAACTCGGGCAGCAACATCGGCTGCCGTCTCCAAAAACTCCCTTAAAAGGGGGTTCGCCAAGGGGGATTTCTCCCCCTTGGCATCCAAACCATCAGAACAAAACCCGCGCCCGCAATTCGCCACGGGCGCAGGGTACAAACTGGGGCTACTGCACCAGTAGTCCGGTGTTTCTTTCCGGTTTCGGTCTCTCCTTCTGGGCTTACGAGCGGATTACTGCAACTACAACTCCTCCGGGGTGGTGTTGCACGCTGGTGGCAACTACAACCAGAACCAGAACCACGGCCCCTTCTACCTCAACGGCAACAACTCGGCCTCGAACTCGAACAGCAACATCGGCTGCCGTCACCTTGCAGGCAAGCAAAGCCACCACACTTCTCAGGTCATCCGCGCCCCGGCGCTGTTGACATATAGATGGGTGCAGTAGTCGCACACCCCTCGGTGAAGATTTTGCGTAAGGGCACGACTTAGTACTCCCTCCATCCCGGAGGGCGCAGGAAACGCCGTGAAGCATCAAGGAGAAGTAAAGCCCGTGAAAAGAGCGAAAGACCTATATACAAAACTGCTTTCAGACGAAAACCTCGCGCTGGCGCTGGACGAGGTAAACCGCACCCACCGCTGGCGGCCCCATCACCGCCCGAACACCGTGGTCGCCTGGGTAGAGGCAAACAAGGAACAGCGCATCAAAGACCTTCGGAGCATCCTGATTCAAGGCTTCTGCCCCGCCATCCCGACCATGAAGCGCCGCTGGGACAAGAGCGCCGGAAAGTGGCGCGACATCTACGAGCCGAAGCTCTGGCCCGACCAATACATCCACCACGCCGTCATCCAGGTATTACAGCCCGTGATGATGCGCGGCATGGATCGCTGGTGCTGCGGCAGTATCCGAGGCCGGGGCATCCACTACGGACAGGCCGCCATCAGGCGCTGGATGCGCGACGACCCCAAAGGGACGAAATACTGCGTCGAGCTGGACATCCATCACTTCTATGAGAGCCTCCGGCCCGACCTGGTAATGGCCCGCCTAAAGACCCTCGTAAAAGACCGCCGCTTCCTCGGCGTCGTCTGGGCCGTCATCAAGGACGGCATCCTCATCGGCGCATATTTCAGCCAATGGCTCGCCAACACCTTCCTCCAGCCCCTCGACCACCTCATCCGGCAGGGCGGCTTCGGCGTGGCGCATTTCATCCGCTACATGGACAACTTCACCATCTTCGGCCCCAACAAGCGGATGCTCCACCGCCTCATCACCGCCATCGGAAACTGGCTCGGCGAACACGGTCTCAGGATAAAGGACAACTGGCAGCTATTCCGCACCTCCTTCACCGCCAAGGTGGAGCGGGCGCACCAACACCTGGAGGAGCGCAAACAGCGCCACCGCAAGCCGAGACTGCCGACCGCCCTCGGCTACCGCTACGGCGAGGGCTACACCCTACTCCGAAAGCGCAATCTATTCCGGCTCAAACGGCAGCTCTCCAGCTACTACAAGCGCGTGACGCGCGGCCTCACCATCGCCATCACGATGGCCCAGGGCCTCCTCTCCCGCCTCGGGCAGCTAAAACACTGCAACGCCCAGCACATCTTCGCCCGCTTCGTCAAGCCTAAGACCCAGCGCAATCTGAAAGCAATAGTCAGGGCCTACGCCCGGAAGGAGAGAGCAAAATGGACTACATCTTCGGCACCGTCGCCCGCAACGGCGTGACGGTCGAGAACCTAAAGACCGTGGGCGAGGCCCACACCGACCTCGACGGCTTCCAGCAGGTCGTGAGGAAGTACCCCGACAGCATCGCCATCGACAACTTCCGCATCGTCGAGAAGTACCACACCGACACCGACGCCGAGGGCACCTGTTACGACTGGTACATCATCGACAGCCACAACAGCTATGTGGACAAGTACACCCCCGCCGCCGCCACCGTCCAGCAGGCGCAAGAGGCCGCCGCCATCACCTTCGTCACCCTCGCTGAGACCGGCAGCGTGGACGCCGTGACCGCCGCCGAACACGCCGACCTGTTCAGTCCCTGGGCCTATCCCGTCGCATATACCGAGGGACAGCTCCGGCAATACAACGGCAGGCTCTACCGCTGCATCCAGCCCCACACCTCCCAGGCCGACTGGACGCCCGACGCCGCCGTCAGCCTCTGGGCACCCGCCTCCGACCCCGCCGAGGAATGGCCCGAATGGTCGCAGCCGGTCGGAGCCTTTGACGCCTACCCCCAGGGCGCAAAGGTAACGCACAAGGGCCACCGCTACACCTCGGACATCGAGAACAATGTCTGGGAGCCGGGTGTCTACGGCTGGACGGAGGCCGAGGGATGAGTAATCTGCGGATGATCGAAGCCCTCTGCCTGCTATGCGAGGAGCAAGCCCGCCTTTTGCGGGCGATGGCCCTCCGGCTCGGCGAGCTGGGCGACACAGCCCTCACCGACGAGATCGCCGCCGCCAACGCCCGCTATGTGGAGATCATCGGCAGCAACGAAATGCCCGACAGCGCTTACCAGGGGGGAGGTGAAACCGATGTATATTGACGCGGACACCATCATCAAGGCCGCGAGCCTCCTGGCCGCCCTCGGAGCGCTCGTCGGGGCGGTCATAGCCGTCTACAAGGTGCTGGAGAGCAACAAAAAGCAGAGCGAGGTCATCAAGGCCATCCAGGACGAGCAGACCATCATCTGCTACGGCCTGCGGGGAGCCTTGCAGGGCCTCATCGAGCAAGGCTGCGACGGCCCCTGCAAGGACGCCCTCACCATGCTGGACAAGCACCTCAACAAAGGCGCACACAAAACAGACCTCTAAAGGAGGAGGAACCGCAAATGAGCAACAGCCCTCTGGCGAGCATCACCATGATCTCGCCCAATAAGAACAGCCCGCGCACCCACGCCATCGACCGCATCACCATCCACTGCTTCGTGGGCCAGGTGACCGCCAAGCGCGGCCTGGAAGTATTCCAGCCGACCTCGAAGCAGGCGTCCTGCAACTATGTCGTGGGCAAGGACGGCGACATCGGCCTCTGCGTAGAGGAGAAAGACCGGAGCTGGTGCAGCTCCAACGCCGCCAACGACCACCGGGCCATCACCATCGAGACGGCCTGCGACACCACGCACCCCTACACCGTCACCGCCAAAGCCTACGCCGCCCTCGTGGATCTGTGCGAGGACATCTGCCGGAGGAACGGCAAGACCAAGCTCATCTGGCTCGGAGACAAGGCCAAGACCCTGGCCTATACCCCCGCGCCTGGGGAGATGGTGATGACCGTCCACTGCTGGTTCGCCAACAAAGCCTGCCCCGGCAAGTACCTCCTCGACCGGCACCCGGAGATCGCCGCCGAGGTCACCCGCCGCCTGGGGAGCGCCCCGGCCCCGGCTCCGACGCCCGACCCCGGCACCTCCCACCTCTACCGGGTGCGGAAAGCCTGGACGGATAGCAAGTCCCAGATCGGAGCCTTCAAGGTGCTGGACAACGCCAAGGCCCTGGCAGACAAAAACCCCGGCTTCGCCGTTTTCGACGAGACCGGGAAACAGGTCTACCCGGAGGCGGCCCCCGCCACCCCGTACAGGGTACAGGTCACCATCAGCGACCTCTACATCAGAAGCGAACCCCGCATGGGGAGCGCCGCCAAGGGCTTCATCGCCCCCGGCATCTACACCATCATCGAGGAGCGCCCCGGAGACGGCAGCGCCTCCGGCTGGGGCAAACTCAAGAGCGGAGCCGGGTGGATCGCCCTCGACTACGCCCGCAAGCTCTAAAGGAAAGGAGGGGAACACAATGGTCAGAGATTGGAAGAAGTGGCTCAAAGCCGCAGGCATCCGCGCCCTCAAAACCGTAGCACAGACCGCCGTGGCCACCATCGGCACATCCGTCGTGATGTCCGAGGTCAACTGGGCGATGGTCGCATCTGCCAGCGTCCTGGCGGGCATCCTTAGCCTGCTCACCAGCCTCGCCGGTCTGCCGGAGTTGGAGGAGTAAGGAAGCAAAGCGAAAGGCCGGAGGCATCAGCCCCCGGCCTTTTCACTATTTGCGAAAGTGACCGCCGCCATCAGCAACCCCTCAAAGAAGTACACCGAGCAACGGTTCAAATTCGCGCCATTTGGTGCGCGAGGCGGGACTTGAACCCGCACGTGCGTAATGCACACTAGAACCTGAATCTAGCGAGTCTGCCAATTCCACCACTCGCGCGTGCTTGAGTATCATAGCACAGTTTTTTTGACCTGTCAAGGTGTTTTTTTGATTTTTTCCCAGAGGGCGCGCAGGGGAGGGGGATCATGATTTTTTCGCTGTATTTGCAGGCGCGGTATTGTAGTTGCAGGCATTCTGTGATATGATATGACCATATTTGATAAGGGGGAACACGAGATGAAAAAACTCGCGGCCGTACTGTTGACTGTTGCGATGACGCTGTCTCTGGCCGCCTGCGGCGGCTCCGATGGAAGGAATGGGACCGGCTATTCCGACACCGCCCGCGGCAGTTATTCTTCCTCAGGCGGCTATTCCGCGGTAGACGAAGAAGAGAAGGGGAGTGGCGGCGCGGCTCCGCGCGAGGAATCCGACGACAGGGCGTGGCTGCCCGACCCCTGTACGGCCCTCAATGTCAGCGGCGAATACGTAGAGACCGATATTGGCGACTCAGGCGAATCCTACGATATGTACACGTATGATTTCTCCGCCGACTATGAAACGGTAGCCCATTTTATTGTCACCTACACGGAGGCTTTGAAAGCGATGGGCTACACATCCAAAAAACTCAAACAGACCGGGAACTCGGTGTGGTATCAGCAGTATACATACGGCAGTAATACCGGCGCGGAGCTGGGGGTCTTCGTATCCAGCGGCGCGGAAGAGATCACAGGCGGCGGGGTCGGAGAGTGGAGGGTCGTATATGCCGTCCCGGAGTGCTACTGCTTTATTCCCGGAAACGGCGCGCCGGGCGTCTCAGGCGGCAATACCATCTGCGTGGGCTGCCACGGGAGCGGAAGGTGTGCCGGCTGTGGAGGTTTGGGCAGCGCCAACTACGGCGACGGATATGAGACGTGCGTGATATGCGACGGAAACGGGATCTGCAACATATGCGACGGCGAAGGCTCGTATTGAGGGGGCCTGGGAAGGCTGTCGCCTTACACCTGCCGAGATAAAGTTTCAATTTCAGGAGACAGGGGGCGTGAGGTTTGATACGGGCGTTTCTTTTTGATTTTGACTACACCCTGGGGGACACCACCCAGGGGATCCTGACGTGCATCGGCTACGCCCTGGAGAAGCTGGGATTCCCGCCAGCGGACCGGGAGGCGGCGCGGCGGACCATCGGGCTTTCGCTCCCCGCCGCCCTTGAACGGCTCACGGGCTGCGCCCAGGAGGCCGCGGGCAGGGAGTTTTCGCGGCTCTTTATGGAGAAGGCCGACGAGGTGATGGTGGCCTCCGCCGCGCTCTACCCTGAGACGCTGCCGCTGCTCACGGCGCTGAAGGCCGGGGGGAGCGCCACGGCCATTGTGACCACGAAGGCCAGATTCCGCATCGAGGGGATCCTGGATAAGTACGGGGCGGGGGAGCTGGTGGACGTTATCGTGGGGTCCGACACGGTGAGCCGGGAGAAGCCGGACCCGGAGGCGCTGAATACGGCGCTGGCGCTGATGCATATTCCCGCCGCCGAGGCCATATACATAGGGGACAATACGGTGGACGCCGCCTGCGCCCGGAGCGCCGGGGTGGCCTTTGCGGGCGTTCTCACCGGCACCACCGCAAGGCGGGAGCTTGAGGAATATCCGCATCTTTTCATTGCCCGCGATCTGGGGCAGCTGAGGCGGATGCTGGCGGTATAGGAGGGGGAGCGCGGTATGGAGCGCGGGAAGGCCATTGTACGGGTCTCCGTCATTGGCATTGCGGTAAATCTCATATTGGTGGGCTTTAAAGCGGCGGTGGGCTTTGTGTCCGGGTCGGTGGCCATCATCATGGACGCCCTCAACAACCTGACGGACGCGCTGTCGTCGGTGATCACCATTGCCGGGACGCGGATCGCTAATAAGGGGCCGGACAAAAAGCACCCCTACGGGCACGGGCAGGTGGAATACGTGACCAGCGTTACCATCGCCGTGATCATCCTCATCGCGGGGCTGACCGCCTTTTTTGAGTCCGTAAAGAAGATCATAACGCCTCAGGCCGCCACTTACACCGCGGCGTCCCTGGTGATCATCGCCGTGTCCGTGGCGGGGAAGCTGGCGCTGGGGCGGTATGTGAAGGGGCAGGGAAAGAGGCTCAACTCCGAAGCCCTCCTGGGGTCCGGGACGGACGCCATGATGGACGCGCTGGTCTCCCTGTCCACGCTTTTGGCGGCGCTGGCGTCCATGATCTGGCACGTGAACCCGGAGGGGTGGCTGGGCGCGGCCATCGCGGTGATCATGCTCAAGTCGGGGGTGGAGCTTCTGATGACGAGCCTGGGGGAGATCATCGGCGCGCGCATCGACAGCGAGACCTCCGGGAAGCTGAAGGCGTTCATCTGCCGCTATCCCGGCGTGCTGGGGGCCTATGACCTGACGCTCCATCGGTACGGGCCTGAGAAGATCATCGGCTCTGTCCATGTGGAGGTCCCGGACGACATGACGGCCAGGGAGATCCACAACCTCACCCGGCACATCTCCGAGGACGTGTTCAACAGCTTCGGCATCCTGCTGACCATCGGCATCTACGCCTCCAACACGTCGAACAGCGAATTTTCCGCCATGAAGGACGAGCTGCGGGGGCTTATCGTGCGATACCCGGACGTTTTGCAGATGCACGGGTTTTATGTGGACACGGAGAGAGGGCTTGTGACCTTCGACCTCATCATTGATTTCAAGTGCGCCCGGAAGGAGACGATCCGGGACGAGCTTATCGCGGAGATGAAAAAGCGGCACCCGGAGTACAGCTTCGCCGTGGTGCTGGACAGCGACATCAGCGATTGAGCGCGCAGACGAGCAGAAGAATAAAGAGCGGAGGCGCGGTATGAGGACATATCTGCGGACGGTAAATTACTACGAGACGGACAAGATGGGGGTGGTGCACCACTCCAACTATATCCGCTATTTTGAGGAGGCCCGGACGGCATTCATGGAGCAGGCGGGCTACCCTTATGAGCGGCTGGAGCGGGAGGGGATCATGAGTCCCGTCATCGCGGTGAGCTGCGACTACAAAAAGCCGGTGCGCTACCGGGAGACGGTGGCCATCGACGTCCACCTTGTGAAGATGACCAAGTTTCGCTGCGCGTTCCGCTACGAGGTGAGGGACGCCGGGAGCGGGGAGCTTCGCGCCACGGGGACGAGCCAGCACTGCTACCTGGACGGACAGGGCGGGATCGTGAATATGGAGAAGACCAACCCCGCGTTTTTGGAGACCTTCAGAGCCGAGTGCGAGGAGGAACCATAAGGCGACGCGGTTCCATTAAAAAAGCCCTTCACGAAAGGCGGCCGCCTCTCGTGAAGGGTCTTTTATTTTGTGTTACCGTCCGGCGGAGGCGCTGCTGCCGCCCGCCTCGCCGTTTGCGCTGGAGGAGCCGGCGCCCGTCCCGCCGTTGGAGCCGGTGGTCCGTCCGCCCATGCCGGCGGAGCCTGTGGCGCCGCCGGTCGTCCCGGTCCCGTTGGTCCCGGCGCCGTTGGAGCCGGTTCCATTCATCCCGGCGCCATTCGTCCCGGTTCCGCTGCCGTTGGTCCCGCCGCCGGTGATGTCGTTGACGCCGTCCCGGATGCCGTCGCCCACGTCGTCCATCATGTCTCCGATGCCGTCGCCGATGCCGTCCAGGCCGTCGCCGATGACGCCGTCTTTGGTGTTGTCGCTCCTGTCGGCGTCGGAATTGCCGCAGGAAACCAGGGTGAGGGCAAACACAAGCGCCAACGCGATATATACGATTTTTTTCATAGTTCCTCCTTCTCAGGTCTCAGACCGTGAATTCGATTGCGAGCCTATTATTTGCTATGCCGCGCCGTTTGATACCGCCGGGAGGGGCATCCCAGGATTTACATACTCTTGAGAACGGACCCTCTTTTGGAAAAATGCGGCTGGCGCGGCTCCGGCGGGGCGGTGTTTTGGTGTTAATCTGCACAAAATATGAAAGACGACGCGCACATAAAATTCATATTCATATGAAAATAGCTTTGCACACTTGCCAAAATGCAGGATTGAGCATATAATGACTGTAAAATCAATGAAGAGATTGGAGAATCCGTCATGAAAAGCCTTTCCGCCGCCGCCTCCGCCATCAAACCCTCCGCCACCCTCGCCATCAATGCGCTCAGCCAGGAGTTGAAGGCGCAGGGGGTGGACGTGGTGAGCTTCGGAGCCGGCGAGACCGATTTTTTCACCCCGGACCACATCAAGGCCGCCGGCATCGCCGCCATCGAGGGGAACAAGTCCTACTACACCGCCTCCTCCGGCATCGCGCCTCTCAAGAAGGCCATCTGCGGCTATCTTGAGAAGAATTTCGGCGTACACTACGAAAACAAAAACATCTGCGTCACCTCCGGGGCCAAGCACGTGCTGTACATCGCCATGCGCGTGATGCTCAACCCCGGCGACGAGGTCATTCTCCCCGCGCCCTACTGGGTCACGTATGAGGAGGCCATCCGTATGTGCGGCGCGGTGCCTGTGATCTTAAAGACCGACGAGTCCACGCGTTTTAAGATAAGCCCTGAGCAGCTGGCTTCCGCCGTGACGGACAGGACCAAGTGCGTCATTCTCACAAATCCCTCCAACCCCACGGGGATGCTCTACTCGGAGGAGGAGATGAGGGCGCTTGCCAGGGTCATTGTGGAAAACGACCTCTACCTCATCGACGACGAGATCTACGCCACCCTGGTGTACGAGGGGAAGTTCGTCTCCGCCGCCGCTATCGACCCGGAGCTTTATAAGCGCACCGTGGTGGTGAACGGGGTCTCCAAGACCTTCGCCATGACCGGCTGGCGGATCGGCTTTGCGGCGGGACCTGCCGAGATCATCAAGCTCATGGACACCTATCTCAGCCACTCCACCGGCAACGCCAGCAACATCGCCCAGTACGCCTCGGTGGCCGCCTACGACGGGGATCAGACCTGCGTGGAGGCGATGCGGGCGGAGTTTGCCAAACGCCGGGAGTACTTTGTAAAGCGGGTGGAGGCCATGGACAAGGTGAGCTGCCTTCCCCCCGACGGGGCGTTTTACATCTTCATGAACGTGTCCGGGACCTTCGGCACCACGCTGTGCGGGGAGGAGATCCACGACTCCTCGGACTTCGCCCAGGCGCTTTTGAAGCACGGCCTTGTGGCCACCGTCCCCGGCGTGGCCTTCGGCTCCACCGACCACATCCGCTGGAGCTACGCCACAAGCCTTGAGAACATCAAAAAGGGCCTTGACCGCCTGGAGAAATTCCTGAATAACGAGCCTGTCGCCTGAGCGTGTTGGGACGCTTTTCGCGATCCGGGACCGGGGAGACGCCTTATGGAGGCCCCCCGGTCCTTTACTTTTCCGGCGGCCGTCATCCCTTACATTTTTTTCGCATTTTACTACTTGAATTGACGGAATGATATGGTATAATGATTTTGACGTACCCCAAAATTCTTACACAGGAGTGACATGATATGCCGTTAGTAACCACCACCGAAATGTTCAAAAAAGCCTATGACGGCGGATATGCCGTGGGCGCATTCAACGTCAACAACATGGAGATCGTCCAGGGCATCACCGAGGCCGCCAGGGAACAGCGCGCGCCGCTGATCCTCCAGGTCTCCAAGGGCGCCCGCGCCTACGCCAACCATACTTACCTTGTCAAGCTGGTGGAGGCCGCCGTTATCGAGTGCCCGGAGATCCCCATCGCCCTGCACCTGGACCACGGCCCCGATTTTGAGACCTGCAAGTCCTGCATCGACGGCGGCTTCACCTCCGTCATGATCGACGCCAGCTCCAAGCCCTTTAAGGAGAACATCGAGATCACCCGCAAGGTGGTGGAGTACGCCCACGACCACGGCGTGGTGGTGGAGGCGGAGCTGGGGTCTCTGGCCGGCGTGGAGGACGAGGTCAACGTCTCCGCCGAGGATTCCAGCTACACCCGCCCGGAGGAGGTGGAGGAGTTCGTCTCCAAGACCGGGTGCGACTCCCTGGCCATCGCCATCGGCACCAGCCACGGCGCGTATAAGTTCACCGCCGCCCAGTGCACCCGCAACGAGCAGGGCGTTCTTGTGCCGCCTCCGCTGAGGTTCGACATTCTGGAGGAGGTCTCCCGCCGTCTTCCCGGCTTCCCCATTGTGCTCCACGGCTCCTCCAGCGTCCCCCAGGAGTTTGTGAAGATGATCAACGAAAACGGCGGCAAAATGCCCGACGCCGTGGGCATCCCGGAGGAACAGCTCAGGAAGGCCGCCACCCTCTCGGTGTGCAAGATCAACATCGACTCCGACCTCAGGCTTGCCATGACCGGCTCCATCCGTCAGTATTTCGCGGAGCACCCGGACCATTTCGACCCGCGCCAGTATTTGACCCCCGCCAGGGCCAACATCAAGGCCATCGTGACCCACAAGCTCATCGACGTTCTGGGCTGTGCCGGAAAGGCCTGAAGTGAGACCGCGCCGGGGGCGGGGGACCGCCCGCCGGCTTTTGAGAGAGAACCCCGCTGAGGCGGGAGTGTGCCACAGGTGGTGATACGATGAAAGAGACAGAATTTCGTTTTGATCCCGATGCGCTGGACGCCTCGGGCATCACCGTTGACGACATTATTTCGGAGGTCCACGCCGAGAACGGCGACGCGCCCAGGACCGCGCCCCGGCCCGACCTTTCGGAGCTTTTGGAGAAATTCGGCGTAGCGCCCGAAGGTCCCGCGGTTCCCCCTGCGGCTGAACCGGCGGAGCCGGAGACGGAGATCCCGCCTGTTTTCGCTCTGCCCGTGGAGGACGCCGGCGCGCAGGCCCAGGACAGCGCCGAGAGCTTTGACATCAGGGACTTTGAGCCGAACCTGGACGAGGACGACTACCCGGACCCGGAGGAGGACGGGGAGGGAGAGCCTTCGGACGAAGAGTGGGAGGACGGCGGCGCTGCGTATTCCCACAGCGGCGGGCTTTTCTCGCGGGAGACGTTCCTGCTCCTTTTCTCCTCCCTTGCCGCGATGCTGCTCATCGGCATCGCCGTGCTGCCGGACCTGCCCGACCCCTTCTGGAGCATCCTGGTCATCGCCGGTATCGTCATTGAATGCGTGCCCCCGGTGATCTGGACCTTCCTCTATTTCCGGGACAAGGGGCGCTCCCCGGCGCCGGCCATGATGCTGGTGGCGGCGGCGTTCAGCGCAATTTCCGCAGAGCTTGTGGAGATCGGCGTGGCGCTGGCTGTTTTCAACACCTTCTTTATTTTCCTGGACAAGTTCTCCCGCGGGAGGATCGAGTCCGCGTCCCGGCGGCTGGGCCGGATGCGGGACGGGATGGACCCCGCGCGGGATATGCGCCTGGAGACCTGCATCAAGGAGCTGGAGAACGGCCGCGTAAGGCCGGTGGTGACGATCCATCGGTTTGAGCTGCTGGTGACGGCGGCCATGTTTGCGTTGTCTGTCCTCTTCACGGTGGTCCCGGCGCTCATCGACAACATGGACTTCATGAAGTGGGCCGCCCGCGCCTCGGTGATCATGGCGGTGTGCATCTACAGCGGCGAGCTTGGCGCGCTGATGAGCACCCTCAACGCCGTGGCCGCCAGCTTTGAAAACGGCCTGTGGATCGGGAATACCGGCATCGTTGACGCCGCGGCGGACGTGACCAGCGTGCTTTTCAACAAGTCCGGCACGCTGACCGACGGGGTCTACCGGGTGACGAACATCGACCCGGTGAGGCTCAGCGAGGACCAGGTGCTCTATCTGGCCGTCTACGCCGGGGCGTACTCCGAGCATCCGCTGAACAGGGCGCTCCGGGAGTATTCCGGCATCGCGCCGGACAAGTCCCGCATCCGCCGCCATCGGATCGAGGCGGGGCTGGGAAGCCTCGTCCAGCTTGAGGACGACATGATCGTGGGGATCGGCAACATCGACTTTATGGAGAAGTTAGGCGTGGACGGACAGCTCTACCTGCCCGGAGAGACCTGCGTTTTTGTGAGCGTGGGAAGGGTCTGCGTGGGGCGCATCGACTTTGCCGACACCATCCGGCCCGACGCGGTGACGGTGGTCCACGACCTCCGGCGCGTAGGCGTCGCTAACGTGGCTATCATGACCGGCGACAGCGCCCTCTCCGCCACCAATACGGGCCGGAGAGTGGGGATCAGCGAGGTGTACTCCGACTGCCGGCCCGCCGACAAGCTGGAGCGGCTCCAGTACATCCTGGACACCCAGGAGAAGGGGGATCGGACCTGCTTCGTCACAAGCGCCGGCTCCGAGAGGGAGCTTCTGGAGATCGCCAATCTCAGCGTCACGCTGGGGGTAGGGGACGACGCCACCGCGGCGTTCCCGGACGTGATCATCAGCACGGAGGAGCTGTCGAAGCTGCCGCGCCTCATCCGCCTCTCCAGGGAGACCAGGCGCAACATGACCGTCTCCTTCCTGCTCTCCTCGGCGGTGAGGGCGCTGACCGTCATCCTCGGCATGACGGGGGTGCTGACCCTTTGGTCCGCCACGCTCCTCATGTGCCTTCTCATGACGGTGGGGTTCTTAAACTCCAACGTCAGCCCCTGACGGATCGCCGATTCGACGCGATTTTAAATCGAATACCATAACGTAAATTGAGGGCGGTCCGCCAAACGGCGGACCGCCCTTTTAATATGTATCAGGAATTTAAAATTTCGCTTTCGTAGAGAAGGTCGCCGGCCACGTCCTTCAGCGTCACCGGGGTGACAAGCCCGTGGGCGAGGCGCGCAATGAGCCGCGCGGTGCGGGACCTGTCCCCAAAGATGTCCAGGACCTGGGCGCGCTCCCCATCGGATTTTTCCACCATCGCGCCGAAGCGGATGGAGCTGCCCTCCTCTGTCTCGACGCGGCTTTCGGTGAGGAAGTAGGTGAGCTCACCGTTTTCAAAAGGCTTCGTATACAGCTTCTCGTATTTGACCTTCATTGGAGTTCCTCCTCGAAAATTGTTGGAATGGGGTTATCCACAGTATCCCATATTCTGAGACAAAATTCCAGAAGAACCGTCCGACAATTTTCGACAGAGGCGCTTTGCGGGAAATTGTCGGTTTTTATGAAGGCCGGAAAAGCGCGGAGGCCCGTCAGCTCTCGTAGGGGCGGACTCTCAGCTTCGCGCCGAGACCTTCGGCGATGCGGCGGCTCTTTTCCTGTTCCTCTTTGGAGGTGACCACGTCAACCACGGTCATGACCACGTTGGGCACGTAGGGGACGCAGGAGCGTGTAAAGGCCAGCATCGCGTCATAGGACCCAGGGCCGAATTTGGGGCGGCAGAGGGACTCGTAATCCTCCGCGTTGGTGGCGTTGAGGCTGATGGACACGGTGTCGATAAGGTCCTCAAGCTCCGGCGCGGTGGGGCGGCCGTTGATGAGGTCGGAGAGGCCGTTGGTGTTGATGCGGATGGGGATGGGGGAGCGCGCCTTGACGAATTTGGCGACCTTCAGAAGGTCGTCCAGCCTCTCGGTGGGTTCCCCGTAGCCGCAGAACACCAGCTCCTCATATTGCGAGAGGTCCCAGGCGGCGATGCTCCGGCACACCTCCTCCACCGTGGGTTCCCGCTGGAGCCACAGGGAGTTGGAGCCGTAAACTCCGTCCGCGTTCTGCCGGAGGCAGAACGCGCAGGCGCAGGGACAGCGGTTGGTCATGTTCACATAGATGCCGTTTTTGACCTGGTAAGTCACGGTCATGTCCTTTTTCATGGGGTGTTCTCCTTTTCCTGTCTTTTGCTCTGATCTGAAAATGCGCGGCTCACTCCGGGATAAACTCCCCGTCCTGGCCGAAATTCCAGAAGCCCCGGACCCCGGCGGCCTCCGCGCCCACCTGGAACTGATATTTTGCGATGCCAAGGTCGTTGAACATCATCTCGTTTCGCTTCTCCTTCCAAAGGCGCATGGTCAAAAGGCCGCCCTTGTAGACGATGTTCACCGGCTGCTGGTTCACCGCAGAGGGGCCGGCCTTCACCGCCTCCGCCCCGGCGCGGATCCAGGCGGGAAGGGAGGCGAAGGGGTAGTCGGACTCCACAAACTCCTCGATCCGCCTGTCCTTGGCCCGGATGCGGGAGCGGATCGTCCGCTGTAAGAGCGGCGTTTTCTCCGAGGCATAGCCCAGGGGGACCACGCCCCAGAGCTTTTCGCCCTCCTTTAAAGCGGGGGAGACGGACTTGCGGTCGAATGTCCCGGCCACCCAGCAGGTCCCAAGGCCCAGCGCCACGGCGCGCAGCAGGAGCTTTTCGCTGTAGTAGCCCACCAGCTCCCCGCCAAGCTCGCCCTCAGGTCCCACCAGCAGGACGCAGAGAGTGACCTCGCCGGAAAACATGGCGGGCGTCAGGCGGACGGCGGGCTTTTTTGAGCCGGACGTGTCCACCAGCTGAAAGTGGAGGGCCGCCGCAGCGTTGATCTCCTCCACGGTCTCCAGGATAAGGCCGGTGACGCCGGCGTCCACGGGCCTCTTATCAAAGGAGCGGACGGAGACGCGCTTTTGAAGCGCCTCGATTTCGCTCAGCATGGATAATACCCCCTTATACGTTTTCAAAACTCAAAACAGTATAGCACAGCGCATCGGGAACTTCAAGACGGAGAACGCCGCCAGAGGGAAAATTTGCGTGTTCTAAGGGCTGTCCGTTTTCAATATATTGGGGGTATACGGACAAGGGGGGTGCGGAGATGGTTTACGAGGGGAGACGCGGCGCGGGTACGGCGGCAAGACGGCGCGCAAGGGCGGTCAAAGGGAAGAGGACCCGCAGGCCGGGGAGGTTCTTTTCCGTGTGCGCGTGGACGCTGTTCGTCCTGCTGGCGGCCTCGCTGGCCTGGCCGGACGCGGCGGCAAAGGTGCGGGAAAAGACGTCACAGCTGGTGGGCGGGCCGGATATTCGCGGCGCGGCCCAGGTGTTTGGGGAGAGCCTGGGGGCGGGAAGCGGCTTTACGCAGGCCGTCCGGGAGGCGTGGACGTATGCGTTTTCCACGGACAAGGGCGGTGAGGTCCCGGCCTACGCCGGGAAGGAGACCCAGGGGGACGTAAGCGGCGGCGGTGAAGAAAACCCGGAAGACCGGGCCGGGAAGGAGACCGCCACAGCCGGGACGGCGGAGGCCGGGCAGGCGAGTGTGGACGCGCCGGAGGACCCTGTCGCCGCCTTTAAGGAGAGCCAGAAGGAGTACGCGGACCTTGGCCTTCCCAAAAACGTGACATACGATATGCCGGAGGCGGGGATCGACCTGGAGCCGCCGGTGGAGGGGCCGGTGACCTCCGGCTTTGGCTACCGGGTCCACCCGGCGGACGGGGAGGTGCGGTTCCACTACGGCGTGGACATCGCCTCCGCCCAGGGAACGCAGGTCCGCACGGCGGCGGCGGGAGAGGTCACCGCAGTGGGGGACAGCACCAGCTACGGCCAGTACGTCATCATCCGCCACACGGACGGCGCGGAATCCCTCTACGCCCACATGGAATCGGTGACCGTCACAGGGGGGAGCGCCATCGGCAGCGGCGAGACCATCGGGACCGTGGGCGCTACGGGAAACGCCACAAGCCCGTGCCTTCACATGGAGCTGGTCATCAACGGAGATTATGTTAACCCTGAGTACTACCTGAATCTATGACAGGTTACCATAATTCAGATAGGCAAGGAGTTAACATAACATATACATCGCCCCATAAGGTTACCATAACATCCGGCTTTCTCCTTGTGATGGCGGCGCTGACGGTGCTGTGCGGCGGGGCGTTTACGCTGATGGCGCTGTTGGCGGCGGCGGTCCACGAGCTGGGGCATCTGGGCTGTATCGCGCTGTGTGGAGGGCAGGTCCGGGGGTTTCGCCTGTGCTCGGCGGGGGCGGAGCTTGAGATCGGGGGGCGGTTTTCGTATTGGCAGGACGCGCTCATCGCGCTCTCCGGGCCGTTTGCCGGGGCGCTGTTGGCGGGGGCGGCGCTGTGCGCGGGGGAGCTTACCGGGGCGGGGTGGGCTTATGCGCTTTTTTCGGTGAGCCTCTTTTATTCCCTCCTGAATCTTCTCCCCGCCGGGGAGCTTGACGGCGGGAGGACGTTGTACGCCGTGTGCTGCCAGCTTTTTGGCCCGGCCGCGGCCGGGAGGGTCCGGCGGATTTTTGATCTTCTGATTTCCGCGCTGCTTCTGGGCGCGGGGATTTATGTATTTTTTGCCTCAAAGTGCAATATTTCCGCCCTGATTTGTGCATTCTTTGTGATAAAAGGCTGTTGCAAAAGCGTCTTGCGCGGTGTAGAATAAAAATACTTGTTTTTCATGAGATGACAGAAAATACGGTTCAGGCGGTATTGATATGGACGCAAGACTTGAGCGGATTTTACCCCAGGTGCAGAAACCTGCCCGGTACACGGGCGGGGAGTACCGTGAGGTCATCAAGGACAGGGCGGAGGTGGACATCCGCATGGCCTTCTGTTTCCCCGATACGTATGAGATCGGTATGTCCAATCTGGGCCTGCAGATCCTCTATGGGGCCATCAACGCCCAGGAGGGGATGTGGTGCGAGCGGTGCTTCGCGCCTTGGGGCGATATGGAGGAGCAGATGCGAAGGGAAAAGCTCCCCCTCTACGCCCTGGAGAGCGGCGACCCGCTTACGGAGTTTGATGCGCTGGGCTTCTCTTTGGGGTACGAGATGGCGTACACCAGCGTCCTCAATATGCTGGACCTGGCGGGCATCCCCGTGCGCAGCGCCGACAGGAGGTCCCTGACGCCCCTTGTGTTCGCCGGGGGGACCTCCTGCATCAATCCCGAACCCATGGCGGATTTTCTGGACCTGTGCGCCATCGGCGAGGGGGAGGAGCTGGACGTTGAGATTTTGAAGCTCCTCCGGCGCGCCAAAAAAGAGGGGTGGGACAAGCCGCGCTTTCTGCAAAACGCCGCAAAGATCCCCGGGGTCTATGTCCCCAGCCTCTATACGCCCGTCTACAACGGGGACGGCACCCTGGCGCGTGTGGACGCTGCCCAGGGCGCGCCGGAGAAGGTCACCAAGCGCATCATCGAGGATCTGGACAGAGCCTTCTATCCCACCCACGCCATCGTCCCCTCCACGGAGATCGTCCACGACCGGGTGGTGCTGGAGCTTTTCCGTGGCTGTGTCCGAGGCTGCCGCTTCTGTCAGGCGGGGTTTGCCTACCGGCCCGTGAGGCGTCACAGCACGCAGTTCCTTTTGGAGAAGGCCAGGGCTGCCCTGGAGGACTCAGGCTACGAGGAGATCACCCTCTCCTCCCTGTCCACCAGCGACTTCAAGGGCCTGCCGGAGCTTGCCGACGGGCTTTTGGAGTGGTGCGAGCCCAGAAAGATCAGCCTCAGCCTGCCCAGCCTGCGGGCGGACAATTTCTCCATGGGGCTTATGGAGCGCGTCCAGAAGGTGCGCAAATCCGGCCTCACCTTCGCCCCGGAGGCGGGGAGCCAGCGGCTGCGGGACGTGATCAACAAGAACGTCACCGAGGAGGCGCTTCTCAACTCCTGCCGCATCGCCTTCGAGGGCGGGTGGAACAATCTGAAGCTCTATTTCATGCTGGGCCTGCCCACGGAGACGGACGAGGACGTGACGGCCATCGCAAGGCTGGCGGAGAAGGTCCTGCACACCTGGCGGGAGTACGCCGTCAATAAGGCGCGGGGGGTCAGGATCACCGTCAGCACCTCCATGTTCGTGCCCAAGCCCCACACCCCCTTTGAGTGGGAGGCCCAGGTGAGCATCGACGAATACCTCCGGCGGGTGAAGCTCCTGCGGGAGAGCATCACGTCGAAGTCCATCACCTATAACTGGCACGAGCCGCACGTGAGCCTCATCGAGGCGGCCCTCTCCCGCGGCGACAGGCGCGTGGGCGCCGTGATCGAGCGGGTCTGGCGCAGCGGCGGAAAGTTAGACTCCTGGACGGACTATTTCAGCATGGAGCGGTGGCTGGAGGCGTTTTCTGCCTGCGGCCTGGACCCCGGCTTTTACGCCCTGCGCACGCGGGGGGAGGACGAGCTGTTCCCGTGGGACGTTATCGACGTGGGCGTGGAGAAGAGGTATCTTGCCCGTGAGCGCGGGGAGGCGTACGCCGGGCGCGTCACCCCCGACTGCCGCGCGCGGTGCATGGGCTGCGGGGCAAACCGCCTCCTGGAGAGGAGGGGCTGCGATGAATAGGATCCTCTTTGCCAAGGAGGGGAGAGCCGTCTACATCTCGCACCTGGACCTGATGCGGACCATGCAGAGGGCGTTCATCCGCGCCGGGGTGAAGATCCGGCACACGGAGGGCTTCAACCCCCACCCCTATATGAACTTCGCCCTGCCGCTGGGCCTTGGGATGGAGAGCCGGTGCGAGCTTATGGAGTTTTCTCTTATAGAGCCGGACGGGCCGGAGGAGCTTCCGGCGCGGCTCAACGCGGTCCTGCCGGAGGGGATCCGGGTCCTGCGCGCCTATGAGTCTGATTTGAAATTTAAATATATCAAATGGCTTGACATGGAGGCGCATTTGTTTTACTATAATGAAGCACATCCGGCCGCCGCTATCGAGACATTTTTCTCCGCCCCGGCCCTTGTGATCGAAAAAAAGACGAAGCGCCAGACGGCAAATGTGGACATAAAGCCGCTGATCGCCTCCCTGAAGGCCGCAGACGCGGCTAAGGGGGAGGTGCTGGTGTCCGCCCGCATCGCGGCCCAGGACCCCGGCCTGTCCCCGCCGCAGCTTATTTCGGCGCTTGAACAGCTCGACAGCGCCCTAAAGCCTGATTTTGTCCGCTTCAAACGCCTGGAGGTCTTTGATAAGGACATGGCCGTGTTCCGCTGAACATGTTTTCGCACAGAGAGAAAATGGAGGAATGATCATGGCAGAAGCACAAGCAAAGGTCAAGAGGATCGGCGTCCTCACCTCCGGCGGCGACGCGCCGGGAATGAACTCCGCCATACGCGCCGTGGCGCGGACCGCCCACAGCCTGGGCATCGAGTGCATCGGCGTCCGGCGCGGCTACCACGGCCTCATCACAGGCGACATGGAGCCGCTTTCCCCCCTGGATGTTTCCGGCATCACGAGCCTCGGCGGGACCATGCTGTATACCGCCCGCAGCGCCGAGTTCCGCACCCCGGAGGGCGTGCAGAGAGCCGCCGATATTTGCCGCTTCCGCGGGATCGACGGCCTTGTGTGCGTGGGCGGAGACGGGACGTTCCGGGGCGCGCTGGAGCTTTCCAAATACGGCATCAGCGTGTGCGGCATCCCCGCCACCATCGACAACGACATCGCCTGCACCAGCTACACCATCGGCTTCGACACCGCCTGCAACACCGCCATCGAGTGCATCGACAAGCTCAACGACACCATGAAATCCCACGAGCGGTGCTCCGTTGTGGAGGTCATGGGCAACCGGGCGGGGTTCCTGGCCCTCTACGTGGGCCTTGCCGTGGGCGCGTCCGCCGTTTTGGTGCCGGAGAAGCCCATCGACTATAAGCGCGACGTGATCATGCCCATCCGCGAAGGGCAGCTCCACGGCCGCACGAATTACGCCGTCATCGTGGCGGAGGGCGCGGCCCATGCCACGGAGGTGGCCAAGATCGTGGTCGACGAGACGGGCATGGACACCAGGGCGACCATCATCGGACACGTCCAGCGCGGCGGCCGTCCCACCGTCCGGGACCGTGTGCTGGCGGCGGATTTCGGCTACAACGCCGTCAAGGTGCTGGCGGAGGGGATGACCAACAAGGTCATCTGCTACGACGGGCAGAAGATGTTCCCCATGGACATCGTGGAGGCGTTGAAGATGAAAAAGGACCTGGGAGAGCACAACTATCGGATGATGGAGACGCTCCGCTCAGGGATGTAATGGGAAAAGCTTTGCCTCTTTGAGGGCGCCGCCGGGCGTTTTCAAGAAAATTTTGATTTTATTGAAAAATCTTCTTGCTTTTTTTGAAATGATGTGGTATTATATCAAAGCCTTTGCGGGCATTGGCGCATTGGACGCCGGGTCCCGCGCATCGGGGCGGTCCTATGCCGTGTAACGCGGTACGAACGCCTATCAAGAGGGGAGGAACAATACAATGAATTTGGTTGAGACTTTGAATCAGCAGTACATGAAGCCTGAGCTTCCCGCCATGAACGTGGGAGATACCGTCCGCGTCACCGTCCGTGTCAAGGAGGGCAACCGCGAGCGCACCCAGGCTTTTGAAGGTACGATCATCGCCAAGAAGCACGGCGGCATCAACGAGACCATCACCGTCCGCCGTATCTCCTACAACGTGGGCTGCGAGAAGGTTTTCCCGGTACATTCTCCCAGCATCGTCTCCGTGGAGACTGTCCGGCGCGGCAAGGTCCGCAGGGCGAAGCTCTACTACTTGAGAGACCGCATCGGCAAGAACGCCAAGGTCAAGGAGAGAATCTGACTTCAAAAAAGGGGGATTGAATCCCCCTTTTTTTGATAAACGGCGTGGGCGCGCAAGGCGCTGCCGCACAGGAAAGGCGGGGGTGAAATGGCGGAAAAGGACCGCGAGGAAAGCGTGAAGGAGCCGGAGAGGGACGAGGCCGGGAACGAGGCCGGGCTTACAAAAAAAGACGACGGCCGCATGGAGATATTCGACTGGTTCCAGTGCATCATTGGGGCCCTTGTGGCGGGCATACTCATTTTTATGTTCGGGATCCGCGTGGTCAATGTGAAGGGCCGCTCCATGTTCCCCACGCTCCATGACGCGGATATGATCCTGACCACGAATCTCTTTTATACCCCGAAGGCCGGAGACGTCGTGGTGCTTCAGACCGACACCTACGGGCCGGACCCCCTGGTCAAGAGGGTCATCGCCACCGGGGGACAGACCGTGGATATTGACTTTGAGCGCGGGATCGTCTATGTGGACGGCGTCGCCCTGGACGAGCCGTACATCGCCGAGCGTACCACCGTCAGAGAGGACTTTACAGGACCCGTGGAGGTGCCGGAGGGGTGCATTTTCCTCATGGGGGACAACCGCAACCACTCCACCGACAGCCGCCAGGCCAACATCGGCATGGTGGACAAGCGGTGCGTCATCGGGAAGGTCCTGCTCATCGTGTTCCCCTCCAATTTGGACGAGTACGGCAACAAGACCTCCAGAGATTTGTCAAGGATCGGGAGTATTTACTGATGGGAGAGGAAATGACCGTCCAGTGGTTCCCCGGCCATATGGCCAGGGCCAGACGGATGGTTTCGGAGAATGTGAAGCTGGTGGACGCCGTCTGCGAGGTGGTGGACGCCCGCGTCCCCCGGTCGTCAAGAAACCCGGAGGTGGAGGAGCTGACGGCGGGGAAGCCCCGGCTCATCATCCTCAACCGGGTGGACCAGGCGGACCCCGCCATGACAAAGCGGTGGAGCCGGGCCTTTCGGGAGAGCGGCGCGGAGGTGCTGGAGACGGACTGCAGGTCCGGCAAGGGCGTGGGCGCTTTTTCCGGGGCGATCCGTAAACTGCTCCAGGAGAAGCTGGCGGCCAACGCCGCCCGCGGGCAGGCGGGAAAACCCCTGCGGGTCATGGTGCTGGGCATCCCCAACGTGGGGAAGAGCTCGTTTATCAACCGGGTGGCCGGGCGGCGGGCGGCGGAGGCCTCCGACAGGCCGGGGGTCACCCGCGGCAAGCAGTGGATCAGCGCCGGAGGCGGCGTGGAGCTGCTGGACACGCCGGGGCTTCTCTGGCCGCGCTTCGAGGACAAGTCGGTGGGGGAGAATCTGGCCTTTACGGGCGCTGTGCGCGACGAGATCCTGGACGCAGAGACCCTGGGCGCGCGCCTTTGCGAGAGGCTTCGGGATCTCTACCCCCAGGCCCTTACAGGCCGGTATGGGATCGAGGTAACGCCGGACAGGCCGGGGTTTGAGCTATTGGAGCAGTGCGCTCGGAGGCGCGGCTTTCTCGTCTCCGGCGGGGAGCCGGATCTGGAGCGGATGGCCAAGGTCATGCTGGACGAGCTGCGGGGCGGCAAGCTGGGGCGCGTCACGCTGGACGGCGCGCCGGAGGTGTGAGATGGACCTGTGGGAACATGAACGGGCGCTGGCCGGGAAGGGATATAAGACCGTGGCCGGCGTTGACGAGGCGGGCAGGGGACCCCTGGCGGGGCCTGTGTACGCCGCCGCCGTGATCCTGCCGCCGGAGCTTTGCATCCGGGGGCTTGACGACTCCAAGAAGCTGACGGAGAAAAAGCGCGAGGCGCTTTTTGACGTGATCGTGGAGAAGGCCGTCGCTTACTCCGTCGCCTTCGCCACGGAGCAGGAGATCGACGAGCTGAATATCCAGAACGCCACGTATCTTGCCATGAACCGCGCCCTGGAGGGGCTTGCCGTCACCCCGGACATCAGCATCATCGACGGCAACCGCTCGGCGGGGATCCGCTTTCCCAACGTCACCCTGGTGGGCGCGGACGGGAAGAGCGCCAACGTGGCCGCGGCCTCCATTCTTGCCAAGGTCACCAGGGACAGATTCATGCTGGAGATGGCGGAACGCTATCCCGGCTACGGCTTTGAACGGCATAAGGGCTATCCGACAAAGGCCCACTACGAGGCGCTGGCCCGGCTGGGTCCGTGCCCCATCCACCGGGCGACCTTCCTGAGGAAACGCCATTGAATACCGCCGGAACGAAGCTCCTGGGGCGCTGGGGAGAGGCCGCTGCCGCAGAGTATCTGCGGAAAAAGGGCTACAGGATCGTGGCGGCGGGCTACAGGACGAGGCTGGGCGAGATCGACCTGATCGCCGAAAACCGCCGGGTACTGGCCTTTGTGGAGGTCAAGACCCGGAAGAACGCCGACTTTGCCCAGGCCCGCGACGCGGTGGACCGGCGCAAGCAGGGGAAGATCATCCAGACAGCCAAGCTCTATCTTGCCGGGCACGAGACAAAAAAAGAGGTCCGCCTTGACGTTATCGAGGTGTACGCCCCCCAGGGGATCGAGACGGCGGACCCGCAGATCATACACATTGAAAACGCTTTTACCGAGGACAGGTGAGAAATCAGATGCGCTACATCAGCACACGCGACAACAACAGGACGGCGTCCTCCGCCGAGGCCATCGCTCAGGGACTCAGCGAGGACGGAGGGCTTTTTGTACCTGAGACGTTCCCCAGGCTCCCGGAGGGGGCTGTTCACGAGCTTTGCGCCATGAACTACCGCCAGAGGGCGGTCTATGTGATGAAGCTCTTTTTAGAGGACTATTCGGTGGCGGAGCTTACCGATTTCGTCACCAGGGCCTACAGCCCGAAGGGCTTTGATACTCCGGGGATCGCGCCGGTGAGGAAGCTTGACGAAAATACGCATTTTCTTGAGCTTTGGCACGGCCCCACCTGCGCCTTTAAGGATATGGCGCTGCAGATCCTCCCGCACCTGCTCACCGCCGCCCTGCGCAAAAACGGCGAGGACAGGAGCGTATGCATCCTGGTGGCCACCTCCGGCGACACGGGCAAGGCCGCGCTGGAGGGCTTTGCCGATGTGGACAGGACGAAGATCTGCGTCTTTTACCCCAGGGACGGGGTCTCCGACATCCAGAAGCTCCAGATGACGAGCCAGGCCGGCTCCAATGTGTTGGTGTGCGCCGTCAACGGGAATTTTGACGACGCGCAGACGACGGTGAAGGAGATCTTCTCCGACCCGGATATGCGCTGGGAGCTTGCCGGAAGGGGCTGGATGCTCTCCTCCGCCAACTCCATCAACTGGGGGCGGCTCCTGCCGCAGATCGTCTACTACATCTCCGCCTACTGCGACCTTTTGAACGCCCAGGAGATAAGGCCCGGACAGGAGGTCAACTTCTGCGTGCCCACCGGCAACTTCGGGGACATTTTGGCCGGGTTCTACGCCAGGAAAATGGGCCTTCCCGTAAAGAAGCTCATCTGCGCGTCCAACAGCAACAACGTCCTCACGGACTTCATAAGGACCGGCACGTATGACCGCCTCCGCCCCTTCTACACCACCGTCTCCCCGTCCATGGACATTCTCGTGTCCAGCAATTTGGAGCGGCTTCTATACGACCTCTCCGGCGGGAACGACGCCGAGACGGCGGAGTATATGGCGCGGCTGGCCGGGGAGGGGCGCTATACCGTCTCCGAGGCCATCAAGGCGGCCATGGACGGCCTCTTTGCCGCGGACTTCTGCGACGACACCGAGACCCGGGACGTCATCGCCAAGACCTTCCGGGAGCACGGTTACCTGATGGACACCCACACCGCGGTGGCCTGCGGCGTTTTGGAGAAATACAGGCGCGAGACGGGGGACGGTGCCTGCGCCGTGGTCGTCTCCACCGCCAGCCCCTATAAGTTCTGCCCCGCCGTGCTGGAGGCCCTGGGCGACGCCGCAGAAGGGTCGGCCCCTGCGCTTATGGAGCGGCTTGAGGCGGTCAGCGGCGTTCCCGCCCCCGCGCCGTTGAAGGCGCTCTCCGGGAAAACGCCCCGGTTCACCGACAGCTTTGACAAGGCCCAGCTCCCCGATGTGGTGCGCCGGTTTTTGAAATAAGCTATGTAACGGGGCAAAAAGGCGGCGGGGGAGCGTCCGCACAGGCCCTGAGCCTGCGAAAACTCCCCGCGCCTTTCTTTGCCGGCGGCGCCGCGCCTTACACGGAAGCCTTGGTCTCGAAGGTCCCGCAGAAGGTCTCCGCCTTGCGGATGGCGGAGTGGGACTCCACCACGATGGAGCCGGCGTGGCAGTGGCCGTCGGTGCCGTGGTACTTGCAGCTCACCACGTCGCAGCCGACGCCGGGAAGCTTGTTTGTGCCCGCGTTTATGTTTTCGCTCATGATCTTTTCCCCTTTCGGATTTAGTCCCTTTTAGTATCAGCGCACTGAGACGCGATTATTCATGGGAGGTCAAAATGCTCTGGACCATCGGCGATCTTCACCTGTCCTTTGAGTCGGATAAGCCCATGGACGTCTTTGGGCCTGAGTGGTCCGGCCACACCCAAAAGCTCCTGGAGGGCTTTGAGGCCGTGGGCCGGGAGGACGTGACGGTGATCTGCGGGGACCTCACCTGGGGGATGGATATGAAAAGCTGCCTTCTGGATTTTCGCTTCATCGACGCGCTGCCGGGGCGGAAGATCATCCTGAAGGGGAACCACGACTACTGGTGGACCACCGCCACGAAGGCGCAGTCGTTTTTCGCGGAAAACGGCATCAACACCATCGACATCCTGAACAACAACTGCTTTTTTTACGGGGATACCGCGATCTGCGGCACCCGTGGGTGGATGTGTCCCAACGAAAACCCGGCCCCCCACGACAAAAAGATCATGCTCCGGGAAGTCTCTCGCCTTGAGGCCAGCCTGAAGGCGGCGGGGGAGTGCCCGCGCAAGCTGGTGTTCCTCCACTACCCGCCCATCTTCGGAAAATTTTACGCCGGGGGCCTCATCGAGGTGATGGAGCGGTACGGCGTCCGGGAGTGCTTCTACGGCCACGTCCACGGCGCGGGACGCGCCCTTGCGTTTGAGGGGGAGGACCGGGGGATCCGCTACCGGCTGGTTTCCGCGGACCACCTGCGGTTCAGACCAATAAAAATACGGTGAATTTGAGAAAAATGTTTGCAAATCCGCCAATCTCTGATATAATGTGAAAGATGCCCGTTTAAGCGGCAAGAAGACAGGAGGACAAACCCCATGAACGTTAAGGAATTTGAGAAGAAAGAGAAGAACACCGCTGAGATCACCGTGTATGTGACGCCGGAGGAATTTGAGGCCGCCGTGCAGAAGGCGTACGTCAAGGGCCGCGGCAGGATCCAGATCCCCGGCTTCCGCAAGGGAAAGGCTCCCCGGAAGATGATCGAGGCCATGTACGGCCAGGGCGCCTTTTATGAGGACGCCGTGGAGGCGCTGGCCCCTGAGGCGCTGGATGCCGGGCTGCGGGAACAGGCCGTGGAGACCGTGGGCCGCCCGTCCATTCTGGATTTCAACATCGGCGAGGACAAGTCCCTCTCCATCAAATTCCGCGTCTCCCTGTACCCGGAGGTGAAGCTTGAGGGCTACCAGGGGATCGCCGCTCCCAAGCCCGCCGTTCGCGTGACAAAGAAGGATGTGGAGCGCGAGATCGAGCGTGTGCGCACCCAGAACGCCCGCATCGAGGCCGTGGAGCGCGAGGCGAAGAACGGGGATATCGTCAACATCGACTTTGAGGGCTTCATCGACGGTAAGCCCTTTGAGGGCGGCAAGGGCGAGAAGTACGACTTAGAGCTGGGGTCCGGCCAGTTCATCCCCGGCTTTGAGGACCAGCTTGTGGGCAAAAAGCCCGGCGACGACTGCGACGTGAACGTCACCTTCCCCGACGCCTACGCCCCTGAGCTTGCCGGCAAAAACGCCACCTTCAAGGTGCATATACATGAGGTCAAGGCCAAGGAGCTTCCCGCTCTCGACGACGAGTTTGCCAAGGACGTCTCCGAGTTCGATACCCTTGAGCAGTACACGGCCAGCGTCCGCGAGGAGCTGAGCGAGCAGCGCCGGGGCGAGGCCCAGTCCGCCTTTGAGGAGGTTGTCCTGAGCCGCCTTGCCGAGAAGGTGGAGTGCGAGATCCCCGACGCCATGGTGGACGAGCAGGTGGATCAGATGATGTCCAACTTCCGCTATAACCTGGCGTCCCAGGGGCTGGAGATGGAGCAGTACTTCAACATGATGGGCATGAGCGTGGAGGAGTTCCGCAAGAGCACCCGTCCCACGGCGGAGAAGCAGATAAGGCTCGACCTGGCCTTCGAGCACATCGCCAAGACGGAGGATTTCCCCGTCTCCGACGAGGACGTGGAGAAGGAGTATCAGCGCATCGCCGATCAGTACAAGATGGGCGTTGACGAGGTCAAGCGCGCCGTCACCGCCGATTCCGTAAAGACCGGGCTGAAGCTGGAGCGGGCAAAGCAGCTCGTTCTGGACACGGCTGTGGCCGAGAAGAAGAGCGCGGAGGCCGAGGGCGACGACAAGGCCGAGGA
Source organism: uncultured Oscillospiraceae bacterium (assembly GCA_947627715.1). Lineage (GTDB taxonomy): Bacteria > Bacillota > Clostridia > Oscillospirales > Oscillospiraceae > RUG626. The sequence goes on from CANQXK010000001.1 coordinate 93,745, forward strand.
GAAGAAGCCCGAAAAGAAGACCGCCCGCAAGTCCTCCAAAAAGACGGAGGAGAAGGCCGGAGAAAAGGCTGAATAAGACGGGCCTCTCCTGGCTATCATTTGTTGGTAATATTTTTGCGCCCCCGCGGGCTGACGCGGGAGCGGCATGGGTTTGATCCGGCGTGATCAGGAGGTTAATACTATGAGTTTGGTACCTTATGTAGTGGAGCAGACAAGCCGCGGAGAGAGAAGCTACGACATTTTCTCGCGCCTTCTCAACGACCGCATCGTTTTCCTTGGGGAGGAAGTCAACGACACCACGGCGAGCCTCGTTGTGGCGCAGTTCCTCTTCCTGGAGGCGCAGGACCCGGACAAGGACATCCAGTTTTATATCAATTCCCCCGGCGGTTCCATCACCTCCGGCATGGCCATTTATGACACGATGAAGTACATCAAGTGCGATGTCTCCACCATCTGCATCGGGATGGCCGCCAGCATGGCCGCCTTCCTTCTCAGCTCCGGGGCCAAGGGCAAGCGCCTGGCGCTGCCCAACTCCGAGATCATGATCCACCAGCCCTCCGCCGGGACCCAGGGCCAGGTCACGGATATGGCCATCCATCTGCGCCGCATCGAGCGCATCAAGGACAAGATCAACGCCATCATGGCCGAGAACACCGGCAAGAGCGTTGAGGTCATCCGGGACGCCTGCGAGCGGGATAACTTCATGGGCCCGGAGGAGGCCCTGGAGTTCGGCCTCATCGACAAGGTCATCACCAAACGGTAAATTCAGCAACCTACCGAAAGGACAGCAGGAATGCCTAATATTGAAGAATATTCCCCGCGCTGTGACTTTTGCGGAAAGCCCCAGAGCCAGGTGCGGCGCCTCTTCACCGGCCAGTACGCCAACATCTGCGATGAGTGCGTGGAGCTTTGCCACGACATCATCCGGGACGGCTGGGAGGACGAGGAGGACTATCAGCAGAACGGCGAGGAGCTGAGCGGTCCTGAGATGGCCAGGCGGCTTCCGAAGCCCGCCAGGATCAAAGAGTATCTGGACCAGTATATCATAGGCCAGGACAGAGCCAAAAAGGCCCTGTCCGTGGCTGTTTACAACCACTATAAGCGTATATTCTGCCAGACGGGCAACGACACCGAGATCCAGAAGAGCAACATCCTCATCGTGGGTCCCACCGGGTCCGGGAAGACCATGTTCGCCCAGACGCTGGCCAGGATGCTGGAGGTGCCCTTCGCCATCGCCGACGCCACCACCCTCACCGAGGCAGGCTACGTGGGCGACGACGTGGAGAACATCCTTCTCCGGCTCCTTCAGGCCGCGGATTTCAACGTCCCGCTGGCGGAGCGCGGGATCATCTACATCGACGAGATCGACAAGATCGCCCGCAAGAGTGAAAACACCTCCATCACCCGCGACGTGTCCGGCGAGGGCGTCCAGCAGGCGCTTTTGAAGCTCCTGGAGGGGACGGTTGCCAACGTGCCACCCCAGGGCGGACGCAAGCACCCCCACCAGGAATTTATCGCCATGGACACCACCAACATCCTCTTTATCTGCGGCGGGGCCTTTGACGGCATCGACAAGATCATCGAGCACCGGCTGGACAAAAAGTCCATGGGCTTCGGCGCGGAGATCAAGACCAAGAGCGAGAAGGACATCGGCGACATTTTGGAGCAGGTCCAGTCCCACGACCTTTTGAAATTCGGCATCATCCCGGAGCTTATAGGCCGTATGCCCGTGCTGGTGCCCATGCGCCAGCTCACGCGCGAGGACCTTGTGCGCATCCTCAAGGAGCCGAAGAACGCCCTGACGCGCCAGTACAAGGCGCTGATGAGCTATGACCGGGTGAACCTTGAGTTTGAGGATGCGGCCCTGGAGGCCATTGCCGACAAGGCCATCGCCATGGACATCGGGGCCAGGGGACTGCGCTCTGTGGTGGAGGGGATTTTGACGGACATCATGTTCGAGATCCCCTCTGAGGAGCGGGTGGACCGGGTCACCGTCACCCGCGAGTGCGTCACCGAGGGCGCAAAGCCCCGCGTACATCTGCGGCCCCGCCCGCAGATCGACCCTGACGCCGCGCCCGCGATATAGATCCAGACGACGGGGAGCGAACCGCATCTCTCCATGCGCTTTCGCCTCCTGCCGCCCCTTAACAAGAGCTGCACCTTCTGTGCGGCTCTTGCGTGTCATTCACCACCGATTGATTATGTATACCCCCAGTGAGGTTTCTTATGATTGATTTAATTGACGATCTTCCCATCGAGGAGCTGCCCGTTGTCTACGCCCGGACCGTGAGCGTCTTTCCCGGTATGTCCTTCAAGCTTGTGGAGGATGACCCCCGGAACATCGCCTCTCTTCTGCGGTGCTTTCGCGGAGAGAGCCGCGCCTTCGTCCTGACCCAGGGGGAGCCTTCCGGCGGCACGGACGAGGAGTCCCTGCCGGACGATGCCCCGGAGGGGAAGAAGGGGGACGGCTTCGTCCCCGATGAGCAGTTGGAGAAGCTCTTTTCCGATATTGAAAAGCTCTCCGCCGGGGAGGACAGGGACGGCGCGCCCGACCGGGTCACCCTGGGCACGGTGTGTACCGCCGACCACTACTTCCAGCTTCCGGGCGGCGGCGTTGTCGCCATGGTCACCTGCGTGGGGCGCGTCACCGTTTTAGACGTCACTGACGCGGGGGACCACACCGACGCCTCCGTTATGATGCTGAACGACGAGACCGTCCGGGTGACTCCCAAGGTCCGCGCTCTTCTCAGCGCCGCGGTGGAGCTGTACCGCCAGCACTGCGAGCTTCTGGGGAACCCGGCCGCCGGCACCGAGAGGCTTGAGCAGTCGGGCCTCTCCGGCGACATCGGCGGCGTGGCGGACGCCATCGCCCAGTCCATCGCCCTCAGAGCTGACCAAAAGCAGCTCATCTTAGAGCTTTTGGACCCGGTGAAGCGGCTGAGGACCGTGACGGATATTCTCCGCCAGTCCGTGGAGATCCTTGAGGTGGAGCACGATATTGGCCGGAAGGTCGATGAGCAGATGGCCCGCGGCCACCGGGAGCAGATCATGCGGGAGCATATCCGCGTGCTCCAGGCGGAGCTGGGGGAGGACGACTACTCGGAGATCGAGGAGTACCGGCAGAGGATCCTGTCGCTGCGCCTCTCCGAGGAGATCACCGAAAAGCTCCTCAAGGAGAACGACCGCCTCTCCAAGCAGCCCATGATCTCCGCCGAGGCCTCCGTGATCCGCTCGTACCTGGACGCGGTGCTGGAGCTGCCGTGGCATTTCTCTACAAAGGACCGCTTGAACATCGCGGAGGCGCGAAAGATCCTTGACCGGGACCATTTCGGCCTGGAGAAGGTCAAGGAGAGGATCCTGGAGACCCTCGCCGTGCGGTATGTCTCCCCGGAGGTAAAGGGGGGCATCCTGTGCCTGGTGGGGCCTCCCGGCGTGGGGAAGACCTCCGTTGCCCTGTCCATCGCCGGGGCCATGAACCGCAAGTGCGTGCGCATGAGCCTGGGCGGCGTACATGACGAGGCCGACATTCGCGGCCACAGAAAGACCTACATCGGCTCCATGCCGGGCCGGATCATGACGGCGATGACCCAGGCCGGGACCAACAACCCGGTCATGATCCTTGATGAAATAGACAAGCTTGGCAGCGACTATAAAGGAGACCCCGCCAACGCCCTCTTGGAGGCGCTGGACCCGGAGCAGAACGTCTCCTTCCGAGACCATTTCCTGGAGGTCCCCTTTGACCTCTCCAGCGTCCTCTTCATCGCCACGGCCAACACCGTGGACACAATCCCCAGGCCCCTCCTTGACCGCATGGAGGTCATCGAGATCACAAGCTACACCGATGAGGAGAAGCTTCAGATCGCCAAGAAGCACCTCATCCCCAAGCAGAGGAAAAAGCACGGCCTCAACGCCAGGACCTTGAGGATCGCCGACAACGCCGTCCGGGAGCTGATCTCCGGCTACACCCGCGAGTCCGGCGTCCGGCAGCTTGAGCGGGAGATCGCGCACCTGTGCCGCAAGGCGGATATGCTCATCGCCGAGGGCAGGGGGGACGCCCTGTCGGTCTCCGCCGCCAATCTGGAAAAGCTCCTGGGACCGAGAAAGTATAAGCCAGAACGCCTGGCCCTGCGCGAGCGCGTCGGCGTGGTCAACGGCCTTGCCTGGACCCAGGTGGGGGGCGAGATCCTGGAGGTGGAGTGCGCCTGCCTTGAAGGGACGGGCAAGCTTGAGCTCACCGGGAACCTGGGCGACGTGATGCGCGAGTCCGCCCGCGCCGCCGTCAGCTGTATTCGCGCGCGGTGCGATAAGCTGGGGATCGACAGGGAGTTCTACAAGAAATACGACATCCACCTCCATTTCCCGGAGGGCGCGGTGCCCAAGGACGGCCCCAGCGCGGGCGTCACCATCGCCGTGGCCCTCATATCTGCCCTCACGGGCGCGCCGGTGAGGCGCGACGTGGCCATGACCGGGGAGATCACCATCACAGGTCGGGTCCTGCCCATCGGGGGGCTTCGGGAAAAGACCATGGCCGCGCTGCGGCGCGGGGTCAGGACCGTGATCATCCCGGAGGACAATCTGCCGGACCTGGAGGAGATCGACCAAACGGTGAGACGCTCGCTGAACTTCGTGGCGGCGGAGCGGATCGACGACGTGATAGACGCATCCCTCCTCCTGCCCGAACACAGTCCCGCGCCCGCGCAGACGGGCAAACGCGCCTCCCGGCGCGGCGGGAATTCCGCCGGAGCGGACCTGAGACGGTAAAGGAACTTCACATGGATTTCAGAAAAGCAGAATTTATCAAATCCGCCGCCGATCCCGGAGGCTTTATCCGGGACGGGCTGCCCCAGGCGGCCTTCGCGGGCAGGTCCAACGTGGGCAAGTCCTCGGTGATCAACTCCATCGTCGGGAGGAAGAATTTTGCCCGGGTGGGGTCATCTCCCGGAAAGACCGCCCAGATCAACTATTTCCTGATCGACGGGAAATTCTACATCGTCGATCTCCCCGGCTACGGCTATGCCGCCGTATCCAAGGAGGAGCGCGACAGGTGGGGCCGGCTCATGGAGGCGTATTTTGCCTCCGGCCTCATCACCCTGGGGGTGCAGATCGTGGACGCCCGCCACAAGCCCACGGCGGACGATCTGACCATGATGAGGTGGTTCAGGCAGTCCGGGGTGGACGCCATCGTGGTGGCAAACAAGATGGATAAGTGCAAAAAGTCCGAGCTTCCGGCCAACGTGGCCCTGATCCGGGAGACGCTGGACCTCTCCCAGGACGACCCGCTTCTCTACTACTCCGCCCGCACCCACTCGGAGAGGGAGGCCCTGCTCATCGCCCTGGACGGGGCGCTCAATTTGGAATAAACGGTATGAGGAACATATGGAATCATCTGGACTGGTCGGTACTGACGGACGCGCTCCTGTCCGTCATCCCCGTGCTGATCTGCATCACGCTTCACGAGTGCGCCCACGGTTATACGGCGCTGAGGTTGGGGGACCCCACGGCGAAAAACGCGGGCAGGCTGTCGCTGAACCCCCTCAAGCACTTTGACATCATGGGCTTTGTGATGATGGCTTTCGTGGGCTTCGGCTGGGCAAAGCCCGTGCCCATCGACCCCAGATATTTTAAAGATCCCAAGCGCGGGATGGCCGTCACCGCAGCCGCGGGGCCTGTCTGCAACGTGCTGATAACACTTGTATTTCTTTTCCTGTTTGGCCTTATGACACCAGTGCTGTCGGGTAACGGAAAGGTACTGTTATACTTCTACCGAATGCTTTACAAGACTGCGTACCTGAGTCTTGCCTTTGCCATCTTCAACATTTTTCCCATACCGCCGTTGGATGGGTCGAAAGTCCTGTATTCATTCATTCCAGAGCGGGCATACTGGAAGCTCATGCGCTATGAACGCTACGGCATGATACTGCTTGTTATCCTCGTGGTGACCGGCATCCTGTCCGGGCCGCTGAACAGTGCTGTTTACTTTGTCTTTGACAAGCTCTTTGTCGTTGCAAATTGGGGCTTCCGTCTGGCAAATTTAATTATAAGGTGACATATGGACAATCCCACCTTCCGGCTGGAGGGCGTCGTCAGAACACGCGACGAGCTTGAGGACTTTGAAGGCCCCCTGGCGCTGATCCTCCAGCTTCTGCAAAAAAACAAAATAGAGATCCAGGACATTCGCATCGCCGACCTCCTTGACCAGTATCTGGCGTGGCTGGACGAGATGAAGGCCATGGACCTGGAGGTGGCCTCGGAGTTTGTTCAGATGGCCTCCTACCTTGTGTACATCAAGGCCAGGATGCTGATAAGCGCCGGGGAGGAGACGGACGAGCTTACGGAGCTTATCGAGTCTTTGGAGCGGCTGCGCAACAAGGACGCCTTTGAACGGCTCAGGCAGGTCTTGCCGGAGCTGGGCGGGATGTACTCCCGTGGGGCCGGCACCATGGTCAAGCCCCCGGAGTATCTCCCCCTGGACAGGGAGTATCGGTACTATCACGAGAAGGACGACCTTGCCGAGGCGATGGCGCGGGTGCTCTCCCGCGAGGACGCGGCCAGCGCCTTCAAAAATCCCACCGGCTTTCGTTTCCCGGAGCGCATCGTTTTTTCCGTGGCCGAGAAGTCAAAGCAGATCGTGGACCTGCTCACCGCCTACGGCCCCTCCACCCTCACGGACCTTTTCGGCAGGAGCGGGAGCCGCACGGAGCTTGTGGCCACATTCATCGCCGTCCTGGAGCTTTGCCACGACGGCAGCATTCTGCTTGACGGGGAGGGCGAGGAAACCACCGTCAGGCTGAGTAAAAGCGATTGAAAGGGCATACTATGGATACAAACGAGCTTGAATCCGCCATAGAGGGCATTCTTTTTGCAGCGGGGGAGGCCGTGGGCGTGAAGCGCATCGCCGCCGTCCTCGCGGTATCGGAGGGTGAGGTGGCCGAGGCCGCCAAAAAAATCGCGGACAGGTTGATTTTTGAGCGCCGGGGCATCCGCCTTGTGCGGCTTGAGGACCAGCTTCAGCTCTGTTCCGCGCCGGAGCTTTCCGACGTCATCCGTCAGGCGCTGGAGACGCGCAAGCCCCCGAAGCTCACTCAGACGGCGCTGGAGGTGCTGGCCATCACCGCCTATTTCCAGCCGGTCACCAGGGCGTACATCGACGATATGCGGGGGACGGACTCCAGCTACACCGTGGGCGTGCTTCAGGAGCGCGGCCTCATCGAGCCGTGCGGTACGCTGGACGCGCCCGGCCGCCCGACGCTCTTTCGCACCACCGGGACCTTCCTGCGCACCTTTGGCCTTTCGAGCCTGGACGAGCTCCCGGAGCTTCCGGGCAGCAAGAGCGAGGACGACCCGGAGCAGCTTCGCATCGAGGACGCCATCGAGAGTCTTCAGGCCGCCGGGGGCGGGAGCGCGGAGAGCGGGGGAGAAGGTTGACAGCCGTTTTTCCGTGTGGTACAATGTAAAAAGCGATATGATTGCTTTTCAGCCGCGTTCTCCGGCCTCCGGCATGGGGCGGGCAGCGGGGCTTTACGACGATTTTCACGGCGATGCTTGTTTCAGGGAGGTGATACCCCTTGCTGACGCTCCTATATTTTCTCGTCTTTGTCATTCTTCTGTGCGTCGGGAAATGCAAGGCCGCGCTCATCATTCTTGGGGTCACCCTTGCCCTGGACCTTCTGCTCCTCCTGCTGCGCGTGGGTGCGCGGGCGACCCTGGACAGCGGCGGCTTCTCCCTGCGGATCATCGCGGGTCCCCTGCGGCTGAAGATCCTCCCGCCGGGGGAGGAAAAGGCCAAAAAGCCCAAGAAATCCAAAAAGCCCAAGGCCGAAAAGACCGGGGAGGAGAAGCCGGAAGGGGAAAAGGAGAAGGCCAAGCCGAAAATCAAGGTCACCCTTGAGCTTGTCACCTCCGTCTTAAAGGCGGTGGGGGAGCTTCTGGGGAGGCTCAGGCGCAAGATCTCCATTGATAAGCTGACCATCCACTACACCGCCGCCGGAGAGGACCCCGGCGCCGCGGCGATGAGCTTCGGGTACGCCAACGCCGGCATCTACGCGCTGATGCCGGTCATCGAGAACATCTTCAAGGTCAAGGAGCGCGACGTGGGCGCGGCGGTCACCTTCGATTCGGAGGAGAGCGAGCTTTTCATTGACGCGCAGCTCACACTGGCGATCTGGGAAATACTGTACATTGTTCTGGCCGTATGGCCGCCTGTCAAGGTGGTCGTGGGTCAAATCATGAAAAACGGAAAGGTGGATAAAAATGGACAAGCATCCGATCAATGACCTTATGGGGACCGTGATGGAGAAGCTCCGCGACATCGCCGACGTCAGCACCGTCATCGGGGAGAGCATCGTCACGCCGGACGGGATCACCATTATTCCCGTGTCCCGCGTCAGCATTGGCTTCGCCTCCGGCGGCTCGGACTTCACGGGCAAGCATCAAAAGGACGGACAGGCCAGTCCCTTCGGCGGCGGCAGCGGCGGAGGGGTGAAGGTCGATCCCATCGCGTTTGTGGTCATCAAGGCCGGCCAGGTGAGAGTGGTGACCATCGAGCCTCCCGCGTCTACCACCATCGACCGCATCATCGACGGCGCGCCGGAGATCATCGACAAGATCTCCGCCATGATCGACAAGAAGAAGGCGGAGAAGGCCGAAAAGGAGGCCGCGGAGGCCGTCACGGAGGCCGCCGCCGAATAACCGCCGCCCCATTGGGGCATAATGACACCCTGTAAAGGTGGTGTCGCTATGCTCAAAAAAATCATATCGGCAACCGCCGCCATCGCGTGTTTGGCGGCGTTTACCGTTTTCGGAGCCGGCGCTGAGTCGCCGGTGGAGATCTCCGCCAGCTCCGCCATCCTGATGGAGGCCGCGACCGGGACGGTGCTGTACGAGAAGGACGCGGACGCCCGCCGTCTCATCGCCAGCACCACCAAGCTCATGACCGCGCTGGTGGCGTTGGAAAACGCCAATTTGGGGGAGGAGGTCACGGTCCCCGCCGTATGCGAGGGCGTGGAGGGTTCGTCCATGTATCTCCGGGCCGGGCAGAAGCTCACCATGCGAGAGCTTCTGTACGGGCTGATGCTGGAGTCCGGCAACGACGCCGCCGTGGCGGTGGCGTGCCACGTGGCCGGTTCCGTGGAGAGCTTTGCCGGGCTTATGAACGAGCGGGCGGCGTCTCTGGGACTTGAGAACACCCACTACGTGAACCCCCACGGCCTCAACGCCGACGGGCATTACTCCTCGGCCAGGGATCTGGCGCTTCTGATGCGGGAATGTATGAACAACCCCCTGTTCGCCCAGATCGCCTCCACCAGGACCATCACCTTCGGCGGGCGCACCTTCACCAACCACAATAAGCTCATGTGGAGCTACGACGGGATGCTCAGCGGAAAGACCGGCTACACCAAAAAAGCCGGGCGAACGCTGGTCACCTGCGCGGAGCGTGACGGGATGCGGCTCATCTGCGTCACCCTCAACGACGGGCAGGACTGGGCCGACCACGAGGCCCTTCTGGATATGGGCTTTTCCCAGTGGGAGCTGCGCACCCCCGTAAAGGCGGGGGAGACCCTGGGCGCGGTGCCGGTGGTCTCCGGCCTTTCCGGGTCCGCCAGGGTCTGCGCCGCCGGGAGCGTAACGCTGCTGGTGAAAAAGGGGCAGGAGCCTTATGTCAGCGTGTCTCTCCCGGAGTTTGTCTACGCTGCCGTCTACAGGGGGGCGCAGGCGGGATCGGCGGAGGTTTACGTGGACGGGGAGCGCGCCGGGGCGGTGGAGCTTCTCTACGCCGAGAGCGTGGAGCGCGACAGCGCGCAGAGGCTGCGGCCCCTTGAGAGGCTGGGGGACAGGATCAAAGGAGCGATCAGCTGATGGAGGAACGCCTTCAGAAAATACTGGCGGCCGGCGCGGGGATGTCCCGCCGGGCCGCCGAAAAACTCATAGAGAACGGGGAGGTCACCGTCAACGGGGCCGTCGCCCGCCTGGGGGACAGGGCGGACCCCGCTTTAGACCGCATCCTTCTTCGGGGAGCGCCCCTGTCGCGCCCGGAGGAAAAGGTTTACATAATGCTCAATAAGCCCGTGGGGGTGGTGACCACCATGAGCGACGAGAAGGGCCGGCGGACCGTGGCGGAGCTGGTGGCGGACGTGCCTGCCAGGGTCTACCCGGTGGGGAGGCTGGATATAAACTCCGAGGGGCTTCTGCTCATGACAAACGACGGGGAGTTTGCAAACCGGGTGATGCACCCCTCCTTTGAAAAGGAAAAGACCTACCGTGTGCTTGTGACCGGGGACGCGGAGCGGGGCGTGAAGCGCCTTTTGGAGCCGATGGAGCTGGACGGGGTCCCCCTGAGACGGCCCCGCGTGCGGGTTTGCGGGGCGGACGGGCCTGTGACCACCCTGGACATCACCATCCACGAGGGGCGCAACCGCCAGGTCCGCCGTATGTGCGACGCGGCCGGCCTCTCCGTCAAGCGCCTGACGCGCATCTCCATTGGGCCTGTGCGGCTGGGACGGCTTCAAAAGGGCGCGTGGAGACACTTGACGCCGGAGGAAATAGAGGCGTTGCGCGGCTGAAATTGCAAGTAAATGGCGCAAATATTTCATTTTCGGCATTTTTGCTCTTGCTTTTTTGCAGGAATGTCCATATAATATGCGTGACGGGTGCGCACGGCCTCTCGTCACGATCTTTTTTCAATGCGTAGATCATTCTGAGTAAGGAGAGAGGGTCATTGAAATGAGCAAGGATGTTTTGTCCACCATCAGGGCGAATGCGCCCACCTTTTCCAAGGGACAGCGCAGGATCTCCGATTTCATAATGCAAAACTACGAGAAGGCCGCCTTTATGACCGCAGGGAAGCTGGGCGTCGCCGCCGGGGTCAGCGAATCGACGGTGGTGCGCTTTGCCGCGGACCTGGGCTATGAGGGCTACCCGGAGATGCGCCGGGCCATGCAGGAGCTTGTGAAAAACAGGCTCACCACCGTGCAGCGCATCGAGGTGGCCAGGGATCTGATCACGGGGGCGGACGTGCCGGAGACGGTCCTCAACTCCGATATGGTCAAGATCCGCCACACCCTTGAGGAGCTTGACAGGGACGAGTTTGCAAGGGCGGTGAACGCCATCGGCCAGGCCAGGACCATCTACATCGTGGGGGTGCGCTCCTCGGCGGTCCTGTCCAATTTCATGGGCTTCTACCTCAACCAGCTCTTTCCCGACGTCCGGGTGATCTCCCAGAGCGCCTTTTCCGAAATTTACGAGCAGATCCTCCACATCGGCGAGGGGGACGCGCTGGTGGCCATCTCCTTCCCGCGCTACTCCCGCCGTACCATCATGGCCATGCGCTATGCGCGGGACAAGGGGGCGCGGATCGTCGGGATCACGGATTCCGATTCCAGCCTTGTGGCCCAGCTTGCCGACGTCAGGCTCTACGCCAGGAGCGATATGGTCTCCTTCCTCGACTCCCTTGTGGCCCCCCTGAGCCTTATCAACGCCCTGGTGGTGGCCGTGGCGGAAAATTCCGAGAAGGATCTTGAGACCACCTTTGAACGGCTTGAAAACATCTGGACGGAGTTTGACGTCTATGAGAAATACGAGCAGTGATCTCGTGGTCATCGGCGGCGGAGCCGCCGGGATGATGGCGGCGGGCCTTGCGGCGCAAAGCGGGCGCTCGGTCACGGTCGTCGAAAAGACGAGATACACCTGCCGGAAGCTGGGCATCACCGGCAAGGGCCGGTGCAACCTCACCAACAACACCTCGGTGCGGGAGGTGATCGCCAACATCCCCCGCAACGGGAAGTTCATGTACAGCGCCGTCACCGCCTTCCCGCCCCAAAAGGTCATGGCGTTTTTTGAATCCCTGGGCGTCCCGCTGAAAACCGAACGGGGAAACAGGGTCTTCCCCGTGTCCGACAGGGCGGGGGACATTGTGGACGCCCTCCGCGCCTTCTGCCGGGATAACGGCGTCCGGGTGGTCCATCAGAGGGCGGAGCACATCCTGACGTCGGACGGCCGCGCCGCAGGGGTCGCCTGTGTGGACGGCGGCGGGAAGCCCTGCCGCCTCACCTCCGGGAGCGTCCTCCTTGCCACAGGGGGCCTGAGTTACCCCGTCACGGGGTCGGACGGCGACGGCTATACCATGGCGCGGGAGCTGGGCCACACGGTGGTCCCCGCCAGGCCCTCCCTGGTGCCGCTGGAGGCGGAGGGGGACGTCTGCGCCAGGATGCAGGGCTTTTCCCTGAAAAACGCCGGTCTGAAGGTCCTTGACGGCGCTGGGAAAAAGGTGTATGAGGACTTTGGAGAGATGCTCTTTACGCATTTCGGCGTCTCCGGCCCCATGATCCTGTCCGCCTCCGCCCATATGAGGGACTTTGAGAAAAACCGCTATACCCTCTACATCGACTTAAAGCCCGCCCTTAACGAGGAGACGCTGGACAAGCGCCTTTTGAGGGACTTTGAGAAATACAAAAACCGGGACTTCCAGAACGCCCTGTCGGACCTGGCCGCCAGCAGCATGATCCCCGTCCTTGTGGACCTGTCCGGCATCCCGCCGGAGACGAAGGTGAACTCCGTCACCCGCCAGCAGCGCCGGCGGCTCCTGACGCTTCTCAAGGCGTTCCCGGTGACGGTCTCCGGCGCGCGCCCCATCGAGGAGGCCGTGATCACCTCCGGGGGGATCGACACGGGGGAGATCGACCCGCGCACCATGGAGTCAAAGTTAGTGCCCGGCCTCTTTTTCGCGGGCGAGGTCATCGACGTGGACGCCTACACCGGCGGCTTTAACCTCCAGATCGCCTGGTCCACCGCCCATGCGGCGGCCAGGAGCGTGGGATGAGAAAGGACTTGCAGTATGAAACCAGTTTCCATTGCCATTGACGGCCCCTCCGGGGCCGGGAAATCCACGCTGGCGCGGATGACCGCGAAAAAGCTGGGTTATATCTATGTGGACACGGGCGCCCTTTATCGGACCGTGGGGCTTTTTGTCCTGCGCCGGGGCGTGGGCACAAAGGACAGGGAGGGCGTCGCCGCGCTCCTGCCGGAGATCCGCATCGAGATGGCCTACGACGGCGCGGGGGTCCAGCGTATGCTGCTCAACGGCGAGGACGTGACCGACCTCATCCGCACGCCGGAGGTCTCCATGGCCGCGTCCGACGTGTCCGCCATCCCCGCCGTCCGGGCGTTTCTCCTGGACACCCAGAGAGATATGGCGAAAAAGCACAGCGTCATCATGGACGGCAGGGACATCGGGACCGTGGTCCTGCCCCAGGCCCAGGTCAAGATCTTCCTCACCGCCTCCGCCGCCGAACGGGCGCGCCGCCGGTGGAGGGAGCTGCGGGAGAAGGGGATCGACACGGACTACGAGTCCGTCCTGCGGGACATCGAGCTGCGCGACCGCAACGACTCCAGCCGGGACATCGCGCCGCTGCGGCCCGCGCCGGACGCCGTCATGTGCGACACCACCGAACACGATCTCGAAGCCAGCTTCGGGATGATCTGCGACATTATCAGGGAGCGGACGGGCGATGGACTTTAAAAAGCTTCTTTATACCGTACTGCGGTTTCTGGTCAGGATCACCTACGGCCTTCTGTGGCCCTTCAAGGTGTACGGGCGGGAAAATGTGCCGGAGGGCGCGGCGGTGGTTTGCGCGAACCACACCCACTTCTCCGACCCCTTCTATATGGCCTTCGCCGTCCCGGCAAGGTATCACGTGTGCTTCATGGCCAAGCAGGAGCTGTTTCACTCCAGGCCCGTGGCGGGCCTGCTCCGGGCCATCGGCACGTTCCCGGTCAACAGGGGCGAGGCGGACATGAACGCCATGAAAACCGCTTTGAACGTGTTGAAGTCCGGGAAAAAGCTGGGGATCTTTCCAGAGGGGACCCGGACCCACGTTGACGGCGAGGTGAGTCCCAAGGCCGGGGCGGTGAGGCTCGCCCAAAAGGCCGGCGCGCCCCTTGTGCCCATGTTCATCCCGCGTGAAAAGAAGCTTTTCAAGCGCATGAAGATCGTCATCGGCAAGCCCTTCTCCCTTGAGGGCCTTGGGCGGCTGACACGGGAGGACCTTGAGCGAATTTCCGACGAGCTGATGGATAAAATCGCGGCGCTGGGACATACTGAAAGAAAGCGCGGGAGGGCGGCCTGATGGAGATGCGTTTCGCCCGTTCCGCCGGCTTTTGCTTCGGCGTCAGAAGAGCCGTCCGGCTGGCGGAGGAGGCGGCCTCACAATACGGGCGCTGCGCCTGCCTGGGACCCCTCATTCACAACGACGACGTGGTGCGCAGGCTCGAAAGCCTGGGCGTGCGGACGGTCCGCTCCCTGGACGAGCTGAGTCCGGGCGAGCCTGTGATCATTCGCAGTCACGGCATCGGGAGGGGGGAGTACGGGAAGCTCCGCGCCCTGGGCTGTCCCATCATCGACGCCACCTGCCCGGACGTGGCCCGCATCCACCGCCTGGTGGAGATCGAATCCGCCGCCGGGCGAGAGATCGTGATCATCGGCGAGCGAACCCACCCGGAGGTGGTGGCGCTGTCAGGCTGGTGCGGCGGCTGTGAGGTCCTGGAATCGCCCCAGGAGGTCCAGGCGTGGCTGGAGAATACCCCAAATCATGGAAATTTACCCCTCTCAGTGGTCTCTCAGACCACCGGCGAGAGAAAAAATTTTGAAAATAGTGTTAAACTTCTGAAAAAACAGTGTACAAATGCGCAAATCTTTGATACAATATGCAGTACGACGTCAAATCGACAGAACGAGGCCCGCGCTTTGGCCTCCGAAGTGGACGCGATGATCGTCATAGGCGGACGGCACAGCGCCAATACGGCGAAGCTCGCCCAGGTCTGCAGGGAGTGCTGCGATAAGGTGATCCTCATTGAGAACGCCTCGGAGCTGGACCTCGCGGAGCTTGAGGGGGCGGAGCGCGTGGGCATCACGGCCGGCGCCTCCACACCAGAGTGGATAATTAAGGAGGTCAACAGGATGATGAGTGACGAGATCAAGGCTGTGGAGACAGTCGAAGAAGAAACCAAGGCGGCGGCCGCCGCCGAAACCACCGGGGAGGCCGTAGAGGCTCCCGTGGAAGCGGAAGTGAAAGAAGCACCTGAAGCACCCGAGGCGGAGGCCTCTTTCGAGGAGCTGCTGGAGCGTTCCATCAAAACCTTACATACGGGGGAGAAGGTCCGCGGCGTGATCACATCGATCACCCCGTCCGAGATCTCCGTAGATTTGGGAACGAAGCAGTCCGGATATATTCCCATCTCGGAGTTCACCGACGAGGCGGGCGTCAATGTCAACGATCTTATTCACGTCGGCGATGAGATCGAGGCCTTTGTCATGCGCGTCAACGATGTGGACGGCGTTGTCATGCTCTCCAAAAAGCGCCTTGACAGCGTGAAGAATTGGGACAGCATCGTGGAAGCCCGCGCCAACCGCGCCGTGGTGGAGGGCGTTGTCGTGGAGGAGAACAAGGGCGGCATTGTGGTCAACTGCAAGGGCGTGCGCGTGTTCGTGCCCGCCTCTCAGTCCGGCCTTCCCAAGGAGGCCCCCATGTCCGAGCTTCTCAAGAAGCACGTCAAGCTGCGCATCACCGAGGTCAACCAGCCCCGCAAGCGCGTGGTGGGTTCCATCCGCGCGGTCGCCTATGAGGAGCGCCGCGCCAAGGCTGAGGCCACCTGGAACGAGATCGAGGTGGGCAAGCGGTATCACGGCGTGGTCAAGTCCCTCACCTCCTTCGGCGCTTTCGTGGACATCGGCGGCGTGGACGGCATGGTCCATGTGTCCGAGCTTAGCTGGAAGCGCATCCACCAGCCCTCCGAGGTGCTGAAGGTGGGCGACGAGATCGACGTCTACGTCATCTCCTTCGACAAGGAGAACCGCAAGATCTCCCTGGGCTACAAGGATCCCAACGAGAACCCCTGGGTCAAGTTCACCAGCGCGTATTCCGAGGGTTCCGTGGCGGAGGTTCGGATCGTCAAGCTCATGACCTTCGGCGCTTTCGCCGAGATCATCCCCGGCGTGGACGGCCTCATCCACATCTCCCAGATCGCCGACCGCCGTATCGGCAAGCCGGATGACGTCCTCTCCGAGGGGGACGTGGTCAAGGCCAAGATCATCAAGATCGACAACGAGAACAAGAAGGTCTCCCTCTCCATCCGCGCCCTCACCGAGGCCGCCGCCCCTGTGGCCGCGCCTGTGGCGGAGGAGCCGGCGGATGACAGCGACGAGCCGGCCGTTGTCTACGACACCGAAAACCCGCCCGCTCCAGAGGACCTTCCCCAGGAGTAAGCATTTTCTGAATTTTCCCATAAGCGGCAACTTCTGTTGCCGCTTATGAATTATCCGGCGTTTCACATCATATTCTCCAGTGAGGTGCGTTTATGGGCGTTAAGAGGATCATGGCAAAGGTATTCAAAAGGGCTGTCACGTGGGACGTGCTTCCCTTCGGGACGGTGATCATCGCCGCCGCCGGCGCGTCCGAGCGCATGGGGGGAGAGGACAAGATCTTTGCCGAACTTGGGGGCCTCCCCGTCCTCGGCTGGTCGCTGAGAGCGTTTCAGGAAAGCCCCTACGTACAGGAGATCGTCGTGGTGACACGCGGCGAGTCCATCGTGGAGGCCGCGGACCTGTGCGTCGAGCTGGAGATCGCCAAGGCCACCAAGGTCCTGTGCGGAGGGGAGACCAGGCTTGAATCGGTGCTGATCGGGGTCAACGAGGCCAGCGCCAAGGCCGAGTACATCGCGGTACACGACGGGGCGCGCCCCCTTGTCAGCCGGGAGGTCATCGACGGCGCGTTCCGCAAGGCCGCCCAGTTTACCGCCGCCGCCCCGGCGGTGCCGGTCAACGACACCGTGAAAATGGGCGAAAACGGCTTCGTCACCAGGACCCCGGAGAGGGACAGCCTGTTCGCCGTCCAGACCCCCCAGGTGTTCCGGGCGGACATTTTGAAGGCCGCTTTGCACAACGCAAAGATCAAGGGCCTTGCCGTCACCGACGACTGCGGCGCGGTGGAGGCCATCGGCGTCCATCCGGCGCTGAGCCAGGGTTCCTTTGAGAACATCAAGATCACACGGCCTCTGGACCTGAAAGTCGCCGAGGCCATCCTTGAGATGAGGGCGGAAAAATGAGGATCGGTCACGGCTATGACGTACATAGGCTGGCGCCCGGCAGACGGCTGGTGCTGGGCGGGGTTGAGATCCCCTGCGAGCTGGGGCTGGAGGGCCACTCCGACGCCGACGCGGCCACCCACGCACTGATGGACGCCCTTTTGGGCGCGGCGGGCCTGGGGGACATCGGCAAGCTCTTCCCGGACACCGACAGCCGCACCCTCAACATCGACAGCCTGAAGCTCCTGGACCAGGTGACGGAGCTTGTCCGCTCAAAGGGCTTTCGCGTGGGCAACGCCGACGTCACCATCGTGGCGCAGGCCCCGAAGCTCTCGCCGTATACGGAGAAGATGGCCGCCGTGCTGGCCGCGCACCTTCACGTGGAGGCCGGCCGGGTCAACGTCAAGGCCACCACCGAGGAGCATCTGGGAGAAGTCAGCACAAAGGGCATCGCCGCCCACGCGGTGGTCCTGCTTGAGGAGGTCCGCCCCCGGACAAGGGCGCTCTGAACGCAAAAAGGTTAAACATTCCCATCCTTCCGGCATAGTATGTTGTGACCGCCGTTTTCGGTCACCATACCTCCGGGAGGATGTTTTTATCTATGGAAAGCTACTATCTGACCTGCCGCTCGCTGACCTACGCCCAAAAGGTTTCCAGGGCGCTGACGGCGGCACGTATTAAGAATATGATCGTGAGGACCACGCAGAGTATGTCGCGGGAGGGGTGCGGGTACGCCGTGCGGGTGTCGCCGGAGGGGCTGACCTCGGCTCTGGCGGCGCTGGCCGCCGCGTCGATCCCGCCCAAGCGCGTCTTTCTCCTGCACCGGGGCGGCATGGCCGAGGAGGTGTCGTTTTGATCTATCTTGACGCGGCCGCCACCAGCTTCCAGAAGCCCGCCGCCGTTGAACGCGCCATGTCGGAGGCCCTTCGCACCATGTCAAGCCCCGGACGGGGAGGCCACGCCCTGGCTTCCCGCGCCGAGGGAAAGCTCTATGAGTGCCGCGAGAGGGCGGCGGCGCTCTTCAACGTCCCCGACGTGGAGCGCGTCGCCGTGACCTTCAACGCCACCCACGGGCTGAATATCGCCATCCGCAGCCTTGTCCGCCCCGGCGACCGGGTGGTCATCTCCGGGTACGAGCACAACTCGGTGCTGCGCCCTCTGAACGCCGCCGGGGCGCAGATCAGCGTCGCCTCCGGCCCCGTATTCGACTACGAGGCGGCCCTTCTCGCCTTCGACAGGCTCATGGACCGGGAGACGAAATGCGTGGTCATTAACCACGTCTCCAACGTCTTTGGCTTTGAGCTGCCGGTCTATGAGGTCGCAGAGCTTTGCCGCGCCAGGGGAGTGCCGTTGATCGTGGACGCCTCCCAGTCGGCGGGGGTCCTGAAGGTGGACGCGGGGGCGCTGGGGGCGGACTTCATCGCCATGCCGGGGCATAAGGGCCTTTACGGCCCCCAGGGCACGGGTCTGCTCATCGCCTCGGAAAACGCTTTGCCCCTCCTGTACGGCGGGAGCGGAAGCGACTCTCTAAATCCCGGAATGCCGGATTTTCTGCCGGATAAGCTGGAGGCCGGCACCCACAATATGCCGGGGATCGCGGGGCTGTGCGCCGGAATGGCCTTCGTCCAGAGCCAGACCCCGGAGAAGATCGCCGCCCACGAGCGGGCGCTGATACGCCATTTGGCAGGGGAGCTTGCGAAGATTTGGGGGGTCCATGTCTTCTCCGATGCGAAAGGGATGCATCAAACGGGGGTCCTCTCCTTTGAATTTGACAGTCTCTCCAGCGAGGAGGCGGGGGAGAGGCTTTCAAACCTGGGCTTCGCCGTCCGGGCCGGGCTTCATTGCTCGCCCCTTGCCCACAGGACCGTGGGCACCGTAAAACGCGGGACGGTGCGAGCCAGCGTATCGGCCTTCAACACAAAAAGGGAGATGGACGCCTTTGCCGAGACGGTGGAACGGATGGCGCGGGACGGTTGACGCCCCGCGCTTTTTGATGGCGGTCTTAGGAAAACCTTTATCATTTCTTTTCAAAATGATAATAAATTCGCTGTTGCCAAACGCGCCGGTTTGTATTATAATGATAATTTAGATAAATGTGTAAATGCGCACATTTTTGTTCATACGTGGATCGCACAGAGGGAAAGAGGGGCGGCTATGGAAAAAATTCAGGAGCTTTTGCGTACGCTTCGCAATGTCATCTCCATCATCACGGTTTGGGACATACTGGATATGGCCATCGTCGCTTTCTTAGTGTACAAGCTGATAACCTTTTTCTCCAAGACTAACTCCATGAACGTGGTCAAGGGGATCGCGCTTTTGCTTGTGGTCATGGGGATCAATGCGTGGCTTGACCTGCCTGTTGTCTCCTACCTGTTGGGGGGAGCCTTTGAAATGGGCGTCATCGTCATCATCGTCCTCTTCCAGCCGGAGATCCGCCGCATCTTGGAGCAGGTGGGCGGCAGTCTCAAGGACATCTTCGGCCACCCCGTCAAGACGCAGACGCTGGAGAACGCCATCGATCAGACGGTGCTGGCCTTCGCGGATATGTCCAAGACCCGCACAGGCGCGCTTTTGGTGTTTGAGCGGAGCACGAACCTTGAGTCCTACATCAAAACCGGCACCATCGTGGACGCCTCTCCCGCCGCGGAGCTGCTGAAAAACCTCTTCTTTGACAAAGCGCCCCTTCACGACGGGGCCGTCATCATCCGCAACGGGCGCATCGCGGGAGCCGCGTGTATGCTGCCGCTGTCCGGCAACTCCAACATAAGCCGGGACCTGGGGATGCGCCACCGCGCTGGGATCGGCATGAGCGAGAGGAGCGACGCGGTGGTGGCCATCGTCTCCGAGGAGACGGGGGACATATCCGTGGCCATCGAGGGGATCCTGAAGCGCGGCCTCTCCACCGATACCTTCGAGAGGATCCTGCGCATGGAGCTGATCCCCCAGGAACAGGAGAAGGAGAACATTTTCAAACGGCTCAAGGCCAGATTCAAGGGCAAAAAGAGCGAAAGCGAAAAGGGTGAATGAGCATGGACAGCAAGCACACTCGCGGGAGCATGAATCTGCTCTATCTGATCTTTTCCATATGCGTGGCCGTGGCGCTCTGGGCGTATGTTGTCTACGTGGAAAACCCGACCTTTGAAAACCCGCGTCCCCGGTCCGGCATCCCCCTGGAGTTTGTGGGGGAGGACCTTCTGCGGGACTATAACCTCATTGTCTCCGGCGTCAGCACCAACCAGATAACCGTCTACTTCGACGGGCGGGCGCGGGACGCGGAGGTCCTGTCGGACATGGAGATCCGCGCCGTGGTGGACCTGAGCGATGTGCTGACCTCCTCCGTCACCACGGGGACCCACGCGCTGAGCTACGACCTCATCTACAACGCCGGGTCCAGCAGCCTTGAGGAGGTGAGCCGGACGCCGTCCATGATCGAGGTGACCATTGACAGGCTGGTCACCGAGTCCATCCCTCTGCAAGCCGTGTATGACGGCAGCATTGCCGACGACTATATGCCCGGCACGCTGAGCCTCAACATGGATTACGTCGCTGTCTCCGGCACCGAGGCGGCCATCAACCTCATCGACCACGCCACCGTCACCCTCAAGCGCGACAACCTCTCCAAGACGGTCACCGAGGAGGCCCCCATCGTCCTGTGGGACGCGGAGGGGAACGCCATCGACATGGCCGAGGCAGGCCTCTCCTTCAACGAGTCCGACGGCATGGCCAAAATCACCCAGACGGTGCTTTTGGTAAAGACCGTGCCCCTGAAGGTGGACATCGTGGAGAGCGCCACCGCCACCGACGCCAACATCCGCGTCAATTACTCCGTGCCCAACGTCATTCTCTCCGGCGACCCGGAGATCGTCCAGGACATCAACGAGATCAACATCGGCACCATCAACCTCAAGAGCATCATCCTCTCCTATGAGGAGGACTTCTTGATCCGCTATCCCAACAACACCGTGTCGGAGAGCGGCGAGACGAGCTGTACCGTCACCATCACCGTGGAGGACATGGAGACCCGGCGGCTTTCCGCCACCAACATTTCCTATAATAACGCCGCCGAAGGCGACATCGTGTCCGTCATCACCCAGAGCCTTGATATTACGCTCCGGGGCGACGGGGACGTTATCGACCAGGTCACCGCCGAAAACATCCGCATTGTGGCGAACCTCACGGAATACGCCGGCAAGAAGGGGACCTATCAGGTCACGCCCAGGGTGTATGTGGACGGCTTTGGCAACGCGGTGGAGGCCGTGGGCGACCACTACACGGTGACGGTGATCATCAGCTGACGGCGGGAGGAGAAGATGTTCGGATACGTTCGTCCCGCGGCGGAGGAGCTGAAGGTCCGTGAGTTTGAACGCTTCAGGGCGTGCTACTGCGGCCTGTGTCACGAGCTGGGAAGGCTCTACGGCCTTCCCGGAAGGAGCATATTAAACTACGATTTTGTGTTCCTCGCCATGCTCCTGTGGGGCGGGGAGGGGGAATGCGGCTACTGTATGCGCCGGTGCGCCCCCGGACTGTTCCGTAAAAAATGCGTCTGCTCCACCGCACGGCCCCTGACGGTGGCCGCCGGGTACAGCGTTATCCTGGCCTATTGGAAGGCGCGGGACGATCTGGCGGACAGCCGGGGACTCAAAAAGCTTCCCGCGATGGCCGCCGCTCTCTGGCTCCGGCGGGGGTATCGAAGGGCCGCCGCGGCCCATCCGGGCTTTGACGCGGACGTGCATGACCGCCTCGCCGCCCTCGCGGCGCTGGAGGCGGAAGGGACGGAGAGCCTTGACAGGCCCGCCGACCAGTTTGCCCGGCTTCTCGCCTCCGCCGCCTCGGAGGCGGACGAGCCCTCCCGGAGGGCGCTGGGCCAGCTTCTCTACCACGTGGGCCGGATCATCTACATCGCCGACGCCTGGAGCGATCTTGCCGATGATCTGAAAAGCGGGAGCTTCAACCCCCTCGCCAGGCGGTTCGGCCTCACCTCCGCCCAGGTCCCGGCGGAAGCGAAGGAGCGCGTCTGGCAGACCCTCAACTCATCGGTGAATCTTGCCTGCGCGGCCTTTGAGCTGCTGGACGACGGCTATTGGAGTTCGGTGACGAAGAACATCGTATATTTAGGCGTACCCCGTATGATAGACGAAGTGCTTGCCGGGACCTACAGAGCGCCCGGCAGGCGGATCCCCACCCGCCCGCAGCTTGGGCAGAACGGAGAATGACACATGACAGATCCCTATAAGGTGCTTGGAATCAGCCAGAACGCCTCCGACGAGGAGGTCAAGCGGGCGTATAGAGAGCTTGCGAAAAAATACCACCCCGACAATTACGTGGACAACCCGCTGGCGGACCTGGCCCAGGAGAAGATGAAGGAGATCAACGAGGCTTACGACTCCATCACCCGCGCCCGGAAAAACGGGGGCTACGCGGGAGGCTCCGGGTACAACGCCGGGTATTCGGCGGGGGGCGGCTCCTCCGGCTACTCCGGGGGCGGCTCCTATCAGAGCGCCAACTCCACCTACGCCCAGGTCCGGCAGGCCATCAACGCGGGCAACCTCCAGTACGCCGAGCAGCTTCTTGACTCCAGCCCCACGCGGGATGCCGAATGGAACTTCCTTATGGGCAGTCTCTATTATAGAAAGGGCTGGCTTGACGACGCCAGGAGCTTCTTCCAGCGGGCGGTCAATATGGACCCCTCCAACGGGGAGTACCGCCAGGCGCTGAGCATGGTCAGCGGGAACAACTCCCCGTACCGCCAGACGGGCTACGGCCCGCCGGCCGCGCAGGGGGGCTGCGATATGTGCGATATGTGTACCGCCATGATGTGCGCCAATATGATGTGCGGCGGCTGCCGGTGAGCGTATGAGAGATAAGCGTACCGTCCGCCGTGTGGCCTTCACAGCCGTTTTTACGGCGCTTTCCACGGCGTTTCTCTTCATCGCCTCCGTTTTTCCCACAGGCCAGCTGGGCTTTCTGGGCGTTGCCAGCCTTGTGGGGATCGCCGCCGTGGTGGAGTACGGCCCCGCCGGGGGGATCTTTGTGTGGCTGGGGACCTTGTTCCTGGGATTTTTGGTGATCCCCTCCAAGACGCTGGTGTGGCTTTACGCCCTGTTTTTCGGGCCTTATCCGGCGGTGAAGTATTTCACGGAACGCCTGGGCCGCGTCCCGGAGTGGGCCGTGAAGCTTGCGTTTTTCAACGCCGCCCTCACGGTGGCGCTCTTTGCCCTGAAGGTCACCATGCTGAGCTTTTCGTATATGAAGTTCGGAAATGTGATCCTGTATGTTCTGGGAAACGCGGTGTTCGTCCTCTTTGACGTGGCCGTGACCAGGGCCATCCAGGTATATATGGCAAAAATCCACCCCAAAATACACAGATAACGAGGTCTTGGAAATGATAAAAAGCATGACCGGCTACGGCTCCGCCAAAGGGTCCTCTGGGAAGCTTGAGATCACCGTGGAGCTTCGATCCGTCAACAACCGTTTTCTCGATTGCAGCGTGAAGCTCCCCAGGGTCTACACGTGCCTTGAGGACGCCGTCAAGGCGAGGGTACAGAAATCCATCTCCCGTGGAAAGGTGGACGTTTTTATCACCATCGACGCCTCAAAGGCCGGCGACGTGGTGATCGAGGTCAACGAGCCTGTGGCGGACGCCTACATGAACGCCCTCCGGCAGCTCTCGGAGAGGTACAACCTCCCCAACGACGCCTCCGCCGTCAGCCTCTCCCATATGCAGGACGTGCTGTCCGTCAGAAAGAGCGAGACGGACCTGGACGCGCTGGCCAGGGACATCGACGGCATTCTGGCCGCGGCCATCGAGGACTTCAACTCCATGCGCGTAAGGGAGGGGGAGCGGCTCTACGAGGACATCTCCGCCCGCGCCGCCGAGATCGAGCGTCTTGTGGGCCTTGCGGAGGAGCGTTCTCCCCAGACCGTCGCCGAGTACAGGCAGCGGCTTGAGGCCCGGCTGAGAGAGGTTTTGGAGAACAGCGCGGTGGACGAGACGCGCATCGTCACCGAGGCCGCCATCTTCGCCGACAAGACCGCCGTGGCGGAGGAGACGGTGAGGCTCAGAAGCCACCTCTCCCAGCTTCGTGCCCTCCTGAACAGCGACGAACCCGTGGGGCGCAAACTCGATTTCCTCGTGCAGGAGTTCAACCGGGAGGCCAACACCATCGGCTCCAAGGGGAACGACGTTCAGATGGCCCGGATCGTGGTGGACCTGAAGGCCGAGATCGAGAAGATCCGGGAGCAGATCCAGAATGTGGAGTAAGAAAAGATGAGACTTGTCAACATCGGATTCGGCAATATGGTGTCCGTCAACCGCATCATCGCCGTTGTCAGCCCGGACTCCGCGCCCATCAAGCGCATCATCTCGGACGCCCGCGACCGGGGGATGCTCATTGACGCCACCTACGGCCGCAGGACGCGGGCCGTGATTGTCTGCGACAGCGGGCACACGGTCCTCTCCGCCATCCAGCCGGAGACCGTTTCGGGACGGCTGGCCGGGAAGCCGGACAGGGAGGAGCTTGCGTTGGAGGAGGAGACGGAGGATGAATAAAAATGGCAGGGCCTTCATCGTCTCAGGCCCCTCCGGCGTGGGGAAAAGCACCGTGCTGGGGGAGGTATTCCGGCACTACACAAATTATTACTTCTCCGTTTCCGCCACCACCCGTGCGCCGAGACCCGGGGAACGGGACGGGGTGGAGTACTTCTTCATCACCCAGGAGCAGTTTGACGAGATGGTGGAAAAGGGCCAGTTTTTGGAGCACGCCCGGTACGCCAAGTGCTCCTACGGGACCCCCAGAGCGCCTGTGGAGGCAAAACTCGCCCAGGGGGTAGACGTGTTCCTGGACATCGAGGTCCAGGGCGCCCGGCAGATCAAGGCCGCCATGCCGGAGGCGGTCTCCATCTTCATCGCGCCCCCCAGCGTGGAAGCCTTGGAGGCGCGGCTTCGGGGCCGCGCCACGGACAGCGAGGAGAAGATACGTTTGCGCCTGGAGACCGCGAAAAACGAGCTTTCCGAGGCGGTCCACTACGACCACGTGGTGGTCAACGACGACTATAAACGCGCCGCCTCCCAGCTTCTTGCCATCATTCAAAACGCATAACGCAAACCGACATTTTCATTTGAAAGGAAGTTTTCTCTATGATGCTCTATCCCACCATGCCCGAGCTTCTTTCCCATACGGGCAACAGCCGCTATCTGCTTGTCAACCTGATCGCCCAGCGCGCCCGCTCCATCGCCGTGGACGCCGAGACCCAGGGGATCTCCCTTGACGATAAGCCGGTGTCCATGGCCATTAACGAGATTGCCGAGGGCAAGATCACGGCGACCATCTGACAAGACGCGAGGGGGGCCGGACGATGGCAATGAACATAGCGAAAATAGCCGTCTCGGCCGCGATTTACGCCATTGACAGGCCGTATTCCTATATCGTGCCGGAGAAGCTCTCAGACTGCGTCCGGCCCGGTTGCCGGGTGACGGTCCCCTTCGGCAGGGGCAACCGCCTGTGCGAGGGGATCGTCCTGTCCATGGACGGGGAGTCTGAACGGGACAAGCTCAAGGAGATCGCCCGCGTCCTTGACCCGGAGCCTGTCTTTACGCCGGACCAGCTCAAGCTGGCCCTCTGGATGCGGGATCGGTTTTTCTGCACCTTTTACGAGGCCGCCCGCGCCATGCTCCCGGCGGGGATGTGGTTTTCCTCCGGGGAGCGGCGGGTGGGGGACAAGGTCCAGAAATTTGCCGCGCTGGCCGTCTCCGCCGAAGAGGTGGCGGAGATCTCCGCCCACAAACATCTGTCCGCCCCCAAACAGGAGGCGATCCTGGACCTCCTCGCCTCCGTGGGCGAGGCCGCTGTCAGCGACATTCTCGCCTTTACCGGCTCTTCCCTGACCTCCCTCAACGCCCTGGAGAAGCAGGGCCTTGTGGAGGTCACGGTCCGCGAGGTCTACCGCCGGCCCGTAAGGCCGGTGGGGCCGGAGGCGTCTCCCATTGCGCTCACCGGGGAGCAGACCGCGGCCTTTGAGGGCCTTTGCCGCCTGATGCGCGGCGGAAAGCCCGCCGCGGCGCTTCTATATGGCGTTACGGGGAGCGGAAAGACCAGCGTGTACATCCGGCTCGTTCAGGAGGCGCTGCGGGACGGACGGACCGCCCTCATCATGGTCCCGGAGATCGCCCTGACCCCGCAGCTTGTGGAGATCTTCTCCAGCCACTTCGGCGATGACATCGCCGTCCTCCACTCCTCCCTGACCATGGGGGAGCGGTACGACGAGTGGAAGAGGATCCGCAAGGGCGGCGTGCGGGTGGTGATCGGGACGCGCTCTGCGGTTTTCGCGCCGCTGGAGAACATCGGGCTTATCGTCATCGACGAGGAACAGGAACACACCTACAAGTCCGAGAACGCCCCCCGCTATCACGCCAGGGACGTGGCCAAATACAGGTGCGTCCACGAAAACGCGCTTCTTCTTCTGGGGTCCGCCACGCCGTCGGTGGAATCCATGTACGCCGCGCGTGAGGGGCGCTACAGCCTCTTCACCCTGGAGAACCGCTTTAACGCCCACCCGCTGCCGAAGGTCCTGATCGCGGATATGCGGGAGGAGCTTCGCCACGGCAACGGCGGGGCCGTCAGTACGCTTTTGCGGGACGAGCTTGCCAAAAACATTGAAAACGGAGAGCAGAGTATCCTCTTTCTGAACCGCCGGGGCGCGTCCAACCTTGTCATGTGCGGCGAGTGCGGATATACCTTTGAGTGCAAAAACTGCTCCGTCTCCATGACCTACCACTCCGTGGGGCAGTGCCTTCGCTGTCATTACTGCGGCTGGTCCGCTCCCGTGCCGGAGGAGTGTCCGAAGTGCGGCGGGAAGCTGAAATTCGTGGGCGTGGGCACGCAGAAGCTTGAGGAGGAGCTGGGCGAGCTTTTTCCGGGGGCGGGCGTTATCCGCATGGACACGGACACCGTGTCCCGCGCAGGGTCCCATCAGAAGCTCCTGAGCCGTTTTAAGGATCAGAGGGTGCCCATCCTCCTGGGGACGCAGATGGTCACCAAGGGGCTGGACTTTTCAAACGTCACCCTGGCGGCGGTCATCTCCGCCGACCAGTCGCTGTACGCCGGGGATTTTCGCGCCCATGAGCGCACCTTCTCCCTGATCACGCAGGTGGTTGGCCGGTCCGGCCGGGGGGAAAAGAGCGGCAGGGCTGTTTTGCAGACCTTCACGCCGGAGAACAGCGTCCTGAAGCTCGCCGCCGCCCAGGATTACACGGGCTTTTACGAGAATGAGATCAAAATTCGCCGGCTTATGAATGTCCCGCCCGCCGCCGACCAAATGACCGTGACCGTCACGGGACTTGACGAGGGGACGGTCCTGCGGGGGTGCGTCAGGCTCTCGGAGATGCTCCGGGGACAGGCGCCCGCCGGCGCGGACCTGACTGTCCTTGGCCCCGCCCCGGCGGGGATCACCAAGGTCAACAACCGCTTCCGCTATAAGCTGACGCTTCAGCTTTCCAATACGCGACAGATGCGGGATCTTGTGAGCCGGACGATCCGCGCCTTTTCCGCGGACGCGCAGTGGAGAAAGCTGGCGGTATTCGCGGACGCGGATCCCATGGAATAATTGAAGGCGAAAAAGGAGAAACCTTATGGCATTGAGAACTATCCGTGAGGAGGGGGACTCCATCCTCCTCAAAAAGAGCCGGCCTGTCACCGACTTCAACAAGAGGCTCCACACCCTCCTGGACGATATGCGCGAGACGCTTCTCCAGGCCGACGGCGTGGGCCTGGCCGCCCCGCAGGTGGGCGTTCTGCGCCGCGTGGTCATCGTCATGGACACGAACCGAGAGGAGTTGACCCCGGAGGAGCAGATCATCGAGCTTATCAATCCTGAGATCGTCAGCGCCGATGGGGAGCAGACGGGGCAGGAGGGGTGCCTCTCCGTGCCCGGCGTCTACGGCATCGTCACCCGGCCTGAACACGTGGTGGTGCGGGCGCAGGACCGCTTCGGCAACAGCTTTGAGGTAGAGGGGACGGGGCTTACGGCCCGGTGCTTCTGCCACGAGACGGATCATCTGGACGGGCATCTTTTCACGGAAAAGGCGGAGAGGATCCTGACGCCTGAGGAACTGGATGAACTCAATTCCCAGGAGTGAGCGGCCTTCAGACTGCCGGAATTCACTATGTTCACGCCGTAGGCGGGGAGGGTCAATGAGAGTTTTATTCATGGGTACGCCGGATTTTGCCGCCTGTTCGCTGAAGGGCCTTCTGGACGCGGGCTGGGAGGTCGCCGGCGTGTTTACCCAGCCTGACAGGCCGGTGGGGCGAAAGCAGACCGTGGAACCCACGCCGGTGAAAAAGCTGGCGCTGGAGCACGGGCTTCCCGTCTACCAGCCCACCCGGCTGCGGGACGGGACGGCGGCGGAGCTGATTCGGGGCATCGCCCCGGACGTGATCGCCGTGGTGGCCTATGGCCGCCTGCTCCCGAAGGAGATTTTGGACATCCCTCCGCGCGGCTGCGTCAACATACACGGCTCGCTTCTCCCCAAATACCGGGGGGCCGCCCCCATCCAGTGGGCGGTGATCAACGGCGAGGCCAGGACCGGCGTCACCGCCCAGTACATGGCGGAGGCCATGGACGCCGGGGACATCATCGACACGCGGGAGACGGCGATTTTGCCGGGGGAGACAGCGGGGGAGCTTTTTGAACGCCTGGCGCCCATGGGGGCGGAGCTTTTGTGCGACGTACTCTCCCACATCGCGGACGGGACGGCGGGGCGGACCCCCCAGAACGACGCGGAGGCCACCACGGCCCCGCCGCTCACCAGGGAGATGGCGGAACTGGATTTTTCCCTGCCGGGCAGGCTCGTGGTCAGCCGCATCGCCGGACTCGATCCCTGGCCTGTGGCCGCCGCCCAGATTGGCGGGACCAGGTTCAAGATCTATAAGGCGTATTACACCACAAAGGAGATTGACGCGCCGCCCGGCACGGTCCTCTCCGCCGGTAAGGCGGGCATCGAGATCGCGGCGGGGGACGGCTCGGTGACCGTCACCGAGCTTCAGGCCCCCGGCGGCAGGAGAATGCCGGCGGCGGACTATCTGAGGGGGCATCCCATATGTCCGTGAACGCCCGCGAGGCGGCTCTGAACGCCCTGTGCGCCTTTCGTTCCCGCGGGGCAAGGCCGGAACTCCATATCGCTCACAACGGCCCGGAGAACGCAAGGGAACGCGCTCTGGCGCTTCAGATCGCGTGCGGGGTGCTTCAAAACGAGGCGTACCTGGACCACTGCCTGACGCTGTGCGCGGAGAAGGTGAAAAAGACCGAGCCGGTGGTCCGGGACATTCTGCGGCTCTCCGCGTATCAGATGCTCTTTCTGGACCGCATCCCCCACAGGGCGGCCGTCAGCGAGGGCGTGGAGCTGGCCAAGCGCCGCGTTCCGCGCGCGGCAGGGCTTGTGAACGCCGTCCTCCGCCGGTTTTCCGAGCGCGGCGGGGATTTCCCCATCGAGGCGGGGAGCCGGGAGGAGTACCTGGCCGTCCGCTGGAGCCACCCGGCGTGGCTCGTCCACGCGCTTATGGAGGCGTACGGGGAGGAGAACACCCAGCGGATATTGAGAGCCGATAACGCCCCTGCCCCCATGACGGTCCAGGTCAACACGTTGAAAACGGACGCCTCCGCGCTGACGGCGGCGCTGGAGGCCGCCGGGGTCGGGGTGCGGGCGTGCCCGTATCTTGACGATGCGCTGATCCTTGAAAACACGGGACCTCTTGAGGCGCTGGAGGCGTTTAAAAAGGGGTATTTCTATGTGCAGGACGCCGCCGCCAGGTTTGCGGCGCTGGCCTCCGGCGTAAAGCCGGGAGACACGGTGGTGGACGTTTGCGCGGCCCCTGGGGGAAAGTCCTTCGCCGCCGCCATCGCCATGGAGGACCGGGGGAGCGTCCTGGCATTCGACATCCACGAGAAGAAAGCGGCGCTCATTGAAAAGGGCGCTCACCGCCTGGGGCTTGACTGCATCAAATCCGCCGTTGCGGACGCCAGGGTCCCGATCCCCGCGCTGGAGGGCAAGGCGGACGTGGTCCTTGCGGACGTGCCCTGCTCCGGCCTTGGCGTTATTCGGAAAAAGCCGGATATACGCTACCGGGATCCCGCAGAGCTGGAGCGCCTGCCGGGGATACAGCTGGATATTTTGAAAAACGCCGCGCGGTATACTGCGCCCGGCGGAAGGCTCGTATACTCCACGTGTACCATCCTCCGGCGGGAGAACGAGGACGTTGTGCGCGCGTTTTTGGATCAGGTCGCGGGCTTTGAGCCGGAGGCGTTTACGCTGCCGGAGCCGCTTGGCAGACAGGAGGGCTGGGGGGTCATCCTTCCCGCCGAAGGTGGTACGGACGGATTTTTTATATGTGTTCTGCGGAAAAAATGACAGAAAAACTGAATAGGGAAGATATAAAATCATTGTTGCCGGAGGAGCTTGACGCGGCGCTGAGGGCGATGGGGGAGCCGGCCTTCCGGGCAAAGCAGGTCTTTCGCTGGCTCAACGTCCCGGCGGCGAGCTTCGACGAGATGACAAATCTTCCAAAGGCCCTCCGGGAGAAGCTTGCGGAGCGGTTCTATTTGACCGCCCCCGCCGTGGAGCGAAAGCAAGTCTCCGCCCTGGACGGAACGGTCAAGTATCTCTGGCGGTTAAACGACGGGAACCATGTGGAGAGCGTGGTCATGCGCTACGAGCACGGCAACACCGTCTGCGTGTCCAGCGAGGTGGGCTGCCCGATGGGGTGCGCCTTCTGCGCCTCCACCATCGGAGGGAAGGTGCGGAACCTCGCGGCCTCCGAGATCCTGGACCAGGTTCTGTGGGCGCAGAAGGATTCGGAGCTGAAAATTTCCAACATCGTCCTCATGGGGATCGGGGAGCCGCTGGACAACTTTGACAACGTGGTGCGGTTTCTGAAGCT
This sequence comes from uncultured Oscillospiraceae bacterium, assembly GCA_947627715.1. Taxonomy (GTDB): domain Bacteria; phylum Bacillota; class Clostridia; order Oscillospirales; family Oscillospiraceae; genus RUG626. The sequence goes on from CANQXK010000001.1 coordinate 124,749, forward strand.
CGTTAACGACCCCGGCGGCATGAACATCGGGATGCGCCATATCTCCCTTTCCACCTGCGGAATCGTTGAAAAGATTGACAAACTGGCCTCTCTTGCGTTACAATTAACGTTATCGGTATCTCTTCATGCGCCGGACAACGAGACGAGGTCGAAGATCATGCCGGTGAACCGCGCCTGGGATGTGGACACGCTCCTGGCCGCCTGCCGGCGGTATTTTGAGCGCACGGGCAGGCGGATCTCCTTTGAGTACGCCATGATCAGGGACGTGAACGACACGCCCTTCCACGCAAAGCTCCTTGCGGACAAGCTGGAGGGGACGGGGTCCCACGTGAATCTGATCCCCCTCAACGACGTGCCGGAGAGCGGGCTTCGCCCCTCGACGCCGGAGACGATGAGGGCTTTCATCGGAACGCTGGAGAAGAGGAACATCAACGTCACCGTGCGGCGTAAGCTGGGTCCCGACATCGAGGCGAGCTGCGGACAGCTTCGGCGCGAGAGAGAAGAATTGAGGTGAGACCTATGGACTCCTGGGCCATTACGGACAAGGGCCGGGTGAGAAAGTCAAATCAGGACGCCTGCTTCCTCCACAGGGAGGACGATTCCGACTCGGCGGTGCTGCTGGTTTGCGACGGCATGGGCGGCCATAACGCGGGGAACGTGGCAAGCTCCCTGGCGGCCACCGTCTTTGCCGGGGAGGTCAAGGAGGGTCTTGCCAACGCCAGAGTCACCGGGGCCGTCTGCACGCTTATGAAAAGCGCCCTTCGCGTCGCCAATTCCTCCGTCTACAAGCTGGGCCTTGCCGACGCGGACTGCAACGGCATGGGGACCACCATGGTGTCGGCTGTGGTCATCGGGCCGGACGCCACGGTGATGAACGTGGGCGACAGCAGGGCGTATCATATGAGCGAGGGGCTTCTTCGCCAGATCACCCGCGACCACTCGGTGGTCGAGGATATGATAGAGCGCGGGGAGATCACAAGGGAGCAGTCCCGTCTCCACCCGCGAAAGAATCTGATCACAAGGGCCGTGGGGACTTCAAAGGACGTGGAGGCGGACTTTTTCTCCTTGACGCTGAAAAAGGGCGACACGCTCCTGCTCTGCTCCGACGGGCTGACCAACGTGGTCACGGACGAGGAGCTTGCCAGAACGCTGACCACGGCGGAGAACGCCGAGTCCGCCTGCCGGATCCTTTTGGAGATGGCGCTGACGATGGGCGCCCCGGACAATGTGACCGTGGTGGTGCTGAGGCGCTGACCGCTTTTATCCCATAACGCGCTTGGGAGGTAAGAACCATGGAAGATATGTATATCGGAAGGACCCTGGACGACAGGTATGAGATCTTAGAGAAGATCGGCTCCGGCGGTATGGCCGTGGTGTTTAAGGCGTTGGATCACAGGCTGAACCGCTTTGTGGCCATCAAGATCCTGAAGGCTGATCTTGCCCAGGACCCCGATCTGCGCCGGCGCTTTCACGCCGAGAGCCAGGCGGTGGCCATGCTGTCACACCCGAATATCGTGTCGGTCTATGACGTGAACCACTCCGACGGGGTGGACTATATCGTCATGGAGCTGATCGAGGGCATCACCCTGAAGCAGTACATAAACCGCAAGGGGATCCTCAACTGGAAGGAAGCCCTCCATTTCACCACGCAGATCGTCAAGGCGCTGGAGCACGCCCACTCCAGAGGGATCATCCACCGGGACATCAAGCCCCACAACATCATGATCCTGAAGGACGGCAACGTGAAGGTGGCCGATTTCGGAATCGCAAGGCTGCTCACCACGCAAAATACCTTGACGCAGCAGACGCTGGGTTCCGTCCACTATATCTCCCCCGAGCAGGCCAAGGGGGGCGCCGCCGACACCAGGAGCGACCTCTATTCCGTGGGCGTGGTGATGTATGAGATGCTCACCTCCCGCCTCCCCTTTGAGGGGGATTCGCCGGTTTCCATCGCCATTCAGCACATCTCCTCCGTGCCCCTTCAGCCCAGGGAGATAAACCCCGACATCCCCGTGGGCCTTGAGGAGATCACCATGAAGGCCATGGACCCCAATATCAACACGCGCTACCAGTCCGCCGCAGAGATGATCGCGGACCTGGAGGATTTCAGAAAGAACCCCTCAGTCCGCTTCAACTACTCCGCCATCCCCTCCATGGCCGACGATATGGACGCCACCAGGTCCCTGACCTCGGTGCGGAACGTGTCCGGGCTTGAGGCCGCCAGAAGGCGCGTCAGCGGCAACGGGGCGACGCGCAACCGGGTCACGCCGGAGGAGTTTCGTGAGAACAGGCGCAAGGCCAAACGCAACACCATGCTGGTGGGCATTTTCTGCATCATCATCCTCCTGGTGTTTCTCTTCTGGGCCATGTGGGAGTATTTCCTGAAGGACCTCCTTCTTCCCCAAGAGGAGGATAAGATCTCCATTTCCAACTTCGTGGGCGCCATGTACGACGCGGTGGTGAACAACGAGGATTATCTGAGATATTATATCTTTGATCCGCCCAAGTACGACTACGAGTCCACAAATCCCGAAGGGTACATCCTGAAGCAGGACCCCGCTTACGGGCGGAGCATGACGCTGACGGAGGAGAAGATACACGTCACCCTCACCATTGCCGCCGGCAAGGAGGAGGTGCTGATGCCCTATCTCATCAACAAGGACTACCGCGACGCCAGGACCATTCTGGAGGGGTACAGGCTCAATCTGAAAATCAACTGCGAACCCAAGGCCCACGACTCGTACACCCCGGACTATGTGTTTGAGCAGTACCCGGAGGCCGATACGCCGCTCACCGAGGGAATGACCATCACCCTCAGCTACTCCACGGGGCCGGATATTCCCATGGTCCCGGTGCCAGACCTTAAAAACCTGACCGAGGCCACCGCCATTCAGAAGCTGGAGGCGGTCAACCTCAAGGGCAAAAAGGTGGAGGAATTCAACTCCGACGTTGCCAAGGGGCGCGTGTTCCAGCAGAGCGTCGATCCCCAGAACGAGGTGGAGATCGGTACGGAGATCGTCTTCTACATCTCCCTGGGTCCTGAGCCGCAGGACGAACCCCCGGAGACCTTCCCGCCCCAGACCATCCCGCCAGAGACGGGTCCGGGAACAGGCGGCGAGAGCGGTAACCCCGGCGGGGAGGAGACGGCTCCCGGCGGCGGGGAAGGCGAAGGCGGCATGATCGACGAAGGCGGGGAGGGGATCCTTCCCAGTGGCTGACGGGAGGATAGTGAAGGCCCTCAGCGGCTTCTACACCGTTGAATGCGAAGGGCGGCTCATCTGCTGCCGCGCCCGTGGGAAATTCCGTCACACGGGCCAGACCCCCCTGGTGGGGGACCTGGTGAGCTTTTCGGAGACAGGCGCGGGGGAAGGCGTCGTGGACGCTATTCTTCCCCGGCGGAACTGCTTCACAAGGCCGCCGATAGCCAATATCGACCAAATGGTGATCGTGGCCTCCAGAGCCATCCCCAGGACGGACCCCTTCCTCATCGACCGCATGACCGCCATCGCCGTCAGCGCGGGGGCGGAGGTTTTGATCTGCCTCAACAAGGCGGACGAGGAGGCCGCCGGGGAGCTTTTGGAGATATACACCCTGGCGGGGTTTCGCACCATCGTCACCAGCGCCGTCACAGGCGAGGGGATGGAGGCGCTTCGGGACGCCCTGCGGGGCCGGTTTTCCGTGTTCACGGGAAATTCGGGCGTGGGAAAATCCAGTATCCTCAACGCCCTCGCCCCGGAGCTTGTCCTCCCCACAGGGGAGGTGAGCCAGAAGCTGGGGCGCGGGAAGCACACCACGCGCCACGTGGAGATCTTCAGCCTCCCGGACGGGGCGATGATCGCCGATACGCCGGGGTTTGCCGCCTTTGACTTAGAGCGGATGGAGCTTGACGACGCGGAAAAGCTCCAATACGTGTTCCCTGATCTTGCCCCATACATAGACGGCTGCCGTTTCGTGGGCTGTTCCCACGTCAGGGAGCAGGGCTGCGCGGTGCTTGAGGCGGTACGGGAAGGCAGGATCGCGCCCTCCCGCCACAGAAGCTATGTGCGGCTCTATGAGCAGCTCAAATCGGTGAACGAGTGGGACCGAAAGAAAACGCAATAAGCGACGCGCGGGGTTTCCCGCACGTTCCCCTTTGTCGGAAAAGGCCATGGGCCTTTTCCGACAGGTTGCGACGCGCGGAATTTTCCGCGCGTTTTTTGCGTCCCTCCGGCATATACTGGGGTGACTTTGTTGGGAGGGCGGACTTATGAAAAGGAAAAACAGGACGATCGGGGGGATCATCGCGGCCGCCGGAGTGATGGTGGTGCTGTCGCTGGTTCTGCCCACGTCGTTTTGGTGGTTTGTGCTTGGGATCTTCCTCATTTGTGTGGGAATCAGCGTGATGCGCCGGTGCTGAGGTTCTACGGGGAGGACAAAGCTAATATACTCTCCATGTCAAGGACAATAAACCTGTTAGGAGAGTATTTTTATGAATATAGACCTGAAAGCCGAAAAAAACTGCTTTGTTAAACGCATATTCAAGGGGCGCATGACCCGCGAGGAGACAGCGGAAGTCATCGTGCCGGACGCGCTGCCGGACATCCTGCGGATTCTGGACACGGACGGGTATATGTGCCTTCGGGGCAAGGATTCCGCCGACGGGCGCGTCACGGTGTCCGGCATGGCGGAGATCACGGTGCTCTACGTGCCGGAGTCCGGCGCGGGGGTGCGGAGAGTGACGGCGTCCATCCCCATGGAGCTTGAGGGGGAGGGGCCGGACATCTCCTCCGACTGCCTCATCACCGCGACCCTGGCCCTTGTGGGCGCTGACAGCAGGACGGTGAACCCCCGCAAGCTGGTGGTCCGCGCCGAGTGCTGCTGCGACGTCTCCCTGTACGTGCCGGAGAGCGCCTATCTCACCTCCGCCAGGGAGCACGAGGGGCTTTATTTCAGAACGGAGAGCCGGACGCTGCGCCTGCCGGTCTCCGTGACCGAGAAGACATTTGTATTCACCGACGAGGAAAGCCTTGGCGAGCCGGACGCCCCGGTGGAGGAGGTGCTGGAGTGCGTGACCCACTTGAAGCTTGAAAGCGCCAAGCCCGTGGGCAGCCGCGCCGTGGTCAAGGGGTCGGCGGAATCCACCGTCCTCTATGAGGACCGGGAGGGCGGACTGCGCCGGAAGACCGTCTCCTCGCCGTTTTCGCAGATCGTGGAGACGGACTGCGCAGAGGAGCCGGCGGAGGTGGACGTGGCGCTGATGCTGACGGGCGCGTATTTCACAAGGAGCCTGATGGACGAGAGCGGCGGCGATGGGCTGAGCCTTGAGATCCACGCGGTGGCTCAGTGTACCGCTTACGCCGACCAGTCCTTTGACATGGTCGCGGACGCCTACAGCGTGCGAAACCCGGTGGAGCTGAAAACGTCCGCGTGCTCCGTGGAGCGGCTGGCGGGACGGGACGCGCAGACGAGGACGCTCACCGTCTCCATCCCCACGGGGGAGCGCGTCACCTCGGTCCTCTGTCCCTCCGCCCGCGTGACGGGGGTGGGGACCCGCAGCTCAGACGGCGGCAGAACGGCGACGGTTTCGGTGTGCGCGTCGGCGATCTATGTGGACCGTGGCGGCGAGCTTCTGTCCGCGTCAAGAAAAGGGGAGCTGGAGTTTCCCCTGATGGAGGGGGAGGAGATCAGAGCACGGGTGGCGGGGGACGTGAAGGCGTCCGTCACCGACAATTCCGTGGATGTGGAGATCCCGCTGGAGATTTCCAGCACAAAATACGAGAACACGCAGCTTTGCGGCGTGGAGAGCGTGGAGCTTTCGGAAAACGAGAGCCTTGACAAATCCGCGCTCCCCGCAGTGACCGTGGTGAGGGGCGGCCCCTGGGACCTCTGGGAGCTTTCCAAAAAGCACCTGTCCACCCCGGAGCTGATTTTGGAGGCCAGCGGCCTTGAGGCGGGCAGCACGCCGGAGGACAACTGCGTTTTGCTGGTGCCCCGTATGTGAAAAAGCCCCGCGAGGGCGGCAAATATGTAGGCCGGAGATACGCTCTCCGGCCTTTTGTCAGTGCTGGTTCTGCTGGTTATTATTGTTATTCTGCTGATTGTTCTGCTGGTTGTTCTGCTGCTGGTTGTTGCGGTTGTTCTGCTGCTGCTGCTGATTGTTCTTCTGGTTGTTCATTGCATTTCACCTCCTGAGGTGATTTTATTATGGCTCAAAAAAACGCGGAATATACGTTGCAAATTCTTCGGACTTATGATATACTTTCAATATCTGCGTATACGGAAGGATGGGATACCATGTCAGGACATTCCAAATGGCATAACATACAAAAGACGAAGGGCGCGGCGGACGCCAAGCGCGCGCAGGCGTTCACCAAGATCGCCCGCGAGATGATCGTCGCGGTGAAGGAGGGCGGCGGCAGCGCCGACCCGGCCAACAACTCGCGCCTCGCCACGGTCATTGCCAAGGCCAAGGCCGCCAATATGCCCAACGACAATATCAAGCGGACGCTGGAGAAGGCCGCGGGCAGCGTCGGCGGCGACAACTACGAATCCGTCACCTATGAGGGCTACGGCCCGGAGGGCGTCGCGGTCATTGTGGACGCTATGACCGACAACCGCAACAGGACCGCCTCTGAGGTCCGCCACCTCTTTGACAAGTACGGCGGGAACATGGGCGCGGCCGGGTGCGTCAGTTGGTCCTTTACGAAGAAGGGCGTTATCATCATCGACAACGAGGATGAGGACTACGACGAGGACACGGTGATGATGGACGCGCTGGAGGCGGGGGCCGAGGATATGTCGGCGGAGGGGGAGACCTTCGAGGTCTACACCGCCCCCGACGATTTCCCGGCGGTCCTTGAGGCGCTGGAGGCCAAGAAGTACAAGTTCGTCTCCGCCCAGGTGGAGATGGTGCCCCAGAACTACGTCAAGCTCACAGACGAAGAGAACATCAAGAAGTTCGAGAAGATGCTGGAGCTGATGGACGACAACGACGACATTCAGAACGTCTGGCACAACTGGGTGGAGGACTGAAGCGCAAGAGAGGCCCTGCGGACCTGTTTTCGGCTTTTCCTTTTGATAAACTAAAAAACGAGGCCTTTTGGCCTCGTTTTTTTAGGTGAGTGGGCCTGTAAGCCGGGTTCTGTCGTGGACAGCCATTAATCTAAGCCGCCGGTTGCCCGGCGGTTCAAGCCGTTTGGGGGACGGACGGGCCGCCCATATGTCCCCGTAGTTGCTCCGGATAGAGTTTACAGCGGCCGCGTGTCTCCACGCGCCGGGTGGGCTCTTACCCCACCTTTCCACCATCTCCTCGCTGAAACCGCTTTACCTCGGGCTCCTTTGCGGTCGCCCTCGGGTGCGGGTTTCGCTCGTCGATTCCCCACACGAGCCGCTGAAGCGGCTCGCGCGGGGGTCCCGAGAGTGCGAGGCAGTCTATTTCTGTTGCACTTGTCCGAGGGTCGCCCCTGGCGGGTGTTACCCGTTATCCTTGCCCTGTGGAGCCCGGACTTTCCTCACGCGCTTACGCGCCCGCGGCTGTCCGGCCCGCTCACCACTGGTATGGTAGTACATTTTTGCCCGGTTGTCAAGGAAAATCGGCGCTCTCCGCCATGTCCGTGGGCTGGAGGTGGAGAATATAATAGGTGAGGTCGTCATACGTTTCTATATAGAAGCCGTCCTTCAAAAAAGCGTCCGGGACGCCCATGGCGTGGACGCGAAAGTCCACGATGGTCCCCTGACGGTCGATGGCGGCGAAGACGTACCAGCCGTTGTCGGGCGCGATGTCGTTTGCCAGAATGGCCGCCACGGCCAGGGACTTGATCGTGCGCAGGTTGGCCATGTCCTTCACCTTTCGCGCCCGGTCCAGGGCGTGGGTGTAGAGAGGGAGGGCGACGCTCACGAGGATGGACAGGATCGCCACGGTGATGAGAAGCTCCGCCAGGGTGAAGCCGCGCGGACGCGGCGGCGTCCGCCGCGCTCTTTTTTTTATGGGGGTTTGCAAATTGAGCGCGGATGGTGTATAATAAAAATTAACTATAGCGTATGAGGAGTTTGTCATGACACTTTCTCAGTATATTGATTCCCTCAAGGGCAAGCGCGTCACCGTACTTGGACTGGGCGTCAGCAACACGCCGCTGGTGAAGCTCCTGCTGGACGCGAACATCGCGCTCACGGTCCGGGACGCGGCGTCCCCGGAGAAGCTTGGCGACAGGATCACCGAGCTTCTTCAACGCGGCTGCCGGGTGGTCACAGGGGAGGACTATCTCAAGGATATTGACGCGGACGTCATCTTCCGCTCTCCCGGCATCATGCCCCACGAACCCGGTATCGCCCAGGCCGTGGCCAACGGCGCGGTGCTCACCAGCGAGATGGAGGCTTTTTTTGAGGTCTGCCCCTGTGAAATCATCGCTGTCACCGGCTCTGACGGAAAGACCACCTCCACCACCGTGATCGCCGAGATCCTCAAGGCCGCCGGCAGGACCGTCCACGTGGGCGGGAACATCGGCACGCCGCTCCTTGACAAGGCCGACGCCATGTCCCCGGAGGACGTGGCGGTGCTGGAGCTTTCGTCCTTCCAACTCATGACTATGCGCACGTCTCCGTCAAGGTGCCTGGTCACCAACGTGGCGCCCAATCACCTTGACAAGCACAGGGATATGGACGAGTATGTAAACGCCAAGCGCAATATCTTTCAAAACCTGCCGCACCCGCGCGTTGTCGCGCTGAACGCGGACAACGAGATCACGCGCTCCTTTGCAAGGACAGCAGGGGACGGCGTGCGGTTTTTCTCCACCAGGGACATTGTGGAGAACGGCGCATATCTTGACGGCGGGACGCTGTACGTCTCTAAGGACGGCCATTCGGAGGCGGTGCTTCCGGCGGAGAAAATCTTTATTCCGGGCCTGCACAACGTGGAAAACTACCTGGGGGCGTTCGCCCTTCTCAACGGCCAGGTCTCTCTTGAGGCTATGGCACGCACCGCCCAGACCTTCCGGGGCGTGGAACACCGCATCGAGCTTGTCCGCGAAGTGCGGGGCGTGAAATATTATAACGACTCCATCGCCTCCTCGCCCTCCAGGACGCGGGCGGGCCTTCGGTCCTTCAAGGACAAGGTCATTCTGATCGCCGGGGGCAAGGACAAGGGCGTACCCTTTGACACCCTGGGGGAGGACATAAAGGAGCACGTGAAGGCCCTGGTGTTGACGGGGCTGACCGCAGATAAAATTGAAAAAGCGGCGCTGGACGCGGGATTTGACGGGCCGCTTATCAAAAAGGACGACTTTGAGGAGGCCGTTCTGGCCGCCGCAGCGGAGGCGAAGGAGGGCGACGTTGTGCTCCTGTCGCCGGCCTGCACCTCCTTTGACAAATTCAAAAATTTCGCCGAGCGCGGGAACACGTTCAAAAAAATCGTGATGGGGCTTTCATGATGGAAAATATCGCTGAGCTTGGCCGGAGAGCCGAGGCCGACTGCAGGGAAATATTCGCTCAGATTGACGCTGTTTCGGAGAAAAACACCGAGAAGGTGCTGGACGCCTTTCGCAGACACCGGGTCTCTGCGCCGATGTTTGCCGGTACGACGGGCTATGGGTACGACGACCTGGGGAGGGACACCCTGGAGCTTATCTGGGCGGACGTGTTCGGCGCGGAAGCGGCGCTTGTCCGGCAGAACTTTGTAAACGGGACCCACGCCATCGCCGCCGCGCTTTTCGCCGGATTGAAGGCGGGGGACACACTTTTGGCGGCGACCGATGCGCCCTATGACACCCTCCAGAGCGTCATAGGCATTTCGGGCCATTATCCGGGGAATATGCGCGACTACGCGATCCGATACGCCCAGGTCGATCTTCTCCCGGATGGCGGGCCGGATTTGGAACGCATCCGGGCGGCCGCCGCAGACAGGAGCGTGAAGGTGGTTGAGGTCCAACGCTCCTCCGGCTACGCCACAAGGCCGGCGCTGTCGGTCGAAACCATTGGGGAGATCTGCGACGCCGTCCATGCCGTGAACCCCTCCGCCGCCGTTGTGGTGGACAACTGCTACGGCGAGTTTACACAGGTGCTGGAGCCGTGCCAGGTGGGCGCCGACCTCATCGCCGGATCCCTCATCAAGAATCCCGGAGGCGGGCTTGCGCCCACGGGCGGGTATGTGGCCGGAAGGCGGGACCTGGTGGAGGCCGCGGCCATGCGCCTGACGGTGCCGGGCATCGGCGGAGAGTGCGGGTGTTCCCCGTATGGCTCAAGGCTCTTTTATCAGGGGCTTTTCACCGCGCCCCACGTCACGGCCCAGGCCCTGAAAACGGCGGTGTTTGCCGCGCGGATGACCGAGCTTATGGGGTATCGCGCAAGGCCGGCCTATGACGCGCCGAGAAGCGACATTATCGAGTCCATTGATTTTGGAAGCCCGGAGCTTCTTGTGAAATTCTGCAAGGGCATCCAGTTTGCCTCCCCGGTGGACTCCTATGTGACGCCAGAGCCGTGGGATATGCCGGGGTATGAGGACAAGGTCATCATGGCCGCCGGAACCTTTGTGCAGGGCGCTTCCATTGAGCTTTCCTGCGACGGGCCGATGCGGGAACCCTACACGGCGTATATGCAGGGGGGCCTCACCTATGAAGCCGGGAAGCTGGGCGTGATGAGCGCCCTGGCAAGCCTCCTTGCGTGAGTTTTTGGTAAAAACCCGGCTCTGCCCGCATATACTCCACCGGGGGTGGGGGAATGCGCAGATGGAGACGGCTGCTTTGGAGCCTGCGGAGGCGGAGGCTGGGAATCGGGCTTGTGTGCCTTGGTACCGGGATCCTGGTCATTACGCTCCTTGCGACGGTGAAGCTCACGCCCATGGTGACGGAGCTTGCCCTGGCAACAGCCACAGACGACATCACCATCGCGGTCAACGACGTGGTGGCGGAGATCCTGGACGGCGGGGAGCTGGACTACGACAAGCTCATCACCCTTGAGCGCGACGGAACCGGGTGTGTGACGGCGCTGATCGCCAACTCCGCGAACGTGAACGCCCTGAAGGCGCGGGTGACCAACGCCGTGGTGGAGAAATTCGCCCAGACGGACATCACCCACATCACAGTCCCTTTGGGGAACCTCATCGGCGGAACGCTGATGTCGGGCCGTGGGCCGAGGGTGGGGCTTGACATACTCTCGGTGACGAACGTACTGACCTCGTTTCGCAACGAATTTACCTCCGCCGGAATCAATCAGACGAGACACAGGATCATCATGGACGTGGAGGTCTCACTCGATGTGCTGATCGGCCCGGAGAGGGGGACGGACAAGGTCCTGACAGAAGTTATTGTAGCGGAGACGGTGATCGTCGGCGCGGTGCCATCGGCCTACGCGGCGCTGCAATGAAGGAAGGAGAGCGGCTATGGACGCCGAAAAGAGGATCGAGGAGCTTCGCAAGCTCCTCAACGACGCCAGTTATAAATATTACGTGCTGGACGCCCCGGACATATCGGACTACGACTACGACATGGCCCTGCGAGAGCTTGAAACACTGGAGGCGGCCAATCCTGAGCTTGTGACCCCGGAAAGCCCCACCCAGAGGGTGGGGGGAAAGGCGGTGGACGCTTTTGCCGAGGTGACGCACGAGGTCCCGCTTGAGAGCCTTCAGGACGTGTTTTCCTATGAGGAGCTGGAGGCTTTCGGCCAGAGAGTGGCGGAGGCCGTGGGCGAGACGGAGTTTGACGTGGAGCCGAAAATCGACGGCCTCAGCGTGTCCCTGCGGTATGAAAACGGCGTCTTCACCCAGGGTGCCACACGCGGCAACGGGACGGTGGGGGAGGACGTGACGGAAAACCTCCGCACCATTCGCTCGCTTCCCCTTAAGTTAGAGAACGCCCCGGAGCACCTTGTGGTGCGCGGGGAGGTCTATATGTCCAAGAAGGTGTTCAGAACGCTGAACGCCGAGAGGGAGAGGGACGAAAAGCCGCTTTTCGCCAATCCCAGAAACGCCGCCGCCGGGTCGCTGCGGCAGCTGGACCCAAAGATCGCCGCCGAAAGGCGTCTTGACATCATCTGCTTCAATATTCAGGCGGTGACCGGCAGAAGCTTTGAGACGCACGCCCAGACGCTTGGATTTCTGCGTTCTCTGCGTTTTCCCACTGTGCCGCACACGGAGTTCAGATCCGTCAGGGAGTGCTGGGAGAGGATAAAGGCCATCGGGGACGACAGGGACCAATTCGATTTCGACATCGACGGCGCGGTCATCAAGGTCAATTCCCTGGAAAAACGCGCGGTCCTTGGCAGTACGGCGAAGGCCCCGCGCTGGGCCGTGGCTTTCAAATACCCGCCTGAGAAAAAGGAGACGCGCATCACGGATATTGTCATCCAGGTGGGCCGGACGGGCGTTTTGACGCCCAAGGCCGTCCTGGAGCCGGTGCGCCTTGCGGGGACCACCGTCACCAACGCCACACTGCACAACCAGGATTTTATCGCCGAACGGGACATCCGCATCGGAGATACGGTGGTGGTTCAAAAGGCCGGGGAGATCATCCCGGAGGTTTTAAGCGTCAATTTGGACAAGCGTCCCGCAGACGCTGCGCCCTATCAATTCCCCGCCGTCTGCCCGGAGTGCGGCGCGCCGGTAAAGCGCGACGAGGGCGGCGCGGCCATTCGCTGTCAGGGGGCCGAGTGTCCCGCCCAGAGGCTCAGGCATATCGTACACTTCGCCTCCCGCGCGGGGATGGACATTGAAGGTCTCGGCTCCGCCGTGGCGCAGCTTTTGATCGACAACGGCCTTATCAAGTCCGCCGGAGACATCTACTCACTCCGGGTACAGGATATTGCGTCCCTCCCCGGATTGGGGAAGAAGTCCGCGATGAATCTCCTTGACGCCATCGAGGCTTCCAAATCCAACGGGCTTGTGAAGCTGCTGGCCTCTCTCGGCATCCCCCAGGTAGGACAGGCCGCCGCCAAGGTCCTGGCCCGGCGGTTTGGCTCCATGGAGGCCATTGAAAACGCCTCTCTGGAGGAGCTTACTAAGATCGAGGACGTGGGACCCGTCACGGCTCAGAACATCAAAAACTGGATGCTCTCCGATCAGGCGATGCACCTTTTGGGGCTTTTGAAGAAGGCCGGCGTTGACATGACCTACACGGAGGACGCCGCCGACCGGCGCTTTGAGGGGAAAACCTTTGTCCTGACAGGCGCTCTGTCCCGCTATACCCGCGACCAGGCAGGGGAGATCATCGAGCGGCTGGGCGGGAAAACCGCCTCGTCCGTGTCAAAGAAGACAAGCTATGTGCTCGCCGGTGAAAACGCGGGAAGCAAGCTTGTCAAGGCCCAGGACCTTGGTATCCAAATCATCACGGAAGACGAGTTTGAGACGATGATCTCATAGTGATCCGGCGCTTTTGCAACACTTTCAGAGGTACTACAATGAACAAACGCATTTTTTCACTCCTTCTCGCAGTCGTTATCACCGCAGCCGCGCTCCCGCCCGCTCTGGCGCTGGGAGACGGCCTGGGCGAACCCCTTTACGAAAACACAAGGGAGCTGATGGACGGCTTTTATTACACGAATACGATCTATCATAACGCCTCCGGCAAGAGGGTGGAGACGTTCACGCTGGAGACGACCCCAACAGGCCCCGTTTACCCCATCGTCATGGCGGAGGACAAAATATACGCCTCCATGGACGTGGACGAGATGGTGAAATACGCCGAGAGCACGGGGCTTAACGTCCACGCGGCCATCAACGCGGACTTTTTCTACAACTCCATGAGTATGCCCCTGGGCGGCGTCATCGAGGCGGGAAAATTTATCACCGACATGAACGGGGAGAATATGCTGGCCTTCGATAAGGACGGCGCGTTCTTCAGCCGTGCGCCCCAGGTTGAGATGACCCTTGAAAACCACGGGGGCGGGGAGTACGTGGACAGTGAGACCGGGGAGACCCGCTCCAACGCCGGGGTCACCGTCCCGGTCACCCATTATAACAAGATTCGCACGCAGACAGGCGGCGTGTTCCTGTATTCAGACGACTACCACGAAAGCTCCACCAACACGAATCTCCCCGGATGGGGCGTGATCTTCCGCGTTCTTGAGGGGAGCGTCACCGTTTCGGGGGAGGTGAGCCTTGAGGTGGAAGAGGTGATCCCGGACGGCACAGATTTCAGGCTTGACGGGGAGCACATGGTGCTGACGGCGCAAAGCTCCAGCCTCTTCCCGGAGGAATATTTGAAATTCAGCGTGGGGGATAAGGTCACTTTGAAGACCACGTGTTCCGACCGGCGGCTCACTGAGGCCCAGTGGGGCGCCGGGTGCGGGGACGCCATCGTCCTTGACGGCGAGATCACCGATAAGGACGGATGGGACCAGGCCCTTACCGGGGTCCATCCCAGAACAGTGGTCGGGATCAAGCCCGACGGCTCGATCGTCGCCTGCGTGGTGGACGGACGGCAGAGCGCCTATTCAAACGGGGCGCTCCTGGAGGAGATCGCCGCCAATATGAGGGCGCGCGGGTGCGAGACTGCGGTGAATCTTGACGGCGGCGCTTCATCCGTGATGAGCGTCAGACTGCCGGGGCAGGAGTCCTGCGGCGTTGTCAACCGCCCCTCCGGCGGGACCCTGCGGAAATGCTCCTCATACATACTCTTTGTCTCGGACGCCGAGGCCGGAGGCCCGCCGGACAGGCTCGCCCTGACGCAGGACGGCGCTTTCGTGCTGGCCGGCTCCGCGCTCCCCCTTATCTTCACGGCTGTGGACAGCGCGGGAGCACCCGCGGAGGTCCCGGAGGACATCGTGGTGACCGCCTCGCTGGGCGCCGTTTCCGACGGCGTCTACACGGCGGGGGAGAGGGGCGGCATGGACGTGCTGACCCTGTGGTCGCCGTCCCTGGGAATACGCGGGGAGGGCCGCGTCCACGTGCTGACGCAGGTGGATTCCATCTCCGTTCTGGACAAAAATACAGGCGAAGCGCCGGTCCTCTCGGACCTTCAGGCCGGGGACAGCATTGAACTCAACGTCGCCGCACAGCGTCTTACGCGGCCCGTGGCGGCTGATCAGGCCCTGGCGGAGTATTCCGTTACCGAGGGTCTCGGAACCGTCGCAGACGGCGTTCTGACGGTGACAGAGGGGGACGTGTACGAGGGGGTCCTGACAGCGGCCCTTGGGGGGCAGAGCGTTGAACTGCCTGTGACTAGGGAGAGGCCCCCGGTCTTCCCGGACACCCAGGGACATTGGGCCGAGGCGGATATAAAGCTTTTGTATGATAACAACGTTGTCAGCGGGTATGACGACGGGAATTTCTACCCGGACGTCCCCATGACCAGGGCGGAGTTTGTGACCATGCTCTGGAGGGCGGCCAGCGAGCCGGAGGCGGAGGATTTTGAATGTACGTTCAACGACATCGCCCCTGAGAGCTGGTATTATCCCCAGATCGCGTGGGCGGAGGCCACCGGGATCTCCCACGGCTCCGGCGAGGGCGGCTTCACCCCCGACGGGTATTTGACCCGCGAGCAGGGCTTTACCATGCTCTACAGGCTCCTGGCCGCCCTGCGTATGGAGCTGCCCGCCGCCGACAGGGGGTCGCTGGACGCCTTTCTGGACGCGGGGAGCGTGTCGGATTACGCCGCGGACGGGATCTCAAGCCTCATCCAATCGGGGCTTATCAACGGGATCGACGATATGCTTGTTCCCCAGGGGCTTTTGACCAGGGCGCAAATGGCTTCGCTCCTTGTAAGAGCACTCTTTTCATAGGCGCGGGCTTTACTTTTATATAAAAATTCAAAGGAGGAGTAGAAATGGCTGTCCACGTAGTCAATGAGGCGCGCCGGTGTCTCCACTGCAAAAATCCCATGTGCCGGACGGGCTGTCCCATCAACACAAATATCCCGGAGATGATCGAGCTTTTCCGCACCGGCCATAAGAAGGAGGCCGGGGAGATGCTGTTCGAGAACAATCCTCTCTCTGTTTTCTGCTCGCTGGTCTGCAACCACGAGAACCAGTGCGAGGGCCACTGCGTGCTGGGACGCAAGGGCGCGCCGGTGCAGATCTCCAGCATCGAAAACTATATCTCCGACGCCTATCTTGACGACCCGGAGCTGAAGAGGGGACCGCGTGTGGGCCAGCGGGTGGCCATTATCGGCTCCGGCCCCGCCGGGCTTACCATCGCGGTCAAGCTGGCGCAAAAGGGCTATGACATCACGATTTTTGAGAGCAAATATAAAATCGGCGGGGTGCTTCGGTACGGGATCCCCGATTTCCGTCTACCCAAAACGGTGATCGAGCGGTATAAAAAGCAGCTCCTCCGGCTGGGCATCAAGATCCGCCCCAACGCGGCCATCGGCCTTGCGCTCACGGTGGACGACCTCCAGCGGGACGGCTACGAGGCCATCTTCATCGGAACCGGTGTATGGAAGGCCAACAAGCTCAACATCCCCGGCGAGAGCCTGGGGCACGTCCACTACGCCATCGACTACCTTGTTGACCCGGACGTGTTCATCATCGGGGAGACGCTGGTAGTCATTGGCGCGGGAAACTCCGCCATGGACGTGGCGCGCACGGCGCTTCGCAAGGGGTCGCGCCATGTACACGTATTCTGCCGCGAACCCAAAGCCGCCGCCAGCGAGAGGGAGCTGGACTACGCCGTCGCCGACGGTGTGGACATGATGTACGGGATCGAGACTGTGGAGATCCGCGATGAGGGCGTTGTCTACAGGCAGAGGACGTTTGACGAGGAGGGGAATGTGACGGCGGTGTCGGACCCCATGCTCTTCCCCTGCGACAACGTGATCGTGGCCATATCCCAGGGCGCTCAGAGCCGCATCGTCAATACGACCACGGGCCTTCATATGAACGAGCGCGGGCTTCTTGCGACAGACGAACACGGCAGGACCACCAGGGACGGCATCTTTGCCGCAGGCGACGTCTCCCTGGGGGCCAAGACGGTCGTTGAGGCGGCCAGGAGCGCCAAGATCGTGGCCGACGAGATGGACCGCTACCTCACCGAGCGCCGCCGCAACCGGCCTCAGCCCGTGCCCGACGATCTTCCCATTGTCAACCGGGCGGAGGATTGACCCGGCACAGCGAAGCTTTTATACACAGAACCGGGGGACAGCAACGCTGTCCCCCGGTTTATGCTGTCAGCTGGAAGAACTCTTTCTCTCCGCCTGTTGTCACGGACGCTCCCGGAAGCATAGGATGAGACGGCCGAAGAACCTTCGTCCACACTATCTATGGAGGAAACAGTTTTGGAAAATATGAAGCCCGAAGCGGACTCTGACTGCGGGTATAAGTGTGGGATGCTGCCCATGTGCGCGCCTCTCGCCACCTCCTGGGTGCCGCCCCAGGGGGCCAACCCGCCCATGTACGCGCCCCAGGACGTGCTTACACGCGGAACGCTCTTTCCCGGCCTTGACCTGCCGTTTATGAATATGGTCAACAAGACAAACCCTTACGCCGGCACGCCGCTGGGCGAGCTGATGGCCCTCACCTTTATGGCGAAGGAGCTTCAGCTGTACCTGGACACCCACCCCGACGACAAGGAGGCCTTCAAGGCCCTGAAGGACACGCTGGCACTGAAGCGCGAGGGCACGGCGCGATACGTCAAGCTCTACGGCCCGCTGAGGTTGGAGGACCTGGAGAACAGCGAGACTTACAACTGGCCTGACGGCCCGTGGCCCTGGGAATATTGCGAAAGGATGGGAAAATAAATGTTTTCATATATCAAGAGCCTTGAATACCCTGTGAAGATAAGAAACACAAACCCCGCTCTCGCAAAATTCATCATCAGTCAATACGGAGGACCCGACGGGGAGCTGGCCGCGTCCCTTCGGTACCTGAGTCAACGCTACTCCATGCCCTATCCTGAACTCAAAGGGCTTTTGACGGACATCGGCGTGGAGGAGCTGGGTCACTTTGAAATGGTCGCGGCCATCGTCCACCAGCTCACCCGCGACATGACTCCCGAAGAGATCAAAAAGGCCGGGTTTGAGACCTACTTTGTGGATCACACCGCCGGTATCTATCCCCAGTTTGCCTCCGGCACCCCCTGGACCGCCGCCACCATCGGCGTCAAGGGCGATGTGATCACCGACCTCACGGAGGACATGGGCGCGGAGCAGAAGGCCCGCACCACCTACGACAACATCCTCCGTCTGTCCGACGACCCGGATGTCAACAATGTGATCAAATTCCTGAGAGAACGCGAGGTCGTCCACTTCCAACGCTTCGGTGAGGCGCTGGGGCGAACCCTTGACAAGCTGGATCAGAAAAACGTCTATTACATGAATCCGTCCTTTGACAAGTGACGGACGGATCATAAGAAACGCGGCGTGGGGTCTCCACGCCGCATCTTTATTTTGTCAGAAGGATGATGAGCAAATACACCATGGCGACGCAAAAGCCCAGGCCAAAGAGAAGGAGGGAGAAGGACACGCTGCCGGAGATGCGCTGGAGAGTGTAGCTGCGGTGGACGTGGGGCGTATAGTCGCCGGGGGCGTAGTCGTCGTCATTGCGCGGCGGAATGGCCTTGCGGCGGAGGATCGTGCGGTTCAGGACCGCCATGATCCAATCCGTCAGGTTGTCAAGGACGCGGCAAATCAGTGCACCGATAAACGGGAGGGCCTTTTCCAGTACAGGCCGGTAAAGAAGCGTCTCGAGGTCGAGCCGGGAGGGCCAGAGGTTTACATAAACCTTTTTCCCGCTCTCGTCTTTGCGCATCAGGACAGTGCGGATGAAAAGGAAATACACCGCAAAGCCGATGGCCAGGGAGATGGCGGCGCCCTTGAGGTTCGTCAGGGAAAACCATAGGACCGACGGCTCCTGAGCGTCCCGCCAGGGAAGGCTCGGGTCCATGAAGCTCTCCATGAGACGGGCCGTATTGTCCATAACGGGCGAGGGGAGCATCCCCATCACGGGAAGGGCCGCAGCGGGGAGGGCGATGGAGAGGGCGGAGCGCCAATTCATATACCGCGTTCCCGCCGCCTCAAAGGGCTTCATCGGCTTTTCCAAAAAGACAGCCGCGTAAAGCTTCGTCATATACGCCACCGTCAGGCCGCCGGAGATGAGGAAAAGCCACTCCACGGCGCGATAGACGCCGGTTTCGATGCCGCTCTGTGCCGCAAGCTCCACATATTCAACGATAGATTCGTGGAGAAGAGTCTTGCTGATATACCCGTTCCACAGAGGAACTCCCGCGATGCCCAGCGCGCCCATCAGGAAGCAGAAATGGAGAACGGGCTTCTTTCTGCCCCAGCCGCGAATGGCGTTGAGGTCGAGCTTGTGGAGGTTCATATAGACCACACCGGCGCACAGGAAGAGCACCAGCTTGATCATGGAGTGGTTTACCATGTGAAGGCCGGTACCCCACACGGCCAGGGTGTTGTGTTCGCCCAACAGCCCCTGCATCCCCACGCCCACCAAAATAAAGCCGATCTGGGACATGGAGGAGCAGGCCAGCGTGCGTTTCAGGTCGATGGAAAATACGGCCAGCACCGCGCCCAGGAGCATGGTGACCACCCCAAGGGCCAAGATCACGTTCCCCCATACGGCGTCATGTAAAAACACCCGCGCCGAGAGAACGAGGATCCCGAAGACCCCGGCCTTGGTGAGGATCCCGGAGAGCAGGGCAGAAGCCGGGGCGGGGGCCACCGGGTGGGCCTTTGGAAGCCAGATGTGCAGCGGGTACATACCGGCCTTTGCGCCAAACCCAAAGAGCAGGAGCGCGCCGGGCAGGTAGAGGCACGAGGGATCCTCAAGCGCGCCGGCCGCGGCGTGAAGCTCGTCAAAATTGAGCGTCCCCAGCCGGTTTTCCAGGAGAAAGAGGCCCATCAGCATGACCATCCCGCCAATGACGGCAACCGCGATATACGTCTCCCCGGCCTTCATGGCCCCCGGCTTTTCATCCTGCACCACCATCACATAGGAGGTGAAGGACATGATCTCAAAAAAGAGGAAGGTGGTGAAAAAGTCGTTGGACAGAAAAACGCCGGCCGTCGCCCCGCAGGTGAGTAGGGTGAAGAAGTAGTAGCGGTTGCGGTTCCTGTAGCGGCTCAGATATTCCCGCGAGAAAAAGGTGGTCATCATCCACATCAGGGCGGCGATGAGCGCGTATACCGCGCGGAAGCCGTCCAGCTTCAGGCTCATTCCGCGCCCAAGGACGCCGGGGAGGAAGAGCGAAAGCTCCATGCCGGAGAGCACGTTCATCAGGAGAAAAACGCAGACGGCAAACTCGGCGAACCCCACGACGCCCGCGAAAGCGTCCCGCTCTTTTTTGTTCCGCCGCCCCACAAGATAGACGGGGACGGCAAAGAGCATGGGGAGAAGGATGGGCACAAGAAGAATGGTATCGTTCATATCCGCACCTCCTCACATCCCGCCGGCGGCGATCCGGGCAAGCAGTTCAAGAAGCCCCCTGGAGCCGACGCCCAGCGCCGCCATGGCGGCCATCAGGACGGCGAGGGGCAGCTTCATATACCAGTTCGGGTCCTTTGCCATTTCAAGGCCGTGCTTTCCCTCGCCCACGGGCGGGAAGAAGGCGTTGACCATGGGGGTGAAGAGATACCCCGCCGTGAGTATGGCGGACAGCAGGAGCGCCGCCACGCCCAGAAGGGGAATCGCCCCGCCCTCGGCCATAGCCGCGGAGGCCAGGCCCCATTTGCTCAAAAAGCCCGGCAGCAGGGGAACGCCCACAAGGGCGGCGGAGGCCACGGTGAACGCGGCAAAGGTCACGGGCATATACCGCCCAAGTCCCGTAAGCTCCGGGACGAACTCCCGGTGGGTTTTGTACATCACGGCCCCCGCGCAGAAGAAGAGGGTGATCTTCATAACGCCGTGGAAGAGCATATGCGAGAGCGCCCCGGCAAGGCCGGCAGGCGTCATCAGGGTGACCCCGAAGACGATATAGCTGAGGTTGCTCACCGTGGAATACGCCAGGCGCCGCTTTAAGTGCTGTTCCCGCAGGGCCATGGCTGAGCCGAAGACGATGGTAAACACGCTGAAGGCCATAGCCGTCTGCTGCGCCCAGGTCCCATAGAGGAGGCCGGTCCCAAAGCAGTAAAAGGTGACGCGCATGACGGCAAAGGCCCCGGCCTTAACGACGGCCACGGCGTGGAGAAGGGCCGTGACAGGCGTGGGGGCCACGCCGGCGGACGGAAGCCAGGCGTGGAAGGGGAAAACTGCGGCCTTGACGCCAAAGCCGAAGAAGGTGAGCAGATAGGCCGCAAGCAGGAGAGTGCGGCGCGGCGTATCGGGGCTTATAAACCCGCCGTAGGTAAAGGCGAGGGACTTGTCGCCGTATGCGTACAGGATCATGATCCCCAGAAACGCGCAGGCCGCGCCGCCGATGGAGTAGCCTAAATATTTCATCCCGGCGCGAATGGATCGCTTATCGCCAGTATGCATGACAAGGGGCAGCGTGACCAGCGTAAGAAGCTCGTAAAAGAGGTAGAGGGTGATGAGGTTCGCGCTCTGCGCGATGCCCAGCGTCACGCCGTAGGTGACGGTGTAAAAGGCGAAAAACCGATCGTCGCCCCCCTCGTGCTTGATATATTCAAAGGCGTAGAGGGAAGCCAGCGGCCAGAGGAACGCCACAAGCCCTGAGAATACGCCTGCAAGGCCGTCCATCCGCAGGGTAATATCCAACGTCCCCGTGAGCCTGAAAAGCCGCACAGAGCCTTCTGGACGCCTCAGAAGGAGGGCGAGGACGATGAGGGAGGTGGCCAGGACAAAGGTCTCGACGTAAATCTCCCGGTAAAGGCGCTTTTTAAATCTCAGCAGGGGGAGCAGCGCGCCGGAAAGTATCGGCAAAAAAACGGCAGCGCACATCAAAGCTTTCATACCGCGCCTCCTTTCAGACGAGCATTCCGGCCACAGCCGAAGCGATGTTTACGATGAAGTCCGGGAATAAGCCAATCAGAAGCGTGAGCGCCGTGAGAAGAAGGAGCGGCAGTGTGATCCACGCCGTGGGTTCCCGCCTGGTCACGGCGGAATAGTCAAAGTCCTCGCCGGGGAAGAAGGCCCTGATGGAGACGGAGAAGAGATACCCGGCGGTCAGCAGGGCGCTGATAAGGAGGACCACAGGTCCCAGCCACGAAAAGACGGGCACGCCGGAATTGAGCGACCCCTGGGCCAGATACCACTTGCTCACAAAGCCACCAAAAGGCGGGATGCCGATAAGGCCGAGAGAGCAGAGGGTGAAGCACCACATGGTGACGGGCATCTCCTTGCCCACGCCCCGCAGCTGGCGCACGTCTTTTTTGCCGGTTTTCAGGATCACAGCCCCGGCGGTGAAGAAAAGCGCGTTTTTGATGGCGGAGTGGACCACGACGTGGAGCAGGGCCCCGGTAAAGGCCACAGGCTCCAAAAGCGCCAGCCCGAAGAGAACGTAGGAGACCTGGCTCACCGTGGAGTAGGCGAGACGTTTTTTGAAAACCGTCTCCTTGTACGCCAGCATGGACCCAAGAAATACGGTCACCAGCGAAAGGGAGAGCCACGTATACTGCACCCACGTGCCGCGAATAAGCTCCGGGCCGAACTGGTAGTAGACCACCCGGATCAGGCTGAGCACCCCCGCCTTGGTGATAACGCCGGAGAGCAGGGCGGACGCCCCCGCGGGCGCTTCCGGGTGCGCCGCCGGAAGCCAGGAGTGGAGCGGGAACATCCCCGCCTTGGCTCCGAAGCCCACGACGGTGAGCATGAGGGCGATCTGCAGAAAAATCTCGTGTCCTGAACTCCTGGCCGCGTCAAGGACCCCGCCGGGCGTAAACGCGGAGATGTCGCCGTAGGCGTGGACGGTGAAGAAACCGAACAGGGCAAGACACGCCCCAAAGACGGAGTAGAAAAGGTATTTCATCCCGCCGCGCCGCGCCTCTTTTGTCTGCGTGTGGAGCGCCAGGGGAGCGGACATCAGGGTCATCAGCTCAAAGCCCAGGTAGAGCGTCAGGTAATTTCCCGCAAAGCACAAAAGCATAAGCGCGCCCTCCGAGAGAAGCAGAAACGCATAGTAGCGCCCCGTGTTCTCCTCGCGGGCCATATACTCCTGGGAGAAAAGCCCGGACATGAGCCACATAAAAGCCACAAGGAGGGAGAAGAATCTGCCGAGGCTGTCGAGGGTCAGGACGATGTCCAGGTCCGAGGCGATGGAGACGAGCTTCAGGCTGTCTGTGGCCGCAACAGCGCACAGGACCGCGGCCCCCAGCTCCAGCGCCAGCGCCGCCAGGGTGAAAAGGCGGCGGGCAGTTGGGTTTTTCAGGGGCTTGATACTTAAGAAAAGCGCGGACGCGGCGGGGAAAAGGACGGGAATGAGAAGAAGGTATTTCATGGCCGCATCCCTCACATTCCAAAAAGCTCAAGGCCGCGGCGGACAGCGCCCACCACGTATTCCGAGAAGGCCCCAAAGCCGATGTTCAAAAGGACGAACGCGACGCAGGAGAGCGCGTAGTCGGCCCTGTATCGGACCCGGAGGCCCTTATAGTCGCTTTGCCCGTTTTTTGAAAAGATGTTAAAGATCGCCGGGACATAGTAAAGCGCGTTGAGAAGGGTGCTGACGGCTATGGCGGCGAGGGCGGTCACCATGGCGATATTGCCGGAACCCAGAGCGGCTTGAGTCAGCTCAAGCTTGGTGACAAAGCCGGCAAAGAAGGGAATGCCGATCATGGAGAGCGCCCCCACGGTGAAGGCGATACCGCCGAGAGGGTCGCGCCTCCCGGCGCCGGTGATGGCGGACATGGATTTATGCCCCCCGGACACGTCCATAAAGCCGCCCGCCGCAATGAAGAGCATGGGCTTTGTCACCGCGTGGGCAAGGATCTGCACGCATGCAGCGATCAGGCCAAGGCGCGAATGAAGCCCGATCCCCACGTAGATATACCCCACCTGGGCCACCGAGGAGTAGGCCAGCATACGCTTCAAGTCCCGCTCCCGGAGCGCCCCCACGGAGCCGCAGATCATGGCGAGGACGCCGAAGAGGAAGAGGAACTGGCTGATCTCCTTGGCCATGATCACTTCAAGGCCGAAAACCCGGTAGAAGATCTTGATCAGGACGATAATATACCCCTTCAACACAAGCCCGGAGAGGATCGCGCTGGAGGAAGCCGTGGCGCTCCCGTGGGCGTCGGGAAGCCAGGAGTGAAAGGGGAAGAGGGCGCTTTTTACGGCAAGCCCCACGGAGAAAAGCCCGATGATCACGGTAAGGGGGAGGGAGTATTCCCCGGTGGAAAAAAGCGCGCGCACCTTCTCCGCGATGCTCTCCATCAAAAGCTCGCCGGTGATGCCGTATAAAATCACGATCCCCAGGAGGAATAGACCTGAGCCGAGAAGGCTCATGATGAGATACCGGGTGGTGGCCACAAGGGTCTTCGCGGAGCTTTTCAGCATCACCAGGGCGCAGGAGGCGATGGTGTTGATCTCCACAAAGACGTAGGCGGTGAAGAGGTCATTCGTGTAGATGAGGGCAAACAGGGAACTCATCAAAAGCGCGCACATGGTGAAATAGAGATTCGTCTTCTCCGGCTCGCAGTCGGCAAAAATATGGTGCATCCCGCCCAGCAGGGAGAGGAGCATCACCCCGGAGAAGGCCGTTGCCATCAGGGCCTCCAGCACGCCCACGCGGATCTCGTTGCCCCAGGGGGCATTCCACTTTCCCATGCGGTAGATGTAAAAGCTGTCCGACTTCAGGGTAAAGATCAGCACCGCGAGACTCATCGCCGTGGTGAGGGTGAGCCACGTAAGGCAGAGGATCTTGGCGGCGCGGCCCTTCAAAACCGCGCAGAGCACCCCGCAGGTGAGGGAGAAGACGATACAGAGGAAGGGGAAATTCTGCACAAGCTCCATCAGTCTCGCTCCTTTCGGACAAGATGCGTGATCTCGTCGATGTCCAGCGTGTGGAATCTGTCATAGAGCCGGCAGGTGAGGGCGAGCATAAAAGCCGTTACGGACACGGAGACCACGATGCCGGTGAGAACAAGGCCGGTGGGGATGGGGTTTACATAATTTGAAGGGTCTGTGTTGCCGTCTACGATGATGGGCGCAAGGCGTCCGGCGATGTAGCCCTTGGCGGCCAGGAAGAGATAGATGGCCGCGTCCATGAAATTGAAGCCGATGATTTTTTTGATAAGATTCCGATGGGTAAGGAGGGTCGTAAAGCCGATCCCGAAGAGGATCATGGCGGCGGTCTCGTAGTAGTTTGTGAAGAGGTTCATCAGGAAGTCCGGCATATCATAAGCCTCCTTTTCGGAAAAGCGCGTAGAAGCAGTACATGGTACAGGCGACCTCAAGCCCCACGGCGATGTTGATGGGCAGAATAAGGCCCCCGCTGATGATGCTCCCCGGTACGCCGAGCCAGACGTGGTCGTCAAATCCGTTTGCGCCCATAAAGATAAAATACGCCATCATCAGCGCATAGGACGCAAGGCAGACGGTCTTGACCAGGTGATACATCCCGTCCCCGAAAAACCGCTGGGTGCGGCCGAAGCCAAACGCCACGGAGCAGAGGATCAGGCCCGCGCCCATGAGCGCGCCGCCGGAGAACCCGCCGCCGGGGGAGGTAGTCCCGTTCAAAATGACGTAGAGGCCCAGAATGAAGGACAGCGGCACCAGCAGCTTGGCGGCCTTTCGGAGAATGAGGTCGGAATTTGGCTCAAAGTCCAGGTCCTCCCCCGTCATGCCGGGGTCAACAAGGCGGCCGCGGCGGCGCTCGGAGGGATCGACGCGCAGGAGGACGATCACACTGCACGCGGCCACAAAGAGGACGTGGGCCTCGCCCAGCGTATCAAAGCCCCTGTAGGCGGAGATCATGCCGGCCACGGAGTTGGTGGCCCCCGTCTCCTCAACGGTTTTTGAGACGTATCGCTCCACCACCTCGTTGACGGCGGGGTTGTCGTCGCTCCCGAACGGGGGGAGGAAGACCACCACCGACAAAAGGACGGCAATGAGCGTTATGCAGATGATCACGGAGGCGATGCGGTAGAGATTGTTGAAAACCTCAAAGCCTCGCAGCTTGAGCCAGTCCATCAGGCGCACGGGGGCGGACCTCTCAGAGTGCTGCACGGAGGTGAGCCAGCGGTTCTCCGGCGTGTCTGTGTCTATGTTGGCCTTATGGGAAGGAGAGAGGGTGTACTCCTCCTCCCGGAAGGAGCCGTACTCCACGAAGTCCGAAAGGCGGGAGAAAAACCGCTTATTCCTCATCGCTCTCGTCCTCCTCGCTCTTCGCGTCCTCGGCCTTGATGGCGTGTATCTTCTTGAGCGTGGCAAAGAACAGAAGGCTGGTGACGCCCGCTCCCACGGCGGCCTCGGTAATGGCAAGGTCAGGGGCTTCAAGGGTGAGCCACAATACGGACATGATAAGCGAAAAGCTCATGAAGATGATGATGGAGGCCAGAAGATTCCTTGTCACGCTGACCGAAATGGCGCAGGCGATGAGGAAGGCCAGAAGGATCCCCTCAAAGAGTGTCATTTGTCCCGCTCCTCCTTTTTCAGGTCGTTAAGGGCGCGCCGCCGCATCTCCACGGTCCCGCGCTCAAAGCCCTGCTCGTCGGAGGAACCGCCGTTTTCCCCGGCAGAGGTCTTGCCGACGGTCATCTCCATGAGCATGATAAGGTGGCTGGCGACGGGACTTGTGATCCAGACCAGGGCCACGATCACCAAGAGCTTCACCGTGGCGGCGTTGAGGCCGTGATAGAAGCACATCCCCAGCACGATCCCAAGAAGCCCCAGTGTATCGCCCAGCGCCGCCGAGTGCATACGGTTCAGCGCGAATTTAAACCGAAAATTGCCTATCACCGACGTGACGATGAAGAATAGCCCGAAGGCCAAAAACGCCGTGCCGGCTATAAACCGAATCCACTGTACCGTCATACCGTGTTATCCCTCCTGTGGTGGCGCTGCGCGTGTTTTTGGACGTAGGCGCGCCGTGTTTCCACGTGCCTTTGATGGCTTTTGATCTGATCGGCCCGCCACTGGCGGTATACGCCGATGTCCATTTTGGTGAGTACCGTGACGGCGAGGAAGCTGAACATGGCGTAGACGATGGCGATGTCCACGATCCAGTCCTCCCGCAGACGGAGAACAAGACAGGCGATGAGGCATACGGACTGCGTGCCGATCATATTGACGCCGACGATACGGTCCGACATCCGGGGTCCGATGAAGGCGCGAAAAAGGGTGGCCAGCGCGCAGGCGGCAAGGATGACCATGGAGAGAGTGAGTACGTGGGGCGCAAGCGTCGTCAGCGGGTCCATATCACTTTCCCTCCCATCTCTCAAGCTTTTCCACAAAGCAGGAGCTGTCAAGCCCTTCGGCCATGGAACGGTCCAGGCAGTGGACCAGATACTCCCCGTCCTTCAAACTCCCGGTGATGGTCCCCGGAGTCATGGTGATGCAGTTGGCCAGAAAAACGCGCCCCGTATCGCTCCTGACCCGGTCCGTCCTGAAGCGGGCGATGACGGGGTCAGGCTCCCGCCTTGTGTAGATAAAGGGGAGCAGGGCAAAGCCCGCCTTGAAGATCTCCCGGACGAGGACGAAAAAGAGGGAGAGAAGGCGCGGGAGCTTTTTCAGCGTCTCCCAGTCGCGCTTCGGGCTGTAGTGCATGAATTTGCAGCAGAAGAGATACAGCCCCGCGCAGATGACAACGCCGAAGGCGGCGATCTCCCAGTTGAGCTTTCCGTTCAGGAGCACCCAAACCGCAAAAAAGAGGACAAACATCCATACGCCTCCTTTATATAGTCATAGCTATTTTAGTGATTTGTGGCAGCGTTGTAAACATTCAGATTTCACGAATTTTCCGCTGAAAAAAATAAAAATTAGTGATTTTTTCAAAGGATGTGTTATAATCAGTATAGCCGCCTCTCCCCGGACATATTTTTCTGCTGAAAGGGGAGAGGACAACATGAAAAAAAGCTTTGCCGCAAGGGCGATTCTGGCGCTCTTACTGATCTCCATGGCTGCGGGCTTCGGCTTAAGGCGGGCCTATCTCTCGGTCCCGCGGGCCGCCGTCAGGCAGGTGACCGCCGGACGAAACCGCAGAACGCTGATCCTTGACCCCGGCCACGGCGGGGCCGACGGAGGCGCCGTGTCGGTGACCGGGACTTATGAAAGCAAGCTCAACTTAGAGATTGCCCTTCGCTGCCGCGCTCTGGCGGGACTTTTCGGAGTTACGGCGGAGCTTACGCGGGAGTCGGAGCAGCTTGATTATCCCAAGGAAGCCAACACCATCCGGGCGAAAAAGGTCTGGGACACCAAGGCCCGGACGGAGAGGATAAACGCCCTGGACAACGCCGTTCTCATCAGCATCCACCAAAATAAATACACCACGCCATCCCCCCACGGAAGTCAGGTCCTCTACGCCCCCACAGACGGGAGCCGGGAGCTTGCGGAGGACCTCCAGGCGCTTCTGACTCAGGCAACAGGGGAGCGCAAACGGACAGCCGCGAAGATTGGGGAGAGCATTTACATCATGAACCACGTCTCGTGTCCCGCCGTTTTAGTGGAATGCGGCTTTGTCTCAAACGCCGTGGAGGCAAAAAAGCTTGAAGAGCCTGCATATCAGCTCAAGGTCGCCGCGCTCATTGTGGGCGGCTATCTGAATCGTATGACGACCTGATATTGCTTCAAGTTAACATAATTATTTAGAGATTTGGTTACCATAATCGCAAAAGTAGACATAATATTATTGAGTTTACATAAGTGGAGGAACACAAAAGATGAAATCCAAGACGGCCTTTTTCTGTACCGAGTGCGGGAATGAGTTTCCCCGGTGGAGCGGCCAGTGCCCGGTATGCGGGGCGTGGAACTCCATTGTCGAACAGCCCGTGAAGAAGGAGGACAAGCGCGCGCCCTCCGGCGGGGCGAAACGCGGCGCTTTGCCAAAGCGTCCCGTGACCTTGAAGGAAGTGGATCTGACGGAGGAGATCCGCTTTGACACGGGACTTGGCGAGCTTGACAGGGTCCTGGGAGGCGGCGCTGTCAAGGGGTCGCTTGTCCTTGTGGGCGGCGCTCCGGGCATCGGAAAATCCACGCTTTTATTGCAGATCTGCCAGCACATCGGGGAGGATCACAGCATCTTTTATGTGACCGGCGAGGAGTCGGAGCGCCAGCTTAAGATGCGCGCCCAGAGGCTGGGCGTCACAAGCGATAATCTTATGGTCCTTTCTGAGACGAATCTTTCCGATATTCTTGAGGCGGTCAACGAGACGGAGCCGGATATTCTGATCATCGACTCCATTCAGACGCTTTTTTCGCCTGATCTCACAAGCGCGCCCGGCAGTGTGGGCCAGGTCAAGGACTGCACCATGACGCTGATGCAGCTGGCGAAGGGGTCCGGCATCACCGTTTTTGTGATCGGTCACGTCAACAAGGAGGGCGCTATCGCCGGCCCCAAGGTGTTGGAGCATATGGTGGACTGCGTCCTGTATTTTGAGGGCGACCAGTCGTCCAGCTACCGTATTTTGCGGGCGGCGAAAAACAGATTCGGCTCAACCAATGAGATCGGCGTATTTGAAATGGCCGGAAACGGGCTTGTGGAGGTGCCGAATCCCTCTGAAATGCTCCTTTCGGGCCGTCCCAAGAATACGCCGGGCACGTGCGTTGCGTGCATCATGGAGGGTTCCAGGCCCGTTCTGGCGGAGATCCAGGCGCTGCTGACGCCAACAAATTTCAACGTCCCAAGGCGCACGTCCAACGGGCTTGACTACAACCGTGCGATGCTTTTGCTGGCGGTTCTGGAAAAGCGCGGCGGACTGCGCATCGGCGGCGCGGACAGCTACGTGAACGTCATCGGAGGACTGTACATCGACGAACCCGCGGCAGACCTTGCGGCGATGCTGGCCATGGCGTCAAGCTACAGAGATACGCCGGTCCCGGACGACCTGGTGGCCATCGGCGAGATCGGACTGACGGGAGAACTGAGACAAGTCACACAGCTTGAGCAGAGATTGTCGGAGATCGCGCGGCACGGATTCAAAAAAGCCATCATTCCAAAACAGCACCGCGTAAAGCTTCAGCCGCCGGCGGGATTGAAGCTCCTGGAGGCCGGAAGCATCCGGGAGGCCATGGAGCTTATCATCGGGGCCTGAGGCCGTTCCGTGGCCTTATCTCTCGATTTTCCCCTCCCCTAATTTGAACAAAATTTTTATTTTGTTCAAAAACGTGTGAATTTTTTCCGAGGGCAGCAGGCGCGCCTGCCACCGCTTCCCCGGCTTACAAAGGAGATTTTTATGGACTATCGCACCGAGGCTCCAGAAATCATCAGGAGCTTTCTCAATTATCACGAAAACATCGTGGGTCACTCCAAGAAGACCGTAGACGAATACTACCTTGATCTGCGCACTTTTTTCCGTTACATGAAGCTGCTCAAATCGGGGCTTCCGCACAACACCGATCTTGATGAGATTTCCATCAGTGACGTTGACCTGGACTTTGTCCGCTCCGTTACCCTGTCGGACGTCTACGATTACCTCGGATATATGTCCCGCGACCGCGTTCGGAACCAAAACGCCAGCGATCCTGAATACGGCCTCAATTCCGCTTCCCGCGCCAGAAAGGTCTCCACCATCCGTTCCTTCTATAAATATCTGACGCTCAAGACGCACCAGCTTGAGGCTAATCCCATTCAGGACCTGGATTCCCCAAAAATCATGAAATCCCTCCCCCGTTATCTTTCACTCAATGAATCGGAGAGGCTTCTTGACAGCGTGGATGGGAAAAACAGGGAAAGAGATTATTGCATACTAACTATCTTTTTGAACTGCGGCCTTCGTATCTCCGAGCTTGTGGGGCTGAACCTGAATGATGTCCGCGCCGACCATCTGCGGGTGCTGGGCAAGGGTAACAAGGAGCGGGTCGTATACATTAACGACGCCGTCGCGGAGGCCATCAACGACTATCTGGCGATCCGGAAGAATATCGCCGCTGTGGACACAAGGGCGCTTTTCCTCTCCTCCCGCCGGGAGCGGATCAGCAAGTCCACCGTCCACGCGCTGGTGAAGAAGCACCTGGGCGCCGCCGGACTTGACGAAACAAAATACTCTGCCCACAAGCTCCGCCATACCGCCGCCACGCTGATGCTCCACTCCGGGGTCGATGTGCGCACGCTTCAGGAGCTGCTGGGGCATGAGCATCTGAATACCACCGAGATCTACACCCACGTGGAAAATGAGGGGCTTCGTGAAGCGGCGATGCTCTCCCCTCTCGCCGCCCATAAAAAAGCGGACAAGCCCGCGAAACCCCAGCCCTCCGGCGATGAGGAGCCGGACGAACCGTAAGCTGTTTTCTCAGCGGATTTTCTTCCGAGAATCATAAGGAGGCGGTTTTGATGAAAATGAATAGGCCCGTTGCGCTGCTGGCCGCAGCGGTTCTTTTGCTTTCCATCTTAGCAGGCTGCGGCACGGCCTTCCCCATGTCGTTCGGGGACGTGTGGAACACGCGGGAGGCGCTTTCCGAATACATCCACGGGAGTATTCAGGCGCTGGCGGAGCTTGGGATCGACGCCACCGCGCAGGAGGACGCTCTGACTGAACGGCTTGTGGACTTTTTGGAGGAACCCGGCACCAGCACGGAAAAAGGGCTGATCCTCGGCTTTGTCCTGACCTCCGTATACGATTTAGAGGCGTCCTCGGACATACTCTACTGGGACACGGAGGTATTTGAGATCGAGACCATGTACGCGGATTTTCTGGAGGCCGTTGACGCGCTCTCCGGCGGAGAGCTGGAGATCACCGATGTCTTTGAGGACAACAGCGGCGTTGACTGGGAAAAGGACGCGGGGAAAAAATCCGTCTCCTTCACCCTGCTGGGAGAATCCTGCTCTTACAGCGCCCCCTTTCAGGGCGACTGGATGAACGAGGGCATCGTGGACTGCCTCAACGATACCCTTGAAAAGGCCGGCGCGGAAAAGCGGCTTCTCCTATGCAGTGACGGGTATCAGGGCATCATTTTATTTTATAATACGCCGGAATGGTGCGAACAATACAACGAAAAATTCCCGGAGCTTCCCCTGAGCGCATCCTCTTCGGGCGATAAGTGGTCGCTGGGAAATCTTGTACGATAAGGAGACGGACTTATGATGCTGGATACGCAAAAGCTGTGCTGGACCAGGGCGCCCCGGCGCTTTACCGTTGAGCCGGAACGGGTCGAGATCATAACGGAACCCCATACGGACCTGTGGCAACGGACATACTACCATTTTCGCAACGACAACGCCCCGGTCCTGCAGATGTCCACCGAGGAGAAATACTTCTCATTTGTCGTCAAGACGGAGTTTGAGAGCCGCCGCCGCTTCGACCAGTGCGGCGTCGTCCTCTATCTTGACAGCGAGAACTGGCTGAAGGCCTCCGTTGAATACGAAAACGAAAGTCTCCAGCACCTGGGGAGCGTGGTGACGAACCTGGGCTACTCCGACTGGGCCACAACCGCCATCGACGCCTCCGTCAAGTCCATGTGGTACCGCCTCAGCCGCCGGGAGGACGACTTTCGCATTGAGTGCTCCAAAGACGGGCTTCATTTCTCCCAGATGCGCGTCTGCCACCTGTGGAAGGCGGAGGGAGACGTCCGCTTCGGGGTGTATGCGTGCAGCCCGGAGGACTCTTCCTTCCGGGCGGTCTTTACCCATATGGAGCTGACCGCGTGTCAGTGGCCGGCGCATGACGGACAGGCCCCCGATGAGGCATAGGCATCGCGTTTGCGCTTCTCCCCTTTTCCGACAGATGAAAAGAGGCGGCCCGCAGAGGGTCACTTTTTGGCAAGATTGCTGTTGCGAAGCCCGCGGGATGTTGCTATAATAATGAAAACCTTTCGAGTACGAAAGAAGGCTATGATATGCTGCGTTACGCCATTGACGGCTCTGTTAAGCCGGAAAGACACTCAAACTACGACGTGGTCATCGTGGGGGCCGGGATCGCGGGGCTTTATTGCGCCCTGAACCTCTCCCCTTCCCTCCAGTGCTGTGTGTTCGCCAAGGAGACCATCGACATCTCCAACTCCTGGCTTGCCCAGGGCGGGATCGCCGTTGTGACCGCGCCGGACGACGACCCGGAGCTGCATTTCAAGGACACCATCGTGGCGGGAGCGGGGCTGTGCGACGAGGCGGCGGTGCATACGCTGGTGGACGAGGGGCCGCGGGACATCGCGGCGCTCATCCGAATGAACGTCCCCTTTGACCTCAACGAATACGGCGAGCTTGACCGTACACGGGAGGGCGGACACCATAAAAACCGCATTCTCCACGCCGGCGGCGACGCCACCGGGCGGGAGACGGTCAAGACGCTGGCCTATATCGCCTCCCAGCGGGACAATATCATCTTCCGCGACAACACCTTCTTCGTGGACATTCTGACAGACGAAAACGGCGTCTCCGGGCTTATCGTCAAGGACGACGACGGCGTTTATGAGACGGTGGCGACGCGCCACCTGGTGCTCTGTACCGGGGGCATCGGGCAGGTCTTTGAGTCCAGCACCAACCCGGCTGTGGCCACCGGCGACGGTCTGGCCGCCGCCATCAGGGCGGGGGCTGAGCTGAGAGGCATGGAGTTCATCCAGTTTCACCCCACGGGGCTTTGGTCCCCGGACCGGGAGAGCCGGGCGTTTCTCATCTCCGAGTCCGTGCGCGGCGAGGGCGGCCTTTTAAAAAACGCGCAGGGCGAACGCTTTATGGTGGGCAAGCACGAGCTGGCGGAGCTGGCGCCCCGGGATATTGTGGCGCGGGGCATCTACAACGAGATGAAACGCACAGGGGAAAGCCACGTGTATATCGACATCACCCACGAACCGGAGGAGGAGCTTGCCCACCGCTTCCCCACCATCTACAACGAATGCCTCCGGCGGGGCATCAATATCGCCAAGGACTTCATCCCCGTATGCCCGGTCCACCACTACATGATGGGCGGCATCAAGACCGATCTATATGCGCGCACCGCCGTAAAGGGCCTTTATGCCTGCGGAGAAACCGCCTCCACCGGGGTGCACGGGGCCAACCGCCTGGCGTCCAACTCCATGCTGGAGTGCCTTGTGTTCGGCCGCCGCGCGGCGGAGGATATTAACGCCGCCTTCTCCCCTGCCGCCACCTCCGGTGAGCTGCTGCCGGCGCTTACGGCAAGGCCGGCGCTGGAGACGGATTTTAAGGCGCTGAGGGCCAGGATCCAGCATATCATGAGCGCCAACTGCTTCGTCATCCGCACAAAGGAGGGCCTTGAGACGGCGCTTCGGGAGATGCGCCAAATCGTGGATATGCTCTCCGCCGGCTTTAACAGCGACAAGGCGTATGACGAGGATCTGAGCCTTGCCATCATCTCCGTGGCCATCATCGAGTCCTCCCTGGCCCGGCGGGAGAGCATCGGGGCACATTACAGAGAAAGCTGACAGGAGTGGGAACATGAACTATATTGGACTTGACAAGCTTATTTTAGAGGCCCTGGCCGAGGACCTGGGTACCGGGGATATTACCACCGAGAGCTGCATCCCGGAAGACGCTGTCTCCACCGGGCAATTCCGCGCGAAAATGGACGGCGTATTCTGCGGCATGGCGGTTTTAGAGCGGGTATTCAAATTGGTGGACGAGAGGATAACCGTAACTGCCCTTGTGAAGGACGGAGATGAGGTAAAAAAAGGCGACACCATCGCCTCCGTCACGGGGCCGTCTCGCTCCGTCCTCTGCGGAGAGCGCGTGGCATTGAACCTTGTCCAGCATATGTCCGGCATCGCCACGGCGACCCGCAGGGCCGTGAAGGCGGTGGAGGGCACGGGCTGTATCATCGTGGACACCAGGAAAATGACGCCCGGCCTTCGCGTTTTGGAGAAATACGCCGTCAAGGCCGGCGGCGGCAGGAACCACCGCTTCAATCTTGCTGACGGCGTCCTCATCAAGGACAACCATATCGTGGCCGCAGGCGGCGTCGCGGAGGCCATTTCCGCCGTGCGGGCCAATGCCCCCCACACGCTGAAGGTGGAGATCGAGTGCGAAACGGAGGACCAGGTCCGCAAGGCCCTGGCCGCCGGAGCGGACATCATCATGCTGGACAATATGTCTGTGGAGGATATGCGAAAGTGCGTCCGCCTCATCGACCGCCGCGCCCTCACCGAGGCCAGCGGCAACATGGGAGAGAGGGATCTGCGGGAGGTGGCCGAGACGGGCGTGGACCTCATCTCCATCGGCGCCCTGACCCACTCCGTCCAGGCCCTGGACATCAGCCTGAAATTCACGAAATGAACAGTCTATATACGACACCGCCCCGGCCTTTTCTTTTGGCCGGGGCGGTTCGTTTTATTAAGGAGTTATGCCCGTGGATGGGCTTTGTTATAGACGTCTTTAAGCTGCTTTTTCACAAGCTGGGCATAGACCTGGGTGGAGGAGATGTCCGCGTGGCCCAGCATCTCCTGAATGCTCCTCAGGTCCGCGCCGTTCTCCAAAAGGTGCGCGGCGAAGGAGTGCCGGAGGGTGTGGGGCGTGATGTCCTTTTCGATCTTCGCGGTCTCCTGATAGTGCTTGAGCACCTTCCAAAAGCCCTGGCGGGTCATGCGCTCGCCGTTGACGTTGACGAACAGCGCCTGCTCCGTGGGAGAGGCGACCATCTGCCCGCGGACGAGATTGATGTAATCGGAGACGGCCTTGATTGCCGCGGAGTACATGGGGATGTAGCGCTCCTTGCCGTGCGTGGTGCATTTGATAATGCCGGCGGAGAGCTTCACATCGTCAATATTGAGGCTGATAAGCTCGCTCACCCGGATGCCGGTGGCATAGAGAAGCTCCAGCATCGCCCGGTCCCGGTAGCCCTTCATATCGGTGCACTTGGGCTGGTCAAGAAGCAGCTCCACCTCCGCGCTGGTGAGGATCTGCGGGAGCTTTTTCTCCGCGCGCTCGATGGAGATGTCGTGCACGGGGTTGCGGGCGACGGCGCCGCAGCTCAAAAGATAGCTGTAAAAGCACTTGATGGAGGCGAGACATCTGGCGAGGGTGGCGGAGGACTTCCCCTCCCCCCGGAGCCACGCCATATACCCGTTCACGGTCTCCTGGCTGACGGAGGGAATATCAATTTTCAAATACCTTTCAAGGTAGCTGTTGAACTGCGTCACGTCCCGCACATAGGAAAGATATGTGTTGGTGGAGACGTGCCGTTCATCGGAAAGGTACTTCTCAAAGCTCTCGATATAATTCTCTGTGGGCACGCGGCCACCTTCCTTCGTGTGAGAGGGTTACGAAATCGCCAGCAGATCAAATAGGCCCGACAAAAGCAGGACTCTCTGCGTAAGAGAAATAAGCAGCAGTAAGAGGACCGCCGCCAAGAAGCGGATCAGCGTTGCGCGGGAAAAACCGCAGCCGGAGGGGGGATACCCGAAAAGTCCCGTCCGCAAAAGCTCAAGCGAGACGCAAAAGGAATCGGCTGCGAGAGGGAAAAACAGCGGGAGCGAAAAGAGCGCCGGAACGCCTAAAAGCAGGACGCCCGCCGCCGCGCCGCCGGCGGCATAGAGGCGGACAAGCACCGCAAGCGCAAAGGCGGCCGTAAAGCCGCGTACCGCCGCAAGCGCCGGGATCAGGACAACGCCCAGAGCCGTAAACCCAAAGAGGAAGGCCGCAAGATGGACCCAGCTCACTTGAAGGAAAACGGTAAGAAAGGAGATGGACGCCCCGTCCTCCCGCAGAACGGAAAAATACCCGGAAAGGAAGCCGGCCGCCGCCTCCCCCGCGGCAAAGCCTGAGGCGGCAAAGGTCCCGCACAGCACGCCAACCAAAAAGGACACGGCGCAGAGTAAAAACGCGGCGACCCCAACACGCGGCAGGGACAGGAACGCAGGGGGAAGGAATCTTTTGTTCATCGCATATCACCCGAACAAGCCTATGCGCCCACCGGGGGAAAAATGCAACGGACAACCTCGTCCCGCGAAGCTCTTTCATAATAATACTTCTTGAACAAATAATCAATAGAAATTCTCAAATTTGTGAATTATGCACATAATTTATGTTAACATGATTATGTTAACATAGGCCACCGAAGCTGGCTTCGCAGTCAAAAAGATGGGCTATATTCGCTATATTTGGGTATGTAATCACTATTGGGCACAACATCTTGGTTATCACACGCCGTTTATGTTAACTTTACTGCATGATAACAATATGTAATCATCGGGTATGTCAAAATGCCGGGATTTACCTGCGGCGGCGACGGGAATGTACAGTTATTGCGCCTGAGGCGATGCCGCCACACAAGATACTGAGAAAAATCCCCATATCCCCTCCGTCCATGATATTGAGGTCGCCCCCGGCAAGGCCCGCCAACAGCCTCAGCAAAATGGCAAAAAGAGCCGTCAGCACCCCGGACAGGAGCGCAGCCCCGTGGTTTTTGAGCCTTGCCACCAGCGCGCCCAGGGCCGCCGCCGCGAAGGCAGACGCGACGACCACGGCCTTCTCGGCCCCCTCCCCTATTTTTCCCGACGCGATGAGGAGCGCCAGAAACATGGTGACGGCCGACGCCGTCAGGAGCGTCACCGCCGCTCCCAGCAGCGACCCCAGGGCCACCTTTTTTAATTGCGTTTTCCCGTTGAATTTGGGCATGGAAATCCCTCCTTTAAACAAGCCCTGTTAAGACTTATTCCAAAGGAGGGAAGAAAATACCTTTTTCTTTTTGGGATCAGTTCGCCTTGTCGTCCGGCTCCTGGGCGTCCTTCCCGGTGGAGGAGATGCCCCACTTGGCGATCTTGATGCGCACGCGGTCCTCGCCCGTCTCAAAGGTCACAAAGTCCCCGGAGATGTTGACGATCTTGCCCACCATCCCGCCGATGGTGGTGATGTTGTCGCCCACCGCGAGGGAGTTGCGCATCTGCTCCTGCTTCTTCTTGCGGTTCTTCTCAGGCCGGATCATGAAGAAGTAGAAGACCAGGATGATGACGACGAGGTAGATGACCATGGTGCCGATCCCCAGTCCGCCGGCAGCCGCGGCGTCCGTCCCGTCGCCGGTGGTCCCGTCAGACGATACCATGCACCCGGCAAGGCACAGGATCAGGAGCGCTGCGCTCATAACGATCGCAAAAACGCGCTTCATTGCGGATGTATTTTTTGAAAACATTGGTTGACCTCCATATTCTGATAGCATTGTGTTTTATTATAGCGTGTATTTCGTCCGAATGCAAGAATAATTTGAGTAAACGGCTATTTTCTTACGGAAAGGGCCTGGCTGTAACGCTGTCTGAAGGCGTCAAAGCGCCCCTCGTCCAGGCTTTGGCGGATCCTCTCCATCAGCGTATTGTAAAAATAGAGGTTGTGGGCGACGGCGAACCGCAGGCCCAGGATCTCCCCCGAAGCGAAGAGATGGCGCAGATACGCCCTGGAATAGCTTCTGCACACCGGGCAGGTACACTCCGGGTCGATGGGACCTTCGTCGTGCGCGTGCTTTTCATTTTTGATGTTGATGACTCCATCCCAGGTAAACAGGTGGCCGTGGCGTCCGTTGCGGGCGGGCATGACGCAGTCAAAAAAGTCGATGCCCCGGTATACGCCCTCGATGATGTTGGAGGGCGTCCCCACCCCCATGAGGTAGCGCGGCCTGTCCTTGGGCATATACTCCTCCGTGGCGTCGATGGTGTCGTACATCTCCTGGGTGCTCTCCCCCACCGCAAGGCCGCCGATGGCGTAGCCGGGCAGCTGAAGCTCCGAGATGGTTTTCATGTTCTCGACGCGAATATCCCGGAAGGTCGCTCCCTGGTTGATGCCGAAGAGCATCTGGCCGGGATTCACCGTGCCGCCCTCGCTTTTTAGGCGCTCCAGCTCCGCCTTGCAGCGGACAAGCCACCGGGCGGTGCGGGAAGCGGAGGCGCGGACGTAGTCATAGGGGGCTGGCAGGCCGATACACTCATCAAAGGCCATGGCAATGTCAGAACCGAGATTTGACTGGACCCGTATGGAATCCTCCGGGGACATGAAGATCCGGCGGCCGTCGATGTGGGAGTTGAAGGCGGTCCCCTCCTCGGTAATCTTTCTGAGCTTCGCCAGGGAAAAAATCTGGAACCCGCCGGAATCGGTCAATATCGGCCCGGACCAGTTCATAAACTTATGAAGGCCGCCCAGTTCGCGGATAAGCTCATCCCCCGGCCGCAGATGCAGGTGATAGGTGTTGCTCAGCTCGATCTGGCACCCCAGTGCCGTCAGATCGGACGCGGAGAGGCCGCCCTTGATCGCCGCCTGAGTCCCCACGTTCATGAAAACAGGCGTCTCCACCGTGCCGTGAGGCGTGGTGAACCTCCCCCGTCTGGCTCTGCCCTCTGTTTTTATGACCTCGAACATAGTCGGCGATCCTCCGCGAAATAATAAAGTGGACTTATTATAACAAATCCTCCGCTGTTTTTCAATATCGGCGGTCCCGGATCGTATAAAAAGGCCCGTTAAAAGAAAATTTACGAATCGAGGCCCCGCTTTCCCCGTATTTTAGGCAAATGCCATATTGCACATTTCCACATGATTTGCTAAAATGTTCTGGTATGAAAACAGATATTGATTCTTCACGAAAAAAATCAATACAGCTTTACGGCGGCTCCACCGGGACCCACATGGCAGCGCCCAACGGCAGAAAAAAGCGCCGCTGGCCGGTCTGCCTTATTTGTGTTGTCCTTGTTCTCGTGATCGTCTATCTGACGGCGGTGTATTCGCAGATTCCCTTCATCAAGCATCTGCGGACGGTGTATATCGAGACGGCCATGAGCACCATGCACCACCGCTGGCTTGCGACCGCCTTTATCCCCGCCGGCGTCGTCAACGAGGTCGTGGACCACATGAACAAGGCGCTGGAGGAGAACATGGTGCCGGAGAGCAAGCTCCCCGGCGGCGGTCCCGCCACCCCTTCCGATCCCACGGCCTATCACCCAGACATCACCCCGCCCGATCCCCCCGACGTGGCAAGCGGCCTTGGCGCCCTCCTTGAGCAGTTCCCGGAGCTTGACCCGGAGACCATCCCTGAGGATATTGAGGATTTCCACGGCCTTCAGATCAAGGACATCATGGATATGGGCATCAAGACCACCGCCGGGGATGCCGTCTGGGCCATCGACTCCCCCAACAACCTGCTGATCGTCTACGTCTCCGGCACGGGCTACAAGGGAAAGCTCGTGATCGTCAAGGACAGCGCCCAGGTCATCTTGGGGGCCAACCCCAGGGCCTCCCGCGGCTCCTCCGTCACGGAGATCTGCGAGCATTACGGCGCGGTCCTGGGCGTCAACGCCAGCGGTTTTATCGATCCTGACGGCAGGGGCAACGGTTTTGACGGCGTCGGCCTCATCATCTCCGAGGGCGTGAAAAGCCACGATGCCATCGCCAGCCCCTATCAGATCTGCGGGCTTGACTATGAGAACAACCTGCGGCTCGGCTACAAGGTGGAAGAATCCACGCTCCGGGACGCCGTGCAGTTTTATCCCATCGTCGTCCTCAACGGCGAGCGGATGAATCCCGGCTCCTTCATCAGCAACCAGCCCCGCACCTGTATCGGCCAGACCAGCGATAGATCCATGCTCCTTCTGATGATCGAAGGGCGTCAGCTTGACAGTCTGGGCGCCCCCCTCACCGTCTGCTGTGATATTCTGCTCCGCTACGGCTGTTATAACGCCATGAATATGGACGGCGGTTCAAGCTCCTCCATCACCTATATGGGCGAGATGATCACCCGCACCTCAAGCCCCATGTCCACGGGGCGTTACCTTCCCGACGCCTGGCTTGTGATGCCCCCCTCCTATGTATCAGAAAAATCCGCCGGACAGTGACAGGAAAACGGATAGGTCACTAAGATAACTTGCAGGGCGCGGGCTTATCCGCGCCCTGCCCTCTCGTGCGCGCCCTTCGATAAAAAAATAAAAAAATCCGAAAATAAAGCTTGCATTCCGCGTCGATGTATGCTATTATACTCAAGCACAAAAACATATCCGGGTGTGGCGAAGTTTGGTATCGCGCTTGAATGGGGTTCAAGAGGCCGCTGGTTCGAATCCAGTCACTCGGACCAAGTCACCGCTTATTTGGGCGGAGGCTTGAAAAGGAGGCAGAAGCCAATGGCTTTTGCCTCTTTTCTTACCCGCTTCCCCCATCCGGGCGTTCAAGCCCGCACGGCGGGGCATCCCCACTTTACTGTTGAGGTCTACTATGGAGCTTACCGATTTAAAAGCCGTCATGCCGCTTTTGGAAAAGCACGGGTTTCACTTTTCCAAGGCCAAGGGGCAGAATTTTCTCATCGCCTCCTGGGTGCCGGAGCGGATCGCGGCGGAGTCCGGCGCGGACAAGCGCACCGGCGTTCTGGAGATCGGCCCTGGCGTGGGGTGCCTCACGGCGGAGCTTGCCCGGAGGGCGGGAAAGGTCCTGGCGCTGGAGGTGGATGGGCGGCTGATGCCCGTTCTAAAGGAGACCGTGGGCGAATGGGAGAACGTGACGGTTTTAAACGCCGACGTGATGGACACCGACCTTGCGGCGCTGACTGCGGCCTATTTCCCCGGCCTCTCCCCTGTCGTATGTGCAAACCTCCCCTACAACATCACCTCCCCGGTCCTTGTCAAGCTGATCGGCTCCGGGCTTTTTGAGACGGTCACCGTCATGGTCCAGCGGGAGGTGGCGCGCCGCATCTGCGCCGCGCCGGGGACGGAGGAATACGGGGCGTTTGGGATCTTCGTGAACTTTTATACAAAGCCCTCGCTTCTCTTTGACGTGCCGCCGGACTGCTTTGCGCCGCGCCCGAAGGTCACCAGCTCCGTCGTCCGCCTACAGCGCCGGGACTGCCCCGCCGTCCAGACGGACGAGGCCCTTTTTTTTAAAATCGTCCGCGCGGCCTTTAATCAGCGGCGCAAGACGCTCTTAAACGCCCTTACGGCCGCTTTTTCCGATAAGCTTGATAAGGCGCTCATTCGCGCCGCCATTGCGTCAGCGGGCCTTCCAGAGGCTGTGCGGGGCGAGGCGTTGTCCATCCCGCAGTTTGCCTCTCTGACGTCCAGCATAAAGGAGTCGCTTTCATGATCCTGCCGTCTGATTTTTTCTGCCGGGACACCCTCGCCGTGGCCAGGGAGCTTTTGGGCTGCGTCCTTGTGTCCCGCGTGGGCGGCGAGGAGACGCGCGGCGTCATCGTGGAGACGGAGGCCTATCGCGGACCCCTTGACCCGGCGGCCCACTCCTACAGGGGCCGCACCCAGCGGGTCCGGGTTCTGTACGACGGAAAGGGCTTTGCGTATATCTATCTCATCTACGGTATGTACTGGTGTCTCAACCTCTCCTGCGGCCATATAGACGAGCCGGACTGCGTGCTGCTCCGGGCGCTGGAGCCGGTGGGAGGGCTTGACGTTATGAAAAAGCGGCGTGGGACGGATAAGACCGCAAATCTCTGCTCCGGCCCCGGCAAGCTCTGCGCGGCTCTTGGCGTCACAAAGGAGCTTTACGGCGTGAAGGTCTTTGACCCACGCTCCCCTCTTTTTGTCGAAGAGGGCGTCGTTCCTGAAAAGGTGGAGGCCGGCCCCCGGATCGGGATAGACTACGCGGGCGACGCGAAAAACTGGCCGTGGAGATTCACCGTTTTCGGAAGTCCGTACCTCTCAAAAAAGCTTTGACCCCGCAATGGATGGCGGCGCACCGCCCCTCTATGCCGAGGCCATAAAATCTCTCCAGTTTTCGTCCCGCAGAAGGATTTCCTCTGCGGGCATTCTTTTGCCAATAAAATTATATCAAAAATTTATTCCAGTACGTTCATTATTTGTCATGTGTGACATTGAAAAATCTTCTTCCCATAGTGTAGAATGATATACAGAGAAATTTGTATCTCTACAAGGAGGTTAATCAAATGTACACCAAAAATCAGGCTGTTCTCACATGGATAGACGAGATGGCCGCCCTCACAAAGCCGGAGAAGATCGTCTGGATCGACGGCAGCGAGGAGCAGCTTGAGTCTCTGCGCCAGGAGGGCTACAAGACCGGCGAGCTTATCAAGCTCAACGGCGAGGAGCTTCCCGGCTGCGTCTATCACCGTTCCGCCGTCAACGACGTGGCGCGTGTTGAGGACCGTACCTTTATTTGCTGCGAGAAGAAAGAGGACGCCGGCCCCACCAACAACTGGATGGACCCCAAAGAGATGAAGACCATGCTCTACGGCATCTACGACGGGTCCATGAAGGGCCGCACCATGTATGTCATCCCCTACTCCATGTCCATTGTCGGCTCCCCCTTCGCAAAGTACGGCATTGAGCTTACCGACTCCATCTACGTGGTCATCTCCATGGCCATTATGACCCGCGTGGGCCTTAACGTCTATGACGCGCTGGGCGACAGCCCCGACTTCATCAAGGGCCTCCACGCCAAGGCGGACCTTGACCCGGAGAAGCGGTATATCGTCCACTTCCCCCAGGAGAACCTCATCATGTCCGTGAATTCCGGCTACGGTGGAAACGTCCTTCTGGGCAAGAAGTGCTTTGCCCTGCGCATCGCCTCGTGCCTGGGCCGTGACGAGGGCTGGATGGCCGAGCATATGCTGATTTTGGGCGTGGAGTTCCCCAACGGCGAGGTCCACTATATCTCCGCCGCCTTTCCCTCCGCCTGCGGCAAGACCAACCTTGCCATGCTCATCCCGCCTGAGGGCTATCAGAAGAAGGGCTACAAGGTCTGGACCGTGGGCGACGACATCGCCTGGATCCGTCCCGGCCCCGACGGAAGGCTTTGGGCCGTGAACCCGGAGAACGGCTTCTTCGGCGTGGCTCCCGGCACCTCCATGAAGTCCAACCCCAACGCCATGCTGTCCACCAGGAAGAACACCATCTTCACCAACGTCGTCCTCAAGCCCGACGGGACCGTTTGGTGGGAGGGCATGGACAAGAATCCTCCCGAGGGCGCTCTCAACTGGAAGGGCGAACCCTGGGATCCCTCCGACGGCTCCAAGGGCGCTCATCCCAACTCCCGCTTCACCGCCCCCGCGCGCAACTGCCCCTGCCTTTCCAAGGAGTTTGATAATCCCCAGGGCGTGCCTCTGGACGCCATGCTCTTCGGCGGCCGCCGCGCCAAGACCGCTCCCCTGGTCTACCAGTCCCGCGACTGGAACCACGGTGTGTTCCTGGGCGCTACCGTCGCCTCCGAGACCACTGCCGCCGCCACAGGCGCGGTGGGCGTCGTCCGCCGCGACCCCATGTCCATGCGGCCCTTTATCGGCTACCACGTGGCCGACTACTGGCAGCACTGGATCGACATGGGTAAGGACAAGCGCGTCACCAAGCTCCCCAAGATATTCCACGTCAACTGGTTCCGCACCGACGACGAGGGGCACTTCCTCTGGCCGGGCTTCGGCGACAATATGCGCGTCTTGGAGTGGGTCCTGAAACGCTGCGCCGGCGAGGTGGACGCTGTGGAGACGCCCATCGG
The DNA here is from genome assembly GCA_947627715.1 of uncultured Oscillospiraceae bacterium. Classification (GTDB taxonomy): domain Bacteria; phylum Bacillota; class Clostridia; order Oscillospirales; family Oscillospiraceae; genus RUG626. The sequence continues at coordinate 169,015 of CANQXK010000001.1, forward strand.
CTATATGCCCCGTCCTGAGGACATCAACCTTGAGGGCATCGAGGACGAGGTCTCCCCTGAGACCCTCCGCGAGCTTCTGACCATCGACAAGGAGGTCTGGCGCGGCGAGGCCGCCGACATCCGCAAGTTCTTCAGCGAGGTCGGCGAGGGCAAGCTCCCCCGCGAGCTGGAGGAGAACCTGGAGACCTTAGAGAACAACCTGAAGTAAAAGATTTCTTAATAATCCCCTTTATCATTGCTGAAGCGCCCCTTTCGGGGCGCTTTTTCTTTCCTGATTTTTGGAAAGGATAACACTTGACAGGACAGGCCAAAGGTGGTATAATAACTAATACTATTAGGGAATTGCTGCCCTTGCGGGCCGGAGATTTCCATATGTACGGAGCTGTGGATGGAATACAGACAACTGGCCGTTGAGCTTTTGAAGCTTCGGGCCGAGCAGTTCAAAAGCGGTCTCTGGCGGCAGGCGGCGAAGCTGGCCCAGGGGGAGCTTCTGGCTCTCTACTATTTGCAAAGCAGCGGCGGGGCGTATCCCGGCCGGCTAAGCGACGAACTGTCCGTCAGCACAGCGCGGATCGCCGCCATGCTGAAAGATATGGAGGAGAAGGGCTGGATCGAAAGACAGGGTGATACCTTGGACAACCGCCATACCCTTGTCACCCTGACCGGCGCGGGTCTTCAGGAGATCTCCCGGAAGCGGGAGCAGACGGTGGAGGCCCTTTCCGGCGTACTGCAGGCCCTGGGGCCGGAGGACGCGACGGAGCTTATCAGACTTTTAAAACGAATGAACGAGATCTGCAATGACCGATAATAGACAAAAGGCCGCAGCTCACGGGCTGCGGCTCTATTATATTCTATCAGCTAATAGTATTAGATATGTTTCCGAATGTGCGAATGATCAAAAAGGAGCGAAACGATGGACGAACCTATGACGAACCAGCGGTATTTTCAGGAACAGGCGGCTCTTTGCGCGGAAAATGACGTAATCAGCCGGGAACTGTACGCGGAATTCGGTGTCAAGACGGGACTGCGGGATGAGAACGGGAAGGGCGTACTCACGGGCCTTACCAACATATCCGAGGTAGCAGCCTTCAAGTATATTGACGGGGTGAAAACGCCCTGCGACGGGGAGCTTCTATACCGGGGGTACGATGTGCGGGATTTGATACGCGGAAGCGCGCGCTTTACCTTCGAGGAGGCGGCGTATCTCCTGCTTTTTGGGGAGCTACCCAGCGCAGCGCAGTTAGAGGAATTCATCGGCGTGCTGGCAGAGAAGCGTATGATGCCCACCAACTTTACCCGTGACGTTATCATGAAGGCCCCCAGCGCGGACATTATGAATTCCATGACCAGGAGCGTTTTGACACTGGCCTCCTACGATCCGCTGGCCGGGGATCTGAGCCTGCCTAACGTCCTGCGTCAGTGCGTCCAGCTCATCAGCGTATTTCCCATGCTGGCGGTCTACGCCCACCACGCCTACAACCACTACGAACACGGGGGCAGTATGTATATCCACCGGCCCGACCCGGCGCTCTCTACGGCGGAGAATTTTCTGCGGATGTTGCGCCCTGGCATGGACTACACCAGGCTGGAGGCGCGTGTCCTGGACGTGGCCCTTCTCCTCCACGCCGAGCATGGGGGCGGCAACAACTCCACCTTCACCACCCGCGTGGTCACCTCCTCCGGCTCCGACACCTACTCGGCCATGGCAGCGGCCCTCTGCTCCCTGAAGGGGGCGCGGCACGGCGGCGCCAACATCATGGTGATGCGCATGATGGAGGACATCAAGGCAAATGTCCGCGACTGGGCGGACGAGGACGAGGTATCCGCCTATCTCTCCCGGCTTCTGGTTGGGGAGGCGTTTGACGGGAAAGGCCTTATCTACGGCATGGGACACGCGGTCTATTCCCTGTCTGACCCACGTGAGGTGGTGTTCAAGGGCTTTGTGGAGATGCTGGCCCGTGAGAAGGGCCGGGAAAAGGATCTGGCCCTTTATAACGCCATTGAGAAGCTGGCTCCCCAACTCATCGCCCAGAAGCGCCGGATCTACAAGGGCGTCAGCCCCAATGTGGACTTTTACAGCGGCTTTGTCTACGATATGCTGGGGATCCCCGTGGAGCTTTATACGCCGATCTTCGCCGTGGCGCGGATCGCCGGGTGGAGCGCCCACAGGCTGGAGGAGCTGGTCAGCGCCAACAAGATCATTCGCCCCGCCTACAAGAGCCTGTGCCGGAGGCGGGAATACAGGAAAATTGAGGAACGGTGAAAGGAGTGGAAAATGGGCGAAAACAGGATCGGTAAGGGGGCCGGAGAACGGTTCTTTTTGGAGTATTTCAACAGCGACAGGATCTTCAACACGATAAAGCGCACAGATTTCCTGCTGCTCAGCGCCATAGAGAGCCGTGCCGGGGAGCGGGGCAGGCCCGGCAGGACGTATCTTTCGGACCTGTCCGCCGCCTTGGACATACCCATTCCGGCGCTGTCAAAGACCGTCGAGCGGCTTCAGGACAAGGGGCTTGTGACCTGGAAAACAGACCGTACCGCCGGTCAAACCTACGTCAAGCTCACCAGCAAAGCGGTGGAGCTTATGGACAGCGAGCGGCGCTGTATGACCACCGCCTATGAGCGCGTCAAGGCGGAGATCGACCCGCAGGATTTGGAGCGGACCATGGAGACGGTGCGAAAAATCGCCGAGATACTGAAAGAATCCAAAGAGACGTAACGGCTATAAATTGCGGAGGATAACGCCCCCGCGATTATTCCTGGTCTGATGGCGCATTTTGTTGTCAGCAAGGCGAAAATGTGGTATACTGTCCCCTGAGAGGGTTCATCTCAAGACAGGAGGCGGCTATCATGACGGAGAGCGAACGCATCGGCGCTGCGGTCCCCCTGATATTGGCGTGGCACCGGGCGAACCGCCGCCCCTTGCCCTGGCGGGACCATCCCACGCCCTACGCCGTGTGGGTGTCGGAGATCATGCTCCAGCAGACGCGGATCGAGGCGGCTCTCCCCTACTACCTGCGATTCATGGAGCGTCTGCCCACCGTGGAGGCGCTGGCGGAGGTGTCCGAGGAGGAGCTTTTGAAGCTCTGGGAGGGGCTGGGCTACTACAGCCGGGCCAGGAATCTGCAAAAATGCGCGCGTCTGCTGGTGGAGAAATACGGCGGTGCGCTCCCACGCTTTGCGGAGGAGCTGCGCGCTCTTCCCGGCATCGGGGACTACACCGCCGGGGCTATCGCCTCCATCGCCCAGGGCCAGCCTGAGCCGGCGGTGGACGGGAATGTACTCCGGGTGGTCCTGCGGCTGACGGGAAGCCATGACGACGCCCTGAACGCCAAGACGCGCCAGCGGGTGACTGCGCTTTTGCGGGAGGTCTACCCCGCCGGGGAGGACGCGGGAATGCTCACCGAGGGGCTTATGGAGCTGGGCGAGACGGTCTGTCTCCCGCGTGAGAGCGCAAACTGCTTGACCTGTCCCCTGTCGGCGCTGTGCCTTGCAAGAGAGCGGGGCGAACAGGTCGAGCTTCCCGTCCGATCCCCCCCAAAGCCCCGGCGCGTGGAGGAGCGGACGGTGCTGCTTTTGTCGTGCGGCAGAAAATACGCCATCCGGCGGCGTGACGGGACGGGCTTACTGGCGGGAATGTGGGAATATCCCAACGTGGACGGTTTTTTGAGCGAGAGTGAGATCTTCTCCAGACTGCAGGAGAAGGGGCTGGAGCCGCTGTCTATCCAGCCCTGGGGCGAGGCCAGGCACCTTTTCACCCACGTGGAGTGGCGTATGCGCGCTTTCCGTGTGGAGGCCGCCGAGGAGGGCGGCCCGTATCTCTGGCAGAGCGCGGAGGAGCTGCGCGAAAGCCGCGCCATCCCCTCGGCCTTCCGGCCCTGGACGAAAAAGATTCTCCAATAAACTTATTCGGGGGACTCTTGCGAGTCCCCCGATTTTCAAAAAAGGATATTCACGTGTTGGGCGCGGCTGTAGATCGAGGAAACGGGGATCTGATAATACCCGCTCAACAGCGGCGCCGGAGCGCCGGCCACGTGGAGGACGCTCACCGGGACAACGATCTGCTGGCCCTCGTAGAAGGGAGCGGCGTTCTCCCGGAGAAGAGCCGCCTCGCTGACGCCGAATTTCTCAGCCACCGACCGTGCGCTCTCGCCCTTCTGCACCGTGTAGCTGTGCATATTCATCTACTCCAATGGATTTGGCGCACACGCGCCTACTCCATTTTATGCCGGAGGCGAAGGGCCGTCACACCATCGGGCAGTTAAAGAGGAGAGCCGCGTGAGGCGGCAGGGTCAGCACCGCCCCTGTGCTCACAGGGGTGAAGCCCACGGTGTTTCCGAAGACATCAGCGCCGTTTTCCGGCATACGCGCCCCGATCTCACAAAGCGGAAGCTCGGCGGTCTCTTCCCTGTCGCTGTTGGACAGCACCGCCACAAACGCCTCCTCCAGGGTGAACCGGGCGATGGCGAAGACGGGGCCTTTTGCGAAAATAAACTTCATACCGCCCTCCCTCAGCGCCCTGTGTGCGGCCTTCAGAGAGCACATCGCGTGGTAGAGGCGGTAGCCCTCCGTCTCTTCGATCTCCTTATCCCAGGGCATGGGCCAACGGCAGCCCTCGTTGGAGTCCACCGTTCCGCCGATGTCCGCCTCGTCCCCATAGTAGATGCTGGCCGCTCCGGGGAGAATGAACTGGAAGATGGCCGCGGCTTTGCGGGCACGGGAATCAATGGCCGGGTCGTTGTGCAGGCGGGGCACGTCGTGGCTGTCTATGAGATTGAACTGATTCTCCCGGATGACCCAGGGGAGCTTTGCCAGGTGCTGCATGACGCGGGCCTTCACGTCCTCCCCCGTCATCTTTTTCTCCGAGCGCAGGAGCGGATGGAGGAACAGGTCGCGCTGACCCAGAAATTCCCGGATAACTCTGGCGCAGCCGAAATAGTTCATGGTGGAATCCCACTCCGTGCCCTGGAGATACTGGGCGCAGTCGCCCCAGTCCTCGGCGAGAATGTACGCCTGAGGGTTCTCCTCGCGGATGGCGCGGCGGATCTCCGGCCAGAGGGTGTGGGCGAGCTGAATGCTGTCGTGGCGGCCGAAGGTGTCGGCCACGTCAAAACGCCAGCCGTCGATGTTGTACGGGGGCTTCAGCCATTTGCGTAAAACGGAGTCCTGGGCGCGGTATACGGCGTCGCGCAGCTTTTGAGACGTGTAGTTGAGCGTCGGCATATGGGCGTTGCCGTACCAGCCGTGATAGGACCCGTCCTCGTTGAAATAGTAAAAGCTCCTCTCCGGGCTTTCGGGGTTGTTGTACGCGCCAACGGTCTTCGGGAAGAAAACGCCGTCCTTATTGAACCACAGATGGTTAGAGCCGGTGTGGTTGATGGAGATGTCCAGGACCACGCGGATCCCCTGCTCATGGGCGTCCCGCGTCAGCTCCGCCAGGGCGTCATCCCCGCCGAAATGCGGGTCCACATGGAAATAATCCACGCAGTCATATTTGTGGACGGACGGACCCGCAAAAATGGGATTGAGGTAGAGCGCCGTCACACCCAGCTTTTTCAGGTACGGAAGCTTCAGGCGGACCCCCTCCAGGTCCCCGCCGTAGAAGTCCATGCACCGGCCTTGCTGGTAATCCAGCACCTGGTCGTCCCACTCCCTGTGAAGCGCGGGACAGCCGCCCACGTAGTACTCCCCTGTGGTCACGTCGTTTGACGGGTCCCCGTTGCAAAACCGCTCCGGGAAGATCTGATAGAACACCGTGTCCCTGACCCATTCGGGCTGGACGTAGTCCGAAAGCAGCGCAAAGTTACAGATGTGGTCCGGGACGTAGCCCGTGATCCCCATCTGCGTATAATAGTACGTTGCGTCCGTGGCCGCGATGCAGAAGCAGTACTCCACGCGAGGCTCGTTTATCGGTAGAGGGGCCTCATAATAGCGAAGGCCGTGGAGCGCCTTGCGGCGCTCCATCTCCGTAAAGCTCTGAAGGCCGTTATGGAGGGAGCGGAGAAAGACGCGCTTTACCGGGGCGCCGTCAAGGACGCGAAGCCGTACCTGGACGGTCTCCCCCATGCGCGGCGCAGGGGAGCTTACAAACTCCCCTGTGCCGTCTGAATATACGCTGTCAAGCCATTTATCCATTTTTCACACCCGCCTTGCGTCTACAAGCAGACGGCGGAAGCCCGGGATCTGGCGGCGGAACGGTGCCCAGTCCGGCAGCCTCCACTCCCAGTTGGGACTTCCCACCGTGCCCGGTTCGTTGAGCCGCGCCCTGTCGTCAAGGCCGATGATGTCGTAGAGCGGAACGATGGCAAGATCGGCGCGGCTTTTCATGATGTATATGACCAGCTTTTTATACGCCGGCGTGTGGGGCGAACCGTAGGGGGAGAGCGCCTTGAGGATCCGCCGCTTCTCCTTTTTGGTCTGCGATTTATACCAGCCGGCGGCGGTTTGGTTGTCGTGGGTCCCGGTATAGATGAGCTGTTTTTTCTGGACCGGCTCGCCGGATAAAAGCGTGAACTCGGCCACATTCATGCCCATAAGGCCGTAGTGGTCCCGAAGCTCCAACACCTCCGAGCGCAGATCCCCCAGGTCCTCCGCCACGATGTTGATTTTCGGCATCTGACGGTAGATCTCGTCAAACAGCTCATAGCCGGGGGCCTCGATCCAGTCCCCCTCCCGCGCCGTGGGACAGGAGGCGGGAATCTTCCAGTAGGTGTCGAAGGCGCGGAAATGGTCGATGCGCAGGATGTCATAGAGGACGGAGGAATAGCGAAGCCGCTCGATCCAGAAGCGGAACCCGGTCTTGCGCAGGGTCTCCCAGTCGTAGATGGGGTTGCCCCACCGCTGGCCGTCCTCGTTGAAATAGTCGGGCGGCACGCCGGCGACGAACGAGGGCACGCCGTCCCCGTTTATGAGAAATTCGTCCCTGGAGGACCACACGTCCAGCGAGTCCAGCCCCACATAGAAGGGGATGTCGCCCATGATCTTCACGCCCTTGTGATTGGCGTATTTCTTGAGGGCCATCCACTGCCTGTAGAACTCAAACTGGGCGAACATATGGTACTCTATCTCTTTTTCCAGATGGGAGATGTCGTATTTTCGGTCGAGTATCCAGTCCTGCTGCTCCTTGGGCCAGTCCGTCCAAGCCCTCAGCCCGTTTTGCGTCTTGAGGGCCACAAAGACCGCGTAGGGGTAGACCCAGTCGTATTTCAGGAAGCGCCTGTAGTCCGCGCCCCCTTTAAACCGCTCAAACGCCCGGCGAAGCCACGGCTCCTTATATGCCCTGGCCCCGGTGTAGTCGATGCGGTCAGGCTCCGGCGGGACATATCCCTCCGGCGCACTGTCAAGAAGCCCGTCCCGGACAAGAAGCTCAAGGTCGATGTAGCTCTCATCCCCCGCGAAGGAGCTGAGGGGCTGGTAGGGGGAGTTGCCGTAGCCCAGGGGGTTCAGGGGCAGAAGCTGCCAGATGCCCACCCCGGCTCTTGATAGCATATCCACGAAAGAATAGGCCTCTTTGCCGAAGCTGCCGATACCGTATTTGGACGGGAGAGAGGCCACCGGCATCAAAATACCGCTCTTTCTCACGAAGTTTCCTCCTTGCTGTCAGCTGATTCATAAAAGGGTAAAGGGTCATACGTCCGCCGAAAGGCGCTGCGCCTCCAGCTTTCTCGTACTCTCGCCGGGATAGAAGTGGAACGGCACGATCTCGTGCCTGGCCGGCGCGTTGTCCCGGATGGCGGAGACCAGCAGCTTGACGCTGCGTTCGGCGATCTCCTCCCTGTCCTGGCAGACGGTGGCCAGCTTCGGCGTCAGGTATTCTCCCAGAACGATGCCGTCAAAGCCCACCACGGAGACGTCCTCCGGGACCCGTAGGCCCCTGTCGCGGATGGCGCGGATGGCGCCGATGGCCATCACGTCCGAGGTGGCGAACACGGCGGTAAGCTCTGGCATGGAGTCCAGGAGCCGCCCCATCGCCCTGTAGCTGTCCGCCAGAGAGTAGCGGGAGGAGGCGAGCTGACGCTCCTTGTCAAAGCTCATCCTGTGGCGCTCAAAGGCCCGAAGGCAGCCCCTGTAGCGCAGCTCCGAGGGGTTGCAGCTCTCCCCTGTTCCGCCGCCCAGGATGCCGATGTTCCTGTGGCCGAGGGCCAGAAGATGCTCGATGGCGCACTCCGCGGCAAAGGCGTCGTCTGTGGTCACGCTGGAAAGCGTCTCGATCCCAAGGTCGAAGGCAGAGCCGGTCATCAGCACGCACGGAATGGAGATCAGGGAAAAGCGGCTGCGGAAGTTTGCGATGTTTCCGCCCAGGAACATGACGCCCAGAGGCCGCGCCTCGCGGCATATCCGCGACGCCTCCTCCACCTCGTCCGCGTCCTCGTCCACATAGTTTATGAGGCATGAGTAGCCGGTGTCCAGAAGGAGGCTCTGAAGCCGCTCCAGGATGGAGGAAAAGAGCATATTGTTGGAACCCTTCACCACCACGGCGATCCCCGTGCTCGTCTGCTGTTTTAACCGTTTTGCGTTGGAATTGAGGTGAAAATCCGTCTGGCGGACCACCTCAAGAATCGCCTTCCGGGCGGCGTCCGATACGTTCGGCTGGTCGTTCAGGACCCGCGACACCGTCGTCACGCCATACCCGGACTGCCTGGCTATGTCCCTGATGGTCAATTTGATCTCTCCTAAAGTCCCGGTTCTGCGCCCGGCGGGACAAGCTCCCGCCGGGGCGACTGTCCTATTGTACAGAAAAGTGGGGCATTTGTAAAGAGTTCAGGCGAAGAAATCAGCCTTTGACCGCTCCTGCCGCCACGCCCTTGATGATATACTTCTGGCAAAGGAGGTAGAAGACGATCACGGGGATGATGCTCAGGAGGATCAGGGCCATAGTCGCGCCCAGATCCACTGTCCCGTAGCTGCCCTTCAAATACTGGATTTGGATGGGGATGGTGCGGTAACTGTTGATGTCCAGAACAAGATAAGGCAGGAGGTAGTCGTTCCAGACCCACATGATCTCCAAAATTCCCACGGAGATCATGGTGGGGCGCAGCATCGGGAACACGACCTGGAAGAAGGTCTTGACCGGGCCGCAGCCGTCGATGGAGGCGGCCTCCTCGATCTCAAGAGGGATGCTCTTGACAAAGCCCACGAACATGAAGATGGCAAGTCCCGCGCCGAAGCCCAGATACACAATGGGGATCGTCCAGGGGGTGTTGAGCTTCAATTGGTCCGCCGTCTTGGAGAGGGTGTACATCACCATCTGGAACGGCACCACCATGGAGAACACGCACAGATAGTAGATGGTCCGGCAAAGCCTGGAGTTCACGCGGGCAATATACCACGCGGCCATGGAGGTGAAGAGAATGATAAGTCCCGTGGAGAGCAGGGTGATAACGAGGCTGTAAAGGGCGGCCTTCATAAACGGGTAGTTGCCGAAGGTCATGCCCTTGATGAAGTTCGACCACCCGGCGCTGGTCTCCTTGTTGGGGAGGGCGAAGGTCTCCGTCTTGACGTAGGTGTTGAGCTTAAAGGAGTTGACGGCAACGGTAACCACGGGGAGGACATAGATGACGCAGATGATGGCCAGAACGATGCTGATGACGGCCTTTGAGCGTCTTTCCGATTTGAGCGTCTGCTGTTTCGTCTTCATCACTGCTGTACCTCCTTCTTGCGGGTATAGGCCAGCTGCGCAAGTCCGAGGCCGGCCACAAGGATAAAGAAGATCACGGCTTTGGCCTGGGCAACGCCCTTAGCCGCCGAGCTGGAGCCGTAGAAGGTATTGTAAATATTCAGGGCCAGCATCTCGGTGGTCTTGACGACGGAGCCGTCCGCCTGCTGGATGAAGGGCTGGCCGCCGCCGTTGAGGGCCAGGTTCTGATCGAAGAGCTTGAATCCGTTGGTCAGCGAAAGGAACATACAGATGGTGATGGAGGGCATCACGTTGGGGATGGTGACCTTCCACAGGGTCTGCCACTTGGAGGCGCCGTCGATCTTGGAGGCCTCCAGCATATCGTCCGGGACAGCCTGAAGCCCGGCGATATAAATGATCATCATATAACCGATCTGCTGCCAGAGCATCAGAATGATGAGGCCCCAGAAGCCGTATTTGGTCTCCATGAAGATGTTGGTATTCAAATGGGAGAGAACGCCGTCAAAGATCATCGACCAAATATAGCCCAGGACAATGCCGCCGATGAGGTTGGGCATAAAGAATACCGTGCGGAAGAGGTTGCTGCCCTTTATCCCCTGGGTAAGGAAATAGGCAACGGCGAAGGCCAGCACGTTGATGAGCACAAGGCTCACCACGGCGAAGAGCGCGGTGTACCAAAAGGCGTGGAGGAAGGTGGCGTCCTTGAACGCATCGATAAAGTTGGAGATCCCGTTGAATTTGGCGTCCCGGATGAGGGTGAATTTGCAGAAGGAGAGGTAAATGCCCTGAATAAACGGCCAGACGAAGCCGATTATGAACGCCGCGACCACAGGCCCCAGGAAGAGCCAGCCCCAGCGCTGCATGGGCGTCAGCTTTTTTCTAAAGCCATTCACGCCCTTGACGTCCGCGCCGTCCTGAGGCTGCGCGGACGTATTACGATTGCGACTCATGGAAGACATCTCCTTATTTTGATTTATTCACTGTTTCGCGTACAAAAGTGCCGCCGGTGCTGTGAAGGGGCGGGCGTAAAGCCCGCCCCTCCGCATTGGGTATGCGAAAAGCTTAAAGCGGAAGCGTTTCGGATCAGCCCTTGGCGATGGCAGCCTGAGTGGCCCAGCCGTCAACGATGGCGGTGCGGACGGTCTCCCAGTTGGCATCGGTGGGATCGGCGTTGTACTGGTTGAGGGCGGAGACAAACGCCGCGCGGTAGTTATCGACCTCAGGCTGATAGTTGGTGGCCCAGTCCATAACATAGCAGCCGGCCTTGGCATAGTCCTCGGAGGCCTTCAGGAAGCCGTTGGTGGAGGCGACAGCGTTCTTATAGGGCATAACGCCGAAGGACTCCACGAGAAGGGCGCTGGCCTCGGGATCGGTGACGCACCAGTACATGAAGTCAAGGGTGGCATCCTGGTCGGCCTTGCTGGCCTTGGAGTTGACGGCCCAGCAGTTCTCGGTGCCGCAGTTGAGGCCGGCCTTCTCCTCGCCGGCAACGCCGCAGTAATAGGGGATCATGGTGGCGTTGGGAACGCTCTCGGCAACGGCGGAATACTCCCAGGAGCCCTGGACATAGAAGACGGCCTTGCCGGTCTTGAACTCGTTCTGGGCGTCATGGCCGCCGGTGGCAAGCTCGGAGCGGTCAACGGTGGAGTTGTTGACGCACAGGTCATAGAGCTGACGGAAGTTGTCCACATAAGCGCCAGTGATGGTGTCGGGGCACTCGGTCCAGGTCTTGCCGGCGTCCTTCTCCTCGTAGTAGTAGTCGAGGTTGATCATGTGGCCGGTGTAACGCCAGCTGGAGCTGGAATCCATGTCGTTGGAGGTGAAGGCATCGAAGCCCAGCTCAGCGGCACGGGCGTGGATGTCCTCAGCGGCGGCCTTCAGAGCGGCGAAGTTGTTGATGCTGGACACCTCATAGCCGGCCTGCTTGAGAAGGTCGGGGTTGACGATGATGCCGTAGCACTCATAGCAGTAGCCGATGGAGACAAGCTTTCCGCTCTCGTCGTAGAGGTTGTAAGCGTCGGTGGACAGCTCCTTGGCAACGGCGGTGTCCTTGAGGTCAAGGGCGTAGTCGGCCCAGGTCTTGACGCCGGCGGAGTTGCCGATTACGAAGAGCGTGGGAGGCGCGGACTTCTCCATCTCACTGGTGAGGGTCTGGCTGTATGTACCGGAAGCGGCGGTGACGACCTTGACGTCAACGCCGGTCTTCTCCTTGTACATTGTGGCGATCTTCTGAAGGACCTCGTCGGACTCCGGCTTGAAGTTCAGCCAGTAGACGGAACCCTTCTTCCCGTTGGAGCATCCCGCTAAAAGCGTGAGCGCCATGCAAATGCAAAGAGTAATAACCAGGATTTTCTTTTTCATTCTCATTTTCCTCCTTATAAAATCTGCCCGCGTATGGAAACGTTTCCACCGCTGACAGTGTTATCATAATCCATTAACTTGCAAATAGCAAGCTATTTTTTGGCTAATTTCACACTTTTGTAACATTACTCAAAAACTTAATTTAAAAGTTGTGCAACTTTCACATACATGATTGGAAACGTTACCATGCTAAAGCGGAAAATTACCCCTCTTTTTAGGAATAAATGGCCCCGCCTCGGAGGGAGGCGGGGCCATTGGTCATTCAAAGTCGATCTCCAGGGGCGGGCCACTGAGGATGCCCTGGGCCGCGCCGGGTAAGTATTGTCCGCTTTCGGAGGTATGTTCAAAGTCGAAGCGCGCCGCGTACAGGGTCCCTGCCTCATCCGCCGTCAGGATGGTGCGGGTATAGCCGTTTGCCAGGGCAAGCTTCTCCCCGTCGAAAGCAAAATCCGCTTCGTCGGGGCTGAAGCTTTTCTCGCCCTCGCTTCCGCCGCACAGGAGAGGAAGATCCAGTTTGGTGCGGAAAACGACCTTTGCGCCGCTCCCCTCTTCCCGGATAACGGCGGCGTTTCCATCGCTGTCCGAAAGGAGGAGCAGGCCGTCCTTTTTCAGCTTCAGCTGTGTTGTGCCGCTCCATTCCGGCGTCACGGGAACACTTGCCAGAAGTTCGCCTGTCCGGGCGTCCAGGCTTGTGAGCACCAATCCCCCGTCCCTGGCCGTAAAGACCTCCACCACAGCGCCGCCGGCACTCATGCGAATAAGGAAGGGGATCTCATCTGTGGGATAGACGAGCTTTGCGCGGTCGATCAGAAGTTCGCGGGAGGAATATCTCATCTGCTCCGCCACGGTGAGGGAATCCCAGATCTCGGCCGTCACCTTGGGGATAAAGTATACGCCGGGTCCGTCCCTGTAGTCCATCACGTTCTCCCCCGCGCTGTCAAACGCCGCAGGATAGAGCCAAAGGCCGTCATCGCTCACCGCCCCGGCGGCCTGGACCGTAAAGGGGATGTCGTTGGCGGCGTTGTACGTCCACTCCTGCCTCTCCGCCGTTTCCCCCGTCTGCGGCTCATGCCACACCCCGGTGGTGGAGGAAAAGACGCCGCTCACGTTGCCTTTCCCGTCTTTGATCACCGTGACCTCCGTCAGAAGCTCCCGGGGTACCTCCACCTTGAAAAGCTCGCTCAGTGTGATCCCCTCCTCCCTGCGAAGGGCGATGGAGGAGAAAATATCGCCGTCCATCCGGCCGGAGGCCTCCCACGGCCAGTATGTGTAGTAATCGGAGGGGCGCACCACTTCACAGCGCCACTGTCCCGGCTGGGTCCTGGCCGCCACATCGTTGGCCGGCGCGTCCATTACATAGGGGGAGTAGATCTCAAGATTGCCCCCGTTCCAGGGGGTCCCGAAGCCGGCTCTCCAGGGGGTCATCTCAAAGGTACCCCCCTCGGCATAGATCCTGTCCATGACATCGGTACTGTCCATCAAGCCCGCATTCCAGCCATAGGTAAAGCTGCTCGCCGGCTCCAGCTCCTCCCCGCCCAGGGAGAAAGCCGTGTCCCAGGCGCAGGCGTATATAACATAGCTGTGAAAGACCGCGTTCAGCCCCCTGGCGCCGCTTCGGTCCCCCGCAAGAAGCGACTCTGTTACCTGAATGTCCGTCTGGGCCTCAAGGAGAGAGGAGCCTGTGTTCACAAGGAGCGTAGCAGCGAGAAGAAGCGCCAGCGTGAAAGCAAAAAGCCGTCTCATGTCTCCCCCTCCTCCCCTGTCAGCCGGTCCAGGGCACGGCTCACCCGGTCCGGCTCGTATCCGTAGCTCTTCCGCACATAATCCATCAGCGTAAGGCCCTGCTCCTCTAACTCGTCGATCCCCTTATCGCCCACGATTCGGCCGCTTTTGATTAGGACGGCGCGGGAGACGAAATTCTCCACCTCCTCCAAAAGGTGCGTGGAGAGGATCACCGTCTCCGTGGGTTCCAGGATGCCCAGGAGCACTTTATAAAAGTCCTCCCGGTTGAAGACGTCGTTCCCGGCAAACGGCTCGTCCATGAGGATATAGTCCGCGCCCTGGCAGAGGGCCAGAATGACCTCAAACTGGTTCTGCTGGCCTGTAGAGAAGCCCTGCAGCGCCCGAAGCCTGGGAAGGCCGAAGAACTCCATCAACGCCTGATAGCGGCCGTCCCGCCAGTTTTTGAAGTGGTCGCGGTAGAAATCCCTGTGGTCCGCCGCCGTCATCATGGGGAAAAAGGAGTGCTCGCAGGTGGCGAAGGAGAGCCTTTCAACGTTTTTCCGTGTGACAGGCTCCCCGTCCAGGGTGATCTTCCCCTCGTGGCGCGTCAGGTTGAGGATGGACTTCAGAAGGGTGGTCTTCCCCGCGCCGTTCTCCCCAAACAGGCCGGCGATCTCGCCGGGCGCAAAGCGCAGGGACACGCCGTCCAGCGCCTTGGTCCAGCCGTAACGCCGCGATACGTTTTCAAGCTCAAGCATCGTCTCCGCCTCCGTTTTCTACGGCCTCCCAGGGCCGGTTGATCATCTCGTTCAGTTTTTCCCGATTTTCCGAAAAGACGCCGTGGTAGGCCGCGTACAGGATGAGCGACACGCAGAGCGCCAGGAGAACGCCGGTGACGGGCATGGCCATGGCCCGAAGGTGGACATTCTCCCCCGGTGAGGGGCTGTCCTTTCGTATTTTCGCATAGTGCCACACCGTCAGCAGCACCATGGCCGCCGCCACAAAATAGAACCCGTCGAGAGCGCCGCCCAGCAGCCCCCGAAAGCCCGTCAGCGTCACCACCTGCCCCTTTGCCGCCTGCTCCAAAGTGGACTCCCACTCCGCGCCGATGCGCCCCGCCGCCGTCAGGCTCCAGAGGACGGAGGCCAGCAGGCCAAGGCCGATGCCCAGCGCCTCCTTTTTGGCGCTGACCCCCTCCGGGGCGAGCATTTTCCAGTCAAGTCCTCTTCTTTTCATCGCGTCACCACAGCCCCCTCCCTCTGAGTCTCGCCGCCGGCAAAAGGATGCTCATGGGGTCCTCCATGCCCACCGTCGCCTTACGGAAGAGATGCCAGTAGACCGCCCAATAGAGAAGATAGAGGAGGATCGCCAGCGCCGCCGTCAGGCATATCCCCGCAAGAGGCAGCGCCAGACAGCGCCTGTGGTACTCCCCGCGCCCCGGTAAGCGGCGCAGCAGGTAGTCCGTCCGCGCCCCATGCCGGCAGGAGGCGTAATTCCACACCGCAAGCCCCGCCAAAAGGAGGCCAAGGAGGGCAAAGCCGAAAAACGCGGTCCCAAGATACTGGGGATAGGCCGCCACGTGGGTAACCATTCCCCTCTCACGGTAACGGATCAGGGCAGAAAACCCGCGCGCGATGCGCCAGGGCGCCTGAACGCTCCATAAGGCGGAGAGCGCCAACGCCAGCAGGAAAATACGCGCCTGAAGCTGGGGGTTCGCCCCCACGGGCGCATAGTGCGAGAGGTCCGGCCGCCGTATTTTCATCGCGCCGCCTCCTCTCTGACGCTCCGCGCCAGCCGAACGGCCTGAACAGCGGCCAGGAGGATCGCGCTGGCAAGGAACACCCAGCTTCCCTCCAGGGACGACCCGAAGAGGCTGAGGCCCACCAAGATCTCCATCTCCGCCGCCAGAAGGCCCGACAGGATCAGCTTTCGCCCGTCCCGGCGCATCAGATGGACGTCCACCGCCGTGGCGAAGGCCAGCGAAAGGAGCAGGCTCAGATCGTCCGCCAAAAGGAGACGATCCGAAAGGGGCATCAGCGAATGGAGCGTCGGGCTTTGATAGAAGGCGATGAGGAGCGTCTGCCGCCCGGCCGCCGGACCCATCACGCCCAGGAACCATCGAAAGCCCACCAGGACCGCGCCGATCTGCGCGGCCAGAAGGAGCACGAACCAGCCCAGGATCACCGCGCCTTGCCACAGGACCAGGGACACGCCCGATACGTAAAGCCTGCCCAGCGTCAGGTCGCTTCCCCGGCTGGAGATTAGAATCCAGAAGTACATCAGCGCGAAGGCCGCCCGGAAGACGTATTTGGCAAAGGCCCCCTCCACCACGTCCGAGAAGGCCGCCCCGGAGGCCGCGCCGGAAAGGCTGAGCCTGAGAAGCAAAAGCTGTACGCAGAAGGCCGCAAGCACGATCCCCACAGCTCCCCAGAAGCTCATACGCACCCAAAGCGCCGGGATGGACAGTTTCCTCTTCACTTCGTTTCTCCCCCTTCCTCTTCCGCGGCGTCCTCATCCCAAATCCGGGAAATCAGCGTCAGGGCGTCCGCCTTCTCCATTCCGCTTCGGCGCAGGGCCGAGACGACACGCCCGACCTCCTCGGCCCTCAGCCTCGCCCTGGCGGCCTCCACGCTCTCCGGCGTCACCACCGCGAAGCTCTTCGCGCCGGAGCGGGAGACCATCAGCCCCTCCTCCTCCAAGAGCCGGTACGCCTTCTGCACCGTGTTGGGATTGACGCCAAGCGTGGCCGAGACCATGCGGCGCGACGGGATCTCGTCCCCGTCCACAATGGTCCCCGCCGCGATCCCCGCGCGGATGAAGCGGACGATGCGCAGATAGATGGGACCCTCCCCCGCAAGAGGGAAGTCCGCAAAGCTCACCATGACGCCGTCCCCCTTTCTGACCGTATTATTCGAGTAATACGGTTTGTATGACCGTATTATACAAGTAATACGGTTGGGTGTCAAGAGGAAAATGAAAAAATTCGGAAAATATTTTTTGATTGACAGGCGGGGATAAGAGAAATATACTTAAATCAAACAAAAAACACGGAGGAGTACGTATGGCGGAGCTTCTGAAGGGCGCGCCTGTGGCGGCGGCCATCAACCAACGGACAAAGGAGCGCACAAGCGCGCTCAGGGAAAAGGGCGTTGCGCCCACGCTGGCGTTGGTGCGCGTGGGCCAACGGGACGCGGACATATTTTATGAGCGCGGGGCCATGAAGCGGTGCGCCGCCGTGGGCGTGGAGACCAGGGGCATCGTACTGCCGGAGGAGACCGGGCAGGACGCGCTTTTGAAGGTGATCCGTGAGTTGAACGGCGACGACAGCGTCCACGGCGTTCTCCTTTTCCGGCCTCTGCCCCATGGCATCGACGACGCCGCCGTCTGCGCCGCCCTCTCCCCTGAGAAGGACGTGGACGGCATCACCGACGGGTCCCTGGCCGGGGTCTTTACCGGGAACGGCCACGGCTTTTGCCCCTGCACGGCCCAGAGCTGCGCGGAGATCCTCGACTTCTACGGGGTGGACTGCACGGGAAAGCGCGCGGTGGTCATCGGCCGCAGTCTCGTCATCGGAAAGCCCGTCTCCCAGCTCCTTCTGGCGCGAAACGCCACCGTCACCGTCTGCCACACCCGCACGCGCGACCTCCCCTCCGAAACGCGCCGCGCCGACCTTATCGTGGTGGCGGCGGGACACCTCCACTCCCTCACCGCCGGACACGTCTCCCCCGGCCAGGTGATCGTTGACGTGGGCATCAACACGGACGCCCAGGGCAAGATGACGGGCGATGCGGACTTTGAGGCGGTGGAGCCGGTGGCAGCCGCCATTACCCCCGTTCCCGGAGGCGTGGGAAGCGTGACAACCGCCGTGCTGGCCTCCCACACCGTGGAGGCCGCCGAGAGGAGCATTATGTAAATAACCATCCACCGGCGAAGCCGGTGGTTTTTCACATGCGGGCAAAGCCCTATGTTCCTCGCGGACACGTCAAACGTGTAAGTACGGTCTGCCAACTGCGTAGGACTGTTACTTGCGGCCCGTAAACGGGCTAACGGTGGGGATCCTTAATTGTTCCCCCAGTTCATCTTCCTTTAGCTGGTTCCTGACATACTCCGCAATTCGGCTCTCATTCTTCCCTACCGTATCCACATAATATCCTCTGCGCCAAAATTCTCGATTCCTGTATTTGTATTTCAACTCGCCGAATTGCTCATACAGCATTGTACTGCTTTTCCCTTTCAAATACCCCATAAAACTTGATACCGCTATCTTCGGTGGTATCTCTACAAGCATATGGATATGGTCGGGGCACGCCTCCGCCTCTATTATCGTTACTCCTTTCCATTCGCACAGCTGTCACAGTATTTTTCCTACTGTCTCTTTCTTTTCCCGATAAAACACCTGCCTCCTGTACTTTGGTGCAAACACGATATGGTATTTGCAATTCCACTTTGTATGTGATAAACTGTTTACGTCATTCATTCCCATATGAATGTCTCCCTGTTAGTTTTTTCATGCAGTTGCCAGACCGCATGTTTATTCTAACAGGGATTCTTCCTCTTCGCCATAGGCTCTTTTGAACCACTCGTTTAACGAGTGGTTTTCTGATTACAACAAAATCAGGAGGCTGGTACAGTCTCCTGATTTTATGTTAACTTTATTATGTTATGTAAACCGAGTGATGTTATGTTAATCAGTCCATGCGATAGCGTTCCCGCCCCTGGCGGAAAATATCTCCCCCCGCGGGGTCGATCCCCACGGTGAGGGGCATCTTTTCCACGTAAAGGCGCTTTACGGATTCGCACCCCAGCTCCGGGAAGGCGATCTCCTCCATGGATTTGATGGACTTTGCGATGAGCGCCCCCGCCCCGCCCACGGCACACAGATAGACAGCGCCGTTTTTTACGATGGAGGCGCGGACCTGGTCGGAGCGCAGGCCCTTGCCGATCATGGCGGCGACGCCCAAATCAAGAAGGCGCGGCGTAAAGCCGTCCATGCGGCTTGAGGTGGTGGGGCCGCACGCGCCGGTGGGCATCCCGTCATGGCCCGGCGTGGGACCGGCGTAGTAAATGACGGCGTCCCTCAGCTCAAAGGGCGCCGGCTTTTTCTCGTCCAGGAGGCGAAAGATGGCCATATGCGCCTGGTCGCGGGAGGTGTAGACCGTGCCCGTCAGGAGGACCCTGTCCCCCGCGCGCATTTCGCCGGCGTACTTTCTCACTTCCGCCGCGTCGATTTCAAAGAGCTTCTGCACGGTTCACTCCTCTTTCTCCTCAAGCATTCCGCTGACGGCCTCAAGCCTCTCCCCCGCCGTTTTCAGGGTGCTGATGATGCCGGAGAGGCGGGCGGTCATGTTCTTCAGCTCCCCCTGGGCATGGGAGACGTTGATGTTCACGTCGCTGAACAGCGCGTCATACTCGGCCTTCACCGAGGCGAGAAGCTCCCGCGCCTCGGTGAGCATATCGGAGATCTGGGCGCGGCAGTCCTCCGCGCTCTCCTCCTGAGCTTCGGGTTCCGCCGCGCGCTCCTCAAGGTCGTACACGCGCTCCTGAAGCTCGGAATTTTCCTTCGCCAGCGTGTTGCGCTCGGCGGCAAGCTCCTCTATATAGTCAATGACGTCCTGTCTGTGAAAGCCGCCAAATACCCGGCTTCGGAAGTTTCCCTTCTCCTGCTCCACGCCAAAAACACCGTCCTCTCAACGTTTCTACTCGGTATCTTATCACATTCGTCAAAATAATACAACAGAAAAATGAAATCCCCCTGCTCTCGCTGGCAAAGAGCGATTCTCCCGCCGGGAAATCTTGAAGAAAAGCGGACCGTATGTTATACTGATTTGTAGAAGAATAAAAACCCCGGACGCGCAGCCTCTTTTGCGGAACGGAGGAAAGGAGAATGACCATGACTCAGGCGGAGAGAAGAACATTCCTTCTTCAATGGCTGATCGACGAGCAGCCTCAATACCGTGATCTGCCGCTCCCCGCTGGCGAGGCGGAGCAGAGAAGGCTTCTGCGCTCCCTGATGAACGTCCGCCCGCCTCGGCCCATCGGGGAGGAATTTCTTGCGGTGCAGGACAGCTATCTCCAGGAGGAAGCTGCCCGAAAGGGGTTCACGGATATTGCCGATCTGACGCCCGTGGAGCCGGGACTCTATCTCTGGTGGGGAGATATTACCACGCTCAAATGCGGCGCTGTTGTCAACGCCGCAAACGCCGGGCTTACCGGCTGCTATGTCCCCTGCCACGGCTGTATCGACAACGCCATCCACACCTGCGCCGGGGTACAGCTCCGGCTGGTGTGTAATGAGATCATGGAAAGGCAGGGGCATGAGGAACCCACCGGGCAGGCAAAGCTCACGCCCGCTTTCAATCTGCCCTGCCAGTATGTTCTTCACACCGTCGGCCCCATCATATACGGTCAGGTGACGAAGCGGGACCGGGAGCTTCTGGCCTCCTGCTACCGCTCCTGTCTGGAGCTGGCGCAGCGGAACAAGATCAAGAGCGTGGCTTTCTGCTGTATCTCCACCGGGGAATTTCACTTCCCCAACAAAGAGGCCGCACAAATCGCCGTGGACACAGTCCGGCGGTACAGGGGCGGCACGGAGGTGATTTTTAATGTGTTCAAAGAAACCGATCATGAGATCTACCGGGAACTACTGGGATAACCTCCGGCGGCTCCGGGAGGCGCTGGACAAAGCGGACGCCGTTGTGATCGGCGCGGGAGCGGGGCTTTCCACAGCGGCTGGCTTTACCTATACCGGGGAGCGGTTTGAGCGGTATTTCTCCGACTTTGCCGCCAAATACGGCTTTTCCGATATGTATTCCGGCGGGTTCTACCCCTACCCCGCCCCGGAGGAATTTTGGGCCTACTGGAGCCGGTATATCTTTATTAACCGCTACCTCGATCCGCCAAAGCCGGTCTATGACGGTCTGCTGAGGCTGGTCCGCGATAAGGACTATTTTGTGATCACCACCAACGTGGACCACTGCTTCCAAAAGGCGGGGTTTGACAAAACGAGGCTTTTCTACACCCAGGGGGACTACGGCCTCTTTCAGTGCTCTGAGCCGTGCTGTCAGGAGACCTTTGATAACGAGGACGCGGTCCGGCAGATGGTGGAGCGGCAAAGGGATATGCGCATCCCCTCGGAGCTTCTCCCCCGCTGTCCCCACTGCGGAAAGCCCCTGACCATGAATCTGCGCGCTGACAACAAATTCGTGGAGGACGATGGCTGGCGCCGGGCGGCGGCACGGTATGAGAGCTTTTTGCAAACACGGGGAAACGGGCGGGTCCTGTTCCTGGAGCTGGGCGTGGGCTTCAACACGCCCGGCATCATCAAATACCCCTTCTGGCGCATGACCGCCCGGAACAAAGCGGCTGTCTATGCGTGTATCAACTCAGGCCAGGCCGTATGCCCGCCTGAGCTTGCCGGACAGGCGATCCTGCTGGACGCAGACATCGCCCGCGCCCTTCAATCGTTGTGAGAGATTTCCCGTGCTGCTCCTTCATCTTTCCCCTTTTCCCTCTCTTCATTTCCGGGAACTTCTTGCAACCTGTCCTTGCGTATGGTATGATCGATCTATATACTTTTCGCCGGAGAAAGGAGTACAAAGCGGATGAAGAAAAGTTTCACGCGCGCAGCCGCCCTCAAGCGGGAGCTTCATGAGCTTCGATGGTCCAATTTTCTCTTTTTGACCGCAGCCGGAATGGTCAACGCCTTTGGCGTGTCCATGTTTCTCTACCCCGTGAAGCTCTATGACAGTGGCATATCGGGTCTGTCCATGCTGCTCGATCAGGTGACGCCGCCGGGACTCTCCCTGTCCGTGTTCCTTATCCTCTTAAACTTCCCCATCTTCCTGTTCGGCCTGAAGCGCCAGGGGTTTTCCTTCACGGTCTATTCCCTCTACGCCATCGCCGTCTACTCCCTGGGTTCCTACCTCATCATGAATGTGCTGCCTGTGGACGTGAATTTCGTTTCTCCCCTGGCGGGCACCGACCTTCTTCTGTGCGCTGTATTTGGCGGGGTGATCTCCGGCATCGGGAGCGGCCTTACCATTCGCTTTGGCGGCGCAATAGACGGCGTGGACGTGCTGTCGGTGGTGTTTTCCAAGGAAATCGGCATCTCCATCGGGACCTTTGTGATGGCCTTCAACACCCTCCTCTATATCATCTGCGGCATCGTCATTCACAGCTGGATTTTGCCGCTCTACTCCATCGTCACGTATTTTGTAGGCTCAAAGACCGTGGATTTCCTGGTGGAGGGCTTCGACCGCTCCATGTGTGCCATGATCGTAACAACTAAAGCAAAGCAGATTTCGGCGGCGCTTTCCGAAAACTTCAAAGCCGGCGGCACCATCGTCAACGCCACCGGCGGCTACTCCAATAAAGAGAAACAGATTATCTACTTCATTGTCAACCACTTCCAGATTAACAAGCTCAAGAGGCTCGTCCTCGACATCGACAAAAATGCCTTCATATCTCTTCAAAACGTGGCGGGGATCGTGAGAAAACCCAGCGAATAGAATATCACCCCGGAAGTTCCATCGTGACAGTCGCAGGATTTCCCGGCACATATAGCGGAGTTAGAGTTTTGGAGGAACAGAGAACATGGCGCAGATTAGAGAAAACGGCGTTCTGATTGCCGATGTGGAGACGAAAAACATCATGACGAAGTCCAGCCTCCCGGTGGGCGGGTATTCCGTCAACCCCTATGTGGGGTGCACCCACGGGTGCAAATACTGCTACGCCTCGTTTATGAAGCGTTTTACCGGGCACACGGAGGACTGGGGGACCTTCCTGGACGTGAAGCACTGGCCGGAGATCAAAAATCCGCAGAAATACGCCGGTCAGCGGGTGGTGATCGGCT
Organism: uncultured Oscillospiraceae bacterium; assembly: GCA_947627715.1. Taxonomy (GTDB): domain Bacteria; phylum Bacillota; class Clostridia; order Oscillospirales; family Oscillospiraceae; genus RUG626. The sequence continues at coordinate 191,586 of CANQXK010000001.1, forward strand.
CGGTGACCGACGGCTACAACCCCCAGGAGGAGATTTTTGGCGCGACCCGCAAGCTGCTTTCCCAACTGAAGGGCAGCGGCGCAGACATCCTGATCATCACAAAATCCGACCTGGTCCTTCGGGACCTGGACCTTTTGAAGGAACTAGGACAGGTGACGGTGTCTTGGTCCATCAATACGCTGGACGAGAGCTTCAAGAACGACATGGACAAGGCCGTCAGCATTGAGCGGCGCATCGCCGCTATGAAGAAGGTCTACGACGAAGGTATCCGCACCGTCTGCTTTGTGTCCCCCGTCTTTCCGGGGATCACGGACTTTGAGGCGATTTTTGAGCGGGTCCGCAATCAGTGCGACCTCTTTTGGCTGGAAAACCTCAATCTTCGCGGCGGATTCAAAAAGACCATCATGGACTATATCGCGGAAAAATATCCCGCGCTTTTGCCGCTTTATCAGGCGATCTACGACCGGCATGACCGAAGCTATTTTGAGTTTCTGGAAAAGCAGGCGGAAGAAATGGCGGAGAAATACGACTGTCCCTTTGTGGACAACGAAATGCCTTACGGCCGCGTCCCCCAGGGGCACCCTGTTATTGTGGACTATTTCTACCACGAGGAGGTTCGGGGTTCCGACAACAGCGGAAGGAGAAATAAGAATGGCGCAGGGGAAAAAATAGGCTGACTTAAAAAAGAAGAATGAATACGCAAAGCAAAGGACGCCTCAAACGGGGCGTCCTTTGCTTCTTATGAGTACAAATGCTCACTTTTTTTGCACCATTCGGGAGCCAGAGACATCCTGTAGTTTTCTCCCCACGCTCTCATGGCGTCCAGGATCGGTTTCAGGGATTCCCCCAGCTCCGACAGCGCATACTCCACTCTCGGCGGGACTTCGGGATAAACGGTACGGGTGATGAGGCCGTCGGCCTCCATGGAGCGGAGGGAGTCCGTCAGCACCTTCTGACTGACGCCCTCAAGACTGCGCTGGAGTTCATTGAAGCGCCAGGGGCGGTCAAGGAGATTTCGGATGATCAGGAGCTTCCACTTATTCCCGATGAGTTGGACGGTGGCAGCCACGGGGCATTCGGGGATCAGCTCGGATTTTGTTTTCATGCTGCGCCTCCTAGGTAAAACTTGATGTTACATTCAATTTTAATGCTGCAACTATATTCTGTCAAGCGGTTACAAAAAGGTAACTACCCCACAAAAAGATGCGTACTTGCGCCTCCGGCAGTGCTCAAGTAGAATGGCAAATACAGGGGAATCCCCTGAATACATCAAGGAGGCAAATAGTATGGCACTTTCCAACCTCTATTCCTGGTCCGAGGACGTCACGCCCTCCGCCTGTAGAGCCGCCTGCGGCGCGGCTGACAAGCCAGCAGAAACTCCCGCCGTTTGCGGAGCCGCCGACAAGCCGGAGGAAAAGCCCGCCGCCTGCGGAGCCGCCGACAAGCCGGAGGAGAAGCCCGCCGCCTGCGGAGCCGCCGACAAGCCGGAGGAGAAGCCCGCCGCCTGTGGGACTGCCTACGGAGCCGGGGACAAATGAAAAACGGCCCCTACGGGGGCCACGGAAATTCATCGTTTATCGATTTACCATAGATTTGGAGGACGCATATGCAATACTTCTCATTTCAATGGCACATCACCGACGAGTGCGATCAGCGGTGCAAGCACTGTTATATTTTCTCCGGGGATAAGTGCCACGAGATCAAAAGTATGACCTGGGCGCAGATGGAGGACACCTTCTATAATTGCCTGGACTTCTGCGAGGTGCATGGTCGCCTGCCCTATTTCTACCTCACCGGCGGCGACCCCATCCTGCACCCGGATTTCTGGCGGCTTCTGGCGTTGTTCAAAGAACATCATGTCCCGTTTACCATCATGGGCAACCCGTTTCACTTAAACGATCAGGTGTGCCGGGAGATGAAATACTACGGCTGCGAGAAGTACCAGCTTTCCCTGGACGGCCTCCGGGAGACCCACGACTGGTTCCGCAAGCCCGGCTCCTTTGACTGCACCATGGAAAAAATCGGCTGTATCAACCGCTCCGGGATGCGAAGCGTGATCATGACCACGGTATCCAAGACGAACCGCATGGAGGTGCCGGGGATCATCGACGCGGTGGTGGCGGCGGGGGCAAACGTGTTCGCCTTTTCCCGCTATGTCCCCAGCGGCGGCGATCTGGACGCCTCCATGACGCCCCAGGAATACCGGGAACTGCTGGCGGTCTGCGATAAGAAATTCAAAGAGTATGAGTCGGAGGGCACAGAGACTTATTTCAACAAAAAAGATCATCTCTGGACGCTCTACGAGTATGAAACCGGGGCCTTCAAGATTCCCTCGGACGCCAAAGATGGTATGATTTACGGCGGGTGCAACTGCGGGAACTGCCACATCACCATCCTGCCCACCGGCGACGTGTATGCCTGCCGCCGTGTGGCCGAAAGCAAAGTGGGAAATGTATTCACCGACCGGCTGGCGGATGTTTGGGTATGTGAGATGGAGCAGTACAGGGACTATGACAAATTTGTCAAGTGTGCCAAGTGTGAACTTCTCCCTTATTGCCGGGGCTGTCCCGCCGTGGCAAAGGGAACAAACGGCGATTTTTACGCCGCCGACCCGCAATGCTGGAAGGAGGTAGTCTGATGGAGCTTTTAGAGCTTATGAAGACCTGCCGTTCGATCCGCAAATATCAGGGCAGGCAGATTTCCCGTGAGGACATGGAAAAAATCATCGAGGCGGGGACCTATGCGCCCAACGCCGGAGGCGGTCAGCGCAGGTTCATTGTTGACATCCGAAACGCGGAACTTGCGGAGAAAATCGGCCGGCTGAACGTCGCCCGGTTTGACCGCTCTAAGCTATCCGGGAGTTTCGTTTCCGCCGACCAGCCCAGCATCATCGATGACCCGACCATGAAAAGCGGGTTCTATGGCGCACCCGCCGTCTGCGTCGTCTTTGCCATGAAAAATTTTCTTTACAGCATCCCGGGCGCCTTTTGCTGTGCCGAAAACATGGTGCTGATGGCGGCGGAGCTGGGCATTTCCTCCTGCATCGTCGCCAGGGGCGAGGAGACCTTTGATAATGAGATCGGTGCGGCGCTTCTCCGGGAATGGAACATCTCCGAAAATTATATCGCCCGGTGTTTTGTGACGCTGGGCTATTGCGACGGACCATACCCGGAGGCCAAGCCGAGGAAATCCCATCGGGCAAAAATCATTGAATGAGGTGTTTCAAATGGACGCACAGACTTGTCTCAAAAAATTAGAATACGTCGGCGTACTGGCCTTTGCCACCGTGGACAAAGACGGCGCGCCGCAGATACGCAACATCTCCGCCATCCACTATGAGCCGGACAGGATGATTTTCTTTACCGCAAAAGGGAAAGCTTTCTGCGAGGAGCTTCTGCGTGACGGTCGTGTACAGGTGCTGGGCTACACCAGGTATAAAGAAATGATCCGCCTGTCCGCAAAGGCGATTCCCGTCCCGGAAAATGACCAGGAAAAGTGGATCGACACGATTTTTGCGGAACAGCCCTATCTCTCCAACGTCTATCCCGGCGACACACGAAAGCTGGCGGGGATCGTCTTTGAGATCAGGGATGCGGAAATCGAGTATTTCAATCTCGGCGTCAACCCCATCTTCCGGGAGAGCTACACCATCGGCGCGGGAAATCTCACGCAAAAGGGATATGTTATTCTTGAAAACTGTATCGGCTGCGGCAAGTGCTTGAAAAACTGTCCCCAGCGGTGCATTGAGCCGGGAAAGCCCTACCGTATTCAGCAAAATCACTGCTTACATTGCGGGAATTGCTTTGCGGTTTGCCCGGTTAAGGCGGTAGCAAAAGGATAACCGGGTATGTCTTCGGGATAAAACAAGTATTGAGCAGGGCGTCCTTGTGATTTTCTTATTTCATCAGCTCATCGCTGAGGCGCAGGATCTCCGGGGCCAGCTTTGCCCGCTTGCGCTTGACCATGTGGGCGTAGACAGGGTAGGCGGCGACGACGCCGGCGATGCCGAGAAGGCCGACGATGATGCCGGGGAGAAACAGCCTGTCCCCCCATACCATCGTACAGCTCATCCCCACGCCCATGATGAGGGCGCTGAGGATCCCTAAAATCAGGGAGACGACAGTGGCCCCCCTGGTGGCGCTCCTGTCCAGGCGGCGGAGCTTCTCCATAGAGGTCTCCTCCCTCGCCGGAGGCGCGTACTTGTCCCGAATCTTCCTGATCTCCTCCTGTTCTTTGGCGGAGTAGGTGTAGGTGAAGGTTTCATTCTTCTCTTCCATTTCGATCCTCCTGTTTTTTCAAGGAAATATTGGCCCGGCAGATCATATAGACCGCCATGCCGATGACGATGGTGCAGACGCCGCCGCCAACCGCGCCGGTCATGGTCCGGCGGAAGACCATGTCGTCCTCCCCGCCGAACTGGGCCAGCATGGCGGTGGTCAGGGCCAGGATGGACACCAGCGCCGCCACAAGATTAATGGCTTTGGCCGCGGACAGGATGGGGCTGTTGTGCCGACGGGTTTTGACGACGTTGATAACGGCCACGGTGACGGCGTAAAAGGAATAGGCGGCCATAGCGTAGATGAGAAGCCCCGGATAGGCAAAGCCCCGGTTCTGGTGCACCATGAAGACGACGATGCCTGTGAGCGCCTGATTCATAAAAAGGAGCATGATCCCGCACAGCCTGTACCGGCGCAGCTCCGCCGCCTCGTCCTGTACATTTAAGCGGCGCACAAGGAGAAAGCGCATCACGGCCAGCAGGATATAGTAGACCGCCAGGGCGATGAACCACGCGGAGCGGTACACGACGCCCGACACCAGCTTCATGACGATGTACAGGAGATTGACGAAAAAGCCCTGATACAGCGAGACTCCCGCCCGGAAACGCGCATCGGTCATAAACCGCTCTCCCACCGTGGTGGAGCGGAATTTTTTCATCAGCGGGTGCCGCCTTAGCGCGTCCCTGACTCTCTCCGCCGCCAGCTTCAAGTAAGGAAGGCCCGTACAAGTGACCATCAGTGCGTAGGCGGAGGCCAGATAGGAGGCGTACCGCAGAACGGGATTCTGCACATCGAACACCGCCACAGCGATCACAAAGCCGTAGCCGAAAAGGGCCGCAAGGGCCGTCCAACGCGGAGGCAGACAGAACAGCTTTTTAATGATTCTTTTGACTGTCTCCATCCGCCGCCCTCCTGATTTTCACTGTGAAGGTACTCCCCTGCCCCACCTCGCTCTCCACGGAGATGTCGCCGCCCACGATGTCCACCACCCGCTTCACCAGCGCCAGCCCCAGACCGTTCCCCTGGGTGGCGTGGGAGGTGTCACCCTGGTAGAATTTCTCGAAGATGTGGCGGCCCGTCTCCGGCGAGATGCCGCAGCCTGTGTCCGTCACCCGGACGGCAGCCAGCTCCCCCTGGGTCATCAGCGACACGGACACCGTGCCGCCGGGTTCCGTGAACTTGAAGGCGTTGGAAAAGAGGTTGTTCCAGACAAGGGACAGAAGCTCGCCGTCCGATTCTATGAACACCTCTTCTTCGATGTCCGTCTTGATGTCGATGTTCTTCTTCTCCCATGTGTCCTCAAACTGCAAAAGGCACTCGGCAAGCTGTTCGCCCAGATCGTATCGTTTTACCGCCGGATATATCTGCTGGTTTTCCAGCCGGTTCAACTTCAGGATATTTGTGATGAGGTCCGCAAGGCGGCGGGACTGCTCCGTGATGGCCCTGGCGTATTCCATCCGCTGCTCCTCCGTAAGGTCCGGGCTTTGGAGCATGGTCCCATAGTTTTGCATGACGGCCAGTGGTGTTTTCAGCTCGTGGGACACGTTGGCGATGAAATCCGTCCGCAAGGTCTCCACGCCGGAAAGCTCCTCCGCCATACGGTTGAAGTAGTCGATGATAACATCAAACCCAGCGTCGCTATTGATGCTGTGAAACGGCTCGATTCGTGCGGAGAAATCGCCCCGCATGATTTTTCCCGCGCCCTCTACAATGCGCCGCACAGGACGCTCGACAAAGAAACGACGGCGCACGGCGTCTATGACGGTGCATAAAAAGCTGAGAAAAAGCACGTTTCCCATCGTCAGGATCGCGGCGGTCCGTATGCCCTTTTCCGTGAAAGTGATGCCCACCGAGGTCTGCATGGTGTGCAGGAAGAGCAGCATACAGCAGGAAATAACAAACGCGATCAGCAAAAAGAATACGACATAATGGCGCAGGGCGGCAAGAATCCGCTTTCCGTTCCGTATTGCGTTTTCCCTGCTCACAAAATCACCGCCTTGTAGCCCAGGCCGTGGACGGTCCTGAGTTCAAATTCCGTACACTTCTCAAACTTCCCCCGGAGCTTCGTCATGTAGACGTCCACGGCCCTCGGCGCGGTGTCGGTGTCCGGGTCCCAAAATTCGTCCATGAGCTGCGTCCGCGTGAAGGTCTTGCCGGGGTAACTCAGGAGCTTATAGAGAATATTGAACTCCCGTGTCGTTGTGGGGATCTCCTCCCCGTCGTATTCCGCCGTGCGCTGGTCCATATCGAGCCTCAGCTTGCCGATCTCCAGCTTGTGGGAGGCGGCGATCTTCGCCCGCCGCAGCAGCGCCCCGATGCGCAGAAAAAGCTCGTCTAAGTCGATGGGCTTGACCATGTAATCGTCGATCCCGATCCTATAGCCCCTCTGTTTGGAGGTAAAGTCGTCCCGCGCCGTCATAAAGAGAATGGGGATGTCCTCATTTAAGGAGCGCACCGTTTTGGCAAACTCGTAGCCGTCCACGCCGGGCATCATGATGTCGGATACGATGAGGTCAAAGGTATTAGCGTACATGGCGTCGTATGCTTCATTTGCGGAAAGACACCCCACAGCCTTATAGCCGCTGTTGTTTAAGAAAGAACAGACCGTGCGGTTTAAGTCTTTGTCGTCCTCCACCACCAAAATCTGAAACATGGCCAAGCCCCCTTGCTTTTTTCTTTATAATAACACACAAATGTTAAAGTTTTGTTTGCGTTTCGGCTTTTTTCAAAAAAAATTTTGAAAGAGCGGAGCAAATTTTTCCTTCGTCCCGCTCTTTCGCAGATAATCCGATTTACACCAAACTTGTATTATTCAGCACGACTTTGCTTAACACACCGAGGCCGATGCTCATGAGCACGCCTCCGGCGAGACAGAGGATCACGTTCATGGGGTCCGCGGTGAGGGGCGTGACCATGGGGACCATGGTGTAGAGCAGCATGGAGGCCATGAGGCCGGCTGTGATGGAAAGCCACGTTTTGCTTTTGGCCGCGACGCTGACAAGCAAGCTGATCCCCACAAAAACAGCCACCATAAAGAGCTTTGACAGCATACTCATGACCACACCGCC
>CANQXK010000002.1 GCA_947627715.1 uncultured Oscillospiraceae bacterium
CAGGGGTAGGTGAAAAGCCCGCCGTTGACGTTCTCCTGGTGCTTGGCGGATTTGTCCTTGAACTGGGTCATGCGGGAAAGCTCCCCGAACATGGCGTAGCAGTTCAGGACCCAGCCGAGCTCCGCGTGCTGGTGGACGTGGGACTGGATGAAGAGCGTGCATTTCTCCGGGTCGAGGCCGCAGGCGATGTAGCTTGCCAGGAGCGTCATGGTCTGCTGGCGGAGGGCCGCCGGCTCCTGCCGCACGGTGATGGTGTGGAGGTCGGCCAGGAAGAAGTAGCAGTCAAACTCCTCGATCATCTTCGGCCAGTGGCGCAGAGGCCCCAGATAGTTGCCCAGATGCAGCGCGCCGCTGGGCTGGATGCCGGAGAGCATCACTTTTTTCGGTGTATTTTCAGCGTTTTCCATGGTGTTTTCCTCGAAACTCTTTATTTTGAAAGCCCGCACTCCTCCGCCAGGGCGCGGAAGGCGGGAAGGGAACGCCGGATCATGTCGAAGCTTACGCAGTAGGCGATACGCACATAGCCGGGGCAGGCGAAGGAAGCGCCCGGCACCACAAGGATACGGTGCTTTTTGGCCCGGTCGCAAAACTGCCTGTCGTCCTCCGGCGTCTTGACCCACAGATAGAAGGCCCCGTCGGGATAGACGGCCTCGAAGCCGGCGTCCGTCAGCCCCTCGTAGAGCGCCCTGCGGTTTTTGTCATAGGCGGCAACGTCGGTCTGCTCCTCCAGGCACTCCGCCACGACCCTCTGCTGTAAACTGGGGGCGTTGACAAAGCCCAGGATGCGGTTGGCGATGACGGCGGCGTCGAAGATGAGCTTCGCGTCGTCGCACGCCGAGGGGACGACCACGTACCCGATGCGCTCGCCGGGCAGGGACAGGGACTTGGACCAGGAAGTGCCCACCAGGGTGTTGCGGTAAAAGCCCGTGAGCCACGGCACCTTGCGCCCGTCGTAGGCCAGCTCCCGGTAGGGTTCGTCGGAGATGAGGTAGACGGGGTGTCCGTATTCCGCCTGCTTCTCCTCCAGCACGGCGGCGATGGCCCTTATCGTCTCCTCGGTGTAGATGACGCCCGTGGGGTTATTGGGGTTATTGAGCAAAAGCGCCTTGGTCTTAGGCGTTATGGCCTCCCGCAGCGCCTGGGCGTCCGGCTGAAAATTCCCCTCGATGTTGGCGGGGATAGCCTTCAGCACGCCCCCGAAGTTGGAGACATAGTTGCCGTACTCCAGAAAATACGGGGCAAAAACAAGCACCTCGTCACCGGGGTCCAGGAGGGTCTGCAGCAGCACGTTCAGCCCCCCGGCGGCCCCCACGGTCATGAGGATGTTGTCCTCATTAAAGTCGGCGCCGAAGCGCCGGTTGAGGGACGCGGCCACTTTGGCCCGGACCTCCGGGTACCCGGCGTTGGACATATAGCCGTGCAGCTCCATGGGGTCCGTCTCCGAGGCGATGCGGACGATGGACTCCCGCACCTTCTCCGGCGCGGGGATGTTGGGGTTGCCCAGGGAGAAGTCGTAGACGTTCTCCCGCCCGAACTGCGCGGCCATCCGCGCCCCCTCTTCAAACATGGCCCGAATGGCGCTCCCGCCCTCGGTCATTTTGATCATGCGCTGGGAAATCACACGCGCCACCCCCATAGGAACACAGTTAAAGGTATTTTAGCACAGCGCGGGCGGTTTTTCAACTCCAAAACGCCCGTTCCCCGAAAAAATCGCGTCTTTTCCCCTCGCCGCCTCCGGGGCCGCCGGCGAAAAGCCCCATTCGTCCTTTTCCCAGGGGCGTCCGCTTTGAGGCGGGGGGCATTTTTTGTCGCGCCGTATTTTGAGCGCATAGAAAAAACGCTTGCCAATACAGGGCATTTTATGGTATCATATACCCTATCTTTTTTAGGACGGGGGATCAAAAGACGTGAAGCGATTCTCGGAGCGGAACACAGATAAAATGTCTGCCGTCAAAAACAATTTCTATATGCTGAAGCATATGTTCAAGGCGTCGCCGCTGGGCGTGGCGCTCAGCTTTTTATATTTTTTCTTCTGGCGCGGTATCGGCCTTTTTTATTCGATAGTGCTGATGAGGGCCCTTATGCAGGCGCTTGAAACGGGCGCTGATTTTATCGGAGTTGTAAAGCTCCTTCTGGTGATGCTTGCGGTTTCAGCCGTGGACGGGATCTTTGAAAGCTGGTTTACAGATCTCTACGCCCCCAAAATGTTTGTGACGTTTCAGGAATATTTCATGACGCTTATATACAAGCAGGCGGTGAGCTGTGACCTTGCGTGCTACGAAAACCCGAAATTCTATGACAAATTTACACGCGCCAACACAGAGCTTATATCGAGAATACCGCGTATAATCGAGAATATTTCTCTTGTGGTTTCAACTGTGGTAAGCTCGATCATTTGTATCATCATAACGGCGCGGTGGGAGCCGGTCATCATTCCCATCACGATCGCCGTGGCGGTCGTTTCGGCAGTTTTGGAGAAAAAACGCGCCGAGCTGCGGTTTGAGTGCGTTAAGGAGACCACGCCGTATCAGAGGCAGAACGACTATGTAAAGCGGACGGTGTATCTGCCCGATTACGCCAAGGAGATGCGTCTGGGCGATATTTTCTTTCCCCTTCTCGGACATTTTAACGACGCGGTAAGGGACTGGGTGGATTTAACGAAAAAATATTACGGCAAGGTGTCGCTCCTGCGGTGCGTGAGGGGACTTGCCATGAGCCTGGGAACGTTTATCGGAATACGCGGAATCATCGTCTATCAGTATCTTGTAAATAACGCGTATTCGCTGACAGATATGATAACCGTCATGAACGCCGCGGCCAATATGCAGTCGTATATATCGAATTTCTCATGGCATCTATCGGACTTGATGGATAACAATGTATATATACAAAACCTGCGTGAATTTCTTGAATACGAGCCGAAGATCACGGAAAACGAGAACGGCAAGCTACCGGGACCGGGAGTTGGTCATTGGACTCTTAAAAATGTGTCGTTTACGTATGACGGCTCGGATAAGCCCGTTTTAAAAAACATCTCGCTCGATATAAAGCCGAAAACAAAGATCGCGCTGGTCGGCCATAACGGCGCGGGAAAATCAACGCTTGTGAAACTGCTGATGCGTCTTTACGACGTCACGGACGGCGAAATACTTCTTGACGGCGTAAACATAAAAGAATACAAGCTGTCGGAGTACCGGCGTAAGTTCGGAACGGTGTTCCAGGATTTTAAAATCTTTGCGACGACCGTAACGGAAAACGTCCTGCTTCGCCCGCCCGTTGACGGCCGCGACAGGAAACGCGCGGAGGCCGCGTTACGGGAAAGCGGCTTATGGGATAAAATCGAGGCGCTGCCAAACGGCATGGAGACGCATCTTACAAAGGAATTTGACGATAACGGCGCGCTTTTGTCGGGCGGTGAGCTTCAGAAGATCGCGGTGGCGCGGGTGTTTGCCTGTGAGTCGTCCATTGCGATCCTGGACGAGCCGTCCTCTGCGCTTGACCCCATAAGCGAATACGAAATGTTCAACAATATGATGACCGCCTGCGCGGACAAGACGGTAATTTTTATTTCGCACCGGCTGTCCTCGGCGGTCATGGCGGATAAGATCTATCTGCTTGAACAGGGGGAGATCGTCGAGGAAGGCTCCCACGAGGAGCTGATGAAGTTGGGCGGCAAATATGCCGGGATGTTTATGATGCAGGCGGAAAAGTATCGGGAACAGAGGGTGGAGAGCGAATGAAAAAATTCACTCATACAATCGCAAATCACTGGATGATGGCAAAATTGTTTTTCCGATTTGCCCCGGTATATCTTATCGGGAATCTGCTGTGCTGCGTGCTGGTCGCGTTTCAGGACACACTGGCGGGACCGGTCGCGCTGCAATACATACTAAACGGCCTGACCGGCGGTAAAAGCTTCAGGGAACTGATGCTATTCATGGCCTTCGTAAGCGCGGTCATTATTCTTCGGCACGTACTCAGCGCCTGTTTTTCGGAATATCTCGGAGCGGCGGCTAAGATAAAGGTTCGCGCGGGGATGCAGAAGATGATCTTTGAGCATACTCACACCATGGACCTGGAGTACTATGAAACGCCTGAATTTTACACCGACTTCGTATGGGCGGCGACCCAGTCGGACGGGAAGCTCTGGGATATGTACCGCACGTGGACGGCTATTGTGTCGAGGGTAGCAGAAGCGGCCTTTGCCGGCGGATTTATGGCGCTGACGGACAAGACGCTGTTCCTATTCGCGGTCATCGCAATAGCGGTGAGACTTACAGTGAGTCGTCTCAAAATAAAAAAACGCTATAAAATGGACCTGGAGATAAAGCCGGTCGAGCGCGAACGCGACTACATGACGCGCGTATTTTACCTTGCGGACTACGCGAAGGAAATACGTCTTTCGGATATGCACAAGGCGCTGTTTTCACGTCTGCGCGACACAATGGCGCGCATAAAGGAGATATGGAACAGAGACGGGAAAAAATTGGTCATGCTTTCGGTTATTGGCGAGCTTATATCCGGCGGACTTCTTGATTTTGCGATGTATCTCTATCTGTGCTATCAGACGCTTGCAACACGTACGCTTGGCTTTGGCGACCTTGCCGGACTAATCTCGGCCATGGAGCATTTCACAAGGGGGATGAGGCAGGGGATCGACGCGTGCATCGAGATGTCGAAGCAGGCGTTGTATGTTGACAATTTCCGCAAGTTTCTGGCTTACCGCCCGAAAATCGAAAAGCAGCCGGGCGACGATCCTCCTGAGGAAATTTCGGAGCTGACGCTTAAAAACGTGTCGTTTAAATACCACGGCGAGGAAAAGTACAGTCTGAAAAACATCAACATCACCTTAAAGCCGTATGAGAAAATCGCCATCGTCGGCTATAACGGCGCGGGCAAGTCCACGCTTGCGAAGCTGCTTTTACGGCTCTACGACGCGACCGAGGGCGAAATCTTATTGGGCGGCAAAAACATAAAGGAATTTGAAACGGATAAATACCGCGCGCGGTTTGGCTCGGTATTTCAGGATTACAAGGTATTTGCCGGGACGGTCGGCGAAAACGTCGAAATGGGGTTCGTAAACGACGGTGCCAGAGAACGCATTGTAAAAAGTCTTGACGAAAGCGGTTTTACTGAGAAGCTCACAACGCTGAAGAACGGCATCGATACGCAGATCACCCGCGAGTTCAGCGAGGACGGCGTGAATCTGTCGGGGGGCGAGGAACAGAAAATCGCGATCGCGAGAATATTCAGCCGCGACTGCCAATATGTCATTCTCGACGAACCCTCGTCCGCGCTCGACCCGATAAGCGAGTATAAATTAAACGAAACCATGCTGCATCTGTCGGAGAAAAAGACGGTGATTTTCATATCTCACCGGCTTTCGACCACCTGTATGGCTGACAGGATATTCATGCTGGAGAACGGCGAGATCATAGAGGAGGGTTCTCATGACGCGCTTATGGAGATGAACGGCAAATACGCCGAGATGTTCAATAAGCAGGCTGAGAAATATCGGAAGACGTGATTTATAGAGACGGTACTTCTGCCTTAATGCCGGTACATATCCAAATAAACCGTGGGCCGCCCGGCAGGGCGGCCCAAAATGTTGTCAGATGTTCTCCGACTTTTCAAACATATCCCTCTTTGTCTCCTCCGGCAGGCGGGTCTTGTATTCCCCGGTGAAACAGGCGGTGCAGTAGCCGCTCTTCCCCGCGCCGGGAAGCTCCGGGAGGTGCTGGATCTTCAGATACCCCAGCGAGTCCGCGCCGATGAGCTGGCAGATCTCCGGGACGGTGTACCGGCAGGCGATAAGGTTCTCCCTGGAGTCGATGTCCACGCCGTAGTAGCAGGGGTTCAGGAAGGGGGGCGCGGTGACGCGCACGTGGACCTGAGTGGCCCCGGCCTCCCGGAGGATGGCCACGGTCCGGGCGATGGTGGTACTCCTGACGATGGAGTCGTCCACCAGCACCACCCGCTTGCCCTCCACCGTCTCCCGGACGGCGTTCAGCTTGATGCGCACGGAGTTTTCGCGGGATTTCTGGCCGGGGCTGATGAAGGTCCGGCCGATGTATTTATTCTTGATGAGGCCGATGTCGTAGGGGATGCCGCTCTCCTGGGAGTAGCCGATGGCCCCGTCGGTGCCGGAGTCCGGCACGCCGATGACGATGTCCGCCTCCACGGGGTAGTCCTGGGCCAGGAACCGCCCCGCCCGCACCCTGGCGTGGTGGATGGAACAGCCGTCGATACGGGAATCGGGCCGGGAGAAGTAGATGTACTCGAAGATGCACATGGCCTCCGGGGCCTTGCCGCAGTTGTCGGTGAGACTGTGGACGCCGGACTTGTCAAAGACCACCACCTCGCCGGGGCGTATGTCCCGGATATACTCCGCCCCCACGGAGGAGAGGGCGCAGGTCTCCGAGGCGATGATGTAGTCCCCGTGGCCGTTGCGCCCGTAGCAAAGGGGCCGGAAGCCGTTCTTGTCCCGGAGGGCGATGAGCTTGTCCTCCAGCATCAGCACCAGCGAATACGCCCCCCGCAGGCGCTCCATCGCCCGCAGGACCGCGTCCTCGGCGGTGTAGGTCTCCAGCCGCTCCTGCGTCAGGACGTAGGAGATGATCTCCGTGTCGCTGGTGGTGTGGAAGATGGCCCCCCGGCTCTCCAGCTCGTGGCGCAGCTCGGCGGCGTTGGTGAGATTCCCGTTGTGCACCGTGGCCAGCGCCCCGGTGAAGTGGCTCACCACAATGGGCTGGGCGTTCTCCCGCCCGGAGTTGCCCGTGGTGCCGTAGCGCACGTGGCCCACGGCCATGTTCCCCTCCCCCAGGGAGTCCAGGCGCTCCGGGGTGAAGACCTCGCTCACCAGCCCCAGGTCCTTCACCGTGGTGAAGCGGCCCCCGTTGGAGACGGTGATGCCGCAGCTCTCCTGCCCCCGGTGCTGGAGGGCGTAGAGGCCGTAATAGACTGTATTCCCCACATGAAAAGGATTTGCGGCGTATATCCCGAATACGCCGCACTCCTCATGGATATGGTCAGAGATATCCATAAACTATGAACCCTTTCTGCCCCATTGCAAAACCAAATCATTCAGTTCTGAGCGGTGCAACCGTAGTTTTTTTATCAAATATTTTTCTCAAGGACATGTGCCTTGAGAAAAATCCCTTATTGTCACGCAAGTGTGCCGCTTGCGGCGCGCGCAGCGTGGCAGCAGGAAGTTTTTTCTGAATTCCGCAGAATTCAGAAAAAACTTCCGCACGTTCCCCTTTGGCACTGAAAGGCCGCCAGGCCTTTCAGGCCAGCCCAAGGCGCTTCATCATCTCGTGATAAGCGTCCTCCACGTTGCCCAGGTCCCGGCGGAAGCGGTCCTTGTCCAGCTTCTCGTTTGTCTTCACATCCCAGAAGCGGCAGGTGTCGGGGCTTATCTCGTCGGCCAGGACGATCTGGCCGTCCGCGGTCTTGCCGAACTCCAACTTGAAGTCCACAAGGCGCACGCCGCAGACCAGCATCTCGGCTTTGAGGAAGTCGTTGACGGCGAAGGCGTACTTCTTGATAAGCTCGATCTCCTCCCAGGTGGCGAGCTTCAGGGCAACGGCGTGGTAGGCGTTGAGAAGCGGGTCGTGGAGGTCGTCGTTCTTGTAGGAAAACTCGATGGTGGGCGCGTCAAAGACGATGCCCTCCGGCACGCCGTACTTCTTGGAGAAGGACCCGGCGGAGACGTTGCGGATGATGACCTCCAGAGGGACGATGGAGACCTTCTTCACGAGAGTGTCCCGGTCAGAAAGCTCCTCCACCAGGTGGGTGGGGACCCCGGCGGCCTCCAATTTCTTCATGAGGAAGTTGGTCATGCGGTTGTTGATGGACCCCTTGCCCGTGATGGTGCCCTTCTTGAGGCCGTCAAAGGCGGTGGCGTCGTCCTTGTAGCTGACGATGACAAGGTTCGGGTCGTCGGTGGCAAAGACCTTCTTGGCCTTGCCCTCATAGAGCTGTTCGCGCTTTTCCATGTTGAAACCTCCTGGGTTTTTATTTCTTTTTTCAGGGGATGGATCACATCTCAAAATACTCGTCTCTCCCCGCGCCCACGGAGACGTATTTGATGTGAGTGTTGGTGGACTCGACGATGAAGTTGACATAATCCTGCGCCTCTTTGGGGAGGTCGTCGAAGGAGCGGCAGCCGGAAATATCCCTGTGCCAGCCGGGGAGGTACTCCACCACGGGCTTGGCCGCCTCCAGCTCGTCGCCGGTGGGGAAATAGTCCACGAGCTTCCCGTTCACGTCGTAGTGGGTGACCACGGGGATGCGGTCGAGATACGAGAGCACGTCCAGCTTCGTCAGGGCGATCTCCGTGGCCCCCTGCACAAGGCAGCCGTAGCGGGAGGCCACCACGTCGAAGCCGCCCACTCTCCGGGGCCGGCCCGTGGCCGCGCCGTACTCGCCGCCGGCCTCCCGGAGGGCCTCTGCCTCCGCGCCGAACATCTCGCAGGTGAAGGGTCCCGCGCCCACGCAGCTGGAATACGCCTTCATGATGCCCACGATGTTGTCAAGCCTCTTGGCCGGGATGCCCGCGCCGATGGGGGCGTAGGCGGCGATGGTGGAGGAGCTGGAGGTATAGGGGTAGATGCCAAAGTCGATGTCCCGCAGCGCCCCCAGCTGGGCCTCGAACATCACGGACTTGCCGGCCTCCACCGCCTCGGTGAGATACCGGGTGGTGTCCTTCACGTAGGGGAGCAGGGGGAAGCCGTACTTCTCCAGCCACGCGTAGATCTCGTCTGGGTCCACCGGCTCATGGGCATAGCCCCCGGCCACGGTGAGGTTCTTCCACTCGGTGAGGTCCTTCACATGGGCCTTCAGTGTCTCCGGGTGGAAAAGGTCGCCCATGCGGACGGTCTTTTTCATATACTTGTCGGCGTACACCGGGGCGATGCCCCGGCGGGTGGAGCCGTAGGCCTTGCCGCCCAGGCGCTCCTCCTCGATGATGTCCATCATCTTGTGGTAGGGCATACAGACCGTGGCCCTGTCGGAGATGACCAGGTGCTCCGGGGTGATGGCGACGCCCTTCTCCCGAAGCCTCTCCATCTCGCCGGTGAGGTGCTCCAAGTCGATGACCATGCCGGGACCCATGACGTTCACCGTCTCGTCCCGCAGAATGCCGGAGGGCAGCAGGTTCAGGATGAACTTGCCCCGCTCGTTGATCACCGTGTGGCCGGCGTTGTTGCCGCCCTGATAGCGGATGACGATGTCGTAGCGGGAGCTTAAAAGGTCCACCATGCGGCCCTTTCCCTCGTCTCCCCAGTTGATTCCAACAACAGCAGTTAACATAATATCACCTCATCACACCCGTACCTGGGCCTCCAGGCCCAGCAGCGCGGCGTTTTCTTCCAGAATGGGGGCCACGACCGAGGCCAAAAACTCCTCCGTCTGCTCCGGGGCGCGGCCCACGAATTTGCGCACGTCCAGCACGTCCTTCAGCGACTCCTCCGTGAGGCCGAATCTCTCGTCCTCAAGGAGAAGCTCCAGGAGGTTATTGTCCCCGCCCTCCAACTTCACCCGCGCGGCGGCCTTCTGGCTGTACTGGCGGATGGCCTCGTGAAGCTCCTGCCGGTCCCCGCCCCGCGCCACCGCGTCCATGAGGATGTTCTCGCTGGCCATAAAGGGCAGCTCCTCCTGAAGGTGCTTCTCCATGACCTTGGGGTAGACGCGGCCGTTTTTCACCACGTTGATGATGAGGGTCAAAATGGCGTCCACGCCCAGGAACGCCTCGGGGATGGAGATGCGGCGGTTGGCGGAGTCGTCCAGGGTCCGCTCCAGCCACTGGGCGGCGGCGGTGTCGGCGGCGTTTTTGGCGTCGTTGAGGATGTACCGGGCCAGGGAGACCACCCGCTCGCACCGCATGGGGTTGCGCTTGTAGGCCATGGCGGAGGAGCCGATCTGATTGGTCTCGAAGGGCTCGTCAAACTCCTTCATATGGGCTAAGAGCCTTATATCCGTTGCCATCTTGGCGCAGGAGGCGGCGATGTCCGCAAGGACGTTCAAGACAAAGGCGTCCACCTTGCGGGAGTAGGTCTGGCCGGAGACAGGCATACAGGCGGAAAAGCCCATCTTCTCCGCGATGCGGCGCTCCAAGTCCTTCACCTTCTCGTGGTCGCCGTGGAAAAGCTCCAAGAAGCTGGCGCCCGTGCCGGTGGTGCCCTTACAGCCTAAGAGCTTTAAGTGGGAAAGCTCAAAGTCCAGCCGCTCCAAGTCCATGCACAGGTCCTGGGTCCAGAGGGTCGCCCGCTTGCCCACGGTGGTGGGCTGGGCGGCCTGGAAGTGGGTGTACGCCAGGGTGGGCACGTCCTTGTGCTCGCGGGCGAAGCCGGCGAGGGCCGCGATGGCGTTTATGAGCAGCTTTTTCACCTGTAAAAGGCCGTCGCGCATCTGGATAACGTCGGTGTTGTCCCCCACATAGCAGCTGGTGGCCCCCAGGTGGATGATGGGCTTGGCCTTGGGGCAGGCGTCGCCAAAGGTGTGGACGTGGGCCATCACGTCGTGGCGCAGCTTGTGCTCGTACTCGTCGGCAAGGTCGTAGTCGATGTCGGTGACGTGGGCGCGCATCTCGTCAATCTGCTCCTGGGTGATGGGCAGGCCCAGCTCCTTCTCGCTCTCCGCCAGGGCGATCCAAAGGCGGCGCCAGGTGGAGAATTTGAAGTCCGGGGAGAAGATGGCCTGCATCTCGCGGGAGGCGTACCGGCTGCACAGGGGATTTTCATAGCGGTCTTTCATAGGTACAACGTTCCTTTCGGGAGGTATCCGCACGGGCGGGTTTGGGACCCGCCCCTACAGCGTCTCAATTTTAATATTTTTTCCGATGGCATGAACATCGGAAAAAATCCCTCTTGCCGCGCAAACGTGCGCCTGCGGGCGTGCGCTGCAGCGCGGCGGCAGGGGGATTTTCTCTGAATTTCGCAAAATTCAGAGAAATCGCCCGCACGTTCCCCTTGGCATCGAAATGCCGCAGGCATTTCGAGCCAGTTTATTCTACTGTAACGGACTTTGCCAGATTTTTGGGCTTGTCGATGTCGCAGCCGCGCTCCTTCGCCACGTAGTAGGCGAAGAGCTGCAGCGGGACGATCTGAGCGATGGGGTTAAAAAGCGGCTCCGTGCGCGGCACGAAGATCACATCGTCCGCCTTGGAGAGGATCTTTCGGTTCCCCTCCAGCGCCACGGCCAAAACCTCCGCGCCCCGCGCCTTGACCTCCTCGATGTTGGACATGGTCTTGTCGAACAGCGGCTCGTAGCAGGCCAGGCTCACCACCAGGCTCCCCTGCTCCACCAGGGCGATGGTCCCGTGCTTCAGCTCCCCGGCGGCGTAGGCCTCGGCGAAGATGTAGCTGATCTCCTTGAGCTTCAGCGCGCCCTCCATGCAGACGGCGTAGTCCAGGTTCCTGCCGATGAAGTAGATGTCGTTATATTTGCACAGCCTTTTTGCCAGCTTGTGGATGTTGCGGTTGAGGTCGATGGCCCGCTGGAGCTTGCCCGGCATGGCGTGAAGGGCGTCCACAAGGGCGTCATACCGCTCCTTCTCCATAAGGCCCAGCCTGTCTGCAAGGTAGATCGCCAGCATATCCAGGACCGCCACCTGGGTGGTGTAGCCCTTGGTGGTGGCTACGGCGATCTCCGGCCCGGCCCAGGTGTAGATCACGTGGTCGGCCAGCTTTGCGATGGTGGACCCCACCACGTTCACGATGGCCAACACCCGCGCCCCGCGGGCCTTGCACTCCCTGAGCGCGGCGATGGTGTCCGCCGTCTCCCCGGACTGGGAGATGACCACCAGGAGGGTGTGGCTGTCGATGATGGGGTTGCGGTAGCGAAGCTCGCTGGCAAGCTCCACGCTGACGGGGATGCGGCACAGCTCCTCGATGACGTACCTGCCCACCTGCCCGGCGTACCCCGCCGAGCCGCAGGCGGTGACGACGATGCGGCGGATGCCGCGCAGCTCCTGGTCGGAGAGGTCAAAATTTTCAAATTCGATGCGCCCGTTCTTGATGCGCGGCTCCACGGTGGCCTTGAAGCACGCGGGCTGCTCCATGATCTCCTTGAGCATGAAGTGCTCGTAGCCGCCCTTTTCGGCGGCCTCCACATCCCAGGCCACCTTGGAGACGGGCTTGTCGATGGCCCGGCCCCGCACGTCGTAGACGGTGATGGCCTCCGGCGTCAGCTCCGCAAACTCCCCGTCGTCCAGATAGATGACGTTCTTGGTGTGGGGCACCAGGGCCGCCACGTCGGAGGCGAAATAGTTCTCCCCCACGCCCAGCCCCAAGATCAGCGGGCTTTGCTCCCGGACGGCGAAGAGCCGGCCCCCGGCGCAGATGATGCCCAGGGAGTAGGACCCCTCCAGCCGCGCCGCCGCCTTCATGACGGCCTTCTTTTCGTCGCCGTCGTAGTACATCTCCAGGAGATGCGCCACCACCTCGGTGTCGGTGTCGGAGACAAAGGCGTAGCCCTTTTTCGTCAGCTCCTGCCGCAGCAGGGCGTAATTTTCGATGATGCCGTTGTGAACCACGGCGAAGCGCCCGTCGGAGGAGATGTGCGGGTGGGCGTTCACGTCGTTGGGCGCGCCGTGGGTGGCCCAGCGGGTGTGGCCCACGCCGATCTGCCCCCGGATGTCCGCCCCGTCGTGGGTCAGCTCGCTGAGGTTCTTCACATAGCCTTTGACCTTGGCCATATTGATGGCGCTGCCGTCCGCCACGGCGATGCCGGCGGAGTCGTATCCCCTGTATTCCAGCCGCCGCAGTCCGTCAATAAGGACCGCCGCCGCCTCTCTTGTGCCGGAAAAACCAACTATACCGCACATAATGATCCAGGTCCTTTCCTTTTTGGCCCCCCTTGCCGGCGCGCGGCCGGGAAGGGAGCTGTCCGGCAAAGCCGGACTGAGGGTTTCTTACTTCTCCAACGCAGCGCCAATAAAGCCCAAAAACAGCGGGTGGGGCTTATTGGGGCGGCTCTTGAACTCCGGGTGGTACTGGACGCCCAGGTGGAAGTCGTGTCCCGGAAGCTCCACGGTCTCCACCAGCCGCCCGTCCGGGCTCATGCCGGAGAAGGCCATGCCGCCGGACTCGAAGTCCATGTAATATTCGTTGTTGAACTCATAGCGGTGCCGGTGGCGCTCCGTGATGCGCTGGGTCCTGTAGCACCGCTCCATAACGGTATTCATGCGGATATGGCAGGGCCACGCGCCAAGCCTCAGCGTGCCGCCCTTGTCTATTTCGTCGTTCTGGCCGGGCATGAAGTCGATGACCCGGTGGGTGGAGCACTCGTCAAACTCCCGGGAGTTTGCGTCCTCCCACCCCAGGACGTGGCGGGCAAACTCGATGCACATGATCTGCATCCCCAGGCAGATGCCGAAATACGGCGTCTTTGTCTCCCTGGCGTAGCGGGCGGCCAGGATCATCCCCTCGATGCCCCGGCTGCCAAAGCCGCCGGGGACGATGATGCCCTGGAGCTTTCCCAGAACGTCCTTATAATTCTCCTCCGTGATGGTCTCGGAGTCGATCCACTCGATGTTGACCTTTGCCCCCAGGGCGAAGCCCGCGTGGCGCAGCGCCTCGGACACGGAGAGGTAGGCGTCGTGCAGCTGAACGTACTTGCCCACAAGGCCGATGGTGACGGTCTTGTGGAGGTTCTTGATGCTCTCCACCATCTTCTCCCAGTCCGCCAGGTCCGGCGCGGGGGCGTCGATGTGCAGCTCCCGGCAGACCACGTCGGAGAAGTGCTTCTCCTCCAGCATCAGCGGCGCCTCGTAGAGGACGGGGAGGGTGACGTTCTCGATCACGCAGTCGGGCTTCACGTTGCAAAAATGGGCGATCTTCTGGAAGATGCTCTCGTCCTCGATGGGTTCGTCGCACCGAAGGACGATGATGTCCGGGTTGATGCCCATGCCCTGCAGCTCCTTGACGGAGTGCTGGGTGGGCTTGGACTTGTGCTCGCCGCTGGCCTTGAGATAGGGCACCAGCGTCACGTGGATGTAGAGGCGGTTTTCAGCCCCCACCTCCAGCCCCACCTCGCGGATGGCCTCCAAAAAGGGCTGGGACTCGATGTCGCCGGCGGTGCCGCCAATCTCGGTGATGACCACGTCGGCGTTGGTCTTTTTCCCGACGCTGTATATAAATTCCTTGATCTCGTCCGTCACGTGGGGGATGACCTGCACCGTGTGGCCCAGATACTCCCCCCGGCGCTCCTTGCCGATGACGTTGGCGTAGACCTTGCCGGTGGTGAGGTTGGAAAACTTGTTGAGGTCCTCGTCGATGAACCGCTCGTAATGCCCCAGGTCCAGATCGGTCTCCGCCCCGTCCTCAGTGACATAGACCTCCCCGTGCTGATAGGGGCTCATGGTGCCGGGGTCCACGTTGATGTAGGGGTCCAGCTTCTGGGCCGCCACCTTCAGGCCCCGCGCCTTCAGGAGGCGTCCCAGGGACGCGGCGGTGATGCCCTTTCCCAGCCCTGAGACGACGCCGCCTGTGACAAAGATGTATTTGCTCATATTCTCAATCCCTTTCCTTTTTCTCTCAAGAATCGGGAACGTGCCGACGGTGGCGGATAGACCACATCGGCCCGTCTCCACCATCGGAAACACAACATCTATCATTATATCGTAAGCGCCACCACAATGCAAGCTGTTTTAATACCGTTTTTTTGCCGGATAGGGCGACGCTTGTGGGCGTTTTTGACTAAAACGCGGCGGCGCGCCGGGCATCTTCCAGAATATAGAGGGACCCCAGGGCGCACGCCACGCCCTCCGCCGGCGTCTCCCGGAGCGCCCTTTTCACGGCGGCCTCCACGGAGGGTTCCGCCTGGGCGCGAAGCCCCCGCTCCCGCAGCATCCCCGCCAGCTTCTCCGCCGGCATGGCCCTGGGCACCGGGGGTTCCACGCAGTAAAAACGCTCCGCCACCGGCGCGAGGCGGTCGATGATGCCCCCCACGTCCTTGTCGGCCATAACGCCGAAGACGAAGGAGACCCGTTTGCCCGGAAACGTCTCCCGCAGGCTCGCCACCGTGGCCTCCACCGCCGGGGGGTTGTGGCCGCCGTCGATCAAAAACGCCGGGTTTTCCCGCAGAAGCTCAAATCTCCCCGGCCAGACGGCCTTCTCCAGCCCCCGGGCCACGGCCCCGTCGGGGATCTCCCAGCCGCGCTCCCGGAGAGCGCGGAGCGCCGTGACGGCCAGGGCCGCGTTGGCGGGCTGATACGTGCCCGCAAGGCCGATCTTCAAATCGGAAAGGCCATCGTAGTCGAAGGTGATGCCCCTGACCGAGCGCTGCCTGACCTGAAGGGTGGAGAAATCCGCGGGGATGAACCGCGCCCCCAGCTCCCGGCACCGCGCCGAGAGGACCCCGCCGGGGTCGCTCCAGGCCGTCACAAGGCCGCCCTTTTTTATAATGCCCGCCTTCACCGAGGCGATCTCCTCCACGGTGTTCCCCAGGTGCTGGGTGTGGTCGAGGCCGATGGAGGTAAAGACGGAGATCTCGCTTTTTTCAATGACGTTGGTAGCGTCGTGGACGCCGCCCATGCCCACCTCCAGCACGGCGACGTCGCAGGCCCGGCGGGCGAAATACGTAAGCCCGATGAGGGTCACAAGCTCAAACTCCGCCACGTCGTCCCGAAACTCCCCCAGGGCCTGGCGCACCTCCCCGGTGACCTGGGCCAGGTCCCCGTCGGGGATGTCCTCGCCGTCCACGTTGATGCGTTCGTTGAAGCGCCGGACATAGGGGGAGGTAAAAAGTCCCGTCCTCCAGCCGCATTCTCTTAAAACGGACGCCGTGAAGGCGCAGACCGAGCCTTTCCCGTTGGTCCCGGCCACGTGGACGAAGGGCACGCGCCTGTCTGGCGCACCCAGCCTGTCCAGGACCGTCCTCATCCGCTGAAGGTCAGGCCCGCCGTGGCGTCTTGAATGGATAAAGGTTAGAGCCTCAGAGCTTGTCACCTGAAATCACCGCCTCAAAGGAGAGTCAAGTACGCAAGAATTATATCAAATTTGCCCCCGCTGTCAATTACTAATTGCCTTTTTTGAAAAATTCATATATAATAGGCAAATCAAGGAGGTGCCCTTATGCTTTCATCTCAGATACAGGACGCGGCGGGGGAGCTGCTCGAAGAGGTGACGGACCTCACCGGCCTCGACCCCAAGATGGCCGCCATCGCCATCGCGGTCCTGGCGGCCGTGGCGATCTATCTCTTCTCCAAACCCATCCGCTTCATCTTGAAGCTGGCCATCAACACCCTGGCGGGCTTCGCGGTGCTGTGGGTCCTGAACAAATTCGGCCCCGACCTGGGGCTTTCCCTCAGTATGACCTGGCAAAACGCCGTTGTCACAGGCGTTTTCGGGCTTCCGGGCGTAGCCGTCCTTCTGGCGCTGCGCTGGGCCAATTTCCTATGAGCCGGGCGCTCATATCCGGCGCGTCCAGGGGGATCGGGCGGGCCTGCGCCCAGGCCCTGGCCGCCGATGGACACGCCGTCGTTATCAACTACCTCCACAGCCGCTCCGAGGCGGAGGCCCTGGCCGCCGGGACCGGCGGCACGGCCATCCGGGCGGACGTGTCCGACCCCTGTGAGGTGCAGGCCATGTTCGCCGCCGCGGGGGACGTGGACGTCCTGGTGTGCAACGCCGGGGCCGCCCTTCAAAAGCTCTTTACCGACACCACCTGGGAGGACTGGCGGCAGCTCTTCGCCGTCAATGTGGACGGGGCGTACAACCTCATCCGGGCCGCCCTGCCCCACATGATCCACGAAAAATACGGGCGCGTCGTCCTCATCTCCTCCGTCTGGGGCGTACACGGGGCCAGCTGTGAGGCCGCCTACTCCGCCTCCAAGGCCGCGCTCATCGGGCTGACCAGGGCGCTGGCCAAGGAGCTTGGCCCCTCCGGCATCACCGTGAACTGCGTCTGTCCCGGCGTCATCGACACGGACATGAACGCCGCCCTGGGAAGCGAGACCCTGGCCTCCCTGGCGGAGGACACCCCCCTTTGCCGCCTGGGGACGCCGGAGGACGTGGCGTCCCTGGTGCGCTATCTCTGCTCCGGCGAGGCCGGATTCATCACCGGCCAGATCATCGGGGCCGACGGGGGCTTCGGGCTTTGACCGCCCCGCCTCTCCCCCCGCCCCGCCGGACTTAAGCAAAAAAGGAGTTCTACCCATGCCTAAGAAGAAAAGCGGCGACGAGCCTATCCGCAAGCAAAACGACCCCAACGTCATGGGCCTGCACGCGGCCGTGCTGGACCAGGAGATCACCGACACGCTGGAGGTCAACTATATGCCCTACGCCATGTCGGTCATCGTCTCCCGCGCCATCCCGGAGATCGACGGCTTCAAGCCGGCCCACAGGAAGCTCCTCTACACCATGTACAAGATGGGGCTTCTGTCCGGCGGGCGGACGAAATCCGCCAACATCGTGGGCCAGACCATGCGTTTAAACCCCCACGGGGACGCCGCCATCTATGAGACGATGGTGCGCTTATCCCGCGGCTACCAGGCCCTTCTGACCCCCTTTGTGGACTCCAAGGGCAACTTCGGCAAGGTCTACTCCCGCGATATGTCCTACGCCGCCTCCCGGTACACGGAGGCAAAGCTCGCCCCCATCTGCGCCGAGCTTTTCCGGGACATCGACTCGGACACCGTGGACTTTGTGGACAACTACGACTCCACCATGCTGGAGCCGACGCTTCTGCCCACCACCTTCCCCAACGTACTGGTCTCCGCCAACACCGGCATCGCCGTGGGCATGGCCTCCAACATCTGCTCCTTCAACTTAGAGGAGGTCTGCCGCACCGAGATGGAATTTCTCTCCGACCCGGAATGCGACCTGACGCTCACCCTGCTGGCGCCGGACTTCCCCACGGGGGGCGAGGTCATCTACGAGCCGGAGGCGCTGCGGGAGATCTACGAGACAGGCCGTGGGAGCGTGAAGCTGCGCGCCCGCTGGCGCTTTGACAAAAAAGAGAACCTCATCGAGGTCTACGAGATCCCCTACACCACCACGGCGGAGGCCATCATGGACAAGGTGGAGGAGCTGGTGAAGACCGGGAAGCTCCGGGAGATCTCCGATATGCGCGACGAGACGGACCTCTCCGGCCTTAAGCTCACCATTGACTTAAAGCGCGGCACGGACCCGGAGAAGCTGATGGCGAAGCTCTTCAAGGCGACCCCCCTGCAGGACGCCTTCGCCTGCAACTTCAACATCCTCATCGCCGGCACCCCCCGCGTCATGGGCGTGCGGGAGATCCTCAGCGAGTGGACCGCCTGGCGCATGGAGTCGGTGCGCCGCCGGGTGTTCGCCGACCTTACGAAGAAAAAGGACCGCCTCCATCTGCTGCAGGGCTTGGGAAAGATCCTCCTGGACATCGACAAGGCCATCAGGATCATCCGCGAGACCGACGAGGAGCGGGAGGTGGTGCCCAACCTGATGATCGGCTTCGGCATCGACGAGATCCAGGCGGAGTTCGTGGCGGAGATCAAGCTGCGCAACATCAACAAGGAGTACATTTTAAAACGCCTTGAGGACATCGACAAGTTAGAGGCGGAGATCGCCGACCTAGAGGACGTGCTTCAAAACCGCCGCCGCATCAAGACCATCATCCGCCGCGAGCTGGAGAATGTGATCAAAAAATACGCCGAACCTCGCAGGACCCAGATCGTCTACCCCCACGAGATCGTGGAGGCGGAGGAGGAGCCGGAGGCGGACGACTACCCCGTCACGGTGTTCTTCTCAAGGGGCGGGTATCTCAAGAAGATCACCCCCCAGTCCCTTCGTATGTCCAGCGAGCAGAAATACAAGGAGGGCGACGGCCTTCTCTGCTCCTTCGAGGCGAAAAACTCCTCGGAGCTTCTGGTTTTCACCGACAGATACCAGTGCTACAAGACCCGCCTCTCCGACGTGCCCGACACGAAAGCGTCGGCGCTGGGCGCGTTCCTCCCCACCCTCCTGAAGATGGACGAGGGGGAGAACGCCCTCTATATCTGCGACCCCGGCGACTACGCCGGCAGCCTCCTGCTGCTCTTTGAGAACGGCAAGGCCGCCCGCATCGCCCTCTCCGGCTTTGAGACAAAGACCAACCGCAAAAAGCTCACCGGTGCCTACTCTGACAAAAGCCCCCTGGTGGGCTTCCTGCCCGTCTTTGAGGAGTTTGAGGCGGCGGCGTACACCTCCGACGGGCGGTGCGTCGTCTTCTCCACGGCGCTCCTGGCCCCCAAGCCCACCCGGAACACCCAGGGCGTGGCCGCCCTCACCCTGAAGCGGGGCCGGACGGCGACGGAGCTTCGCCGTCTGGAGGATACAAGCGTCAGGAACGCCTCCCGCTACCGGGTCCGCTCCCTCCCCGCCGCCGGGGCGCTTTTGAAGGACGAGGACCGGGAGGAGCGGCAGCTGAGCCTCCTTGCGGGTGACGACCATGCGTAAGGCGTTGCCGGCCCTGCTGGCCCTGCTGGCCGCCGTCTGCCTTCTCGCCCTGGCCGGGTGCACCCGCCTTCAGGAGGGGGAATACGCCTCCTCCCGCCAGCACGAGAGCGCCGCGGACATCGACGTGGAGGACGCGGAGCTGACGCTGGAGGCCCAGGACTACGCCGGGCTTTTGGACGCCGTCTCCACCTTCATCGAGCAGGGCGTGGAGCGCGGCTCCATCCGCGTGACCAGCTACGACGGCGACGTGGAGGCGGACCTGGCGGACGCCTGCCTCTCCGCGTCCACCGAGACCCCCCTGGGCGCTTACTGCGTCTACTTCATAAACTACAGCGTCGATCAGGTGATGTCCGTGGTGGACGCCAACGTCTCCATCATCTACCGCCACGCGCCGGGCAGCGCGGCCTTCATCCCGGTGTGCGGCGACGAGGAAACGCTTGACGGGCTGATTGCCGAGGCCGTCACGCGCCGGGCGGACACCCTCACCCTCCGGGCCGGAAGTGGGAGCCTTGACTCCGACGCCGTCGCCCGCGCGGTGGAGACCGCCTACTACTCCAACCCCGGCGCTGTGCTCTATATCCCCACCTACTCCCTGTCCTCCTACCCGGAGACGGGGCCGGACCGAATTCTGGAGCTGGTCTTCTCCTACCCCTACGCCACCTCCACCGTGGAGCAGCGCCGGAGGGTCCTGGATCAGAAGGCGGACGAGATCGTGGCCTCCCTCCCCCAGGGGAACGCTGAGACCAGGCTTCTGGCGATGGCGGACTATTTCTCCGAAAACGTGGTCTATGACACCACCGTCAACGCCTCCGACGACCAGGCCCGGCGCTACAACGCCATGACCGCCTACGGCGCTCTGAGCCAGGGGCGGGCGGTGGGCGAGGGCTACGCCATGGGGCTGAAGGTGCTGTGCGACCTGGAGGGCATCGAGTGCACCGTCATTCGCGGGCGCTTCAACAACATCGACCACGCCTGGAACCTGGTGCGCCTCTCCAACGGGGAGCTGTACCACCTGGATCTGACGGTGTACGACCCCGCCGGGGCGGTGTTTAAAAACGACGACCAGCAGCGGTACGCCAACTACTGGTGGGACGCCACCCTCTACCCCTGGTGCTCCGGCCCGTCCCTCTACGGCCCGGAGTTCGACCCGCCGGAGACCGGCAACCCCGGCCCCTCCGTGCCCCCCGCCGGGTGGAGCACCGACGAGGCCGCGGGCGAGACCCAGGCCGGCAGCGGCGAAGAGGGCGAAGATGAATAAAAGAATAAGATGAGATACGCCCCCCGCCGGGCGGGTGTATCTCCGGCCCGGCGCTTGTGTAAAAAACTTAAAAACGCCTCTTGACAAACGGGGGAGGAGCGTCTATAATCAGGAAGTCAGCAAAAAAGCCCCTGCGGCCTTAGCTCATCTGGTAGAGCGCCACCTTGCCAAGGTGGAGGTAGCGAGTTCGAGCCTCGTAGGCCGCTCCAAAAAAGAAAGACCGCCGCAAGGCGGTCTTTTCTTGTGGAGCTTACGTCCTTTGCCTTTGGCAAAGGACGCCCCCGGCGCACCGCGCCGGGGGTTCCATCTGACGTGAAGGGACACCCTGACGGTTTCCCTTCACAAATCCTTTCCCTCCGATGATCAAACCCCGCCAAACAACGGCGGGGGTCTTTTCCTTTGCGGAGCTTACGTCCTTTGCCGGAGGCAAAGGACGCCCCCGGCACCGTGCGCCGGGGGTTCCATCTGACGTGAAGGGAAACCCTGACGGTTTCCCTTCACAAATCCTTTCCCTCCGATGATCGGACCTCGGCGTTTTACGCCGGGGCGGCCTTTTCCTTCGGAAAAGGCCGATACTCCAAAAAAAGAAAGGCCGCCTTACGGGGGCCTTTCTTTTTTTGGAGCAGATAATGGGAATCGAACCCACCTCTACGGCTTGGGAAGCCGTCGTTCTACCGATGAACTATATCTGCGTGAGTATTACTATACCACATCCCTCCGAGAATTTCAAGAGGAATATTTGAAAAACATGGACATATTCTTTCGTATCGTAAAAAGGAGGGACGCGCTATGTGGAGAAAACTGACGGCGGCGGGTCTTGCCGCCCTTATTTTGCTGACAGGCACGGTATACGCGGAGGGACCCAGCCTGGAGGACACCATGGAGTCCGAGCCGGAGGAGGAGCTTCCCGCAGGATTTTTCGAGGATGCGTCCATCCCCACGGACGCCGAAGGGCTTGACGTCCCGGCCCCGTCCGCCATCCTCATGGAGAAAGAGACCGGCACGGTGCTCTTTGAGAAGAACGCCGACGAGCGCCTCCGCCCGGCCTCGGTCACCAAGGTCATGACCATCCTGCTCATCGCCGAGGCGGTGGACTCCGGGGCGCTGAGCCTGGACGAGACGGTCACCTGCTCGGCCTACGCCGCCGGGATGGGGGGCAGCCAGGTCTTTTTGGAGGAGGGGGAGCAGATGCCCCTCTCGGAGATGCTCAAATGCATCGTCGTCTCCTCGGCAAACGACGCCGCCGTGGCGGTGGCCGAGCATATGGCCGGCTCTGAGCAGGCGTTCGCCGCCCGGATGAACGAGCGCGCCCAGGAGCTGGGCATGGTGAACACCCACTTCACCAACTGCACGGGCCTCATGGACGACCCGGAGCATCTGACCACCGCCCGCGACATCGCCATCATGAGCCGGGAACTCATCCGCCACGACTGGATCAAGCAGTACACCACCATCTGGATGGACACCATCCGGGACGGGCAGTTCGGGCTTTCCAACACCAACAAAATGGTGCGCTTTTATGAGGGCGCAACGGGCCTGAAGACCGGCTACACCTCCTCGGCCGGGCACTGCCTCTCCGCCACCGCCATGCGGGACGGGGTGGAGTACATCGCCGTGGTCCTGCACTGCGCCTCCTCCGCTGAACGGTTTGAGAGCGCCAAGACGCTTCTCAGCTACGCCTTCGGCGCATACACCCTGACGGAGCCGAAGCCCACGGAGGTCCTGCCGCCCATCCCGGTAAAGCTGGGCCGGGCCGCCTATGTCCAGCCCGTGGCCGCGCAGGCGTCAAAGCTCGTGGTGAAAAAGGCGGACGCCGCCTCCCTGGAGGTCGCCGTGGAGCTGACCGACGCCCTCCAGGCCCCCGTGGAAGAGGGGCAGGAGGTGGGCCTTATGACCGTCTCGCTGGGGGGCAAGGTCCTCGCCGAGGTCCCCGTCGTCGCCTCCGAGGCCGTCCCCAGGCTCACCTGGTGGGACGTGGCGCGGCGAATGCTGAGAACGCTTTTCTTTGGCTCCCAGGGGAGCTGAGGCGATTTCGCTGTCGGCCCGGTTGATCCAGCCTTCTGGCGCCCCTCTCTGAGGGGAGCTGTCGAGCGAAGCGAGACTGAGGGGAGCGCGTTCCCGCGCCCAGCTCCCCTCCGGCCCTCCGGGCCACCTCCCCTCAAAGAGGGGAGGCGATTCCCACCTCATCCGTCGCCTCCGGCGACACCTTCCCCGCCCTGCGGGGAAGGCTTTTTCCTTTGACGGCGGCCTGTCCTCCATATGCTGGAGGCTCGCATCTTGCAGAGCAAAATGCCTTCCCCACTTGTGGGGAAGGTGGCCCCCGAAGGGGGTCGGATGAGGCCGATGAGCGCCAGGGTTCCCGCTTTTACCTTTGACGGCCCCGTTGCGCGTAAAAATGGCTCCCTTGCCGCGAAGCGGGAAGGGAGCTGTCAGCGAAGCTGACTGAGGGTTAAACCGATGATAGAGCTGTCCCGTGGGGCGAACCGACAACAAAGCGCTCCTTTGACGGTGAACCCTCAGTCACGCTGGCGCGTGACAGCTCCCTTTATCAAAGGGAGCCAAAGAGGTAGTTTGATTTGATTCCGTCGCCTGCGGCGACACCCCTCACACCATTTCTTCCAATCGGTTTTGGGCCGTGGGGGTCGCCGCGAGGCCGCCCTGGGCCGTCTCTCTCAGCGCGGCGGGCATCGTATCCCCCACCTCCCGCATGGCGTCGATGACCTCGTCCGGCGGGATGCGGCTCTCGATGCCGGCAAGGCTCATCTCCGCGGCGGTGAGGGCGTTGACGGCTCCGATGACGTTTCTCTTGATGCAGGGCACCTCCACAAGGCCGCCCACGGGGTCGCAGACCAGGCCCAGGAGGGACTTCAGGGCCAGCGCGGCGGCGTTGGCCATCTGCTCCTTCGTGCCGCCCCGCAGATGCACCACGGCCGCGGCGGCCATGGCGGAGGCCGAACCGATCTCCGCCTGACAGCCGGACTCCGCGCCGGAGATGCTCGCCCTCTGCGCGATCACCTCCCCGATCCCGGCGGCCACGTACAGGGCCTCCACAAGGGCGTCCTCCGGCAACGCCAGCGCCTCCCCGCAGGGGATGAGCACGGCGGGCAAAACGCCGCAGGCCCCCGCCGTGGGGGCGGCCACGATGCGCTTCATACAGGCGTTGCACTCCCCCATCCGAAGGGCGGCAGCGATCATCCTGCCCACCAGCGGCCCGGCGATGGACCTCCCGGAGGCGATGTAAGCGTCCATCTTCCCGCCGTCGCCGCCTGAAAGGCCGCTCACGGAGCGTTGGGCGGGGTCATAATTTTTGTCGGCGCTCCTCATGACCGAGAGCAGATTTTTCATGGCGGCGAAGGACTCCTCCGCCGTCATATTCCCTCCGGCGCAGTCCACGGTCTGGACTGTTTTCCACAGGGGCAGATCCAGCCTGTCGCTTAAAGCCAGAAGCTCCGCTACGGATGCATAGCCGCTCATTTCGATTCCTCCCCCGGATTGAGCCTGGTCACCTTACTGACGCCCTCGATGGCGGATATGGCCATTTTTACCTTGTAGGGGATGCGCTGGTCGCACTCGATGACCATGATGGCGCGCCCGCCCCGCTCCTGCCGCTCCACCCGGAGCTTGGACATATTGATGCCCTGGGCGGCTATGACGCCTGTGACACGGCTGACGTAGCCGGGCCGGTCCTCGCTGCGGACGATGAGCGTCGGCACCTCGCCGGAGAAGCTCACCGGCAGGCCGTCCAGGGAGAACACCCGGATCCGCCCGCCGCCGGGGCTGGAGGCCCCCACCTCCACCCGCTCGCCCCGCTGGTTCTCCGCCGTGATGAGGGCGGAATTGGGGTGGGCGTCCCGGAGGACCACGGTGCCGAAGCTGAAGGACAGCCCCCGCTCCCCGGCGATCTCGAAGCTGCGGGGGATCCGCTCGTCGTCGGGCATGAAGCCCATGAGTCCCGCCACCAGCGCGCGGGGCGTGCCGTGTCCCGCTCCCGTGGAGGCGAAGGACCCCGCCAGCAGGATCCTGGCCCGCACAGGCTCCCCGCCCACCAGGCGGCGGGTGATCTGCCCCATGCGCACCGCCCCCGCCGTGTGGGAGCTGGACGGCCCCACCATCACGGGGCCAAGGATGTCGAAAACGGACATAGACACAGCTCCTTTCGGAAAGTTGAACCGCTTCCCGGCCCGAAAAACCAAATTTAACATTTTTTGCGGTGGCGTGTACGTCGCAAAAAATCCCTTTTGCCGCGCAAGTGTATGGCCCTCCGGGCCATGCGCGCAGGGCGGCAGCAGGTGGATTTTCTGAATTTTGTGAAATTCAGAAAATCCGCCGCACGCATCCCTTTGGCATTGAAAGGCCGCGAAGCGGTCTTTCAAGCCAGTTATGATATGTCCGCCAAATCCAGGTATTTATACCCGTCTGTGGCGATGTGGTCCTTTCTGGCCTGGATGTTGTCTCCCAGCAGCATATCGAACACCCGCGCCGTCTCCTCCGCGTCCGTGGGGAGGACCTTGATGAGGCGGCGGGTCTGGGGGTTCATGGTGGTCATCCACATCATCTCCGGGTCGTTCTCGCCCAGTCCCTTGGAGCGGGCCACCGTGTACTTCTTCCCCTCCAGCTTCTCCAAGATGTCCGCCTTCTCCTTCTCGGTGTAGGCAAACCACGTCTTTTCGCCGCAGTTTATTTCGTAGAGAGGCGATTCGGCGATGAACACCCGCCCCTCCTCAATGAGGGCCGGCATGAGCCGGTAGATCATGGTCAAAATCAGGGTCCTGATCTGATAGCCGTCGTAGTCCGCGTCGGTGCAGATGATGACCTTGCTCCACCGAAGGGAATCCAGGTCAAAGGCGGTGAGGTCGCTTTTTATTTTCACCGGCACGCTGACGCCGCAGCCCAGGACCTTCACAAGGTCGGTGATGATGTCGCTTTTGAAGATGCGGGCGTAGTCGGCCTTGAGGCAGTTCAAAATTTTCCCCCGCACGGGCATGACGCCCTGAAATTCCGCGTCGCGGGAGAGCTTGACGCTGCCCAGTGCCGAGTCGCCCTCCACGATGTAGAGCTCGGTCCTCGTGGCGTCGTGGGAGCGGCAGGGGACGAATTTCTGGACCCGGTTGGCGATGTCCAGACTGCCGGAAAGCTTCTTCTTGATGGTGACGCGGGCCTTTTCCGCCTGCTCGCGGGACCGCTTGTTCACCAGGACCTGGCTTCCGATGCGGTCCGCCTCGGCCTTGTGCTCGATGAAGTAGATCTCCAGCTGGGAGCGGAAGAACTCCGTCATGGCCGTCTGGATGAATTTATTCGTGATGGCCTTCTTCGTCTGATTTTCGTAGCTGGTCTGGGTGGAGAAGCAGTTGGTGACCAGGATGAGGCAGTCGGCGATGTCCTGAAAGCCGATCTTCGTCTCGTTTTTCTGATACTTGCCCGTCTGCCGCAGGTATGCATCCACGGCGGAGACAAAGGCGCTTTTCGCCGCCTTGTCCGGCGCGCCGCCGTGCTCCAGCCAACTGGAATTGTGGTAGTACTCGATGACGTTGACGCTGTTGGAGAAGCAGAAGGCGGCGGAGAGCTTCACCTTATACTCCGGCTTGTCCTCCCGGTCGCGGCCGCGCCTCTCCCCTTCGATAAAGTAAGGCGCGGTCAGCGGGTTCTCCCCGGCAAGCTCGGTGACGTAGTCCAGGATGCCGTTTTCGTAAAAATATTCCGTCTCCTCGAATTTTCCGCCCGTCTGGAAGCGGAACACAAAGCGGACGCCGGGGTTCACCACGGACTGCTTTTTGAGGACGTCCTCGAAATACTCCCGGGGGATGTTGGTGTCGGTGAACACCTCCCGGTCGGGCCGCCACCTCATGGCCGAGCCCGTGCGCCGCCCGGCGAAAGGCTCGCTCTTCAGGCCCCCCACGTTCTCCCCCTTCTCAAAGTGGAGGGCGTATTTCTTCCCGTCCCGCCAGACGGTGACGTCCATATACTCGGAGCTGTACTGGGTGGCGCAGGTGCCCAGGCCGTTGAGGCCAAGGGAGTACTCATAGTCCCCGCCGTTGTCGTTTTTATATTTTCCGCCGGCGTAAAGCTCGCAGAAAACCAGCTCCCAGTTATATCGCTCCTCCTTGCTGTTCCAGTCCACCGGGCACCCGCGCCCGAAGTCCTCCACCTCGATGGAGCCGTCGGCGTAGCGCGTGAGGATGATCCTGTCGCCGTGGCCCTCCCTGGCCTCGTCGATGGAGTTGGACAGGATCTCAAACACCGAGTGTTCGCAGCCCTCCAGCCCGTCGGACCCGAAGATCACGCCGGGGCGCTTGCGCACACGGTCCGCGCCTTTTAACTGGCTGATGCTGTCGTTTCCGTATTCCGCTTTCGTGCCTTTTTTCATTTCATCACCTGTCATGACAAGATATTGTGTCTTTTTGTCTGTCGAACATCTTATTTTACCATACATTTTGTGCCCTGGCAAGGCTAAATCCGTTTTTTCCTCAAAATTGCGTCCCGCGCATATTCTACCACGTTTAGAGGCCGCTTTGGCGCACATAATAGACTCAGACGCGAGACGGCTTTCCATCAGACCGGTGTTCAAAGGACAAGAGAGAAAACGTCCTGCGGACGAATGGTCAAAAGCCGGAAGGGAGAAGGCGGCCTTGTTCTGGTGACAAGGTGCATCTCCTGAAGCGTCTTTAAAGAAAGGGAGGGGCAAAAAAGCCCCTCCCTTTTCAGATATGATGCGAAAAGTTTAACTTTTCTTAAGGATTTACCCTCTTTATTGTTAAGAGTTTCGGGGGTATAATGGGGACAGCTTGAGAAAGGAGCGGTCCGATGTACAACATTCTTATCTGTGACGACGACAGGGACATTGTGTCGGCGCTGAAAATATATCTCTCCGGCCAGGAGTACACGATCTTTGAGGCGTATACCGGCCGTCAGGCCATCGAGACGGTGCGCGCCAACGACATCCATCTCGTCTTGATGGACGTGATGATGCCGGAGATGGACGGCATTTCCGCCACCTCGAAGCTGCGGGAGGAATTTAACATCCCCATCATCCTCCTCACGGCCAAGGGCGAGGACACGGACAAGGTCCTGGGGCTGAACGTGGGAGCGGACGACTACATAACGAAGCCCTTCAACCCCGTGGAGGTCATGGCGCGGGTGAAAAGCGCCCTGCGGCGGTATACCATGCTGGGCGGCCTGCCCGCCAGGCCCGACCACTACGTCATCGGCGGCATCGACCTGGACGACGCGGGCAAGACCGTCACCGTGGACGGGGAGCCGGTGAGCCTCACCCCCACGGAGTACGCCATTTTGCGCCTTCTGATGCAAAACCCCGGCAAGGTCTTTTCCTCCGGGGCCATCTACTCCCACGTCTCCGGGGGCTACGCCCTCTCGGCGGAGAGTTCCATCGCCGTACATATACGCCATCTTCGGGAAAAAATCGAGATCACGCCCTCCGAACCCCGGTACATCAAGGTGGTCTGGGGCCAGGGGTACAAAATCGAGGGGGAGAACAACCGATGAGGAAGCTGACATACTCGTTCCCGGCAAAGGTCGCGGCGGTGTTCGCGCTGGTGATCTCCGCCCTTGTGACGGCAGTTTTCGGCATCACGACAGCCGTTGCATACTCCGCCCGGTTCTACGCTCTTCCCAGCTATATCGGGTCTTACGACCTCGCCCTCGACTACCTTCTTGAAAGCGGTTACATCGGCCGGTCGGGATACGACTACCTCCTTACCCACTACAGCTCTCTTATCGATTTTGTGTTCAGAGCGCGTTACAGCGCCATCGCCCTCACCGCCGCCGGCGCCGTGATATTCATCCTCCTTTTCATCTTTCTCATCTGCGCCGCAGGACTCCGCGCCGAGGGGAACAGATACTTCATCAAACTAAGCTTTTTCAGCAAGATCCCCTTTGACATCGTCTTTCTGGCCGTCGCCGCCGCGGAATTATTTCTTTTATCCTGTCAGATAGAGCTGACATACTCCTGGCTTGTGGACGACGTGGTGATCATGTTCATCTTCATGGCCGCCATTGGCGTTATCATGCTCCTTTTGCTATTGAGCGTCCTCTACACCTTCTCCGCCCGCGTCAAGGCCGGGGGATGGTGGCGGAACACGGTGATCTTCATGCTCCTGCGCCTTATATGGCGCATGGCGCGCTCCTTCGGCCTGTGGCTCCGGCGGCTTTTCCGGGCCATCCCCATGGTGTGGCGGGTGTCCCTCATCGTGGCGGCGTATATTGTCCTTGTCTTTGTCATGATCGGCAGCCGGTTTTGGTACCACGATGACTTTATGGAGTTCACCGTCTTCTTTTTGTTCCTTGCGGCCGGCGTCGTGGTGATCCTGGGTGCGGCGCAGATGCGCGCTCTCCATAAGGCCGCGAAGGAGCTGGCGTCGGGGAATCTCGATTACAAGGTGGACACAAAGCGCCTCTATTTTGACTTCAAGCGCCACGCGGAGAATTTAAACTCCATCGGCGACGGCCTCAGCGCCGCCGTGGACCAGCGGATGCGCTCCGAGCGGATGAAAACCGAGCTGATCACCAACGTCTCCCACGACATCAAGACGCCCCTCACCTCCATCATCAACTATGTGGACCTGCTCCAGAAGGCGCACACCCCGGAGGAGGAGGCCCAGTATCTGGACGTTTTGAAGCGCCAGTCGGAGAAGCTGCGCCGCCTCACCCTGGACCTGGTGGAGGCCAGCAAGGCCAGCACCGGGAATCTGCCCACGGAGCTGGCGCCCACCAACTCCTCCGAGCTTATCAACCAGGCGGTGGCGGAGTACGCCGACCGCTTTGAGCAGGGCCGTCTGGAACCCATTGTGATCCTGCCCGAAAAGCCCATCACCGTCCTGGCCGACGGGCGGCACCTGTGGCGGGTGCTGGACAACCTCTTCAACAACGCCGTGAAATACGCCCAGCCGGACACCCGCGTCTACATCGAGGCCCGGAGGCTGGACGGCGAGGCCGTCATATCCGTGAAGAACATCTCCCGCGACAGGCTCAACGTGTCCAGCGACGAGCTTATGGAACGCTTCGTCCGGGGCGACGAGAGCCGTCACACGGAGGGGTCCGGGCTGGGCCTGTCCATCGCCCGCTCCCTTACGGAGCTGATGGAGGGCAGCTTTGGCATCCGCATCGACGGCGACCTCTTCAAGGCGGAGATCACACTGAAGGTGATTTGACATGAAAGAAAAAAGAAAACGCCTGTGGGGCGCGGCGGGGCTTGCGGCGCTTGCCGCCGCAGTAACGCTGTTCGTCTCGCTGGGGGGCTTCGGCGCCCTGAAAACCGCCTTTTTCCGCGTCCGTCTGCGCATGGAGATCGGGCGCATCGACGACGAGTCCATCCGGGAGGGCATGGACGCCATGTATGAGAAGAACCCGGAGGCCGCCGTCTTTCTGGACAATTTCGACGGGGTGAAGTCCTTTGACCTTTCCCTGGACCTGTCCGACGACGACGCTTTTCACGCCCTCTCCCCCCTCCCCTATTACACCCAGTGGGATCCCCGGTGGGGCTACTGCCAGTACGGGGAGGGCCTGATGGGCTGGACGGGCTGCGGCCCCACGGCCATGAGCATGGTGGCCATGGGCCTCACCGGCGACGGCTCCCTCACCCCCGCCTATGTGGCGTCCTTCGCCATCGACAACGGCTACTGCGTCCCCGGCAACGGCACCTCCTGGACGCTCTTCTCCGAGGGGGCCGAAAAGCTGGGCCTCACGGCGAAGGAGCTGCCCCTGTGGGAGGCCACCATGCGCTCGGAGCTGGAGGCGGGACACCCCATCGTCTGCATCATGGGGCCGGGCCACTTCACCGACGCCGGCCACTACATCGTCCTCACCGGCTGTGACAGCGAGGGCTTTGACGTGCTGGACCCGTTCCGGCCCTCCAACTGCAAGGTGTGGGCCTATGACGACATCGCGGGGGAGATCCGCAACCTGTGGTCCTACGCCGCCTGATTCCCTTGCCCGGAAAAATCGCGGGAGAGAACGATCGAGGCAAACGAAACCTGCCGGGAAGGGCCGCAAGGTCCTTCCCGGCAGGTTAACATAATAATACTTTTCAGAGGATCTGCGCAAGGAGCTTCAGCACCTCGCCCCTGGTGGAGGCGGGGGGCATGGGGCGCGCCTTGCCGGTGAACGCCTCGCAATAACGCTGGAGGTCGTCGCCGGTGACAGGCGCAGAGGGGTCGAAGCGCCCGCCCGGCAGGACGCACTTTTTCTCCATGGCCAGCTCCACCGCCGCGCCGTAGGGGTGATCGGCGGGTAGGCCGGAGGGCCAGGACCCCTCCTTTCTGACGATGCGCTCCACCCGCTTTTTGGCGGCGGGCCAGCCGAACACGGTCTCGGCCAGCTCCCCGGCGGTCATGGGCTTGTCCGGCCGGACGGTGTTGTCCCGGTAAGCGGGGCAGAAGCCCCTGGCGGCAAGGTCTCTGGCGGCCTCGAAGGCGTCGTCCCCCGCGCCCAGGTCGGCGAAGGGGCTGCGCTCCATAAGCTCGGAGACG
The DNA here is from genome assembly GCA_947627715.1 of uncultured Oscillospiraceae bacterium. GTDB lineage: Bacteria > Bacillota > Clostridia > Oscillospirales > Oscillospiraceae > RUG626. Next base: position 31,158 of record CANQXK010000002.1, read on the forward strand.
GTGACCACCTTGTAGCCCCGGTCCGCCAGGAGCTTCAGCTGGATCTCCAGCCCGTCGGCGATGGGGGTGCGGCGGGCCATATTGAACCCGTCCTTCTGGAAGATGATCTGCCCGCAAAGGCTGTCCGGGTCCTCCGCAAGGGCGCGCTCCAGGGGCTTCCAGGTGGCCTCCACCTCCGCCTCGTAGCTTGCCAGCGGGAGCCAGCCGGCCCCGTCGAAGCTGGCGGCCATATACTGGTAGCCCAGGAGGGCCATAGCGTCGTAGCTGGAAAGACCGGGGGATATTTTGTCCACGTAGTGGGGCGGGCGGGAGAGGCGGATGGTATAGCCGTGGCGCTCCTTCAAAAGGGCGTGGAGCTTTTCAAGGTCGGCTGCGGCCTTTTCGATGTCCCCCAGATACTTCCGCTTCCCGTAGACCACGTTCTTCGGGCCGTAGAGCACGTGGGCGTAGGTGTGGCTGGTGATCTCGTGGCCGCCCTTGAGCAGGCGGTCGATCTCCTCCCGGCACGCCTGCGCGCCGCCCTCGGCGTCGTGTCCGAAGTCCGGGTAATGGTCGTAGCGGACGCCGCCCCAGGCGGCGGTCCCCTCCTTCCCGGCCTCGTCCGGGTAGTTCCCGGCGGTGGAACCCACCACGTCGAAGGTGCCCCTGGCGCCGTACTTCTCAAGGATGTCCACAAGGGTCATGGTGAGGCCCTTTTCGTGGCTCCCCACGGGGTTCGGCGGCATCCGGCAGGGGCCGTCGTCAAAGGTCATGGCCACCACCCGCTCGCCGGTTTTCACCCGCTCCACGCGCCGCACAGGCGAGACGTAGACGGGGGTATTGGCCTTGATCTGCGCGTCGAAGCGGTGCTTGACCTTCTTGGCGACGCCGATGCATTTTGTCATAACAGACATACGATTTCCCTCCGATTCAGATATGAAGTATATCCCTGCCCGCGCAGTAGACAAGGTAGGCCGCGCCGCGGCAGAGGGCGCGGACGCCCCCCCGGCGGCGGGCCGCCTCAAGCTGGGAGAGGCCCTTGCGTGTGCGGGAGGTGTTTTTCACAAATACCGGGCGGCAAAGCCCCGCGCGGACGGCGGCCTCGATTCCCTCGGGCGTGCGTTCGCCGCACTGAGCCGCCGTGTAGGCGTTTCCCACCTCGCCGGCCTCGTGGGCGTCGCTCCCGCCGGTGGCGATGAGGCCGTGGCGCGCGGCATATGCGGCGGCCATGGCGTTGGCCTCCGGGTTGTGGAAATACGCCCTGGCGTTGGCGCACTCCGCGCCGTCAAGCTCCCGCGCCTCCGCCTCCCGGTCCTTGTCCGCCCTGGTGAAGGGGTGGGCGATGACCGCAAGCCCGCCGTGGGCGCGGATGAGGCCGGCGGCCTGGGCAAGGGTGGGCAGCTCCTTGGGGACGTCAAACGGCTCCCGGCAGAAGAGAGCCAGCACGTGGCCTGTTTTCGTGGAGATCTCGCACCCCGGCAGGAGCAGGACGCCGCAGCGGGTCTCCGGCTTTTCCAGCGTAAAACGGTTATGGTCGCACACGGCGACGGCATCCAGGCCCCGCTCCCCGGCGGCCTTTGCCAGCGCGTCCAGGTCCGAGCGCCCGTCCAGGGAGGCACAGGAGTGGACGTGCAGGTCGATCTTCAGCTCCATGACTACCCCCTCCTTTTCAAAAGGGACGAATAGTAACGAAAGGCCGGCCTGGGGTCGCGGATGTCCCACACCCCGTCCGGGACGCGGGGGTCGATAAGGTCCGCCGCCGCGCCCAGGAACGGCCTCACACGGCCGCGCCTGAGATACCCCAGCCCCGCCGCCAGGTCCGAGAGGGCGAAGCGCATCTTTTTCCCGCAGACCAGCCCGTCCTCGTCGGGGAGCAGGACCTTCTGCGGGTTGCCCCTGTTCCAGGAGAGGCGGAACCACTCCCAGGAAAAGCCCGCCTTGGCGGCCCGCGTCAGCGGATAGGTCCCCCAGACGCGGGGGTTGACCTCCAAAAGCCGGGGTTCTCCCTCCCCGTCCAGCTTAAATTCCACCATGCAAAGGCCGGAGAAGTTTGTCTTTTCCACCAGGGCGGCGGCATATCCCTCCAGCCTCCCGTCCCGCAGCGCCTGACAGCAGCTGGAGGGGCCGCCGGAGACGGGGTACTCCCGCACCCGCCTGTGACAGACGGCGCGGGCGACCCGGCCCTCCTGGGCCACCACCGAACAGCCCATGCCGCCGCCGGGGAGGTACTCCTGGATGAGGGGCGGCTCCCCCGTGAGAGCCTCAAACCGCTCAAGGACGGCAGGAAGCTCCCCCGGCGCGCCCACGATGGCGTACCGCTCCCCGGCGGAGAGGCCGAACCTCTCGCCGCACCGGGGCTTCACAACGCAGGGGAAGCGGACGCTCTCCGGCGTGTACGCCTCCGGCAGGGGGATGCCCAGCTCCCGGCCCAGGGCGGCCACGGCCTCCTTGTCGTTGAGGGTGTCCAGGGCGGTCTTTGACGGGCAGAGAAGGCCCGCCACAGCGGAGAAACGCTCCGCCGTCCCGGCCCCGGCAAGCTCGGCCAGGGTGGCGGCCCCCACGGCCAGCAGCGCCGGCTTCTCCCCCTCGGCGGCGGCGATGGCCGCGCACAGGTCGTAGAGGGCTTCCACAGCCCCGTCCCTGGGCAGGATATGGACCTCATCGCAGTATTTGGAGAAGGCTCCCACGGGTTCTCCCGCGCCCTCCCTCTCGCAGCAGACGATCCTGACGCCCCGCGCGCCAAGGTCGCGTATGACCGCAAGGGACATACGGTAGTGGACATCGGTGATGATCGCGGTCATAAGGGCCTCCTTCGTTTTTTTCCTATTTTAGCACAGTCTCCCCCGGACTTCAACCGGGAAAGGCAAAAATCGTGGCTCTCCCCGGCGCGGGGTTCGGAGGGACAGTTGCAAAATCCTCCACCGTATGATATAATACGGAAAGAATACCATTGACAAGAAGGAGGCGGCGGGATGAAAAAGATCCTGTGCGTATTATTGGCTTTGGGGCTCCTGGCGGGGGCCGTTTCCGTCCCGGCGCTGTGCGCCGGGGACGACCCCTATGTGGATATGCCCACGGAGGACTGGGCGCGGGACGCCGTTTTGAAGGCGAGGGAGTACGGCCTGATGATGGGCCGGACCGATACCAGCTTCGGCACCGGCTCCACCCTCACCCGGCAGGAGTTTGTGACCATCCTCTGGCGTATGTTCGGCTGGGAGGAGGTCACGGACCGGGACGCCTTTGAGGACATCTCCCAGTCCTGGGGGCGGGGCTACATAAACGCCGCCGCGGCCCACGGCGCGGTGGACGCCGGGGGGCGCTTCCGGCCGGAGGACCCCATCACCCGCCGGGAGATGGCGGTGATGCTGGTGCGGGCGCTGGGGCTTTCGGACATGGCGCAGCTCTCCCTCCCCCTGCCCTTCACGGACGTGACCCAGGACGAGGGCTATATCGCCGTGGCCTATGACATCGACATGACCATGGGCACCTCCGCCACCACCTTCTCCCCGGAGGGCCGCGCCCTGCGGGAACAGGCGGCGGCGATGCTGGTGCGGGTCTACGAGCGGACCATCTCCCGGACGGAGTGGACCCACGCCTTTTACGCCATCTCCTCCTACAGCCAGGTGGAGCTGGCCCGCCGCTTTGACGCCGTCAGCTTCGGCTGGGCCAGGATGGAGTATGCCGGGGGAAAGGCGCGGCTCAACACCGGCGCGGAGAACGCCAACGAGTACCGCGTCCCCGACGGGTACGAGGACGTGGTGAAGTCGCTCCGGGACGCGGGGGTGACGCTCCACCTGTCCGTGTTCATGAACGACGCCAGCGGCGCGCTGAGCGGGCTTTTGAGCGACCCCGCCGCCAGGGAGGAGGCCGTGGGACTTATCCTGGAGGAGACGCGCGCGCTGGGCCTGTCCGGCGTGACCGTGGACTTCGAGGGGCTTTACGCCAAATCGAAGGCGGACTTCACCGCCTTTGTGGAGTCGCTGGGGGCGGCGTTGAGGGAGAACGGCATGACGCTCTACGTGGCGGTGATGCCCACCACGGCGGACGGGGCCTATTATGACGGCTACGACTACCGGGCGCTGGGGCAGAGCGCGGACAAGCTCCTTCTCATGGCCCACAACTACGCGCCCCTCTCCATGCCGGAGAACCTGTTGGGGTCGGAGTACTACAAGACCTCCGCCCTGACGCCCATCGCCTCCGTCTACCGCTCCCTGCGGGACGTGACGGACCCGGTGACGGGGGTGGCGGACCTGAGCAAGGTCTCCCTGAATCTCAGCCTGTCGGCTATGGCCTGGGAGACGGACAGCGCGGGGAAGCTGGTCTCCACCGCGCCCATCTACCCCGCCCTCTCCACGGTGTACAGCCGGCTCTCCGGCCCGTGCCAGAGGGGCTGGTCCCAGACGCTGAAAAACCCTTACGTCACCTACGACACCGAGTCGGGACAGCACATCTTCCTGTGGTACGAGGACCAGCGGAGCGTGGAGGCGAAGTTGGAGCTGGCGCGGCTTCTGGGCGTCACTTCCGTCAGCGTCTGGCGGCTGGGGCAGGTGCCGGAATATACCGACGCGGGGCTGTACTTCAACGTGGCCGAGTCCGTGCTGGGGTGAGGCAGTCAAAGACAGATACCGAAAAAACTCCCTGAATTTTACGAAATTCAGGGAGTTTTTCTTTTTAAGGGCGCGTGTCCCCGGAAAAGATCGAATTGAGAGGTTGTCAGGCCGGGCGGCGGGGTTTCCGGCGCATCTCGTGCTTTCCCCGCTTGCGGGGCCGGCAGGCCGTCAGCATGACGGCAAAGACGGCGGCGCAGCCGAGGCTGACCCTCCAGCCCAGGGAGAAGGCGGCGTTATGGTAGCGCAGCGTGACGGTGTGGCTCCCCCGGCTCAGGGGCAGGGCGATCATGCAGTCGCCCACCAGCACCGGCTCCACGCGCTCCCCGTCCGCCTCCACCAGCCAGTTCCCGTCCCAGGGGACGGAGGTGTAGAGAAGCCCGTCCCTGTCGCAGTCGATCCGGCCCTCCACCAGGGTCTGGGTGAACGCCGTCAGCTCAAGCCGGGAGGCGGACAGCGCGTCATAGGCGCTCTGGAACAGGTCCCCGTCCAGGATGGCGGCGCGGACGGTGGCGTTGCCGCTGACATTCGCGCCGCAGGTCAGCCGGATCTCCAGCACGTCGCCGGGGACCACCTGACAGGCACTGACGATCTGGGGCAGGTAGTACGAGTCGCTGACCACTTCCTCGCCGTTTTTGTAGATGCGGAAGGGGTAGCGCCCGGAGAAGGACAGGTGGACGCAGGCCAGCCCCTCCCGGTCGGCGGTGTAGGTGAACAGGACCGTCCCGTCCGCGCTCCCGCCCTTGAAGGCGGCGTAGCGGCTCTGGACCATGGCCGTCAGCTCCACGCCCTCCGAGGCGGTGATGTCCAGGTTCCCCCCGGGGATCCGCCGCCAGTACTCCCCTGCCACGCCGGAGGCGGCCTCAAGGAGACCGTTCTGGAAGAGGAAGGGGTCGGCGTCGCTCTGGAAGTCCACCTCCGCCAGGGCGGGCTGGGCCAGAAAGCCCAGGGGGAGGAAGGCGTTGTTCTCCAGAAGGCGGACGTTCCCGGAGCTGAATATATCCGTAAAATAGGGGTTCTCCTTCACCCTGCCGTCCCGCTCCACCATGTACTTCAAAGCCAGGAACAGGTTGGCGACGGGGGAGGTCTCCTCGTAGATATAGCTGTTGTACGTGTCCTTCCCCATGATCCCCAGCTTGCCCATGAACTTCGTCACTCGGAGGTTGGCCGAGCTTGTGAAGGCGGAGATCCCGTTATAGCCGTTGAGGGCGCCGTCGTTGTCCGTCTCGGTGTGGGTGGTCTCCGCCCGGTAGAAGAGGGTGGCGGCCTCCCGCGTTTTCATCTCATTGAACACCCGGACGGCGTCCGCGCCGCCCTTGGGGAAGTTGGAGACGCCCGCGCCTGTGGCGTAACAGCCGAAGTTCACCAGGTTCACCACGATCTCCAGCGCCATCCCGGCCGCCAGGGCCGCCGAAGCTCTCCGATGGCGGCGGGCGCGGGCCGCCCGCGCCCTTCTGTCCCGGCGCGCCGCCTCCAGGGCCAAAGGCTCCGCCTCCGGGAGGGGGGACCCCTCCAGCGTGAGCAGAAGCTCCTCCTCGGTGTAGGGAAGCTCCTCCACCGTGAAGGGGGGCCTGTCCGGCGAACGCGGAGGCTCCGGGGCGGGGCGCGGCGCGTCCTCCGGGGCCGGAAGAAGCTCCTCCCCGGCACAGGGCAGCTCCTCCACCTTAAACGGCGGCTCCGCCGCCCCACCGGGGAGGCCCTCCCCCCTCGCGGCGGGCTTTTTCCCGGCGGCTCCCAGCAGGAGGACCCCGGCGTAGAAGAGGACGAAGCCCAGGTTGTAGAGGATGAAGACCCATTCGCCCCGCGAGTCGCCGCAGAAGAGGGCCAGGAGCGTCAAAAGCGCCGCCAGGACGATCCGCCAGACGCGGAAGCTCTCCCGCTCAAGGAACGCCCTCCAGGCCATGTAGAGGAGGACGAAGCTGTAGAGGAAGCTGAAGCGGTAGGGGATCATGTTGGTGAAATGGAAGCCGTGCCAGACATAGTCGAGCTTGCGGATGATGAAGCTCAGAATGAAGAAGGCCAGGAGCGCCGCGCTGCACAGCTTGTCCCGGAATTTGACCTTCCCGGAGATGAGGAAAAGGACGGCCAGAAGGATCGTCCCGACGCCGCAGTAGAGCTTGGGAAGACCCTCCTTGAAGTCCGGCTCCACGCAGCCGCCCATGTTCCCCAGGACCGCGCGCACGGCGTCCAGCAGGCCCCGCCAGGTGTTCTCCCCGGCGATGTTGAGGCGGAAGCCCTGGGGGAAGTTATTGATGCCGGACTGGGTGTTCTGGAGCGCCGCCAGGGCGGGCAGCTCCAAAAAAGCGGTCATGCCGATGGCCAGGAGCGAGCAGGCCGCGATGAGGGCGAGGTCCCCGAAGAAGCGGCCCAGTCCGCGCCACCGGCACAGCTGGCAGCAAAAGAAGGTCAGCAGGACGAAGATACAGGTGAAAAGGCCGATGTAGTAATTAAAGAGGACGGACATCAGGAGCGTCACGGTGTAGAGGCCAAAACGCCGGTCCCGGATGAGCCGCACCTCCCCCAGCGCCACAAGGGGCAGGAGGGCGAAGGTGTCGAACCACATGACGTTCCAGTGGTAGCAGAGCGCCCAGGCGCACAGGGCGTAAAAGCTCCCGAAGAGGGCGGTGAAAAGGTCCTCCCTCCGAAAGGTCCCCCGAAGGAACAGCGCGAAGGAAAGGCCGGCAAGGCCGATCTTCACCGGCATGAGCAGGGAGTAATAGCTCAGAAGGAGCTTATCCGGCACGATCACCCCCAGCGCCGCGAAGGGGGAGGCGAGGTAGTAGGCCACAAGGCCCAGATAGTCCACGCCCATCCCGATGCTCCACCTGTGCAGAAGTCCCCCGCCCTCCCGCAGGGCCTCCCGGTAGTCCACGAAGAAGGGGTAGTACTGGTAGAACATATCGGAATACAGGAGGGAATGGCTCCCAAAGGGCGCAAACCCCCGCACCGCCATGACGATCAGCATTCCCATCAGCGGAATGGCGAAGGCGGTGGCGGGGATGACCCAGCTTCTCTTTTTCGGTGCCGGACGCCTCATGGTCTCCCTCCCGGTGTGTAAACGTTCCCCGCCCGCGGGCGGGATCGAAGATGAAATATAGTATAGCACAAAACCCGTGCGGGGTAAAGGGGCGCGGCGCGGAAAGGGCGGCCGCGCCTCACACCACCTTGTTGATGGCGTACCGGGCCGCCAGGAAGGCCCAGTTCGCGTTAAAGGGGCGCATGATGTTCCAGTAGGCCACGCCCAGAAGGCCGTACTCATCACTAAGCTCCAGCTTCCCCTGGACGCTGCGCACGTCCTCGAACCACACCACGTGCTTCCGGCCCCCGGCGTAATACTCGAAGTACGGCGACCGGGCCGTCTCGTCAAACCCGATCTCCGCGCCGTACCGGGCGGCCCTGAGCACCGCGCCCTGGTTGCCGATGTTCTCGGCGCGGGAAACGCCCTGCTCGTAGGGCAGGGTCCAGTCGTAGCCGTAGTTGGGCACGCCCATGAAGATCTTGGCGGGCGGGATCTCGCTGACGGCGTAGCGCACCACGTCCCGGACCTGGTTGAGAGGCGCCACCGCCATGGGCGGGCCGTAGGTGTACCCCCACTCGTAGGTCATCAGCAGCACCCGGTCCACGATGGAACCGATGGCCGGGTAGTCGTGGGCCTCGTACAAAAGCCCCTGCTGGCCGGCGCTGGTCTTGGGGGCCAGGTCCGCGCTGACGGTGAAGCCCTGGGGGCGCATCACCTCCACGGCGCGGCGGAGGAAATCCTGATACCCCTGGGCGTCCGCCGGGGCGATGTACTCAAAGTCCATATCCACCCCCACGTAGCCCTTTTCCCTCATGGTCTGGGCCAGCGCGTTCAGGACGGTGGTTTGCAGCTGCGGGTCGGAGAAGAGGCGGGAGGCCCTGTCGGTGGAGAAGCCGCCTGTCTCGTCAAGGCTGGAGAAGACGAGGATGGGCGCGGCGTTCCAGCGGTACGCCTCCCGGATCAGAGCCGCGTCGTCGGCGGGGATGAGCCGGCCGGACTCAGTGAAGCCGTAGGTGAACACCGCAAGATAGGTGAGGTACGGCAGCGCCCTCTGGAGCACGTCCCGGCGGATGTGGGGGTAGGCGTAGCCCTTGGTGGAGACGGTGCGTATCTTGCCGCCCTGGAAGCTGACGGTGAGCTGCTGTCCCGGCTGGATGGTCATGTTTTGGATAAGCTCAGGGTTATTCTGGACAAGCTCCAGCACGGAGACCCCGTAGCGCCGTCCGATGGAAGCGAGCGTGTCCCCGGCCCGGACGGTGTAGACCTGGGACGGCAGCGTGACGATGAGCGCCTGGCCCACCACCAGGGTCTGGCTCTCCGTAAGGCCGTTGTCGGCGCGAAGGCGCGAGACGCTGACGCCGTAGCGGCGGGCGATGGAATAGAGCGTGTCGCCGCTTTTTACCACATGAATGATCACGATCGATCCCTCCTTACGCCAGTATACGGCGCGGGAGGGCAGACCGTGAAATAACGGCATAGGATGGAGGGAAAAAATCGACGCGGAGGGAACGGCCATGCTCATTGACACGCCATACGACCGGGAGGCCGCCGTGGCATACGCCCGGCGCTGGGCGCTGGGGAGGAATCCCCGGTATTACGACTTTGAGGAGCTGGGCGGGGACTGCACGAGCTTCGCCTCCCAGTGCCTTTTTGCCGGGGCGGGGGTGATGAACTACGCGCCCGTCACGGGCTGGTTCTACCGCTCGGCAAACGACCGCACGGCCTCCTGGACGGGGGTGGAATACCTGTACGATTTCCTCATCCGCAACGGCGGCCCCGGCCCTCACGCCGTGGAGGCGGCGCGGGAGGACGCGCAGCCGGGGGACATCGTCCAGCTTGGTTCCACGCAGGGCCGCTTCTATCACTCCCCCGTGATCGTGGCGGTGCGCCCGCGCCTCACCGTCTGCGCCCACACCTATGACGCTCTGGACCGGCCCCTGGAGAGCTACGTCTTTGCCAGGGCGCGGTTCCTCCACATCGAGGGCGTCCGCCGGGAGGCGTAGCGGTTCACAAGTGGGGCCGCCGCCTTTATTCCAATATCCCCGCTCTCAGCTTCAGCTCCAGGATCCTTCGCACGCTCCCGTCGATGCGCTCCTGGGTGAGCGCGCCGCTTTCAAGGGCGCTTCTCAGGCCCTCCAGGGCCTCGGAGAGGTCCTCCGGCATCAGCAAAAGGTCCACCCCCGCGCCGATGGCGCGGACGGCCAGCTCCCCCGGCCCGTAGAGCTTGGACGCGGCGCTCATCTGGAGGCTGTCGGTGATGACGACCCCCTCGAAGCCCAGCTCCCCCCGCAGAAGGTCCGTGACGATGGCGTGGGAGACCGTGGCGATCTCACCGTCCAGCGCCGGGCACGTCAGGTGCCCCACCATCACCATGTCCGCCCCGGCGTTGATGCCGGAGGCGAAGGGCGGGAGCTGGAGGCTCTCGATCTCCTCCCGGTTCAGCTCCACCGTTGCCTGCCCCGTGTGGGAGTCGGCCACCGTGTCCCCGTGTCCGGGAAAATGCTTGAGGGTGCACAGGACCCCGGCGTCGTGGAAACCCTCCACCGCAGTGGCCACAAGCTCCGACGCCTCCTCCGGGTCGTCGCTGTAGGCCCGGCGGCCAATGACGGTGTTCACGGGGTTTGTCCACACGTCCGCCACCGGGGCAAAATCCAGGTTGAAGCCGTGGGCGCGGATATCCTCCCCGATGGTCGCGGCGTTTTCCCGCGCCCTCTCCGGCCCCTCGGCCCTGTAGTCGTACATGGGGCCGAGCTTACGGGTATGGAGGGCGTTCATGAGCCGGGCCACCGTGCCGCCCTCCTCGTCCACCGCCACGAAAAGGCCGTATTTCGCCGCCCCCTGGGCGGACGCGGTGAGGGCGCGGGTCTGCTGGGCGGAGACCAGGTTTTTCTGGAAGAGGACGATCCCGCCCACCGGCGTTTCCGCCAGGGCCGCGGCCAGCTTCTCCCCGTCCGTCACCGCCGCCTCCCCCGTCAGCGCCTCCGGCGTCACCACGAAGAGCTGAAGAAGCTTCTCCTCCGCCGTCATGCCGTCAAGAAGCTCCCTTGCCCTCTCCTCCGGGGAGGGCGCCGGCTCCGCCGCGCCCGGCAGGACCGACAGGAGCCGCAGCAGGGCCGACACCATCAGCAAAAACAGGGAAACCGCTTTTCTCATATCCCTCACCCCCTTTTTCCCAATTATATCCCCCCGGCCACTGATTTTCAACTGTAAAGCATATCTTTCGACAAAAGCCCTCTTTAGGGTAGCAATTAATACTTTCTTTGGAAAATTAATTTGTCTTTCGTATGAATTATTGCGTAAAATGATAATCCGTGGTATACTTTTTCTGGAATAAGGGAAAAATAGTTCGTTTTACAACATCTTCAGATACAAAGAGGGATGGGAACTTGAAAATTCAAAGTATGCGGGAGTTCCTGACATTGTCGGAGCTTAAAAATTTTAATTCAGCATCGGAGAAGCTTTTCCTTTCGCAGCCCACGCTCTCCCGCCATATCAAGGAGTTGGAGGAGGAGCTGGGGGTCACGCTCTTCAATCGCTCCACCCGCCGCGTGGAGCTGACGGACGCCGGACAATACTTTCTCCCCTTCGCAAAGCTCATTGTGAACGCGGAGGACGAGTACACTGTGGGCCTCGCGGCCATGCGCCGCCCCAACGCCGGAGAATGACCTCCGGGTCCAAAATAATACGTTTGCGGGATTACGACTTTTTTGAACGCGTTCAATAGCCGCTTTCTTTTGTTGTGTGTATTTTCCCTCCGGGAAAGCCCTGCGCGAGACGTTCTCCGCCGCCGGTACGGCGCGGAGGACGTTTTTTCTTGACATCCTCTCTGCTCTTTGATAAAATATTGAACCGCTTGAGGGGGCTGTACGGCTCCCCTCGCCTGAAAAAAAGAGAAAACAGGGTGTGGTATCTGGTGAAAAAAGTCTCCTTCTTGTCCCGCGCAGCGGCGCTGGTGCTTGCCGCCGCGCTTTTGCTCTCCTTCCCCGCCTTGGCGGACGGTTCCGGGGAGCCGCCGGCGATCCCCGATCTCACCGCCAGGGCCGCCGTGGTCCTGGACTTTGACACCGGGGAGGTCCTTTACGGGAAGGACCCGGACGAGCCGCTGGTCCCCGCCTCCATGGTCAAGGTGATGACGGCGTACATCGTGTATGAGGAGCTGGCCAGAGGGTCCTTCACCATGGACACCGAGGTCCCCATCAGCAACCATGTGGCAGCCATATCCCGCGACCACACCAACTACGAGATGGTGGTCCCCCTGCCCTACGGCGGGACCGTGCCGGTGGGGACGCTCCTCCGGCTCATGCTCATCTACTCCGCCAGCGCCAGCGCCGTGGCCCTCGCGGAGCTTGTCTCCGGCTCGGAGGAGGCGTTCGTGGTCAGGATGAACGAGACGGCCGCGCGGCTGGGTCTTACCGCGTCCTATGTGAACCCCCACGGACATCTCTTCAACTACATCACCGCCCGCTCCCAGGCCATGCTTGTCCGGCAGTTTATCGCCGACTACCCGGAGGTCCTGGAGATCACCTCCCAGCAGAGCGTAACGTTCAACGGGCAGGACTACCCCACCACCAATTACCTGCTCCCCGGCGGGAGATACAGCTACGAGGGCACCGACGGCTTCAAGACCGGGAACACCAACCCCGCCGGATACTGCCAGACCGCCACCGCCGTGAGGGGCGGAAAGCGCCTCATCGCCGTGGCTATGGCCAGCTCCTCCTACGACACCCGCGCCACCGACTGCGTAAAGCTCCTGGACTACGGCTTTGAGCTGCTGCGCTTTATGGGGAAGTACGGCGACATCGCCTACCACTGGTGCCGCCCGGCGGTGGACACCCTGGACTCCATGGGCGTAGAGCTTCACGCCGGCGAGGGGGCGTACAGGCCCGAAGCCCTTGTCACCCGCGCCGAATTTACCGCCATGCTCTACTCCGGGCTTGCGTGTATGGGCGCTCTCCCGGAGAAGGTCACCGATCCCGATACCCCCTGCCCTTTTGACGACATCGAGGGCAGCTGGGCCGAAGAGTACATTGTCCAGGCCTGGGAGCGGGGCATCGTCCTGGGGTCTGGAACGGGCTTCAACCCCGACGCGCCCATCACCCGCCAGGAGATCATGGTAATCATCGACAGGTCCGTCCGCCTCCCGGACGGCAACGGACTGCGCTTCACCGACACCGGCGACATCGCCTTCTGGGCGCTCCAGGCCGCCGCGCGGGTGACGTATTCCGGCATCTTCACCGGGGCCGGCGGCTCGCTGAGTCCCAACGGCTCCGCCACCCGCGCCGAGGCGGCGCAGATCGTCCTTCGGGTCGTCAATCTCCTGTGAGCCGCAGGGCGGCGGGGCGTTCGCCCTCCCCTTTATAAAGACGCAAAAAATCCCTGAATTTTACGAAATTCAGGGATTTTAATCTGTCGAAAAAGGCCGTTGGCCTTTTTCGACAAAGGGGAACGTGCGGGAAACTCCGCGTGAATTTTGCGAAATTCAAAGATTTTTGTTTTAAGGCGGCGGGAGTTGAACTCCCGCCGCCTTATGCTGCGTTATTTATTTTTTCTGTTCTTCTCGAAGATGACGGCAAGGCCGGTGAGCAGCAGGTCGTCGTTGACCAAGATCCTCCGCCGGCACAGCGGGGCGATGGAGGAGGCGATGCCGCCGGTGGCGACCACCGTGGCCTCGCCGCCAAGCTCCTCCTCGACGCGCTCGATCATCCCGTCCAGCATGGCCGCCGCGCCCAAGACCGCGCCGGAGCGCATACTGTCCACGGTGTTGGTGCCGATGACCTTCGCCGGGGCCTCCAGGGAGATGTTGGGCAGCTGGCTGGTGCCGGAGCTGAGGGCCGCGAGGCCCAGGGCCACGCCGGGGGCGATGGTGCCGCCGACAAAGGACCCGGCCTTATTGAGGACGGAGATGGTGGTGGCGGTACCCATGTCGATGATGATGAGGGGCGGGGCGTAGAGCTTCAAGGCCCCCGCGGCGGCGGCCACCAGGTCCGCGCCGGTCTGCGCCGGGTCGTCGATGAGGATGTTGACGCCGGTTTTCACGCCCTTGCCCAGGATCATGGGGGTCACGCCCGTGGCCAGCTTCACAGCGCCGGAGAAGGCGTTGGTCAGCGGCGGCACCACGGAGGAGACGATGGCCCCGTCCAGAGCGGAGGCGTCTATGTCGAAGAAGTCAAAGAAGTGGCGTATGTCGGAAGCGTATTCAAAATCCGTCTTGAGCTTGTTGGTGGTGAGCCGCACCATTTTGAGGATCTTCAGCCCCTCCATACAGCCCAGGCAGATGTGGGTGTTGCCGATGTCTACCGCCAGAAGCATATGTCCGCCCCCTCAAAAATCATTTCTCAAGCCTCAGGATCTTCCGCCCGTTCTTCACCAGCATCACGATGACGCCGGAGAGGACCACATTGACGGCCAGCTCGATAAAGAAGTTCGCGCCAATAAACACCGTGGCGATCATGTAAAACACGTTCCCCGAAAGTCCCACGCTCTCGCCCACCTGAACGCAGTAGTCGGCGAAGAAGACGAGGCACCCTAAAAAGAATACGCCCGTGTTCACCAGGGGACTGACGATGCCGGCGCAGAGGGCGGCCACGTACTCGTTCTTTTTCTCAACGAGCCTGTACACAAGCCCGGAGACGAGGCCCGCCAGCGTGCCCTTCAGAAGGACGGTGACCACCGTGCCGGGGACGGAGACCGCCAGGAACGCACCGGTGACGGGGTCTAAGAGCACCATCACGCTGAACACGAAGCCCAAAAACGCGCCCGCCCCCGCGCCGCACAGGGCCGCGCCCACGATGATGGGCGTCAGGGAGAGGGTGATGGGGAAGAAGCCCGGCTTGATGAACTGGGTGATTACCTGCAGGACCACGATGATGGCCGTGAGGATGGCTAAAAGCACGAGCTTTCTTGTCTTGACAGAGTTTTCGTTATTCATTTTATCATTACCTCCTGCTGTCGCTCCCTTTGCCCCCGGTTCTGTCGGGCCGGGCGGTACTCAGGATGCGGCGCAATATTCAGGCCCCGCGGCGTCGGAAACGCCCGGAGCCTTTCTTATTATAGCGTATTGAACCGCGCAATGCAAGGCAAACTCATACAAAAAATCTCTCCGGCTGGGCGTGGAGCCGGGATATTCTGACGTCCAGCTCCGGGAACGACCCGGCGAGAAGCTCCGCAAGCCGGGGGATCACCACGTTCTCCGTGGAGAAGTGCCCCGCGTCGATGAGGTTTATTCCCAGCTCCCTCGCGTCGATGAACTGGTGGTGCTTCACGTCGGCGGTGACGTAGGTGTCCGCCCCGGCCTCCAATGCCTCCGTCATCTCGCCGCCCCCCGCGCCGCCCAGCACGGCCACGCGGCAGACGGGCCTCCCTGCGTCCACGTACCGAAGGCCGCCGGCGTCCAGCGCGCCCCTGACGTGGGCCATAAAGCCCAAAAGGTCCTGCTCCGGCACCCAGCCGATCCGCCCGCACTGCTCCGCGCCGAAGGGCACGGCATCGGCTATCCCCAGCGCCTCCGCTAAGGCGTCGTTGACGCCGCCGGGGGCGATGTCCAGATTGGTGTGCATACAGATGGCGCTCATCCCGGCGCGGGCCAGCCGCAGGACGCGGGAACCGGCGGCATCCGAATCCGTCACGTTTTTAAGCTCAAAGAACAGGGGATGGTGAGAGATGATGAGGTCCGCGCCGAGGCTTTTCCCCTCCTCGATGACCTCCTCCGTGATGTCCAGCGCGCACAGGACCCGCTCTACCTCGTCCTCCCAGGACCCCACCAGCAGTCCCACGTTGTCAAAGCCCAGATTCAGCTCCACCGGCGCAAGCCCGGCCAGGGCCGCGTAGATCTCATGTACCTTTACCATTTTCCTACCTCCGTCAACGCGCTCAGCACGGCCTCTTTTTCCGTGGAAAGCGCCTCATATGCGTAAGTCCTCCGCCCTGCCCGCTCCGCGCCGGAAAGCGCCCGGTCCAGCCGGGCGGCCTCCAGGGCCAGCCCTTTTTGCAAAAGCGGGTCCCGCCCGTCCATAAGCGCCCGGAGGAGGTCAAAGCCGCCCTCCCCCCGCGCCGCCGAGAAGGCGGCGTAGAGTTTCCCCCCGTCCTCAACGAGGACGGCCCTCTCGCAGACAAGTCCCAGCCCGTCAAGGCATCTGCCCACTTCCGCAAACTTGCTCTGGGGCTGCAGCACAAGCCGCGCCCCCGCCGCCCAGGGGCAGTCTGACAGGATGCCCGCCATGGTCTCCCCGCCCATGCCGGCGATGACCACGGTGTCGAACGGCCCCGGAACGCCTCTGAGGCCGTCGGAGAGGATGAAATCGATCTTGTCAAAGACCCCGTACTCCCGGGCGGAGGCCCTGGCGCTCTCCAAGGGGCCGGGGCGGAGGTCCGACGCGGCGATCTTTGAAAAAAGGCCCTTTTGGGCAAAATACACAGGCACATACCCGTGGTCCGTGCCCACGTCGATGACGCTCCCGCCGCTCCCGGCCAGGGCCGCCACGGCGGCGAGCCTGGGTGATAGTTTTATCATGTTCCTCCCATAAAGCGGAGGGCGGACCTGCCGTCCGCCCCCGTGTGGTTTCGCTTTCTCTCACGCCTCGCTGGCCAGGAAGCCGTTAAGCTCCTCCAGGAAATCGTCCGGGTCAACGCCGTGGGTGTTGCACGCCTGCTCGATGGTCTCGCCGGTGGCGAAGGCGCACCCCAGGCAGTGCATCCCGATGTTCAGGAAGAGCGGCTGGGTCTGCGGGGCCTTCATCATGACCTCGGCGACGATGGTATCTTTTGTAAATGTCATAAAAATGACCTCCTTGTCTTGATTTCCCTCTTATTATACCACTGCCGGCGGGAAATTCAATAGGAAAAATTGCGGTCACGGCTGTCCGCCGCCCGTCAGGGCGATCTCCAGGACCTCCCGGAGCGCCGCGGAGCCGTCTTCGCGGAAAAGAAGCTCCCCCGTGCCACAGGTTATCCGCACCGTGTCCCCCGGCTTCAGGTCCTCCGGCACGGCCTCCGGGGGCGTGTCCGTCAGGTCCAGGACAACGCGCTGTGCCTGTCCGTAGAAGAGCGACCCCTCCGCCGGGGCGACGGTCAGCTCATCCCCCGTCTCCAGCACCGTGGCCTCGAACCACAGGTCATCCGCCGTGCCGCCGGATAAATCGGAGCCGCTGCCGGCCGATCCCTCCGGGGCCTGGCACTCCAGGCCGTTATTCTCATTCCAGCTCTCCCCCGGCGCGGCTGCCTGGTTGTTGACCTCGCCGCCGATGACACTCTCCTTCCCCGCCGCCCGCGGCAGGAAAAACACAAACCCCACCACAGCGGCACAGGCGGCAAAGGAGAGGATCGCCGTCATGCGGCGGCCTGAAACGCGCCGCTTCGGCTCCGCCGCCGCAGCGTCCACAAGGCCCTCGTCCAGCTCGCCCAAAAGCGCAAACAGCATCTGGCCCGTCATATCGTATGTCCCCTTTCCTCCAAAAAGCTTCTGAGCTTGCCCCGCGTCCGCAGAAGCTGGGCCGAGACGGCGTTCTCCCGCAGTCCGTAGCGGGAGGCAATGGCGGTCACGCTGTCCGCGTACCAGTAGCGGCGGAGGAAGATGTTCCGCGTCCGCTCCGTCTGGGCGCGCAGAAAGTCCTCGATGTCCCGCAGAAGCTCCCGCCGCTCCACCTCTCCCTCCGGCGTCCGGGAGTCGGGCAGAAGCTCCTCTAACTCCTCGAAAATGGCGTCCGGCGTCCCGCCGCCGCGCTTTTTGGCGCGGCTGCGGCGCAGACGGTCCAGGGAGAGGTTGCGGACGATCCGCCCAAGAAACGCCCGCAGAAGGCCCGGCCTCTCCGGCGGTATGGCGTTCCACGCCGCCAGATACGTGTCCGAGACGCACTCCTCCGCGTCCTCACGCACGTTCAGCAGATTCATGGCGATGGCGCCCAAAAAAGGCCCGTACTTTGTCTGTGTCTCGCCGATAGCGCGGGAGTCCCGCGCCCAGTAGAGATCGACGATGGCCGCGTCATCCATGCTCTCATCTCCTTTTTGCCGCCCGTTGACCGCGCCCCGGCCCCCGCTGCGGAAGGGGGTTCTCCCCAGGACTCTCTCTATAAGACGGTATCCGGGCGGGAATCTGACGCTCTCCGTCAAAAAAAGACGGGCGAAAGCCCGTCTTTTTTTGCATTGTTGGCGCTCAGCCCTGCTGTTGCTGCTCCTTGATCTTCGCAAAGCACTCGCTGCAGTATACGGGCCTGTCGGACTTAGGCTCGAAGGGGACCTTCGCCTCTCCGCCGCACATGGCGCAGGTAGCGGTGAAATACTCACGGGGACCGCGAACCGCGTTCTTGCGGGCATCACGGCAGGCCTTGCAGCGCTGGGGCTCGTTCTGGAAGCCGCGCTCAGCGTAGAACTCCTGCTCACCGGCGGTAAAGACGAATTCCTTGCCGCACTCTTTGCATACCAATGTCTTGTCTTCGTACATGTTTCTTTGGACCTTCCTTTTGACAAATCTGCCCTGTGGGCTATATTTGCGTCAGCTTAAAGCTGTTAACGCCAGATAGAGACTGCCGCCAGCTTTCGCCTGATACGCTGGACGGCGTTATCAACGGATTTTACACTTATGCCGCATTTTTCGGCTATATCCGTGTAGGAGAGCCCCTCCAGATATTGATCCAGCACCTGACGCTCTAACTTGGATAGGCCGGTGTCCAGAGCGGATTGAAGCTCCTCCGTCAATTCCCTGGTGATAACCATTTCTTCGGGATCTCGCAAATTGCCTTGGGACAGGATCTGTCTTTCGTCGAACTGCGGGGATTCAAATGAGATGGAATCGTTTAAGGGTTTGTGCTTGAAGCGGGCGGCGGTGCGCACGGCTGTCACGAGCCGAGTGTTGATGCATCGCTCCGCGTAGGTCTTGAAGGTTACGTCTTTCGCGGGGTCGAAATGCCGGAGAGCGGAGAGCAGGCCAAACATGCCCTCCTGAATGAGGTCCTCACTGTCCCCCCCGGCCAGAAAAAAGGGCCTGGCGCACATGCGCACGGTGACGGTGTAGCGGTTTACAAGTTGTTCCTCGGCCACGGTATCGCCCGCCGCGGCCCTCTGCCATAGCTGTTCGTCTGTCATGCTGTTGTCACGCCGGTCACATAGCTGACAGGCGGCGCGGTCCCCTTTCGTCAGCTATGCCAATTTTTCACTGTTAGGAATACACACATTATAAGAATTGATGCAATCTTTGTCAAGCTATTTTGCTGAAATTTTTTAAAATTTCGTGAATTTTTTCGTTTTTTCACAGCTTGAGGGACGTTTGACCGCCCGCGTCGGGGGAATTTCCGGAAAATGGGATGCCCAGATGCTCATAGGCCCGGGGGGTGACGCACCGGCCCCGGGGCGTGCGGGTGAGGAATCCCTGCTGGAGAAGGTACGGCTCGTACACGTCCTCGATGGTGACGGACTCCTCGTTTATGGTGGCGGCGATGGTGTCCAGGCCCACGGGGCCGCCGCCGTAATTGACGATGATGCCGCGCAAAAGCCGCCGGTCGATGGCGTCCAGGCCGCAGCCGTCGATGTCCAGCATCTTCAGGGCCCTGTCCGCCAGCTCCCGGGTGATGACCCCGCCGGTGTAGATCTCGGCGAAGTCCCGGACCCGGCGCAGGAGCCGGTTGGCGATGCGGGGGGTGCCCCGGCTGCGGGAGGCGATCTCCAGCGCGCCGTCCGGGTCGATCTCCACCTGGAGGATGTCGGCGGATCGGGTGATGATGCGGCGCAGCTCCTCGGGCTTATACAGCTCCAGCTTCAGGTCGATGCCGAACCTGTCCCGCAGGGGGGAGGACAGCTGGCCGGAACGGGTGGTGGCCCCCACTAAGGTGAAGGGCTTCAAGTCGATGGAGATGCTGGTGGCCGCCGGCCCCTGGCCGATGATGATGTCGATCTGCCGGTCCTCCATGGCGGGATAGAGGATCTCCTCCACCGCGCGGTTGAGGCGGTGGATCTCGTCGATGAAGAGGACGTCGTTCTCGTCGAGGCTCGTAAGTAGCGCCGCCAGGTCGCGGGCCTTCTCAATGGCGGGGCCGGAGGTCTTGCGGAGGGTGGACCCCATCTCGTTGGCGATGATGGCCGCCAGGGTCGTCTTCCCCAGCCCCGGAGGGCCGTGGAGGATCACGTGGTCCAGCGGCTCGCCGCGCTTTTTGGCGCTCTCGATAAAGACGCTCAGGTTCTGCTTGGCCTTCTCCTGGCCGATGTACTCCTTCAAAAGCCGTGGGCGGAGGGACCCCTCCGCGTCGTCCTCCGGCGTGTATTTCGAGGTAAGGATATTGTCCGTACTGGAGTCAAGCGTATCTTTGGAATAGTCGATCATCCGCCGTTCCCCCTCACTTCAGCGATTTTTTGAGGACGGCCCGGATGGCGTCCTCCACCGTCATGCTCTCGATGTCCAGCCCGTGGAGGGCCGCCGTGATCTCCTGCGGCGCGTAGCCCAGGACGGTCAGCGCCCCGGTGATGTCCGCAAGCTTTTTGCCGGGGACCCCCGCCGGGACGGCGGCCGCGGGCGTCTGGCCTCCGCCGGTCCCGCCGGCGGGCATATCCTTTGCCATCTTGTCCCGAAGCTCCAAGATCATTCTCTGGGCTACGCGCTTCCCCACGCCGGGGGCGGCGGTGAGCATCTTTTCGTTCTCCGTGACGATCGCCAGGGCCAGGGACTCCGGCGTGCAGACGCTCAGCACCGAAAGCGCCGCCTTCGGCCCCACGCCGGACACCCCCAGCAGCAGCTCAAAGGCACGCTTTTCGGAAAGGTCATAAAAGCCGTAGAGGTCCAGCGCGTTCTCCGCCACGTTCAGATACGTGTAGAGCCGCGCCCGCTCGCCGGTGCGCAGACGGGTCAGGGTGTTGACGGTGGTGTTGACGGCGAAGGCCACGCCCCCGGCGTCAATGGCGGCAAAATTTTTGTCCAGCGCCGCCACTGTACCCTCTATATAGTAGAACATTCGTTTCGACCTCCCTTATATGTGAGCAGCGAGCCGGAGAAGCGGGCGTGGCAGATGGCCAGCGCCAGCGCGTCCGAGGCGTCGTCCGGCTTTGCCGCCGCCTGAAGCCCCAGGAGACGGCGGACCATCTCCATCATCTGCTTCTTGTCCGCCCTCCCGTAGCCGGTGATGGCCTGCTTGACCTGGAGGGGCGTATATTCGTACATGGGTACGTTCTTCTCGCTCCCCGCCAGCAGGATCACGCCCCTGGCGTGGCCCACGGCGATGCCGGTGGTGATGTTGGTGTTGAAGAAAAGCTCCTCGATGGAGATGGCCTCCGGCTTGAATGTATCGATCAGCTCCAGCATATCATGGTATATCTGGGACAGCCGTGAGGAGAGCTTCGTATGGGCGGGCGTTGTGACCGCGCCGCAGGTGATGAATCTCTGCCGGACGCCGGATGACTCGATGACGCCAAATCCCACAGTCGCAACGCCGGGGTCTATGCCCAAAATGACCGCCACGCCCCACACACCTCTCTTCTCCGCCCGGCGGGTACAAATCAACCGTATATATTGTAGCACAAGGCGAAAAATTCCGCAATATATTCACACTTATTTTCTCAACGCATAGACTGTATTGAAATTCAGCGTTTCAGGACGCAATTTGAGGAGGAATCATCCCATGTCATCAAGAATGGCGCCGGGCCCCGTCGGCAGCGATATGAGCATCCGCGAGGCCGTCTGCGTACATACGAGCAAGATCTACGACTCCTGCAAGGATAAGGACTGCCTGGAGTGCATGAGGGTATACCTGACCGAGGACTCCCAGGCCAATCTTGACAACGGGCTCAACGTCCGCCCCAGGGGGGCGGAGCTTCTGTGGGCCAGCCCCATGGTGGAGCCGGTGAGCTTCAACCGCGGCTACTACACCGTGGACATCCGCTTCTATTACAAGATCCGCGCCGACGTATGTATGTCCAGCGGCCTCATCGCCCCCATCGAGGGCCTGGCCTCCTTCACGAAGCGCGTCCTGCTCTTCGGAAGCGAGGGCAGCGCCAAGATCTTCACCTCCGACATCGGCCCCTCCTGCGTGGACCGCAACGTCATCGACAGCACAAATCTCCCCCGCGCCGTGGTGGAGGCCGTGGACCCCATCGTCCTCACCCTGGACGTGGTGGACGCCTGCTCGGACGTGACCCCGGAGCCTCTGGAGCTGCCCCAGTACATCCTCGATATGTTCGACTCCCCCATCGTCTCCGACGGCGCGGGGCGGCGCATCGTGGTCACCCTCGGCCAGTTCACCATCGTGCGCCTTGAGCGGGACTCCCAGCTTCTCATCCCCGTCTACGACTACTGCGTACCCGAAAAGGAGTGCGTCGGCACCGGCGGCGAGGACCCCTGCGCCCTCTTTGGCCGCATCGACTTCCCCGTCAACGAGTTTTTCCCTCCCGACGCCGTGTGCGACGTGGAGGACTACCGGGATATGGTGTCCGAGGAGGAGTAAACCGCGGCGCCCCACAAAAGCGGCATGACCCTTCGGCGGCCATGCCGCTTTAACTTTTTCTTGACTTTTGCTTTTTACTGCGGTAAAATACAATTTGAATTTTTGTTTGGGGTGATTTCCATGGAAGCATACATACCCTCCGGCTACAGGCCGCTTTTGGGGATCAACGACACGCAGAGGGCCATCGCCGCCCTCAAGCGCACCTTTGAGGAGGCCCTGAGCCGCCGTCTCAACCTGCTGCGCGTCTCCGCGCCGCTGTTTGTGGAGGCCAGCACGGGCCTCAACGACGACCTCAACGGCGTAGAGCGCCCTGTCAGCTTCGACATACCCGACGGCGGGAAGGAGGGACAGGTGGTCCACTCCCTGGCCAAGTGGAAGCGCATGGCCCTGCACCGCTACGGTTTTGCCCCCGGCGAGGGCATTTACACGGACATGAACGCCATCCGCCGCGATGAGACCATGGACAACCTTCACTCCATCTACGTGGACCAGTGGGACTGGGAGAAGGTCATCACCCGCGAGGAGCGAAACGAGAAGACCCTGAAGGCCACCGTCAGGGAGATCGTGGCGGCCATCGGGGAGACCAACGAGGCGCTGAAGAAGCTCTTCCCCAGCCTGGACGCGGACATCAGCACGGAGGTAGCCTTCGTCACCAGCCAGGAGCTTGAGGACCGCTGGCCGGAGCTGACGCCCAGGGAGCGGGAGAACGCCTTCCTCCGGGAGCACCGCACCGCCTTCATCATGCAGATCGGCAAGAAGCTCAAATCCGGCAAGATCCACGACGGCCGCGCCCCCGACTACGACGACTGGGACCTGAACGGGGACATCATGTTCTGGAACGACCTGCTGGGCTGCGCCTTTGAGGTCAGCTCCATGGGCATCCGGGTGGACCCCGACTCCCTGGCAAGGCAGCTTGCCGAGCGGGGCTGTGAGGAGCGCAGTAAGCTCACCTTCCACAAGATGCTCCTTGAGGGCCGCCTGCCCCTGACCATCGGCGGCGGCATCGGCCAGTCGCGGCTCTGTATGCTCCTTCTCAAAAAGGCCCATATCGGCGAGGTACAGGCGTCCATCTGGGACGACAACACCATCCGGGAGTGCGCCTACTCCGGCGTCACGCTCCTGTAACCCTCTGTATAACGCGACGGGAGGGGCGGATCCGAAGATCCGCCCCTCCCGATTTTTTGTTTTTGCGGTTTTTCCTCCCGCCCTCAGTGAAGGGCGGAGAACACCTGCCCGATCTTCTCCGGGATCACCAGCTCCGCCATGGAGTCCATGGGCGTGGGGGATTTGTTGATGAGGACCAGATGCCGGCCCTGGAAGTAGTGGATAAGCCCTGCGGCGGGGTAGACGGCCAGGCTGGTGCCGCCGATGATGAGCATATCCGCGCGGGCGATCTCGGTGACGGAGCGGGTCAACACGTCGTGATCCAGGCTCTCCTCATAGAGGACGATGTCCGGCCGGACGACGCCGCCGCATCGGTCGCAGCGCGGCGTCTCGGAGGCGTCCTGGACGTAAGACGCGTCAAACCGCCGTCCGCACTTCGCGCAGTAGTTCTTCAAAAGGGTGCCGTGCAGCTCCAGCACGTTCCGGCTCCCGGCGGCCTGGTGGAGGCCGTCGATATTCTGGGTCACCACCGCCCGCAGCTTGCCCTGCTGCTCAAGCCGGGCCAGATACGCGTGGGCGGCGTTGGGCCTGGCCCCGCGCACGATGAGCTTGTCCCGGTAAAAGCGGTAAAACTCGTCCGGGTACCGCTCAAAAAAGCTGTGGCTCAGGATCTCCTCCGGCGGGTAGTCGTACTTCTGATTGTAAAGCCCGTCCACACTGCGAAAATCCGGGATCCCGCTCTCCGTGGAGACCCCCGCCCCGCCGAAGAAGACGATCCGCTTCGATTCGTCGATCATCTCCTGGAGCCGCCTTACTTTATCCTCCATTGCCGCACCTCCAAATCATCTTGATACGCCGGTCCTTCCGGCCTTCCCCGCTGTCAGCCCTTTACCAGCCCCGCACCGGCGTTCCACGCCTTGCCCAGCTTCTCGCCCATGGCGTAATAGCCGTTTTGCATCTGGTCGAAGGCAAAGGCGCGAAGCCTCGCCGGGTCGATGCGGCCCTTCTCGTCCAGGGCGCTTTCCTCGCACAGGACGTTGACGATGCGCCCCAGGACGCGCAGTCCGTAGGGTTCCTCCTCGAACCGCTCCACCACACATTCCAGCGTCAGCGGGTACTCCTCCACCACCGGCGCGTCCACATATTCGCTTTTGACGGCATGGAGGCCGCTCCTGGCAAACTTGTCTGGGACCTTGTTGGCGCTCACGATGCCGAGGTAATCGGACTGCGCCAGGGTATCCGCGCCGGGCACGGCCAGAGTAAAGGCCATCCGGCTCCGCAGATTCGCCACGGTTTTGTGGTCCGCCTCCAGGTTCAGCGCCACCATGTTTTCCGCGCAGATGCCGCCCCAGGCCATCATCATCTCGTCCACCGCCCCGTCGGGATCGTAGGTGCCGATCATGTAGGTGGGCATGGGGTAGAGCCAGGGCTTGACGCCAAAGGATCTTTTCATGGAAATACACTCCTTCTTTCCAAAAATTTTCATGGGATGAAAAGCTCTGCCGGGAACGGACCCACGCCCTTTCCCGGCAGACGGAATTTGTCTTTATTTCTTCCCGCCGCTGACGGTGCTCTCCTTCAGGACCACATCGTGGGCGCCGCCTTCGACGATGCTGGTGGCGGAGACCAGGGTGAGCTTGGCCTTCTGCTGAAGCTCCGGGATGGTCACCGCGCCGCAGTTGCACATGGTGTGGCGGACCTTGCTCAAAGTCAGGGCCACGTTGTCGTGCAAGGACCCGGCATAGGGGACGTAGGAGTCCACGCCCTCCTCGAAGGCCATGCCCTCCTTGCCGCCCACGTCGTAACGCTGCCAGTTGCGGGCGCGGCTGGAACCCTCGCCCCAGTACTCCTTCATGTAGTTGCCGCCGATGGAGACGCGGCGGCTGGGGGACTCGTCAAAGCGGGCGAAATACCGGCCCAGCATCAGGAAGTCCGCGCCCATGGCCAGGGCCAGGGTGAAGTGGTAGTCGTGGACGATGCCGCCGTCGGAGCAGACCGGGACGTACACGCCCGTCTCCTTGAAATAGCGGTCCCGCTCGGCGCACACGTCGATGAGGGCGGTGGCCTGGCCGCGGCCGATGCCCTTCTGCTCACGGGTGATGCAGATGGAGCCGCCGCCGATGCCCACCTTCACGAAGTCCGCCCCGGCCTCGGCCAGGAAGCGGAAGCCCTCGGCGTCCACCACGTTGCCCGCGCCCACCTTGACGTCGTCGCCGTAGTGCTGGCGGATCCAGTTGATGGTCATTCTCTGCCACTCCGAGAAGCCCTCGGAGGAGTCGATGCACAGCACGTCCGCGCCGGCATCCACCAGGGCGGGGACGCGAGAGGCGTAGTCGCGGGTGTTGATGCCCGCGCCCACCACGTACTTTTTGCTCTTGTCCAGAAGCTCTAAGGGGTTTTCCTTGTGGGAATCGTAGTCCTTGCGGAACACGAAATACATAAGTCCCCCCTGGTCGTTCACAATGGGGAGGGTGTTGACCTTGTGCTCCCAGATGAGGTCGTTGGCCTCCTTGAGGGTGGTGTTGGCGGGGGCGGTGACCAGCTTGTCTAAGGGCGTCATGAAGGTGTCCACCGTCTCAAGCCCGGTCATGCGGCTGAGCCTGTAGTCGCGGCGGGTGACCATGCCCAGGAGTTTCCCGTTGGGGCCGCCGTCCTCGGTGACGGCCACGGTGGAGTGGCCGGTGCGATCCACGATCGCCAGCAGCTCGTTGAGGGTGGCGGTGGGCCGGACGTTGGAGTCGGAGATGACAAAGCCCGCCTTGTACGCCTTGGCGCGGGCCACCATGGCGGCCTGGTCGGCGATGGTCTGGGAGCCGTAGATGAAGCTCACTCCGCCCTCCCGGGCCAGCGCCACGGCCATCTTGTCGTCGGAGACCGCCTGCATGATGGCGGAGGTCATGGGGATGTTCATGTAAAGTGCCGATTCCTCGCCCTTTTTGAACTTCACCAGGGGCGTGCGGAGGCTCACCTTGTCGGGGACGCAGTTGGACCCGGAGTAACCGGGGACAAGAAGATACTCGCTGAAGGTGCGGGACGGTTCGCTGTAATAAAAGGCCATAACTTCTCCTCCCATTTTCTCATATATTGAACGTATGTTACCATTTTTCCGGGGCGGCTGTCAAGTGAATTTCAACCGTTTTCTCTCTGAAAATAAAACCTGTATTGCCGGCGAAGTCCGGCGTTTTTGCCAAAGCCCGCCCCGGCGTCCCGTCCGCCCGGCCCGTATCGCCCCCGCTCGCAGCAAAAAAGGGCGGCGATACGCTTTTTTCTTTTCTCCGTCCCCATGAATTTTCGGCGGACTCCCGGTAAAAATAGAGCTGAAAACTTGTGACGGCGGGTGAAAACAATGGCTACAAAGCTTATCGGAAAACAGACCTTTGCGCTGAGCGATCCCCCCTCCTTCGCCGGCCACGCCTGCGTGGTGGGCAAGAAGGAGGGCGAAGGCCCTCTGCGCGACAGCTTCGACTTTATCAGCGAGGACTCCTTCCTGGGGGAAAAAACCTGGGAGAAGGCCGAGAGCGCCCTGGTGAAAAAGGCCGCCGGGCTGGCGCTCTCCAAGGCGTCTCTCTCCAACTCCGACATCAACTGCATCTTCTGCGGCGACCTGCTCAACCAGTGCACCGGCACCACCTTCGGGGTGCGGGACTCCAACATCCCCATGTTCGGCGTTTACGGGGCCTGCTCCACCATGGCCGAGAGCCTGGCGCTGGCGGCCCTGACCGTGGACGGGGGCTTCGCGGACAAGACCATGGCGGTGACCAGCTCCCACTTCTGCTCCGCCGAGCGGCAGTTCCGCACGCCCCTGGAGTACGGCGGACAGCGTCCCCCCTCCGCCCAGTGGACGGTGACCGGCTCCGGCGCCGTGGTGCTGACGGCGGAGGGGCCGGGTCCCTATGTCACCCACGTGACCCCCGGCCGCATCGTGGACAACGGCGTGACGGACGCCAACAACATGGGCGCGGCCATGGCCCCGGCGGCCTACGACACCATCAAGCGCCATTTTGAGGACCTCTCCGTCGGCCCGGACGCCTACGACCTCATCGTGACGGGGGACCTGGGGGCCATCGGCAGCGAGATCCTGCGGGACTTTTTCGCCGCCGACGGCGTGGACATCGCCGGACGGCACGCCGACTGCGGACTTCTCATCTTCGACCGAAAGACGCAGGACGTCCACTCCGGCGGCTCCGGGTGCGGGTGCGCCGCCACGGTGCTGTGCGGGTATCTCCTCAACGGCATGAGGGAGGGGCGCTGGAACAGGATCCTCTTTACCGCCACCGGCGCGCTCCTCTCCCCCACCACCACCATGCAGGGCGAGAGCATCCCCTCCATCGCCTGTTCCGTGGCCATATCAAAGACAAAGTGAGGTTGGAGACATGAAGTTCGATTTTATGCAGTATCTGCGGGCGTTTGTGGCCGGCGGGGCGCTGTGCGTCATCGGCCAGATCTTGGTGGACAAGACGAAGCTCACCCCGGCGCGGATCCTCACCGCGTTCGTCGTGGCGGGCGTGGTGCTGGGCGCCTTCGGGATCTACCAGCCCTTTGCCGACTGGGCGGGCGCGGGGGCGACGGTGCCGCTCACCGGCTTTGGCAACAACCTGGCGAAGGGCGTTCGGAAGGCCGTGGAGGAGAAGGGCCTCATCGGGGCCTTTACCGGCGGGTTCACCGCCGCCGCGGGAGGCATCGGCGCGGCGGTGTTCTTCGGCTACCTCGTGTCGGTCATCTTCAAGCCGGGGGACAAGAGCTGAAAAGGCCGCGCACGCCCCGCTCCCCTGCGGCGCTCCCTGCCGAAGCGCGGCTTCGGCAGGGGTCCGGCCGGGCTTTGAAAAAGGGGCCGCCCCTCCCCAATGTCATTAAGTTAAAATCCCTACCCCTACACGTTGAGGGAATGATTACGCGTGACAACTGGAATGATTAGAGGCGGGAAAAGTGAAAAGGCTCTCCGGCTTTTGGGCGGGGGCCTTTTTTGTAGAATGTGCATAATTTTACTGGTAGTATAACGCCAAGCGTCAAGTGGGCGGTTTTTCGACTTATCGGTGTTTGCCTGTTGACCTTTCAGGAATCTTGAGGTACAATATGCTTGTCATCGGAGGCTGTGTACCGTAGTACCATAATGCCGGATTAGGTGTCCAAGTGAGCTTGGGTTATTGTGTAACAATAGCCGAGGCTCTATTTTTTTGGAGGTATTTATGAAAAATACGAAAGTTACCCTTGTCCCACTCGCGGCAGATGACCGTGAACAGTTTATCCTTGACAATCAATGGGCATTCAAGTACGGTGCGATGATGGAATTCGGAGAGCGAGATGACCACATTGACGATAACGGAGAAATCATCTCTCGCGCAACCATTGAGAGTTCTCTTGACGACCCGAATAGTGAAGCCTACCGCATTGTACTTGACGGCGAAAAGGTTGGTGGCATCATACTCACAACAGATAAGGAAACACATCACAACCACTTGGATATTCTGTTTGTTTTACCCGAAGCGCACAGCAAAGGCATCGGCTATGGCGCTTGGCAAGCGGTTGAGGCTCTGCATCCCGAAACTTTGGTTTGGGAAACCTGTACACCGTATTTTGAGAAACGTAATATCCACTTCTATGTAAACAAATGCGGGTTTCAAATCGACCAGTTCTGGTGTGCGTATTTCCAATCAGAAGTCGATATGAACGATACCGGGAAAAACGATTCTGATGAAGGTCCTGACGAAATGTTTCACTTTATTAAGGTGATGAAGCCGTAACTTTAACATCTCCCTTTTGTCGAGACGATTCAACCTCTTTAGGAAGAATGCACATCTATACATAGTCTCTGGGCATTATCAGGCGCAAAAAAGGACGGTATTGTAAACACAATACCGTCCTTTTTGCATATATACCGCTTCACAAGCCCTCATCAGGTGCGGGGCGTTCAATTTCCAGTTTACGCCGCCAAGTTTGGCATATTATGGCTCTGCTTCTCCTTCTTATTTCCAGCCATTTCATCAAGAAATTCCGTATTATCTTTTCATCATTTCTTGTATAAATTCCTTCTAAATAAGAAAAGATTTGCGCAATAAGGCCCTAAAACGGCTGTTTTGGGGGTGATTTTACGGGTTTTTGCGAAAACAACCTGTCACGCCGCCACGCGATAGGTGAAGCCGGGGAAGGACTTGGGCCGAAGGTTTCGGGCGTCCGCGCGGTTCGGCTTGACTGGCTCTGTGTACTTCGCAATTTCCAGCAAAAGCCGCTCCCCGTCCCCCTCCGGGGCGCGGAAATAGTCGCGGCACAGCGCCATCGCCATCTTCATGTTAACAGCGTACTTGTAAACATTCGTCGCCTTTTTCTGAATGACAGCGCCTCTCACAATGCGGGAACAAAAGTTGAACATCGTCATAGCCCCATAAATTTCCTGCCACACAGAATTGACGCTTTTGCTATGCAGGTTCACCATCCCGATGTTATACTTGAGCTGTCGAAAGCTCGTCTCGATGCCCCATCTGGCGTGATAAAGCTCCTTTAGCTCGTCGGGCGTGATGCTCCGTGGCAGGGAGGTAACAAGTGTTTCATACTTCCCTGTGTCGAGCATGAACCGCACAACGCGGAATTTGAGGGGATACGGGCTCGGAAAGTCCCAACGCGCGGGGCGGGTCGTGGAGTTCTGTTTGTACGTCCTTTTTGGAACTTGTAAAAGGATATAGCCATTTTCCTTGTCCCGTTTGGTTTGTGTCGTTGTAATCGTCATAGCCAAGTCACGGTCAAGCGGCATCATCGGGAGCTTTGCGACCTCCCGCATCGCTCCAGCGCCGTCTTTGACACGCAGGAGAAAGTCCACGTTAGGTTTCAACATAAGGTGGGCAATCATGTTGTATCCTTCGTAGCCCCGGTCCATAACAATCAGTGTCTTATCCGGGAAACGGTGGGCGTTAAGCATCCAGATTAATGCGCCTATCTCGTCCATACTGGGCTGTGGTTGTAGGACGCAGTCATAATAAGTTTTGTTTAAAACGTCATAAAGCGGGTTGATATGGGTCTGGCAATAGCCTTTGGGGTTGCTGGCGTTGCACACAAAGCACGGGGATTTTGGGTCGCGTGCCATATTGACCGTGGAGCCGTCCACAGCGAAAACACGGTAGCCCAGATATGTTTCCGGGTCGGGGTGAAGTCTGTTGAAGTCCAGAAGGATTTCACGGAAGATGTTAAACTCAACTTTTCCGCGCTGTTGGACAAAGGCGGCGGCGGAAACATCGAGGCCGCAGTCGTGAAGCTCCTTGTTGAGACTTCCGCCCTGCATACTGATTACGGTTCGCAAAAGGGTTTCAAGTGGGAGTTTGCGGTTTCGGCTGAAATCTGTCAGCCCTCCGGGGACATAGCCACCGCGCAGGAAGGAGGCGGAATGTATCGCCCGGTCAAGCTCAGCTTTGACGGTTTCGGGAAGTGATGCCATTGGGATTTTCTCCTGTATTTTGATGCGCATGGCCGCATTTGCGCCACACATCGGCGCACGAGCGCCGAACAGGAGTTTTACTTTTAAATGTCCGTGATTTTATTTTTTAATCCCATTATACCGGCGAAAAAACATAAAAGGTTAACAAAAAATGAACAAATCAAAAGGAACCGAAAAGCGGCAAAAATCATTTTTGAGACGTAAATAGGACTTGTTGATATTGGGCGGTAAGCATTGTTTTGGGGAATGACTATTTTGGAAAAGTCGGTGTCAAGCGGCTTTTTGATACGTCATCTGGACTTGTTGCAAGGCGTTGTCAATCATTCGGATTTTTCGCGCTGTTGGCACGTTCGGAATAAGTGCCGATTTTTTTATACGTTCAAAGGACATGTTGAGATTTTCCTGTTGTTGGGTTGGGGAGCGGAAAAACGTAGAAAAATTTTTTGACGAGACAATTCTGCTTTTGCAAGAGGTGTCCCATAGCGTATTTTTGCGTTTAGCCTATTTTTTATATCATTTCGAGGACTTGTTGAGATTGGCAAGGAAAAACTAATTTAGACCATCTTATACCGCTTTTTCACACAAGCCGCTGTTTTTTACATCGTTGCACAAACTTGTTGTAATGAGACACACATCATTCCATATTGGCTTTTTTCTTAAACCCGCGCAACTTTTACATCATTTCCTTGACTTGTTGATACCCCGCAAAATATAGAGCGCACAGCAACAACGCCGTGCGCTCTATGCGCGTCTTAACTTAACGCCGCTGGCCCTTTCGGCACAATGCCAATTTGGGGTAGGGATTTTAACTTAATGACATTGGCCCCTCCCCCTTGCATTTTTCCGCAAGTGTGGTATACTTTGAGCATCGTAATAAGAGCGTGGGGTGACGGTATGACCTGGGAAGAGCTTGAGCGGTCGTGCAAGCGGTGCGAGAAGTGCGCGCTGTGCGACACGCGCACCAACGTGGTCTTCGGCGTGGGCAACAAAAACGCCCGCGTCCTGTTCGTGGGTGAAGGCCCCGGCGAAAACGAGGACCTTCAGGGGGAACCCTTTGTGGGCCGGGGCGGACAGCTTCTGGACGTGATGCTGGAGATCATCGGCCTTGACCGAAAGAAGAACGTCTACATAGCCAACATCGTCAAATGCCGGCCCCCCAAGAACCGCGACCCGCTGGGGGTGGAGCAGGAGGCCTGCATCGGCTGGCTCCGGGAGCAGATACGCCTTCTCCGCCCTGAGATCGTGGTGTGCCTCGGCCGCATCGCCGCCCAGGTGCTTATCAAGCCCGATTTTAAGATCACCAGCGAACACGGGAAATTTTTTGACGTGGACGGCGTCACGTATACGGCGCTCTACCACCCGGCGGCGCTTCTGCGCGACCCCCGGAAAAAGCCCGACACCTTTGTGGACCTGAAGGCCCTTCAGGAAAAGATCCTCCAGCTCGCGCCTGAGGTCTACAGCGCCGGCTGAAAACTCGCTGAAAAGGAACCTTTATGAACGACGTACTGCGTTTTTCGCGTCCCGGCGAGGAGCCGGAACTCAAAGCCCTGTGGAGGGAGGTCTTTCAGGACTCCCTGGGCGATGCGGACCTCTTTTTTGAGACGCTGTATACCCCCGGATCGGCGGCCGTGTACATACACGGCGGGGCCATCGTCTCCGCGGCCTACGGTCTGCGGCTGGGCGAATATGTGTCCGGCGGACACTGGACCCCCTGCCGGACCGTCTACGCCTGCGGGACGGCCCCCGCCCACCGGGGCCGGGGCTTCGGGGGGCAGGTCCTGGAGCTTGCCGCCCGGTCCGATGGGCCGGGGGTCTGCGCGGTCCGCCCCCCTGAGCCGGACCTCTTCCCTTTCTGTGAGCGTCTCGGCTTCAAGCCGGTCTTTGGGGCCTCCGTCCAGAACTGCACCGACGTGGGCCTCCCTCTCAACGGCAGCGCCGCCCTGGTGACCGTGCGGGGCTACGCCGCCCTGCGGGAGGAGCTGCTTCACGGGCAGAACCACATCGACCTGGACCTGAAGGTGCTGGACTATCAGGAGGCCCTGTGCCGCCGCTCCGGGGGCGGTCTATTCTACCTGGTCTCGGACAAGGTGCGCGGCTGCGCCGCGGCGGAGATCGTCGATGGCGCCGCCCGTCTTTTGGAGCTGATCGTCCCCACGGGCAGCCAGTATAACGCCGCCGCCCTGACGGCCCGCGCCCTGGGATGCCAACAGTTCTCCTACCGCGCCCCCCTGCGCGCGGGGGACGCGCCCGCGCCCTTCGCCCTGATGTCCTCCCAGACCCCCCTTGACGCGGGCGGGACCGCCTGGTTTGGCCCGGCGCTGTGCGGGGACCCCGCTCCCTCCCATTTCATGAATAAAATTTAAAGCGTAATTTCATACTTTTGAAATATCTAACTGTTTTTCTCTTAATGATTTTCGGGTAATATGGGACTCGTGAACATGAAATTCACCTTTTTCATTTTATCCTCTTTTTCTATCGACCGGGACCCGCAAGGGTCTCGGTCACTTTTTGCTTTTCTTTTCCCCGCGGATGGTGTATAATGGACGCACAACTTGCAAAGACAGGTATTTTTATGGACAGACCCGAATTTGAAAAACGCTACGCCAAAGCCCGCCGGACGCTGATCGCCCGCGATTTTTCGCATTTGAACGATATGCAGCAAAAGGCCGTCATGGCCACGGAGGGGCCGCTTCTCCTGCTGGCGGGGGCCGGCAGCGGCAAGACCACCGTGCTCATCGACCGCATCGCCAACCTGATCCGCTACGGCAGGGCCTCCGACTGCCCGGAGGTCCCGGAGGACGCCGGAGACGGGGAGCTTGCCATCCTTGAAAAGGCCGTTGAGGCAAAAGCGCCCCCGGCCCCGCAGGTGCAGGCGCTCTGCGCCCTGGACCCTGTGGAACCCTGGCGCATCATCGCCATCACCTTCACCAACAAGGCCGCCGGGGAGCTAAAGACGCGCCTTGCCTCCAAGCTCGGCCCCGGCGCGGAGGAAATCTGGGCCATGACCTTCCACTCCGCCTGTGTGCGGATCCTCCGGCGCAGCATCGACGCCATGGGCATCTCCCCCTCCTTCACCATCTACGACGCCGCCGATTCCCAGGCGGTGATGAAGAGGGTCCTGCGGGAACTCAACATGGACGAGAAGGCCTTCCCGGTGAAGGACGTGCTGAACGTCATCAGCCGCGCCAAGGACGCGCTTCTCTCCCCCGCCGATTTCGCCGCGGAGGCCGAGCGCGGGTACGACCCCCGGAAGAAGGCCATCGCCCGCGCCTACGCGGTGTACGCTCAGCGGCTCCTTGCCTCCGACGCCTTAGATTTCGACGACCTCATCTACTACACCGTGAAGCTCCTGCGGGAGTACCCGGAGGTCCGCGAGCGTTGGCAGAGGCAGTTTCGATATGTGCTGGTGGACGAGTACCAGGACACCAGCCCGCTCCAGTACCTCCTGGCCTCCTATCTCGCCGGAGGGACCGAGAACATCTGCGTGGTGGGCGACGACGACCAGTCCATCTACCGCTTCCGGGGGGCCACCATCGAGAATATCCTGCGCTTTGAGGAGCGTTTCAAGAACACCCGCGTCATCAAGTTGGAGCAGAATTACCGCTCCACGGGCCACATCCTTGAGGCCGCCAACAGCGTCATCAGGAACAATCACGAACGGCGCGGCAAGAACCTGTGGACACGGGAGGGGGCCGGGGAGAAGCTGAAGCTCTATGTGGCGGAAAACGACGACGCCGAGGCCGCCTACATAGCCTCCCAGATCATGGAGGCCCGCGCCTCCGGCATGAAGTGGAGCGACTTCGCCGTTCTCTACCGCATGAACGCCCAATCCAACCGCCTTGAGTACGCCTTTAAGCGCATGAGCATCCCCTACCGCATCGTGGGCGGCACCAGGTTCTTTGACCGCATGGAGATCAAGGACGTGACGGGCTACCTGTGCGTGGTGCACGACCCGGCGGACGATCTGCGGCTCCTGCGCGTCATCAACACCCCTCCCCGCGGCATCGGGAGCACCACCATCGAGCGTCTCAGGGACGTGGCCGCCCGGGAGGGCCGGCCCATTCTGGACGTGGCGGCGGACGCCTCGTCCATCCCGGAGCTTCGCGCCTCCGCCGGGAAGCTGGCGGGCTTCCTTCAGCTTATCATGGAGCTGCGCCGCCTCTCCAACGAGCTGCCGCTGGAGGATTTCTACGACGTTCTTCTGGAAAAGACCGGGTATGAGGCGTCCCTGGGCGACTCCGACGAGGCCCTGGCCCGCAAGGACAACATCAAGGAGCTTAAAAGCAACATCGTCTCCTACGCCTCCCGCGCCGAGACCCCCTCCCTGGCCGGATTTTTGGACGAGATCGCCCTGTACACCGACCTTGACTCCCTGGAGGCCGGGGAGGACAGCGTGGTGATGATGACCATGCACTCGGCCAAGGGGCTGGAGTTCCCCTGGGTCTTTATCGCGGGGCTGGAGGACGGCATCTTCCCCTCCTCCCGCTCCATCGGCGACGAGGAGGAGATGGAGGAGGAGCGGCGGCTGTGCTACGTGGCGCTCACCCGCGCCAGACGCCGCCTGACCCTCACCTGCGCCAGGCGGCGTATGCTCTTCGGGCGCACCACGTCGAATCTGGTCTCCCGCTTCGTGGAGGAGATCCCCGACGAGCACATCGACAAGCCGGAGCTTCCCCTGCGCGACAGCTTCATCCGCGAGCCGGACCCGGACTTCCTGGACTACGACTACCGGGAGCGGCGCGGCCGCGCGGAGGTGCCCTTCGGGTGGGAGCGCCCCGGCTCCTACGGGGGCGGGAGCGCCTTCCAGCGCCGCGCCGCCTCCCCCGCCCCGGCGAAGAGAGCGCCCGCCGCCTCTGCCGCCGCCAAAAAGCCCGCCGCCCCCGCCGCCCCGGCGGCCCTCCCTGAGCTTGCCGCCGGCGACAGGATCCGCCACAAGGCCTTCGGCGAGGGCGTGCTCACCGCCGTGACGAAGATGCCCGGCGACGCGCTTCTCACCGTGGACTTCGGCGGCACCCAGCGGCGGCTCATGCTCAAGGCCGCCGCGCCCTTCATCACAAAGCTGTGAGGTAGACCCATGTTTGATTTTGACACCATCCTGTTTGACCTGGACGGCACCGTCACCGACTCCGCCCCCGGCGTCATGAACTCCTTTCACTACGCCCTCTCCCGCTTCGGCATCGAGCCTGATTCCCACGAGGAGCTGAAGAAGGTGGTGGGGCCGCCCCTCAAGACCTCCTTCACCGTCACCTACGGCGTGCCTTTGGAGCGGTTCGGGGAGGTCATGGAGTACTATCTGAGCTACTATCTCCCCAAGGGCATCTATGAAAACAGCGTCTACCCCGGCGTGGAGGCGCTTCTGCGCCGTCTCCGGGCCGCCGGCAAGCGCCTTGTGGTGGCCTCCTCCAAGTGGCAGTACGGCGTGGACACCGTGATGCGCCACTTCGGGCTGGACACGTATTTCGACTTTATGGGCGGCTCGGAGGAGAAGGCCGGGCGGGTGGAAAAGGCGGACGTGATCCGCTATATCCTGGAGCGCCTGTCCATCGCCGACACCTCCCGCGTGCTGATGGTGGGCGACCGCAAATATGACGTGGAGGGGGCCGCCCAATGCGGCATCCGTACCTGCGGCGTGCTCTGGGGCTACGGCTCCAAAGAGGAGCTGGACGCCGCCGGCGCCCTCTTTACCGTCTCCACGCCGGAGGAGCTGGCGGAGAAGCTGGGCGCGTAATCGCCCCCCATATGGACGGCAAAGCCGCAGCGCACAGAGAACCTGTGCCTGCGGCTTATTTTAAGGTGACGGGAGTT
This sequence comes from uncultured Oscillospiraceae bacterium, assembly GCA_947627715.1. GTDB lineage: Bacteria > Bacillota > Clostridia > Oscillospirales > Oscillospiraceae > RUG626. Next base: position 67,512 of record CANQXK010000002.1, read on the forward strand.
GAACCCGCGTCGCCTTAATTGAGTTCCTCTCTCAGATGCTCCACGGCCCGCTTTTCAAGCCGCGACACCTGCACCTGGGACACCCCCAATATCCGGGCGGCGTCCGACTGGGTCATGGCGCGAAAATAGCGCAGGGCGATCACCGAACGCTCCCGTGGGGGCAGCTTCCCGATAGCCTCCCGGAGGGACACCTGCTCCACAAGCTTCTCCTCCTGGGCGTAGTCCCCCAGCACCTGCTCCAGGGTGAAGCCGTCCTCCCCCGTCTCCCGCTGAAGGGACTCGGAGGGCGCGGTGGCGATCTCGCAGGCGGCGATGTCCTCCGGGGAAAGGCCCGTGCGCTCCGAAAGCTCCGACAGGGCCGGTTCCCGGCCCAGCTTCTGCTCCAGCTCCGTCCGGGCGGTCTTCACGAGCTGCGACCGCTCCTTGAGGCCCCGGCTGACCTTCACCGGGCCGTCATCCCGGAGGAATCTGCGGATCTCCCCGGAGATCTTGGGCACGGCGTAGGTGGAAAACTGCGTGCCGAAGGCGTCGTCGAAGCCGCGAACCGCCTTGATGAAGCCCACGCACCCCAGCTGGTAGAGGTCGTCCGGCTCCGCGCCCCTGCCGAAAAAGCGCCGGGCTACGCTCCATATGAGGCCGGAGTTCTCCCGCACCATGGCCTCCATGGCCTCGGCGTCCCCGTCCCGCGCGGCCCTGAGCGTGTCGCTCATCGCGGAGGTCATCGCGCCGCTCTCCGCCTCTCCACCCGCTTGCGCATGGTGACCGTGGTGCCCGCGCCCACCTTGGAGCGCACCTTCACCGTGTCCATGAAGCTCTCCATGATGGTAAAGCCCATCCCTCCCCGGTCCTCTCCCCCGGTGGTGAACAGAGGCTCCCGCGCCTTGTCCACGTCCTCGATGCCCCGGCCCCGGTCCTTGACCTGGACCTCAAGCACCCCGTCCTCCAGGATCCGAAGGCGCATATGGACAGGCCCTATGCTGTCGGGATAGGCGTGGACGATGCAGTTGGTGACCGCCTCCGAGACCGCCGTTTTCACGTCCCCCAGCTCCGTCAGCGTCATGTCCAGCTGGGCGGCAAAGCACGCCACCGCGCCGCGGGCAAAGCCCTCGTTCGCCGACAGCGACGGGAACTCAAAGCGCACGCTGTTTTGTTCTTTCATATTATGTAAACTCCTTTCCTCCCGGTCATTTCTTCTCCGGCGCGGGCGACGGCTCGATGGCGACCATCCTGTCAATGCCGGAGGCGTCCAGCACCCGCATGGGCTGTGACTGGACGTTCTCCACAAAGAGGCGGCCGCCGGTGGCGTTCATCCGCTTATACAGTTTTAAAATGAGCGCGATGCCGGAGGAGTCCATAAACCGCAGCCCCTCCAGGTCCAAAACGCAGTCCCTGGGGGCCGCCGCCTCGATGCGTTCCTCCAGCTCCCCCATCAGGCCGCCCGCCTCGTGGTGGTCCAGCTCCCCGGCCAAGGCAAAAATCAGCTTGCCCCCCTGCCGGGACGATGTCAGTCTCATCATGATCTCACCCGCTTTTTTTGAATATAAAAAAATACCCGTGTACAAGCCTGTACACGGGTATTTTAAACGATAGCCGATGCGGTTTTTGTCGTTATTTGAGGGCCTCAAGGGATTTTTCAAGATTTTCTATGAGGGAGCGGAGTTTTTCGGCCTTCTCCCGCTCCGCGGCGACCACGTTCTCCGGCGCGCGGGAGATAAACGCCTCGTTGGCGAGCTTCTTCATCTGTCCCTCTAAGAAGCCCCGGTTCTTTTTAAGCTCCTTCTCCACGCGCTCCCGCTCGGCCTGAAGGTCCACAAGCTCCCGGAGCGGCAGGAATATGCGGGCCGAGTGGGTCACCACCGTCACCATGCCCTGCGCCTCCATATCGGCGTCGCTCCCGGCCTCGCTCATGCCTATGACCTCCACCTCGCTGGCGGAAGCCAGGCGCATGATATAGGGCGCGCCGGCCTTGAAGGGGGCGGGGGTGACGGAGGAGATGATGACCTTGGCCCGGCGGGAGGGCGGCACGTTCATGGCGCTGCGCTTGGAGCGGATGGCGCCCACGGCGTCCAGGACCTTCTCAAAGTCCGCCTCCTCCTGGGGGAAGCGCAGCTCCTCCCGGACCTCCGGGAAGTCCTCGATGATGAGGGCGGGCTTTTTGTGCGGGAGGGCCTGGTAGATCTCCTCGGTGATGAAGGGCATGAAGGGGTGCAGGAGCTTCAAAATGTCCGTGAGGACATAGAGCAGCACCCGCTGGACGTTGGTATCCCCCTCCGCCAGGCGGGGCTTCGTAAGCTCGATATACCAGTCGCAGAAGGTGTCCCAGATGAAGTCGTAGATCTTCTGGGCGGCGATGCCCAACTCGAACCTGTCAAAGTTGTCGTTGACCTCCCCGGCGAGGGTATTGAGCCTGGACAGCACCCACTTGTCGGGAAGCTCCAGCGTCACCGGGAGGGCGGCGTCCTCCACGGTGAGGTTCATCATCACAAAGCGGCTGGCGTTCCAGATCTTGTTGGCAAAGTTGCGCATGGCCTCGCACCGCTCCACATAGAAGCGCATATCGTTTCCGGGGGAGTTGCCGGTGATGATGTTGAAACGCAGGGCGTCCGCGCCGAAGCGGTCGATCATCTCGATGGGGTCCACGCCGTTGCCGGCGGACTTGGACATCTTCTTGCCCTGGGGGTCCCGGATGAGGCCGTGGATAAGCACCGTCTTGAAGGGTTCCTTCTTCATATGCTCCATGCCGGAGAAGATCATGCGGGCCACCCAGAAGAAGATGATGTCGTAGCCCGTCACCAGCACGTCCGTGGGGTAGAAGTAGGCAAGGTCCTCCGTCTTGTCCGGCCAGCCTAAGGTGGAGAAGGGCCACAGCGCGGAGCTAAACCAGGTGTCCAGCACATCGGGGTCCCGCTCAATGTTGTGGGAATGGCAGTGCTCGCACTCCGTGGGGTCCGTGCGGGAGACGGTCAAATGTCCGCAGTCTCCGCACGTCCAGGCCGGGATCTGGTGCCCCCACCAAAGCTGCCGGGAGATGCACCAGTCGCGCACGTTGTTCATCCAGTTTAAATACGTCTTGGCAAAGCGGTCGGGGACGAATTTGATGGTCCCGTCCTCCACCACCCGGATGGCCTCCTTTGCCAGAGGCTCCATCTTCACAAACCACTGGTCGGAGGCCAGCGGCTCCACGTCGGAGTGGCAGCGGTAGCAGGTGCCCACGTTGTGGACGTGGTCCTCGATCTTCACAAGATACCCCTGCTCCTCCAAATCGGCCACAATGGCTTTCCGCGCCTCGTAGCGGTCCATGCCGTTATACTTGCCGCCGTTGATGATCCTCCCGTCGCCGTCAATGACGAGGATCTGCTCCAGGCCGTGCCGCAGTCCCACCTCAAAGTCGTTGGGGTCGTGGCAGGGGGTCATTTTCACGCAGCCCGTGCCGAAGGAGCGGTCCACGTACTCGTCGGCCACAATGGGGATCTCCCGGCCCACCAGGGGGAGAATGCAGGTCTTGCCCACAAGGTGGGTGTAGCGGTCATCCTCCGGGTTCACCGCCACGCCGGAGTCGCCCAGCATGGTCTCCGGGCGCGTGGTGGCCACGGTGACATACCCTGAGCCGTCGGAGAGGGGGTAGCGGATGTGCCAGAGCTTGCCGGGCTTCTCCTCGTACTCCACCTCCGCGTCGGAGAGGGCAGTGGTGCAGTGGGGGCACCAGTTGATGATGCGCTTGCCCTTGTAGATAAGCCCCTTCTCGTAGAGGGAGCAGAACACCTCCCGGACGGCCTTGGAGCATCCCTCGTCCATGGTGAAACGCTGTCTCTCCCAGTCGCAGGAGGACCCCAGGGTCTTGAGCTGCTCCACGATACGGTCGCCGTACTTATTCTTCCACGCCCAGACCCGCTCCAAGAATTTCTCCCGGCCCAGGTCGAAGCGGGTGAGGCCCTCGCCCCTCAGCTGCTCCTCCACCTTGATCTGGGTGGCGATGCCCGCGTGGTCGTAGCCGGGGAGCCACAGGGCGCAGTACCCCTTCATGCGCTTGTAGCGGATGAGGATGTCCTGCAACGTCTCGTCAAAGGCGTGGCCCAGATGGAGCTGGCCCGTGACGTTGGGGGGCGGGATGACGATGGTGAAGGGCTTCTTTTCGGGGTCGCGTTCGGCGTGGAAGTACCCGCCGTCCAGCCACATCTGATAGATGCGCTTCTCCACCGCCTTGGGGTCGTACACTTTCGGTAACTCTTTCATGTGGTTCTCCTTTCCTTTTTGGCTCCCTTGCCGCCGTGCGGGAAGGGAGCTGTCAGCGTAAGCTGACTGAGGTCCAATCCTCTCCTTTTTGGCTCCCTTGCCGCCATGCGGGAAGGGAGCTGTCAGCGCAAGCTGACTGAGGGTTCATCATTGGGGACAAAGAAATTCGCCCCAAGCTGAAGCTCAGGGCGAATGAAATATCCGCGGTACCACCTGAATTTCCCGCTTATCGCGGGACACTCGACGCTCTGTAACGGGAGTACCCGGCGGGGACTACCTGTCACCCCCGCGGCTCCGGGACGACCTTTCAGCGGTTTTATGTCAAAGCCTCGCACCACCCGGCTTCTCTCTGGGACTTTCCCCGCTTACTTCTTCCCTTCAACGCCATTTGGGGGTATTATATGCGGATTTCCCCCGTTTGTCAAGGCGTTTTTTCACTTTTTGAAGGCCCGCGCCTCCACATACGCCATCATCCTGTTGCGCATAAAGCCGTACAGACCCACCCCCAGCAGGATAGCCGCCGCTAACACCGCCGGCCCTACCCAAATGAGAGCAGCCGTGCCGGCGGCCAGATACAAGATAACGGTGAGGCAGATGCCGATTTTATGCTCGGAAAGCCACTTGTGCTTGAAATAGGCGATCCTGTCGGTAAGCCCGAAGGTGTCCGATTGGGACAGGGCGGAGATCAGATTCTCCTCCGCCTTTTCCGCCGCCCGCTCCGGCGTCTCCAGCCGCTCCCCGGACAAAAGCTCGTTGACGCTGACGCCCAAAAGCCCCGCCAGCTCCAGAAGCTTGTCCACGTCCGGCATATATTTGCCCGTCTCCCACCGGGACACGGTCTTGTTGGTGACGCCCAACCGCTCCCCCAGCTCCTCCTGGGTCATGCCCCTCTCCCGGCGCAGCGAGCCTATGAATTTCCCCACCTTCTCCTGATCCATACCGCCGTCTCCTTTCCCGTTATGACCGTATGATACATCAACACCGCGAAAAAGTCATGGACATAAACAGCGAACCGGCGTTTTCCGAACATATGGAATACCGGCGGCTCAACAGGAATCAGAACGAAGGAGATAAGCAGCGTCGTGAGGACCATCGCCCTGATGGTGTTCATATTCTGCTGGATTTCAAGCCGGCATAGCCACACAAGGGCAAATAGTGAGTTTATGAGGAGAATGCTCCCCTCAAACAGAACCGCCGCCGCGCGCCTCCCCGCCGGCGAGGCGCGCAAAAAGCCCGTCAACGGCGGGCGCCAGCCTCCCGGCCCCCAGCCATTTGAAGAGCCTCTGCCGTATAAGCTCCAGCGCGGTGGAGACGAGGTATACCCCCGCGCCTGTGACCATCACCAGCGCCCCGCAGGCCGCGCCCCCGTATGCCGGGAAGGTCAGGGTGAGATTGCCGGTGAACGCCCTGTAGAGCCAGGGGTGGATGTGGATGAGGTACACCCCCAGCGACGCCGGGGCGGCGACGGAGACGGCCCTTCGGACCGGGCGGTTCAGCCGGAGCTTTGAAAAGAGCGTTGTCAGCGCCGCGCCCATCAAAAGGACGGTGGGGGAGGTGTAGCTCAGGCAGCGCCAGTCCCCCAGCAGGACGCTCCCCCAGGTGACGGCCAGCGCCGAGAGGTACACCAGGGCGGCGGCAGCCACGCTCATCCGCGCCGTCAGCCGGGAGCGGCGGAGAAATCCGCCCAGAAGGTAGAGCATCGCCAGCCAGATCACATTGTACCCGCCGGAAAGGCCGCTGACCTTCTCCAGACTCATGCTGGCATCCGGGGCCAGGAACGTGTTGGACACGCTGAGGGCCAGCGCCCCCAGCGCCAGAAGCCCCAGCGTCTGCCGGGGCAGCCGCCGGACGCCCTCCTCCAAAAGCGGCATCAGGAGCATCGCGCCGAAATAGGCGGATATGTACCAGTATTGCCCGGAGGTGACCGGGGCGGCGGCCCAGCCCAGCGGGTCGCCGGACACCGGGGAGCGCAAGGCAAGCCCCAGCAGGGTGAGGCCCAGGGAATAAAACTCCACCTGAAGCCACAGCGTCAGGGCCTTTCCGGGGCTTACACTCCTCCCCGCGCCCACATAGCCGCTGATGAGGCCAAAGCAGTCCACCGCGCAGTAGCAGGCGCTCTCCAAAAGCCAGGAGACCTCAAAGAAGCCCCTCCCGCCGGCGCTGTTGAGGATGGGGAGGAGCATATGAGGAGCACCACCATATAGGTGGCCGCGATCCGCAAAAGCTCGATGCCCATATTCCGCTCGGAGGTTCGACCTCCCCGGAAATTCTATTTATTTCCATGCCGTCTCTCCTTTTTCGGCTTTCCCCCGGCCTGTCCCGCCGGCGGATCAGTCCCCCGCCGGGCGGAGGGTGAAGGTGAAGCTCATCTCTTTCTCGTCTATCCTGTACGCCTCCGCAAGCTCCGGGCCGCAGGAGTTGGACCCCAGGCCGCTGACACGGTAGTCCGTGCGCAGGTGGACGCTGCCGTCCCGGCGCAGCTCGTCGGTGTGGGCGGCGGCGTAGAGGTCGGCGCAGGCGTACTCCGAGACGCACGCCTCCATGGTGTCCGCCTCAAAGGTGAGGCCGTTCACGGTGAGCCGCCGGACCCCCGTGTGGTTGCCGTGCTCCTGGGGCCGGACGTAGGGGACGTATTCCCCCGCGGCGGTGCTCTCATAGTGCCCCGTCAGGGCGCAGTGGCACATATCGGCGTAGTTCTCCCCCGGCCCCTTGCCGTAGTAGGAGAAGGTCCCATCGCCGGTGAGGGTCCACTCAAAGCCCAGCCTCGGCAGCCAGAACACGTCCTCCCGCACGGTAAAATCGGTGGAGACGAGGACGGAGCCATCGGCGAAAAATGCGTACCTCGTCTTAAATTTCACCGCCGGCATCCGCGACACCCCGGCCAGGGACCCGGTGAAGGTGACGGCATTGCCGCTCACGGCGCAGTCGTAGATCTTCGTAAACGCCCTGTTCCAGTTCTCGGCGTTCCAGGCGTCCGCCCAGCGGCCCCGGATGTTCCTGTCGTTGTCGGTGGGGGCGCGAAAGACGCTCAGGACCGTGGGGGCGGCCAGCCGCTCCACCCCGTCCGTCACAACGCTCACCGGCGCGCCGCGGCGTTTGGAGAGGGTGTAGGCAAAGCCCTCCCCCGCGGCGCGGATGAACCGCCCCTCCTCCGTGACCTCCAGGGGCGCGGCGCTTTTCTCCTTTTGGCGGGGAACGGACAGCTCATGCTCCGTGGCGGCCCACTCCGCCCCGTCCTTCGTGAGGCGGCAGCGCAGGTGTGCGCCCAGGCGGCAGGAGGACGGGAGGGCGGGGACCGCGATCTCCCGGCTTTCGTGGGGCGGCAGGTCCAGCCTGAGCGCGCGGCTGTCCACGATCTCGCCGTCCCGCTCCGTCTCCAAGGTAAGCGTATACTCCTTGAGATTTGTAAAGTCCAGACGGTTGCGCACCGTCAGCACGCCGCCCTCCAGACGCGTCTCCATGGGCTGATAGGCCGCCTTGACCTCCAGCGTCCCGGCCTTGAAGCTCCTGTCGGCAAAGGCCATGCCGTCGCAGCAGAAATTCCCGTCGTTTGTAAGCTCCCCCGGAAAATCCCCGCCGTAGCACTGGACGCCGTCCCTGACGGCCACGTGGTCCGCCCACTCCCAGACGCACCCGCCGCACAGCTTGGGATAGCGGTCGAACATCTCGTTGTACGCCCACACATCGCCGGGTCCGTTGCCCATGGCGTGGGCATACTCGCACAGGAAAACCGGCTTTTTTATGCCGGGGTCCAGCGCCGCCTCCTCGATGCGCTGGCAGGAGGCGTACATCCAGCTGACCACGTCCGGCGTCTCAAAGTCCCCCTGGGCGCTGGCCTGCTCGTAATGGGACAGGCGCGAGGGGTCCCGCCGCCGGAGATATTGAAGCATCGCCCGGTGGTTCTCGCCGTAGTCGCTCTCGTTGCCCACGGACCAGAAGATGACGGAGGGGGAATTTTTAAAGCACTCCACCGCCCGCTCCATGCGGGAGAGGAATTCGCCCTTCCACTCCCAGTTGGTGCAGGGCCACTCGCCGGGGACGTGGTCGTAGCCGGAGGGCGGGTCGCTCCTGCGGTGGGTGAAGCCGTGGGTCTCGATGTCCGTCTCCAGCACCACGTAAAGGCCCAGCTCGTCGCACATCTGCACGAACTGCGGCAGCGGCGGGTAGTGGGAGGTGCGCACGCAGTTGATGTTGAGGCTCTTCATAAGCTCCAAATCGCGCCTCAGCTCCTCCGCCGTCTGGCACCAGCCCCGGAGCTTGCTGGTGTCGTGGTGGTTGACGCCGTGGAGCTTCACGGGAACGCCGTTGATGAGAAGCTCGAATTTGTCCGAGACGGACACCTCCCGAAGCCCCGCCTTCAGGGTGACGACCTCCCCGGCCCGCTCCAGCTCCACCGTGTAGAGATGGGGCTTCTCCGCGTTCCAGAGAATGGGGTTTTCGGGGGCAAACTCGTACTCATTTTCAAAATCCGCCTCCGCCAGCACCGCGCCCCCGTCCAGCACCCGCACATGGGCGGGACCCTCCAGCTTCACGCGGATGCTCTTGGCCTGGGGGATCGCCTCCACGTCCCAGATGTGGCCCTCCGGCCTCTGGAGAAGGTACGTGTCCCGGAAGATGCCGTTGTAGCGGAAGGCGTCCTGGTCCTCCAGGTAGCTCCCGCAGCACCACTTGAGCACATAGACCCGCAGGGTGTTGCCGCCCTCCCGGACAAGGTCCGTCACGTCGAATTCCGCTCTCAGGCGGCTGCCTTGGGTGAAGCCCGCGTACCGGCCGTTCACCGTCACAAAGGCGCAGGAGCTGACGCCCTCCAGCACGTAGTACACCCGCCCCCAGAGCCTTTCAAGGACAAACTCCCGCTCGTAGACCCCGCAGGGGTTGGCGTCCGGCACATAGGGCATATCCACGGGGTAGGGGTAGCTCACGTTGGTGTAGTTGGGGTTTTCATACCCCTGGAGCTGCCAGCAGGAGGGCACGGGGATCTCGTCCCAGCTCTCGATGCTCTCCGCCGCCTGCTCGTCCTCAGGGAAATAGGCAAAGCGCCACGTGCCGTTAAGGTCCGTGACCTCACTTATCCCCCCCGGTATGTAAAAGCTCCTGGGCGGGAGCCTTCCTTCGCTTGTTTTCATGGGATCTTCGTATATACGCTTCATCGGTCTGCCTCCCTCTTGCGTTTCTTGCATCAGTATAACGTCCCCTCCCCCCTGCCGTCAACCGCTTTGAGAAACATTTTCACGAAAAAAGGCCGGGTCCTCCCCGGCCTTGCCCTCACTCTCCCGCCGAGGCGAACTGGCGGCCCGTGTGGTCGATGGTGTACTCGCCCCTCAAAATGAGCTTGGAGATGGGCACGATCTCGTACCCCTCGGCGATGAGGGTCTTTACGATGTCCTCCAGCGCCTCCGGCGTGTGGAGGGCGGCGTTGTGAAAAAGCACGATGGACCCCGGCTTCACCCGGCTCGTGACGCGCTTGTAGATCTCCGAGGCGGAGAGGTCCTTCCAGTCCAGGGAGTCCACGTCCCACTGGATGGGTTCGATCCCCATGGCCCGGACGGCGGCGATCACATGGTCGTCGTACTCCCCGTAGGGCGGCCTGAACAGCGTGGGCCGCACGCCCGTCACAGCCTCGATCTTGTCCGAGCAGGCGTTTATGTTCTTTGCAATCTCGTCGGCGGACAGGGAATTGAAGTGGGCGTGGTCGTTGGAGTGGTTCATCACCTCATGCCCCGCCTCGGATAAAGCCCTGACGGATTCGGGGTATTTGTCCACCCACGCCCCCACCACGAAAAACGTGACCTTCACGCCGTATTTGCCCAGAATGTCGATGAGCGTCTGGGTGTCCTCGTTGCCCCAGGCGGCGTCAAAGCTCAGCGCCACCATCTTCTGGTCCCGCTCCACGCTGTAGATCGGCAGGAGCTTAGTGTTTCCCGCCGTCATGACCGCCGGGGAGGCCACAGCCAGAAGCACGGCGGAGAGCGCCAGCACCGCAGCCGCGGAGACGAGGCCCCTCCTCTCCCGTCCCGATAGTCCTCCATAGAACTTTTTGAGCTTGTCAAGCATATTCATCACCCCGAAAAAGGGTATGAGACAGGCCGCCCCGTTATGCCGGTTATGCCGGTTGTCCCTCCCCTCCCCTCACAGGGCCGGGGTGATGCGCTCTCAGCCCAGCTCCACCGTCCCGTTTTTCGGGAGCAGGACGATGTAGGTGACCCCGGATCCCAGGGTCAGGGGCGTCCCGTCCTCCAGGGTAAAGCTCCAGGGGCTGGTGTCGCTGGCCCTGGACCAGCGGATGCTCCTGGCCACGCCGTCGCAGATGTGAAGGCCCTCCCCGGAACCGGCGAGCACCGCCTGGAGGCGTCCCTCGCTGTCGCCGGGGATCCTTGTGATGTCGGTCTTTACGGTAATGACGTTGCGCACCGTCACGGCGCTCCCGGTGAGGGAGTCGGTCATGACCGCGCCGTACTGGCTCACGGTGTAGAGCTTCGTCTGGGCATCAAAGGCAAAGCTTGTGAGCTTTGAGCTTCCGCCGCTGAACCTAATCTCCACGCTCTCCGCCGCGTCCCCGGTCCTCTCCTCCCTGTCGTCAAAGGCGAAGGGGGCCTCGTACCCGTCCTTGTGGGCCGTGCGGAAATTGTACCTCTCCGCGTAGCCGTCGATGAGGGGCACGTCCAGCATCAGGCTGTGCTCGTAGCCCCTGTTCTTCCGCCTCCAGGCGTCCCGGTGGAACGTATCTCCGGGGCCGTTTACACCGTCGATGCGGTCGATCCCCGTATTTTTCATCGTCCGATAGGCGTCGTCGCTGCCCCCGGCGTGGATGTACATGGCGTCAAAGCCCACGGCGATGTTCACATAGTAGGGCCTGGCGCTGCGCACCGGCCCGATCTCGGCAAGATCTCCCATGTCCTGATAGAGCGCCATCAGCCGCGTGATGCCGCCCTCCACGGGAGCCTCTATGATCACGTCCGCCTTCCCGATCCCCGCCTGGGGCACCGCCTTGGTCAGATTGTTGATCATCACCGCCCAGGGGCGGTTGGCGGATATGTCCTCTTGGGTGGGAAGCCCCGTCAGCGGATCGACAGGCCCGGTGTACTCCTCCACGGGAGGCTCGGTGGGGGCCGTGGTCTCCTCCGGCTGCGTCGCGGGGGCAGTGGCGGGCGGTGCGGTCTCTGTCGATGGGGTGGAGGCGCTCTCCCCGGTCTGCGCGCCGTTTGTCTCCCCGGCTGTCTGCGTCCCGGAGCCGGGGAAGCCGGCTTTCCCACGGGACAGCAGCGCCCCTGCCGCGATGGCCGCCGCCACGGCGGCGGCGATGACCGCCAAAACGATCAGCGGTCTTGTGGACTCTTTCTTTCTGCGGGCCTGATGCTTCCCTCTTGCCATTCTATCTCTCCTCTCCGCCCTGGCGGGATTTTACCGATATTTTACTCCCATTTTGCCGTTATGTCAACTTTCCTGCCGAAAAAAGAAAACACTTGTCTATGGGCGCGAGTTCGTGTATAATCATATCATCCTCAGTATCAGAAGGAGGCGCGGACGTGGAGGAACGGCTGGGATTCATACACGGCGAGATGGAGCTGAAGGTCCTCATCCTCTTCATCCTCCGCCGGCTCCCTGAGCGGGCGGCCTTTGACGAGCTTACGGACATGACCCTTCTCACCGACGGAGCCATCGACTATTTTGACTTCACGGAAAGTCTCTCGGACCTGGAGCGCACAGGCCATGTGGATAAGGACGGCGACGGGTATCTCATCACCGAGAAGGGAAAAGTCAACGGGGAGGCCATGGAGACGTGCCTTCCCTATTCCGTCCGCGTCCGGGCGGAGAAGGCGGCGGCGACGCTGGCCAACCTCCAGCGGCGGCGGGGGATGATCGAGGCCAGCCACAGGATGAGGAACCGCGGCGGCTTTACGGTGCATCTGGCGATGTCCGACGGCCTGGGTCCCATCTTGTCCCTGGACCTGCTCACCGGCGACGACAAGCAGTCGGCGCTCATCGAGGAGAATTTCAAAAAGAACGCCGAAAAGCTCTACGGGAAGATCGTGGAGCTTCTGATGAACGAGCTTTGACCCGCCCCAAAACCGCAAATCGAGCGTTTTGACAATCTGAACCGGGGTGTACCGCGAAATCGGTACACCCCGGTTTTTGCTTCATATGAGCTTATTCAAAATTCTTTATCTCCCTCCCTGAGACAAGGCGGCGGTGGGTGTAGTACGTAAAGATAATGTTCCAATGAGATTTCGACGGGGAGGAGGGGGCGTTTTTGGGCGGGTACATCATAACGTTATCGCAAGCGAGAAACATCTCCCCAAAAAATTGCCTGAGTTCCCCGCAATAGACCGCCCGCGTCGTCGTAGAAGCAAAGCTCCACCCGGTCATCGTACCGCTCAATATCCACGTCGAGTTCCATGTCTCCGGCGGCCGCCACGGCCCGGCTAATCAGCTCCTCCGCCCTCTCGATGCGCTCCGGCACGGGGATATACACGCTGTTCTTTTCAACATCGTCCAGCAGCTTTTCAAATTTGGCGCGCAGCTCCCCCTTGCCGGGGCCTGCCGCCCCGTTCTCCGGCTCCCGGCTCTCAGGGTGACGAATGGAATACAACGTCTTTTTCATTGTTCCGCCTCCGATTTGTAATTGATGATCCGCTTTTTCCGCCTTATCGCGTACCGGCGCGTGTCCGCCGCGCCGCCGCCGTCCAGAAGGATATATGCCACCAGCACGTCGCTGTTGTCCACCATCCAGTGATTCCTGGCGGTGATGGCAAATCTCATGGGTACGGACTCGATGGGCGGATACATGGTCCTGTGGTACTTGTCCGCGTTGACCTCCCGGCCCAGATAGGCCAGAACGAGAATGGATTCGATGTGCGGGTATTTGTCCTTCAGCTTCCAAACCACCGAGGCCGCAATGCGGTCGAAGTCCCCGTATCCGCCGAGGTAGAACGTGTCCGCCCCCTCCGCGATAAGGGCCTCAACGCAGCTGGCAAGCCACGCTCTGAGTTCCGGGATGTCGAGGCAGTCTCCGTGCCCGCAAAAGGTAGCTGTCATTGAACCACCGCCCGAACGCTGTTGCTTGTATATATACGCGCCTGATACAAGACTTGGCCCTGCTTTCGGCGCGGCTAATGTTCTCATTATAGCTGATTATTGACTTAAAGTAAATAATTATTTATCTCCTTCAAATTTTCTTTTATTCTGAGAGTTGGTAGCATAATAGCAGAAGCGAGGTGTATGCTTTATGCGAACTGACTACCCGGAGAAATATAAGGTGATGGGCCTGAAAATCGCGTACTACCGCAAAATGGCAGGTTTCACGCAGGAGGTCTTTGCGGAGAAAATAGGCAGGAGCGTGAATTTTCTCGCTCAGGTCGAGGGGACCGGCACGACAAGGGGCGTTTCGCTGGAAACGCTTTTCAAAATGGCCGACGTTCTTGGCATTCCCGCCTCGAAGCTGCTGGAGGACGATTGACAGACCGCGCCCTCTCAAGTGAAAAAACGCTGTCGGATTTCTTGCCCGGTTGAAACCATAATAAACGGCCCCGTACCGCTCAGATGGATGGTACGGGGCCGCAGATTGTCAAAAAACTTAAATTGTCGGAAAAGCCCGTCAGGGCTTTTCCGACAGGCTATAGCGGACCTCCCGGTCCGCTCTTTTTTTCCTCTCCGTGACGGTCCAATCACCGGCCCTTTTTCCGCCGGACCGCCTCGGTGAGGATGTATTCGATCTGCCCGTTGATGGAGCGAAAGTCCTCCTCCGCCCAGGCGGCGATTTCGCTCCAGAGGGTGGCGGACAGCCGGAGCGGCACCTGCTTTTTGGCCGATTCCTTGGCCCTCAGCTCCCGCTCCAGGGCCTCGATCCGCTCTAATCGCTCCCGCAGGGCCTGTTCGCGCTCCTCCGGGGTCATCAGTAGATGCTCCCGGAGTTGACGATGGGCTGGGCGTCCTTGTTGCCGCACAGCACCACAAGGAGGTTGGAGACCATGGCGGCCTTGCGCTCCTCGTCCAGGACCACCACATCGTCCTCATTGAGCTTTTCAATGGCCATCTTCACCATGCCCACGGCCCCGTCCACGATCTTCTGCCGCGCGGCGATGATGGCCACCGCCTGCTGGCGCTGGAGCATGGCGGCGGCGATCTCCTCGGCGTAGGCAAGGTGGGTGATGCGCACCTCCTCGATGGCGAGACCGGCGTCAATGACCCGCTTCTGAAGCTCCTCCCGCATGGAGTCGGCGATCTCGATGGCGGAGCTGCGCAGAGTCTTCTCCTTCACGCCGTCGTCGTCATCGTCGTCGTCGAACACGTCATAGGGGTAGAGCCGGGCGATATTGCGGATGGTGGAGTCGGTCTGGATGTTCAGAAACTCCACGTAGTTCTCCACGGCGAAGGCCGCCAGGGTGGGGTTCTCCACGTGCCAGATGACCACCGCGCCGATGATGATGGGGTTGCCCAACACGTCGTTGACCTTCTGCCGGTGGTTGTCCAGCGTCTGGGTCTTGAGGCTGATGCCCTTGCCCAGCCCCACGGACACGAACGCGGTCTTGCCCTCCGCCTGCATCTCCTTGGATTTGGCCTCGGCGGACTTGAGGGCCTCGTTATAGGCGGGGCTGAAGGAGGTGACGAAGGGGTTTACATAATAAAACCCGCTCTTTTTCACCGTGCCGTAGTACTTGCCGAACAGCGTGAACACCCGCGCCTCGTTGGGCTTCACGATCTTGAGGCCCGCCAGAAGAATGGGGCAGACGACCCAGCCGGCGACGGCCCCGAAGACGCCGAGAAGCACCCAGGGCAGCTCCTGCCCGGTGCTCACGCTGGCCGCGATCCCCGCGATGAACGCCCCCGTCCCCGCAAGGATTCCCAAAATGAGGACGAGCAGCACAAGCCCGCCGGACTTGGGACGCAGTTCTTTTTCCTGAAGATCGGTTTTCATGTGGATTCCTCCCTTTGTTTATCTGATATCATCATGATATCACTTCAATATCTCCTTGTCAAGTAAAATTTTAAAAAAAGGGCGGGGCCTTAGCCCCGCCCTTCGTTGAGCGTAGTCTTATTTTTCAATTTTCCTGCAAAAGCGCATGAACATGGCCGCGACCTGGGCGCGGGTGGAGTCGCCGTAGGGGCAGAGGGTGGCGGGGCACGTCCCCTGGATGATGCCCTCGCCGACAGCCCACTGCATGGCGGCGGCGGCCCAGCCGCTCACCTTCCCGGCGTCGGTGTAGCCGGTCAAGTTGGCAAGCCTGGTCACGTCATAGCCCTTGAAGCTTACATAGCGGTAGAGGATGGCGGCCATCTGCTCGCGGGTGACGGTGTCGTCCGGGCCAAACTTGCCGTTGCCGTAGCCCAGCACCACCTCGTTGGCGGCGGCCCAGCTGATGGCGTCGTAGTACCACTGTCCGGCGAGAACGTCGTCGAACCCGGCTCCCCTGGTCACGGCGGGTTCGCCTTCCAGACGGTAGAGGATGGTCACGACCTCCGCGCGGGTGGTGATGCCGTCGGGGTCGAAGATATGTTCGGCTCTGCCCAGCATCAGCTTGTTTGCGATGACGTAGTCCACGTACTCGTGATACCATGTGCTCCGATCCACGTCGGTGTAATCGCGGGACGGGCAGTTCACGCCGCCGTCGCAGACAGTCGCGCCGGAGCCGCCGGAGTCGGACGTTTCTTTGAGGTAGTCGGGCTTGCCGTCGCGGTCATCGTCGAGCGCCCAAACGACATACGCGTTTATAAACCGCGGATCCTTGATCTCCCTGTGGAAGATCCCGTCCTCATCCAGATAGCCGTTGTTGTCCTCCATTATGCCCGAATCGAGACTCAGGCCGTACCCGATGACCCAGTTGCGCGCATCCTGCTCGCTCTCCGCCACGTTGTGGGGGTAACCGCTCCAGCCGATCTGTATATAGTGGTGGAGGACCGTTTTGCCGTCCGCGCTGTAGAGATCGGCCTCCTCGATCACGTTGCTGTCCGCAAACAGGATATCCGCGCCGGGGAAGGGAACGTACTGTCCCACCAGGACATTCTCAATGTCGGCGGGCAGCTTTGCGCTGTTTGTTATCGTCAGAGTGCTCGCCGATGTGGGCTTCCCGCCGTCCATGAAGGGCAGGGTGGGCGTGTCGCCCATGCTGTGGTCGCGGAGACGGTCGTTCAGGTCATACCTGTGGGTGTACCGGCTCTCATGGTAGTCGCGGATGCCGTTGTTGTTCTCGTCGATTGCCCAGACCGCGTACACCTTGGCGTTTTCGCCCTCGGGGATCGTGACCTTGGTTATGAGTACGCTTTCATCGGCTTCTTTTGTGATGAACTCATGATTGGCAGCATTCCACTCCTCCTGATCCGTAAAGCCGATCAGCACCGCGCCTTTCTTATAGACCATCACGGAGGCGTCCTTAGTCGTCATGAGTGCGGCTTCCTCGCCGGCCACATGGTGGTCGTTGCAGGTGTAGAACAGGCCGTCGACCGCAACGGTGTAGTCGCGGTTCCCGGTGGCGCCGGGGGCGTAGTACTCCACGTGGTAGTAATTGTCGTCAAACGCCGGCTTGCCCTCAGCGTCCGCCTCGGCGTACACCGCGTAGAGCGTTACGGTATTTCCGCTTGTCGGCTTCGGGATCGTATACGGGCTTGTCAACAGCTCGACGGACTTGTCAGCTCCACTCGCGTCCTTCCACGTCACCTTCGACACGGGATCGCCGGTGGCGTTCTTTGCGGTGCTGTCGATTCCCGTGATGTCTTTCGGAATGACAACATCGGTCTTCGCCGTGCTCCAGCCCGCGAATACATTAGTACCACTCTTCAGGTCGCACTCGGTCACCAGCGGGTAGCTGGCGCCCACCAGCAACTCCGTCATATCGGCCGGAGTGTCGCCGCTGCCGCCGTTCGCGTCATACTCCAGCGTCACCTTGTCCGTTTCGTCGTAGTCGGCGATCTTGTTGCCGTTTCTGTCCAGCGCCCAGACCGCGTACACCGGCACGTCCGCCGCGCCGATCGTCACCTCCGTAACAAACTGTGCGTCCGTCGGTTCCTCGTGGTACGGCTCTGCGCCGCAGTCCACGGTGCTCCAGCCGACGAACACCGCGCTGCCCATCGCCGTGGTCTTGATCCAATAATATTTTGAATCTTCGCCCTCCACTATGCCCGCGTTCTTATCTGCGGCCTTCTCGTCGGAGGGCTGCCACAGCGTCACGGTCGTATCGGGCGCGTACGTCATCTTGGTTTTGGCAATGAAATCCGTCGTAGCGCCGCCGCCGTTCCGATTGTACACGACCTTCTGGCCGTCCTTGACCATGCCGCATTTCAAGCATATCGTGCCGGTCGGGTCCCACTCATGCTTTATCTCTGACTCAAGGCGCGTCTCGGTGAGGTCGCAAGTTTCGCAGTGCCTTTCCTGCTCACGCTCCATGGTGCAGGGATAGTCGATTGTGTCATCCACGTCTGCCCAATCGGTCCATTGGTGTTCGAGTTTTTTTAGATTGACCTGGTACTTGTTCGAGGCGCTTGTATCCCCGCAAACCGTGCATTTTGCCACATACGTAATATGTCCGGCAGTCGTACAGGTCGATGGAGCGTCTTCGAGCACTTCGCAATCCTCGGAAAAGGCATCGGCTGCAAGTGGGTATTGGTGCCCCGTGGCGGGGATTGTAACCGTTATCTTTGTATGACATTCATCACATTCAAAGGTCATTTCGCCATCTTCCGTACAGGTTGGGTCTTTTGTGACCTCTCCCTCTTTTTCAATGAGCGCGCCGTCCTCGTCTTGGAAGGAATGCTTTGTATTGCCACTATGGACCTCATCGATCTCGAATTCCAACAAATCGCCGCATACCGTGCACTTATAATAGATGTGTCCCGAGCCGTATTCCGTGGGGGGAATGTAAAGCTGCGTAAGCTCCACATAGTCATGTCCGAGAGGGGCGCTTTTCTGGAGCTTCAGTCCGTTAGTGCTGT
This sequence comes from uncultured Oscillospiraceae bacterium, assembly GCA_947627715.1. Lineage (GTDB taxonomy): Bacteria > Bacillota > Clostridia > Oscillospirales > Oscillospiraceae > RUG626. Next base: position 85,668 of record CANQXK010000002.1, read on the forward strand.
TATACGCGGTGCAGTTCTCGCAGCGAACAGTTTCTATTTCCCCCGTGGTGCAGGTCGCCTCCGTTGTTTCAGTCACAATGTATTTGCGTCCCGTAGGCTCCGTCTCTTTCGTTTCCACTACCTTTCCGCAGGTCTTGCAGACATAATTATAGACCCACGGGTCGGTGCATTTGTACTGGTCGTTCGGTTCTATCACCTCTTCGTATTCCTCATGCTTATGCTCTTTCGTGACCAGCTTATCATACTGTATCTCGCAGTCCTTCAACACCTCCAGCATACGCTCCAGGTCTTCCTCGTCCTCGTACTCAAGGGTAATCGTCCCCTCAATACGGGTGGGGGTGACACTCGCGTAGAGCAGGCCGTCGGGGTAGACCGTCACGTTCCCGAAGATGGTCCCTGTGTGCTCCATATGGCCGTCGTTGCAGTTCATCTCCAGGGTGCCGCCTGACTTGACCGTCACGTCGCCCGTTATATCGCCGCTGTTGTACAGGTGCGCGCCTTCGGCCAGTTCCACGTTTCCTTCAATCTTTCCCTCGTTGTGGAAGCTGCTTACGCCCGCGCTTTCGGTCAGAGCGCCTCTCACCGTGATGTTGCCGCGGATCGTGCCGCTCTCTCCGTTCTTTACCAACGAGCCGTTTTCAAGCCTGATGTCCCCCTCGATGAGGTTGTTGTTGACGACGGTGGATGTATTCCCCTCGTTGTTGAAATAGGAGTAGACAGAGATGTTCCCGTGGATCTCGCCGTTGTTGGTGAGGTACTCGTCGCCGCTGGCGTAGCCGCCCAGGATGGCCGCCGCGCCGACCACGTAGTTTTGCTCCACGACCATGTCCTCGCCGATTGTCCCCTTGTTCATCAGGGCGATGTCCAGCGCCCAATCTGTGCCCTCGTCGGTCAGGCTGCAGGTGTTGTTGTAGATCTTTCCGGCGTTGAGCTGCAGCGCGTCCGCGGAGGGCTGCTGGTAGATGCTGCTGATGCCGGCGCCCATGTTGTCGTGGATCTCGCCGCCGTTCATCTCAAAGGCGCCGCCGTTGTAGAGATAGACCGTATTGCCCCAGCCGTACTCGCCGCCCCGGAGGCCGACGTTGTGGCTGATCTCGCCGCCGTTCATGTGGAGCTTGGAGTAGGTCTCACCCTTATTATCACCGTCTTTAACCCCATCGGTTTTTTTATGCAGCTGGATGAAAGTGCCGTTGGTGTCCGCCGCCACGTTGTTGACGATCTTCGTGCCCTCGCTCATATAGACCTGGGTGCCCTCCATGGCCACGACCAGGCCGCCGTTGCCGCCATAGCAGTAGTTGCCCTCCATGGTAGTGCAGCCGCTCAGATCTATCACATCGTCGTCCGTGTTGCCGATGCAGACCCCGGACCTTGACGCGTTATGCTGGAAAACAGCGCCTTTCCCCGTCACCTCCAGCTTGCCGTCCTCTTTGCTCATGAAGTCGATGAAATGCCTGTCGTCGTCATATCCGTCCCCCGCGAAGAAGTTCTCCAGGGTCACGCCGTCCAGCTTGAGGGTGCCGCCGGCGACCTTGATGAGGCTCTCGGTGGAGACGACGTTCCCCTCAAGCTCCTTTATGGGGTGACCGCCCTGCGGGTCGACAAGGACATCTATATCGTAGCTTTGGTTCAGTTCTTTTTCATATTCGAGCTTCTCCTGGTCGATCTCCCAATTGCCCTCGCCGTCGATGGTGACGTTCTTCAGCGTGACGGTGTCGCCCTCACCGACCCGGAGGATCGCGCCGGTGTAGTGCTCTTCTTCCGGCACGTCCGCGACGGTCATCAGACCGTAGTCTTCCAGCGCCGTCAGGACAATCTCGGGGTCTATCCTCGGATCAGACAGGATGTCCATGAGGATCGGATCGGTGCTTATGGCAAGCGCCGAACCGGGATCGACATAGGTGTCGCGGAGGATCTTGTGACCCTGCCCGTCGATGGTCACGGTCCCCACGCCGTCCGGCAGCATGGCCTCAAAGCCGATCCTGATGTCGTCCTTCAGGTAAATGGTGCTGCCGTCCTGCACGTTGTGGAGGGCGAGGGAGAGACGGCTGTAGGGTGTGCCGGTATTCACGTCCTCGCCGGGACCAGCGACGATGATATTTTTCTCGGCTCCGGCGTCCTGCTTATCATAATTCGTAAACCGGGTCATCGCGGGGAGGGTAACGGTAGGAGCACTTGACGAAGTCTGCTGTTTACCATTAAGATCGTTGTATGTCACTTCATATTTGGTGAGCAGGAAGTCGAAGCCCTCGTAGGGGCCTTTCGTGACCACAAGGTAAACATCGAGTTTCCTCATCATGCCGATCTTACCGCGCAGGAAGAGCGTGTCTCCCAATTGGAAAGCGGTGAGGGGATAGCCGATTCCCTGCCAATCAGGGCGATAGAAGGTATAAGTCGGTTTGCCGTCTTTGGTTTCTATTACGATCTTGTGCTCTCCGTCCGTGGTCTCATAGGTGCCGTCCTCCATAAAGAACCCGTCATATTGATCTCCGCGGGCGTAGTATGTGTTCAGGGCGAAGGTGATCTGGGGGTTCACGCCGCCTTTATACCCCTTTGCAGCAGACTTTCCGCTGGTCTTGAATTTGTGTGCGGAATGCACAATATCCTTTTCATCCGTATCGTTCCATGTGAGATTGGCTCTCTGGGTGCCGTCGGTATAATAGGGTTTGGTGTTGCTTGTGCTGACTTTCGCCGTGGTATACCCGTTTAGCCACACGCTGATCGTCCCGGGAACGGGTGTCGTCTCGTCCTCGTCCACTTTGTTGTTTCCGTTTTCGTCTTTTATAGCGTCAAAGGCCACGTCTGCGGGCAGGCCAGCCTCGCCGGAAGCATAATCGCCCCAGTAGATCTCACCCTCGTCGGTGATGGTGATCATATAATCCAGATCCGGGTCATCGATATAATAGGTGCCAGGATATTGTTTGAAATATTCCTTTGCCGCGTCCTTGTTGTCTTCGGTGTAGGCTCTGTCGTTGTTATAAATCTTGGTGCTTAAGGTCTTGTTGTAATTGAGCTGGCTGCTTTTTGCCACTACCCCCCATGGGGTTCCGTTCTCATCGGCGTCGTCATATATGTACGTTTGAGATGGGGTGAAATAGGAAGAACCGCCGGCGACTGGTGTAAGTGTAAACGTTATCTCTTCGCATTGCGTGATGTTGGCAAGGGTATCATTCGTCTGCACGGTGCGCCATTCGGGAACGACGACCTTGATGTCGGTCACGCCTGTGATTTTCCCGAAATCGGGCTCCGCCTTGTTCGTTATTTTCTTGTCGATGGTAATATCCATCGCGACGTTTGTAATCGGATGATCGACATTATTAGCATCGAACGCGTGGACCGTGACCGTGCCCTCGGTGGTTATTTCGATGTACCATTTATCCTTCGCCGCGGTGGGGCGATAAATGCCGGCGTAGTTCTCGGCGAGGTATTCCTGGCCCTTTTCCCTGTCCGTGTCGGAATAAAATGTGCCGGTCAGATACTTGCACTCGGTCCCTCCCTCGATTGGGCGGTATATCGGAGTAGCGACCTGTTTTTTATTGCTGCCAGAAATGGTATATGCTGTGAACTGGTGGTCGTCCATGGGATTGGTCACGTTGCCGTTCCAATACAGGGTGACGACAGCCGGCTGCGTGCAGGACGGGTCGCTGAACCAGCCCGTTACGGGGACCGTGACGCTGGCGAGGTATTTGCCGCCGATGCCCCATTCGCCTTTATCACTACTTGAACTTTCCGGATCTATATGTTTCGCGTCCTGCGCGAACACGGGAGAGGGGTTTGCTACCGGCGTAAATTCCCCGGCACCGAAATCGGTGTAAATCTTCCATTTGTTGTCCGTTTCATCTAACTCCACCTTTATTTTCCAGCCGGAGCCGTCGTTGAGGGTGTACGTGCCCTTGACAAACTGACTGAAATAGGCCGCGCCCTCGTCGAGAGTCTCCTGCCGGGTGTACTTGATCGACGTGGTGAAATTGCGGATGACTTCTGTGATTCCCTCCTTGTAGCAGGGGACGTCGCTGCTGACAGCAAATTGCAGGTTCGCCGGGTCCCACGTCATGGTGACCGTTGCCCGAGGTACGCTCGGAGCCTTCTTGTTTGCTTCGCTGAACCAGTCCTTATCGGAAAACACGACAGAGGTCACAGCCGACTCTTTGTCGGTTTCCTCGCGCCAGTTTGTATTATCGACAACGTAGTAAAGCGGGGTCAGGACCTTACCCTCTCCCATGTGGAGCTCAACGCTCCCGTCCGTTGCGATCACGATCTTTTCATCCGTTCCGTCGCTTACAAGATAGTCTCCTGCAAAGGGGGCCAGCTGGGACTTTGCAAAATCGGTAAGATCTCTGCGCTCAAAACGCAAAGCGGGCAAATAGACCACTGTCTTATTATTCTGCTTGTATATTTTATCTTGCTTCGTCGTTGTAAAGTACAGCGCGCCTTTGCCGTAGCCGGCTGACTTGCTGTCTTCGTCATAGCCCCACGTCAATTTGACATACACGGGTGTGGTCCAGCTTGTGTTTGTGTACCACCCCGGCACAGCTACGTACATTTCCTTGACTCTTGAAATATTGTTTGTGGTGGCACCGGCTGTCATGACGGCTTCGTACTTCTCATCACCTTCATGGAGATAGACATGGCCGTTTTCATCGATCTCGATATACCACTCGCCGATGCCCTCTATGTCGCCGCCGTAGGTATTCCCGTATTCCGTGGAAAGGGCATAGGTGCCGGCGTATTCTTTGAAATATTCATAGGAGAATATGCCGTCCTCGGCGATAAAGTAGCTGTTTGCTGTAAAGCCTTTGATCGCTTTCTTAGTGGAATCGTAGAGCGTGGTGGCGGTACACTTGAAGGACTTGTGGGCATATGTTGAACTTACTGCCGTTGTCCAGGTAAGCGTCAGCGTCTGAGTTTTGCTTTTCGACGAATTCCACCAATCATCGCTTGCAAATACGACCGTCTTGACGGTCTCGCCGCTTGTTGTTATAGAATCTATCGTTGCGTTTTCGGTGCCGTCGCCGGACAGCTTCAGTCCGTCTTCACTTACAGTTATCATCCAGTCTGACCCGTCGGGGAGCTTATACTCACCGGGGTATTGCTGACAGAAATTCTGCAAAACTTCTGCATCTTCGTCACTGAGCGCGATCGTCGCGATCCCCATATCGGAACCGTCAGGGACGTCTTCCTCCGGCACGGGTTCATCCTCCGGCTCGTCCTCCGGCGCCGGCTCTTCCTCCTGCTCGTCCTGGCCGTCGGGCAGGCCGGGAGCCTCGGAGGGGCTGTCGGAAGCGGTGTCCCCTTCCTCAATCTGGCCCTCTGGAGGCTGTGTCTCGTCTGACGAGGGCGAACCGTCCGTGGTGCTTTCATCTGCCACAGGCTCTGTAACGCCGCCGGTCTGGGCGAAGGCCGCAGTCGGCAATAGCGCCGCGACCATGACAAGCGCCAGCATCAGGGCTGGGCCGGCCCAGCCTTGATAAATCTTTCATTTTTATGCTTGACAAATCACATTTTTTCATTTATCATTATATCATGTTCACCCATGAACAAGTCAAGAGAGAAGGCGAAAAAAGTTGAATAATTTTTTCTCAATCAATCAGGTGGGCCAGAGCTGCGGAGTGTCCCGGTCTACGCTCCTGCGGCTGGAGGACCGCGGGCTGCTCACCCCGGCCAGGGTGGATCAGGAGACGGGCTACCGCTGGTATGACAACCACAACGTCAGCCAGGTCATGCAGGTCCTGTCCTTTTTGCAAATGGGCCTGACCTATGACGACGCCGTCCTCTACTACCGCGCCAACGGGACGTCCCAGGAGCTTCTGGAGCGGATAGAGGAGCGTTTCCTGCTGCTCAAACGGGCCTATGAGGAGATAAAGCTCCGGGTGGAAAAAAAGGACCATTTGAGCTTTTCGTTCGTGGACCTGCCGGAGTACGTCTGCTTCTGCCGGGAATACCAGGGGACGACGGTGGAGGACCGCTATTGGGCCATGTACAACCTCTACCACGAGGCGGTGGAAAAGGGCTACCGGCTTCTTAAATCCGAGCCGCTGTTTATCATCAACAAGCGCACCGATTACCTGGACAGCGCCTTTGAGGACAAGGAGATGGACTTTATCTGCTGCGTCCCGCTGGAGCCGGACGAGCCGCCGGAGGAGGCGGTGACCATCCCCGCCTGCCGGGGCTTCTCCTGTCTGGGCTACGGCGGCTACTCCCACAGAGCCTACGCCTTCAACGAGTTCGGCCGGGAGATTCGGGAGCGTGGATTGAAGCCCACGGGCTACGTCCGCGTCCTGGGCCTGGTCGCCTCCTACACCGGGAGGGACATCGACTCGGAGAACTACGTCTCCCGGCTGGTGGTGCCGGTGGAGGGGTAAAGAAGCGCGCGAGCGTTCGCGTCCCGCCGTTATCAACAAAACAACAATTTTGTCAGCGCCGCTCCCGCCCTCGGCCGCATGAAAGGCCGGGAAATACCGATTTTTGACGCGGCGGAGGTATAAATGGGCGCAGAAAACCTAAGCCGCAAAAAATAATCGTTTTGCGGCTTAAGTTTTCATGCCATTTTCAAACAAACATCTTGTATTTTCGACGCGCTTGTGGTAACATTTCTATGTATAGGTTGCGTCCCAACCTGCGGCGGGCCATCCAATCAGGACAAAATTGTTGTTTTGTGATGAACCGCTACGAGACAAGCCCCAGCCGGTCCAAGGCGCGGGCGTGTTCCGCGCCGGTGGAGATGAGGTAGATGCGGGTCGTCTCAATGGACGAGTGCCCCAGCACGTCGGACAGCTTCACGATGTCGCGGGTGACCCGGTAGAACATCCGGGCGAACAGATGCCGCAGGTTGTGGGGGAACACCTTGGAGCGTTCCACCCCCGCCTCTTCGCACAGGGCCTTCATCTCCGCCCAGATTTGCCGCCGTGTCAGCCCCTTTCCGCTTCTGGTGAGAAAAATCTCGCCGGAGGCGATTTTTTGCTGTCTGGCGTACTTTATAAGCTTCCGGCACAGCTTGCCGGGGAGCATGATGACGCGAATTTTCCCCTTGAGGGAGATCTGCGCCTGCCCGTCCCGCGCCGCCTCCACGGTGATATATTGTACTTCGCTGACACGGATGCCGGTGGAGCAGATGGTCTCCATTAAGAGCGCCAGCCGGGGCTTTCCGCCGGCGGCGGCCAGGAGGCGGTCGTATTCCTCCCGCGTCAGCTCCCGGCTCTGATCCCGGAACACACGCCGCTGGAGCCGCAGGGCACGGACCCGGCAATCCTCCCAGCCCAGAAACCGCAGAAGGGCGTTCACCGACGCCACCATGGAATTGACCGTGGCGGGGGCGTAGCCCTGGGCCGCCAGCCCGTCCCGCCACGCGGCCACGGCGTCCTTTGTGACGGGCTGGAGGCCCATGTGCGCGGCAAAGCAGGCCGCGTCCCGGAGATACTTCTCCACGGTCCCCGCGCTCTTTTCCTCCTGCCGCAGATACGCGGCGAAGCTTTGCAAATTCGGGTCCAACGTTCTCATTTCCATAACTGCCTCCGTATAAAATAAGGGATTCCTCTATTTTACCCGATAAGGCAGGAGATCATTTCAGCGCCGTATTTCTTTTGCCGGAAAAGGCCAGCGGCCTTTTCCGACAGACTGAAATCTGCCGCCTTTTCAAGGCGGCAGATTCTTTTCTTTATTCCTCCTCCAAGAGGCGGAGCATCAGGGTGGTGGCCCTGTCGCTGCTGATGTTCTCGATGTTCAGGCAGAAGAGAACGTCGTCCACGCCCTTGTCCCTCACGAGGGCCGGGAGGGTGCCGCCATAGTAGCGGAAGTCGATCCAGTAGACGTACTCATAGTGGTCGATGAGGAAGGGGATGAAGGCGTTGCCGAAGGAGTCCTTGACCACGCAGCAGGCGCTCCCGTCGGTGATCTGCGGGTTGTGGGCGTAGGAATAGGGCTGGTCCGAGCCGGAGAAGCAGTAGTATTTCCCGCCGCTGAAGGCGCCGGACACGTCGCTGATGATGAACCAGGCGGTCTCCTTCCCGGTCTTGTCGGCGTACACCATGCTGTTGGTGCCCATGGGCACGTAGGCGTCCACGGTGTCGGGGTTGTTCTCCAGGGCCTTCGCCATGGTGCTGGAGTAAAAGGACCCCAAAAAGCCAGGATATTCCCGCTTTTCAAAGTCCTCCAGCGCATGGGGGGCCGCGCCCTTCGCGCCGCAGAAGTCCGTGTAGGCGTAATACGCCCCCAGGGCCGTCCAGTGGTGGTCCGTGCGGAAGTAGATGTACTCGCCATCGTGAGCGTTCAGCGTCCCAAAGACGTTCAGGGCGCGCACAGACGGGTCCATGAGGCTGTTGGCGTACTCTATGGCGCTGTCCTGGTCGTTGACGCCGATGCTCTCCTGGGTGGCCTTGTTGAGGATCACCCCGGAGCTGGTGGGGACGATCAGGGAGTACACCTGCGCCTCGTCCCGCAGAAGCTCGCAGGCCCTGTTGACCACCTGCGTGGCGTACCGCTCCGCCGCGTCCCTGTTGAAGTAGTACATACCGTAGGCCGTGTCCCCGGCCAGGAAGATGGGGCCGTTGATCTCGCCCTCCTGGGCGGGACCCTCGTCCCTTCCGCCGCTCTCCGTGGGCGCGTCGGGCGGTTCCGTCTCCACAGGCCCGGTTTTGACAGGCGGTTCGCTCTCCTGGGGGAGCGAGCTGCCCGCGCTCTCGCCGCCTGACTCCCCGCCCGGCCCGTCAGTCTCGCCGCCCGGCCCGGTGGAAACGGTGGGGATCTCGTCCCCGCGGTTGGCCCCGCCGTTGACGATCTGCACGGAGCGGTCGCCGTAAAGCGCCTTCAGCCGGTTCGCCCCGGTGATGAAGGCCTCCCGCAGGGGGTAGGTGTCCGCGTACCACTTGTCCACGCCCCCGGCGAAGCTTCCGTCTAAAAGCCCCGCCGCGGTGAACTGGGGGAATGTGGTGAGGCGGCGCTTCTCGATCTCCGAGGCCTCCGGCCGCGCGAACCACAGTAGCCCCACTGCGGCCAGGACCCCCAGGACCGTGAAAAAGACCGCGTTTTTTATCCTGTTGACATTTTTCATCGGTAATTTACCCTTTAGAACGTCCAGTAGATGAACGGATTGTAGCTGTTTCCCGCCAGCGCCATGGCGGAGATCACCAGGAGAAGCGCCGGGTGGGCCACGTCGAACACGGCGTAGGCCGTTCTTGCCAGGGCGCTTCCCCGCGCCTTGTCCCGGAGCGCCTGCCGGAGGTTCGTCCACACCGGCGTGCAGGCCGCGGCGGACACCAGCAGCAGCGCCCAGTTGCCTCTGAGAGCCAGGTCCGCCGTCAGTCCGGCGAAGGCGTTGCCGTTCTGGCAGAACATCCCCTTCAAGACCGTCCACAGCGCCCCCAGGTCCTCAAAGCGGAAGATGACCCAGCAGATCAGGATGGCAAACGCCACGAACACGTACCGCACAAGGCCGGGGATCTTCTCAAGGAACCGCCCCAGAACCATCTTCTCCACCACCAGCAGGACGAAGAAGTAGAGGCCCCAGAGGATGTAATTCCAGGACGCCCCGTGCCACAGGCCCGTCAGGAGCCACACCGCCAGCAGGTTCAGGATCTGCCGCCCCTTGCCCCGGCGGTTGCCGCCCAGGGGGATGTAGACATAGTCCCGGAAGAAACGGCTCAGGGAGATGTGCCAGTAGCGCCAGAACTCCGTCACCGACGTGGAGACGTAGGGGTAGTTGAAATTCTCCGTCAGGTGGAAGCCGCACATCAGGCCCATGCCGATGGCCATGTCGGAATAGGCGGAGAAATCCAGGTAGATCTGGAGCGCGTAGGCGAAGGCCGACAGCCACAGCCCCATCGCCGGCTGGGCGGCCAGCGCCGCCGCGTCCCCGGCGAAGAAAGCGTCCGCCACCGCCGCGCAGGAGTTGGCCAGGATGGCCTTTTTGGCAAGCCCCACGGCAAACCGGCTGACGCCGCGGGAGGTCTGCGCCGGGGTGACCGTGCGCTCCCGCAGCTCCGCCGCCACGTCCCCGTAGCGGACGATGGGTCCCGCCACGCACTGGAAAAAGAGGCTGGTGTACAAAAGGAGCATCCAGAACCGCCTCTCCGCCCGCACCTTGCCCCGGTACACGTCCGCCGCGTAGGAGATCAGCTGGAAGGTGTAGAAGGAGATGCCCAGGGGCAGGACGATGTCCGGGACCGCCTTGGGGAAGCCCGTGAGCCTCTGGAGGTTGTCCAGGAGGAACCCGGTGTACTTGAAGGCGCACAGCGCCGCCAGCAGGACGGCCACGCACAGCGCCAGGACCGCTTTGCGGGAGCGCCCCTGGTAAAACTCCATCATCCGGGTCAGGAACCAGCAGACCGCCACGTCAAAGAGCAGGATGGCGGTGAAGCGCAGGGAGGCCCAGCTGTAAAAGAGCAGGGAGGCGGTCAAGAGGCAGATATTTTTCGCCTTCACGCTTCTGCAAAGACTGTAGATAAGCATCACAGCCGGCAAAAACAGAAGGACAAACAGCAAGCTTGAAAAAACCATAGAGTTCCGCTTTCCGTCCGGCGCGGCGCATCCGCGTTCCGGCACGATCCGACATTTTTTGCCCCCTCAGTTTAGCGCATCGGCGGGCCGGTGTCAACAGCGCAAATCGACGGATTCTCTCCCCCGCCGCCGGACCCCCGCCGGAGAAAAGGTCCCCGTTTTCCCGTCATTTTGCCGGTTTTTGACGTTTTTAAAAACAATCGGGCGAAAAAAACGGGAAAGGGCCTCGGCCCTTTCCCAAAAAAGACTTTTCTTTCGCCCGTCAGTCGCAGACCTTCTGCGTCCAACCCCTGGCGTCGGGCCGGGTGCCCCACTGGATGCCCGTAAGCTCGTCGTAGAACCGCTGGGTCAGCTCCCCGATGCCGCCGTCGCCGATGGGCAGGTCCCGGCCCTCGTAGTAGATGTGTCCCACAGGCGACACCACCGCCGCCGTGCCGGTGCCCCACATCTCCTCCATATGGCCGTTTGCGGCCGTCTCCAGGACCTCGTCCACGCTGATGAGCCGCTCCTCCACGGGGTAGCCCCAGTCGCGGGCCACCTCCAAGATGGACTTCCGGGTGATGCCGGGGAGGACGGACCCCTGGAGCATGGGGGTGACGATCTTGCCGTCGATCTTGAACATGATGTTCATGGAACCCACTTCCTCGATGTACTTGCGGTGGACGCCGTCCAGCCACAGCACCTGGGAGTAGCCTAACTTCTCGGCCCGCTCGCTGGCCCGGATGGAGCCGGCGTAGTTGCCGCCGCACTTGGTAAAGCCCGTGCCGCCCCGCACCGCGCGCACGTCCTCGTCCTCGATGGCGATATGCACCGGGTCAAGCCCCTCGGGGTAGTAGTTGCCGGAGGGGGAGAGAATGATGCAGAAGATGTAGGTCTTGCTGGCGTGGACGCCCACGGTGCAGTCCGTGGCGATGATGAAGGGCCGGATGTAGAGGCTTGCGCCCTTCTGGTCGGGCACCCAGTCTTTTTCCAGCGCCACCAGCTGCCGCACCGCGTCCACGCAGAAATCCACGTCGATCTCCGGGATGCTCATGCGGACGGCGGAGTTGTTCATGCGTTTGAAGTTCTCCTCCGGCCGGAAGAGCCAGATGGAGCCGTCGGCGCGGCGGTAGGCTTTAAGCCCCTCAAAAATTTCCTGGGCGTAGTGGAACACCATGCAGGAGGGGTCCAGGGTGAAGGGGCCGTAGGGGACGATGCGCGCATCGTGCCAGCCCTGCCCGGCGGTGTAGTTCATCAGGAACATATGGTCGGAGAAGAATTTGCCGAAGGGCAGCGGGTCCAGATGGGGCTTCTCCTTGGGATTTTTCGTAAGCTCAACGCGGATCTTTTCCATCATTTCAGGCTCTCCTTGTATGTAGAATGGATGAAATCAGAGGGAGGGGGGCCGGCCGCCGGGCCGGTCCGTTCCGGCTGTTTATCACGTTAAAGAACTGCTATCCTTTATTTTATCACCGCTTTCACGAAAACACAAGACTAATATCGTATATTTCCGCGCACTTTTTAAACCCGGTTTCCGGCAGTTCCACAAATCTCCCCCGCTTCCTCCGTCCCGCCCCCGCTCCATGAGGCGCAGCCTCCGCGGGGAGGCCCCCTTTTCGCGGGCTTCCGGGACCTCCCCGCGGTCGTCCTTCAAGCGCCTGTTTACAGGCTCTTTTTGATCTGATTGATGGCGTTTTTCTCCAGCCTTGACACCTGTGCCTGGCTGATGCCCACCTCGGCGGCCACCTGCATCTGGGTCTTCCCCTCGTAAAAGCGGAGATTCAGGATGCGCTTCTCCCGGTCCGAGAGGGCGTTGATGGCGTCGGAGAGGGCGATCTCGTCCAGCCACGCCTCATCGGTGTTTTTCGTGTCCCCGATCTGATCCATGCCGCAGGTGGCGTCCCCGGACTCGGAGTAGATCGGCTCGTAGAGGCTCACCGGCTCCGCCACCGCGTCCATAGCCACCACCACGTCCTCCCTGGGGATGTCCAGGGCGCGGGCGATCTCCTCCACCGTGGGTTCCCGCTGGGATTCCAGCATCAGCTTCTCCTTCATCTGCAAGATCCTGTAGGCCGTGTCCCGGATACTGCGGCTCACCCGCAGAGGGGAGTTGTCCCGCAAAAACCGCCGGATCTCCCCCACGATCATGGGAACCCCGTAGGTGGAGAACATCACCCCCAGGTCCGTGTTGAAGTTCTCCACGGCCTTGATAAGCCCGATGCACCCCACCTGAAAAAGGTCGTCGGCGTTCTCTCCCCGGCCCATGAATTTCTGGATCACCGACAGCACAAGCCGGAGATTCCCCTGAATGAGCCGCTCCCTGGCCTCCATGTCCCCGGCGCGGGCTTTTTTCAGAAGCTCCATGGTCTCCTCGTTCTTCAGGACCGGCAGCTTCGACGTGTTGATCCCGCAGATCTCCACCTTACCCTGCAAGATAACGCCCCCTCGTCTTTGTGTACGAGGGTAGTATTTCCGGGAAAGGTTTTTTTCATACCGCAACAAAAGGGCGGCCAAATGCGTTATAATGGCAGAAGGAGGTGATACGATGCCTCATTCCGACCGGTTGGAAGAGTTGGTTTCATCCCACAGCACGGCGCTTTTCCGGGCCGCGCTCTCCGTCACGGGCAGCCGTGATGACGCGGAGGACGCGGTCCAGGAGGCGTACCTGAAATTTTTGGAAAAGCGTCCGAAGCTTGACGGCCAGGGGCGGGAAAAGGCGTGGCTCATGCGGGTCTGCGTCAACGCGGCGTTGGACAGGCTTCGGGAGAAAAAGCGCCACCCTACGGGGGAACTGCTGGACATCTACCCCGCCCCGGACGGCGAAACGCGGGAGCTTCTTGAGTCCATAGGCCGCCTGCCCGCGCCTGAGCGGGCGGCCATCCACCTCTTTTACTACGAAGGGTATTCCACCGATGAAATCGCGAAGATCCTGCGATGCCGCCCCGGAACGGCCCGCTCCACCCTGAGCCGGGCGCGGGAGCGGCTTCGGCGGGAGCTGAAAGGAGAGCTTGCGCTGTGAAACATTATGTAAACTATATGGATACGATTGCCGTCCCGGAGGCGCTTACGGAAACGCTTTTAGAGCTGGAGGCGCGGAAAAAGCCCGTTCAGGTCTACCGCTGGGCCGCCGCCGCGGCGGCCGTGGCGCTGATCATGGGCGCGGGCACCCTCCTGCGCCGGGCGCAGTCCGGGGCGGAGGATCCCGGCCCCTCCGTGCGGGGGGAGGAGACCGGCAGGCAGGAGCTGGTCTATGAAAATCTCCCCGGCAGCGTGGAGCCGAACATCGAACCCGCGACCCTGCCAGAGGCAGACGATCCGGGGAACACCCTGACCGGCGGCGGCTACGAGATCGCGGAGGGGCCGATCATCACCCACTACATCCTGCCGTGGCTGAACTTCGGCCACGCTGAGACGATGTCCTCCCCGGACTACGCCCTGGGCGACGCCTGGAGGGACGCCGGGCAGGAGGAGGTGGAGGCCATCCTGACGCCCCTCTGGCGGGAGCATCTGGGCATCCCGGAGGAGACGGAGGCGGAGACGTTCACGATTTATGAGAAGGAGGGCCGCGTCAACGGCTTCCAGTTGACCGTCTCCTGGGAGGGCAATTCCCTGGACGTGGAACAGCAGATCGGGTATAACGTCCCCACCTGCTGCGTCGAACCCGACGACGCCTACGGCCACACGGACGTGAACGGCGTGGACGTGGTCACCCTGACCTGGGCCGGCGGCGGCCCCGGCGGCGCGGACGACCGCTGCGAGGTCAAATTCTTTGTCCGCGGCACCGGCTGGAAGGCCACCATCGCGGGGGATAATTGCCGGGAGCTGGCCGCCCGCTTCGTCCGCCTGGGGATCAACGAGTCCTCCACCGGCCTTGCCGCCTTCTCCGAAGCGGCAAACGCCCCGGCAGAGCCTGTCCATTAATTTTTATTTGCGCCCTTTACCTTTCTTCCTCCCTATGGTATAATATCCGCATAGCGGATATTATATTTGATTCACCGCCGTTTTTCTCCCCGGCTTACGCCGGGAACCGAAAAACATGGCTAATATACCATCCCCGCTTCGCGGGTATGGTATAATAGTTTCATATTATATAAATTATTTTATCCTGTGGTGAAGGCTGTGAAAAGATTTTTTGAGGCGCTGGGCCGGTATTTAAAGCGTTCCGACACGTTCCTTCTGGTTCTGTGTCTGATCTCCACGCTCTACGGGCTGGTGTTGATCTCCAGCGCGGTGCGTTACTCCGGCTCCATGCGCTCGGTATACGTCCAGCTGGGCGCGCTGGTGATCGGGCTTTTTATGTATTTCCTCTTCTCGGTGGTGGACATCGACATCATCGCCTCCCGCTGGCGGCCTCTCACGGTCTTCGGCCTGCTCCTCATCCTGTCTCTGCGCTGGCTGGGCACCAACGTGGGCGGCAACCGGGCGTGGATACGCTTCGCCGGCATCGGCATCCAGCCGGCGGAGTTTGTCAAGATCGTCTTTATCATCACCCTGGCCTACCTTATGACAAAGTATAAGGACGCGGGCAAGCTGGACTCCCCCATGACCGTGGCGGGGCTTCTTCTCCTGCTGGCGGCCCACTTCGGGGTCATCGTGGCGGCCTCCTCGGACACAGGCTCGGCCCTTGTGTACCTCTTCATCTTCCTTGTGATGATCTTCTCCGCCGGCATCAAGCTCTACTGGCTGGCCGCCGGCGGGGCGGGCCTTGTGCTTCTGGCCCCGTACATATGGTACTACTTCCTCAACGACAACTACCGCAACCGCATCCTGGCCATCTTCATCCCCACCCAGATCGACCCCACCGGGCAGGGCGTCACCTGGCAGACCAACCACTCCAAGGCCGCCATTGCCGGGGGCGGCCTCTTCGGACAGGGCCTCTATAAGGGGACCCTCACCCAAACCAACAAGATCCCCTTCCAAAGCTCCGACTTCATTTTCTCCGTCGCCGGGGAGGAATTCGGCCTTCTGGGCTGCGCCCTGGCGCTGATCCTCCTCACCCTCATCATTATCCGCTGCGTCCACGTGGGCCTGCGCTCCCAGAGCCGCCTTGGGGCGCTGGTGTGCATCGGCGTCGCCGCCATGGTGGCCTTCCAGACCCTTGAGAACGTGGGTATGTGCATCGGCATCGCCCCCGTCATCGGCCTGACCCTCCCCTTTTTCAGCTACGGCGGCTCCTCCCTGGTCACCTTCTACGCCGCCATGGGCATCGTCTCCGGCATCAAAATGAAGCCCCGGCCCATGATGTTCCTCCAGTAGCCCCCACGAAAAAAGCCAAAAAAGCACGGCCTCCGGCAGAAAACCGGGGGCCGTTCTCTTTTCGTGTTCCGTTCCCGCAGGGGCATTCAAAGCCGTCCCGTGGGACGATTCAAAAATTTTTTCAAAATAATTTATTTTGCCTCTTGACAGATGCTCAAATTTATGCTATATTAGCTTCGTAATTGAAAAAGCGTCACTGTACCGGCTGAACGGAGGCCAATCTGTCTCCGCAGGCGTCCAGGACCGGCGCGCCGCCCACCACGCACACGCGGGAGGCGGGAATAAGTCTGTCCAGCACATCGGCGAAAGCCAGAAGCTTTTCCGATGTGGCGTGGAGGACCTGCCGCCGGAGCTTCTGGGTGTCCTCCGGGGTGACGCCGGTGAAGTGCATCCTGGCGGCCCGCGCCTGTTCGATGCGCGGGGTGGTCACCGGTTCAAGGCTTCCCACGGTGGAGATGATGAAGCGGTCCAGGGGTTCGCCGGTGGCGGCGAAGTCCCGGAGCGCCTGTCCGCACCGGGCGAACACGTCCAGGGTGCCGGCGCAGTGGGGGTCCCGGTAGGAGGTCAGGGACACAGTCCCGTCCGAACCCACCCCCATGTTGACGCCGTAAGCGCCGCCCTTGACGCGGACGTTGTTCCAGAGGTAGTCCAGGGACAGGAGCTTGTCGGCCACCGCCATGGAGCCGTCGAACTCCGCCCCCGCCTCATCGAGCCGCGCCGCGCAGGCGGCAAAGCCGATCCCGGCGGGGATGACGAAGCCCTCCGCCGGGTGCGGGCAGGGCGTATAGACCGCGTCCGGCCCCCGGCTCCCCTCCGGCAGGATGGAGAGCACGTCCTGAAGCCATGCCTCGTCCAACTCCCCCGCCACGGAGAAGGTGACCCTTCCCCGCGTCAGGAGCTTTTTGAGAAGCGCCCCGGCACGGGCGATAAACGCGCCCCCGGCGGAGTCGAATTCCCGCTCCGCCCTTTGCAGGAAGCGCAGCTGTTCCACACCCCGCAGGACGTCCCCCACCGCTCCGGCGGCGGAGATCCCGGCGGAGGCGCGGCACAGGGCGAAGGCGTTTCCGGCGGTCTGGGCCGCCTGCTCCAGGCCGATGCGCTCCTGGCGCAGGAGGTTACGGACGGCCGCGCCGTCCTCCAGGGAGGTCTCCAGCAGGATCTCCCGGAGAAGCGAGACCGCCTCGGCCTTGCGCTCCGGCAGGAGGGCCGCGGAGACCTGGAGCACCGGGACGGGCCGCCGGTCGGACCGGCGCTCAAAGCACTGCGCGCCGGCGGCGAAGCGCCCCAGCTTCTCCCGGATGAGGGCGGAAAGCTCCAGGGCCGGGCGGCGTTGGGTGGCCAGCTTTCCCAGAAGCTGCGCCGCCATGGGGAGGGCCGCAAGCTCCTCCCCGCTCAGGTCCCCGGCGTCAAAAAACATATCGAGATACACGATGCCGCCTGTCTCCAGCTCCTGGTGGAGCAGACAGACGCCCTGGAAGGCGCGCTCCTCGTAGGGCAGCTCCGCGCCCCGCTCCGGGATGTCCGAGAGGGACAGCACCGGGAGGGTCTTCACGGCTTCCGGGGGGTCCCCGGCGTTCTGGAAGCGGCGCAGGGCGGCAAAATCCTCCATGACGGCCCTGGTCTGCGCCTCGTCCCAGCCCGCCCTGACGGCGGCAAGCTCCTGCCTGTCGCGGGCCAGCCTCTCCTCCCCCAGGGTCCTTGAGGGGAGCAGGAGGACACGGGCGGTGTGGGGATTTTCCAGGAACACCTCCGTCAGCAGCTTTTCAAACCAGCCCTCGTCCACCTTTTTTCTGAGCGCGGCGAAAAGCCCGTCGGAGCAGAGGTTCTGGGCCGGGTCGCCGCCGTAGAGCCAGCTTTCCAGGGCGGACATGGCGAAGATAAGCCCACGGGGCATACGCCCGAAGTCCTTCTCCCGGTTGGCAAATTCCACCTGATTGAGGATGGCGTGCAGCTGCCGGCGGTCAAGGCCGCGGGCCTGCTCCCGCAAAACATCGTACACCGTCCTCACAAGCTCGTCCATCTTCTCCGGGGCGGTGTTCCGGCACACCAGGAAGAGGAAGTTCTGCTGGATGCCGTCGTAGGAGTGCAGCTCCACGTCCTGGGCAAGGCCCCTGTCCAGGACCACCTTTTTAAGGGGGGACTCGTTCGTCCCGCACAGGAGCCTGGACAGCACCGCGCACCCGGACACGCGCTCCGGGTCGTCGAAGGTGGAACAGACCCACCCCTCGCCGAGGAGCGCCCTGTCCCCCTGGTCCTCCGGGCCTATCTCGTAATACGCCGTGACCGGCTCCGGGTGCACGGGCTTTTGCATGGGGATGTCCGCGTCCACGGGAGTCCTGTCGAAGGCGCGCAGGAAGGAGTCCAGCTTCGCGAGGACCGCGCCGATGTCCATATCGCCGTCCAGGAAGATATAGGAATTGGACGGGCTGTAGAACCGGCGGTGGCTCTCCACGTACTGCTCAAAGGTCAGCTCCGGGATATGCTCCGGGTGTCCGCCGGACTCATAGCCGTAGCAGGTGTCCGGGAAGAGCGCCCGGCCCAGCTCGAAGGCCATGACCTCGTCGGGGTCGGCGAAGGCCCCCTTCATCTCGTTGAGCACCACGCCGTTGCGGGTAAGCTCCCCCTGGGGGGACTCCAGCTCATAGTGCCAGCCCTCCTGCCAAAAGCCCAGGGGCCGCTCCACGGACAGGGGGTGGAACACCGCGTCCATATAGACGTCGATGAGGTTTAAAAAGTCCTGACTGTTCCGGGAGGACAGGGGGTACATGGTCTTGTCCGGGAAGGTCATGGCGTTGAGGAAGGTCTGGAGCGAGCTTTTGATCAGCTCCACAAACGGCTCCCGCACCGGGTATTTGCGGCTCCCGCACAGCACCGAGTGTTCAAGGATGTGAAAGACGCCGGTGTGGTCGGAGGGGATGGTCTTGAAGGCGATGGAGAAGGTCTTGTTGTCGTCGGGCCTGTCCAGCCACACAAGATCCGCCCCGTTTTTGGCGTATTCCATCCGATAGAGGGTGGCCTTCAGCTCCGGGAGGGGCTGAACGGCGCGCACGGTGAAGCCGTGAACGGTCATGTCCATTTTGATTTCCATGTATCTGTTCCTTTCCTCTGTTCCTTTCCGATGTGGTCCTCCCCCGCTCTCAGGGGCGCGGGAGGTCAATTCGCCCGCTCTTCGCCCACGGCCAGGAGCTTTTCCAGCTCCCGGTTGGTGAGCAGGGCGCGCTCCCTGATCTCCTCCCGGCGCTGGCGGAGCGTCCGGGACATCTCGTCCCGGCGGCGGAGGAGCATATCCACCTTGTCCAGAGCCTCGGCCACGTCCATCTCCGCCACGGAGCGGATCTCCGGCATATCCAGCATGGCAAGGTAGCTTGCCACCTTGGGGTCGTAATCGAAGCCCAGGGTGGGCGTGGCGGTGCAGGCCGCGAAGATCAGCGAGTGCAGGCGCATACTCAGGGCGATGCGCCCCTCCCCGATCACGGCCATGATGTCCGTGGGGGTGTAGTCTCCCCGCAGAATGACGGCGTCGCTGTGCATCAGCTCCCGGATGTCCCAGCTCACAGGCTCGTCCACCCGCGGCTGCATGGCGATGAACAGCACCTGAAGGCCGTAGCGGTCGTGGACCCCGTCGCACAGGGCGGCGATCCGCTCAAGATACCCAGGCGCGTTTTTGATGGGCCGGACCGCCACGGTGACGAAGGGACCCTCCACGCCGTTTTCGTCCAAAATCTCCTGTGCCCGCCTGTGGCTTGGGGCGGGCAGGGTAAAGACGGCGTCGCCGGACTCCACAAGGTCCGGCCTTGTGACGCCCATGGCGCGAAGCTCCCCCAGAGAGTCGGGGTCCCGGAGGGTGACGCAGTCCACAAGCTCCACGGTGTCCCGCACCCGCCGCCTGTTGGCGGGCCTTGTCACGGGGCCGATGCCGTTGGCGAAGAGCATGGTCTTTTTCCCCAGCCTGTGGGCCAGGCGGATCACCGAGAGGTAGTAGATCAGCGAACGGGTGGAGGTGTTGTCCTGGAGAAGGCTCCCGCCGCCGGAGATCAGAAGCTCGCACTTTTTCACCGCCCTGTAGACGCTCACCGGGGAGAAGCGGCGCACGGCCTGGCAGGGGTGAGCGGCCTCGGTGAACGCCGGGTCCCTGGACAGAACCGTCACCTCGATGGCGCTGTCGATGGCGTGGATGGCGCCGCAAAGCGCCTCCAAAATGGCCTCGTCGCCCATGTTGCCAAAGCCGTAATAGCCGCTGAGGACCACGCTTCTGGGGGGCTGGGCCTTCTCATAGACCGCCAGGGCGTCCCGCGCCATGCGCTCCAGGCTGTAGCGTTCCGCCACCACCTGCCGCCCGTAGGCGGAAAGGCGCCGGTGCTCGTCCGGCTCCAGGGTCAGGGCGGTGGTCACGTCGTCCAGGAGGACGCGGCGGTCGATAGCGGGGAGGCCCCGGCAGCAGAAGTTGGTGTCGATCCCGGCCTGGAGCCTGTCCTCGTCGAAAAGGCCCATGTACCCCTCGTTCCCGGCCACCACCACGGGCTTGGCCGTGGCCATGGCCTCCAGGGCGGCGCGGGAGACGCCCACAAACACGTCCCCCGCCGCGCAAAAGGTGTTGACGTCCGTGCGCGGCCCGGCCAGAATGACGCAGCGGTAGCCGATCCGCAGATTGGCCTCCTCGGCGCGGCGGGTCAGCTCCGTAAAGCTGTCGCCCCCTCCGGCGATGAGCAGGCGCACCCTGGGCACGCGCTTTGCCAGCGCGGGGGCGATCTCGATGAGGGTCGCCGCCGCCAGGGCGCGGTCCTCGTCCAGGCGGCTCACGTGGGCCACCACCGGGTCCCCGGCGGGGATGCCGAACTCCTCCCGGACCGCCTCCCCGGAGACCTCCGGCGAGAATTTCCCGGTGTCGATGCCGTTGATGGTCACGGTGATATTGTTTCGGTCCACGCCGTAATTATCCGTAAGATACTCCCGGATGTCGTCGGACACGGCGATGGTGTAGTCGCCCCAGTCGGTGAGGCGGCGCAGCAGAAAGCCGCTCTTAAAGACCCAGTGGGCCGTGGTGACGAAGGGGAAATCCAGCCTTTTTTTCAAAAGTCCGCACACGAAGGCGGGGATGCGGGCGTGGGCGTGCACCACGTCGGGGCGCTCCTGGCGGATGATCTTCCTGAGAGAGGCATAGCTTTTCGCCATCAGGAGGGGGTTCCTCCTGTGAAGGGGTGCCTCCAGGTGGCGCACGCCGGCCGCCTCCAAGGCGGGGACGTACACGCCGCCGTTGGAGACCACCGTGACCTGGTGGCCCATACGGACAAGCTCCCCCGCCAGCTCCACGATATGCGTCTCCGCCCCTCCGATGTCAAGGGCCATGGTGACCATCAGTATCTTCATTTGCATCCTCCGTCCGTAGCTTCATCCGGCGCGCCGCCGGCGTCCTCCAGGGCGCTTTCAGTCTGCGGCCTGTTCAATGGTCATAAAGAGGCCCGCGAACACGTTGTAAGGGGTCCCGAAGTAGATCTTCTGGCTGAGATAGATTTGGTGGTTGGAGCTGAGATAGAAGCGCCCGTCGATCTCGCTTCCGTCCATGCGGCCTGTGAGGATAAGCCCGGTGTAGCCCTCCACCTCCAGATTCACGGCGGTCCCGTCAGGCCCCACCTCCGTCTGCACGCAGGGGACGCGCTGAACGTCGGTAATGACGCCGAAGGCGGTGTCCGATTCGTTGTTGCGCAGGGGGTCGCCCACCCGGACGGTCTGGCTCAGGTCCTCCCTGAGCTTGGGGACGTAGACGGTGTAGACAAGCTCCCCCGTCTTTGGAGCAAAGACGTTCTGATTGCCCAGGGAGGGGTCGTCGTCCCGGCCGAACCGGCCGTAGGCCATCAGCGCCACGGCGGCCACCGCCAGGAGCACCACCAGGTCCAGGGGGCTTATCACGCCGAAGAGGCGGCCCTTTTCATCTATGATCTTCTTCATCAGTCCTCGCTCCTCTCTATACCGATCACGCGCCCGTCGAAGAAGGCGTTGGAGAACACCACGGCCATGGCCTCGCCCTCATAGAGCAGCGTGTCCCCGTCGAGGTATATTTTATCCCCGGTCCTTATGCAGTCGGCCTTCACCGTGACGCGCAGGGTGTAGGTGTCCGGCGCGGGGACGGTTCGGAGGACGCCGGACGCTAAGTCCTTATACTCCACCGTGGCCGGGCCGGACTCCACCGCCTCCACCACACCGAAGTCGTACCGCTCCTTATAGTCGATGACCTCCTGGCCGGGCTTTACCTGGTCAAGCTGGAACTCGTAAAGCGGGGTCAGCTCGATCACATATCGCACGGTGTCCTCGCTGCTCTCCGAGACGATGGGCGCCACGGTCTCCGCCTTCTTCTCGGCCCTGGCCCGGACGTACAAAAACGCCAGCACGGCGGCGGCCAGAAGGATAACGGCGATGTCAAAGATGTTGAGGATCTTTCTGACGCCGCGCTTTTTATTTTTCTCTTCCATGTCTGTCCTCCCATACGGTGGTATAGATCCGTTCGATGTTTTCCGCCATCACCTGGGCGGTGAAGCGCCGGGACCAGGCAAGCTCCGCCCCCCGGCTCAGGCGCTGAAGCTCCGCCCTGTCGTCCATAAGGCGCAGGATCTTTCCGGCCAGGTCCCGCGTGTCCCGCGTCCTGAAGAGGAGGCCGTCCGTGCCGTCCTCCACCGTCCAGGGGTTGCCCCCGTAGTCGGAGGCCACGGCGGGAACGCCCATACTGAAGCCCTCCAAAAGGGCCATACTGGTGGCCTCGGTGCCCCAGGAGGCGTTGAGCTGGACGTCCAGAAGGCCCAGCACCCCGGACACATCGGGGACGAAGCCCAGCATCAGGGCGTTTTTCTCCAGTCCAAGCTCCCCGATCCTCCGGCGGACGGCCCCCTCCCAGGGGCCTGTCCCGGCGATAAGGAGCTTCGCCTCCGGGCGCTTTTCCGTCACCAGCCGCAGCGCCTCCAAAATATCCTCGTGGCCCTTGTATTCCTCAAGCCGCGCCAGGATGCCCAGGACGAAATCCCCCTGGGAAAGCCCAAGGCTCCGGCGAAGCGCCTCCAAAATGTCCGGGGCGGGCCTTTCCACCTTCTCCACCCCGTTCATCACGATCTCAATAAGGTCCTCCGGCACGCCGCTGTCGGTGAGATTCTCCGCGGCGGCGGGGGAGACGGCGATGATCCTGTCGGCGTAGCGGACGTTGATGAGGCGGTTGGCCCACCTCCCCGGCCCCTTCTTCATCCAGGGCTTCACGGGGAAGGCGGAGTGGCGGGTGAAGATCACCCCGCAGCCGCACCGGCGCGCCGCCATGCGGGCGGCGAGAAAGCCGTGGGTGTGGACGATGTCGGGACCGATCTCATGTATGACGGCCCGCAGTTGGGAGAGGGAGCGCAGGGACATGGACTTGTCAGGCTCCACGTCCATCTCCCGGACCTCCACCCCCAGCTCCCGCACCGCCGGGGCCAGGGCGCTCCCCCGCGGCAGGGCCACGGACACGTCGAAGCGGTCCGGGTCCCGGCACCGCAGATAGTTGAGCAGGACCCGGCCCGCCCCGCCGATGTTGGTATCGCTGATGATGTTCAGTACCTTGATCACAGCGCCGGTCTCTCCCCTTCCTCCACAAGTCTCAGGCATACGGCGATGCCCACGATCACCCAGAACACCAGGGTCACCCGGTAGTTATAGAAAGAATACTCGGTCATGCTCTGGAGCATATACCCCGTCCCGCCGGCCATCAGCGCCGCGCCCCAGACCTTCAGCTCCCGGTCCCTCGTCCTGGCCGCCACGCTGGCGGCGCTTCGGAACGCGGTGAAGAGCGAGGCCAGGAGCGCGAAGAAGGTGACGAAGCCACTCTCACAGAGGATCTGGAGGAACAGGTTGTGGGCGTGGGGGGCGATCACGGCGGCGTACTCGTAGCGCGCGTAGGCGGCCTTGTAGGCGGAAACGCCGGTGCCCACGCCGGACATCCAGTA
The DNA here is from genome assembly GCA_947627715.1 of uncultured Oscillospiraceae bacterium. Lineage (GTDB taxonomy): Bacteria > Bacillota > Clostridia > Oscillospirales > Oscillospiraceae > RUG626. Next base: position 109,349 of record CANQXK010000002.1, read on the forward strand.
GTTTTTGATCATGTCAAAGGCGGAGAGGTAGATGTAGTAGCGGTAGTTGGTGGAGGCGTCGGCCCGGTCGCCCAGGTTGGACAGGCGATTGAGCATGGCGCCGGGCATCACCACCACAAAAGCGGCGATCCCCAGGACCCCCAGCACCACGAAGCGGGTGTCCAGCGCCGCCAGGAACACCACCGCTCCCAGCGCAAGGCCCAGCCAGCCGCCCCGCGACCAGGTGAACACAAGGCAGGCGCACATCACCGCCGCCGCCAGGCCCGCCCACAGCCGCCCGTTGAAGCTTTTGGCGTTTATCACCGAGGCCACGGCCAGGGGCGTCGCCAGAAGGAGAAATTCGCTGAGGACGTTGGGGTTTTCCAGGGTGCTGACAACCCGGAGGCTGATGTCGGTGTAGATCTCGCTGTCCAGCCAGCTCTCCCGGCTGGTGCCGCCCAGGGCGTACTGCATAACACCGACGGCGGCCACCGCAAAGCCCGAGATCACCACGGCGCGGATGAGCAGCTCCAGCTTTGCCCGGTCCTTCCCGCAGACGGTGACCACGGCCACGGAGAAGAGGGCGAAGAAGGAGGTCAGCACGCCGCCGGCAAGGCTCTCCCGGAGCGTCAGGGACATGGCGGTGGAGGCCAGCGTCAGGGCCACGAACAGGTATATCCACTTATTGAGCGGCGAGGGCCGCACCCTCATCTCCCCCCGGCCGATGCGCAAAAAGAGCGAAAAGACCGTGGCCAGCGCCAGGGCCAGGACGGCCATGGTGGGCAGGAGGGGGGCGAAGAACACCGTGAGGAGCAAAAAGAGGTCCGTGCGCAGAAAGACGGAGTCCTCCGTCAGCCTGTCCAGGCGGAGCTTTTTAAAAAGGCGCACATACAGCTCCCGGAGCTTCCCGGCGGCAGTCTCCGTCACGCCGGGGCCGCGCTGGGGAAGCCTCTCCGGGCCGATCACGGCGCGGCGGAGGAGGCTCCTTTCCCACTGCCTGTCCACCCAGGCGGAGACGGCGGACAGCGCCCGCCAGAGGATGCTGGAGCTTAACATCTTTTTGATCAACGCCGCTCACCTCCCGGAGATTTCCGAAGCTTTTTCAAAAGATACACCGTCTCGTCCGTCTTGAACGCCGCCGCCAGGAGGGCGTAGAGGACGATCCCCGCCGCCGTGGGGAGCAGGAGAGTCAGAAGCTTGCCGGCGCGCCCCTCCAGCGCCTTCAGCACCCCCCACGTACCCAGGGCCATCACCGCCGCCGCCAGCGTGAGCTTCGCCATATCCGTCAGGAAGGCGCGGTCAAGAAAGCCGGCGCCGCGTTTTTTGAGGGGAGCGGCCATCACGGCGGCGTTTACGGTGAAGGAGACGGCGGAGGCCACGGCGATCCCGGCCACGTCGAACCGGGGCGTCAACAGGGAGCAAAGCCCCACGTTGGCGGCGATGGAGAGGACCCCCGCCGCCAGAGGCACCGCCCCGGCCTGCCCGGCAAACCAGGCCCTGGCCACCACGTACTGGACGGTGTAGCCCACCATGCCCAGGCTCATCCAGCGCAGAGCGCGGGAGGTGATCTCGATGGAGAAGTCGTCGAACTTCCCTCCCCCGTAGATGAAGGCCACCAGGGGCCTTGCCATGACGAAGAGGCCGGCGGTCAGGGGGATCACCACGAAGAGGGTGGTGTGCATGGCGCTTCTCAGCGTGACGCGCAGGGCGCTTTGGTCGCCGGAGGCGCTTTCGCGGGACAGGCGCGGGAAGATGTAATTCGTGACCTGAAAGACGAAGAGGCCCACCACGATGGTGTAGAGATTGAAGGCGTACTCCACGGCGGAGACCCCCGCCCCGTCAAAGAGGCGCGAGCCGAATTTGGAGTTGACGGTCTGGATGAGGGGGAGGACCCAGGTGCTCACCATCACTGGCAGCAGGAGCTTCCAGACCTTTTTCATGTCCGGGTTTACAAGGGAGAGGGACGGGTAATAGCGAAAACCCTTTTTGAGAAGGGCGGGGATCTGCACCAGCGCCTGAAGGGCCCAGGCGGCCAGATACGCCACAGCCAGGCCGAAAATGCCGAAGGTGCGGTTGAAAAGGACATAATAGAGGATGACGGCGGCGTTGGACACAAGGCTGATGGCGGCGGGGACGTTGAACTCGTCGAAGGACTGGAGCACCCCCACGAAGGAGAAGGCGACCCCTGTAAAGAGCACCGTGGGCATCATGATCCGGGTGAGGCGGGCGCACAAAAGGGCGGTCTCGCTGTCAAAGCCGTCGGCGAAGAAGCGGGTCAGGGGGCCGGCGAACACGGTCCCCAGGACGGTGACCACGGCGCAGATGAGGGCCATCACCGTCATGAAATTGCCGGCGAAGCGCAGCGCCTCCTTCTTGCCGCGCTTCTCCATGACCTCCCCCATCACGGGGATGAGGCAGGCGGCTATGGCGGAGGAGAAAACGGTGTCGAAAAAGACGCGGGGGATGCGGGAGGCGGTGAGGAAGGCGTTGGCCTCCATGCCGCTGCCGTAATTGACGGTGAGCAGGCGGTCCCGCACAAGCCCCAAAAGCTTGCCCCCTAAGGTTATGAGCGTCATCACGGCCACGGTGACCGCCGCCGAACGCTTTTTCTTCTCCATCCGCTCACCTCCCCGGTCAGGTCCTCCGCCGCCCTCCCGGCTCCCCGGAAGGACGCGGCCTCCCTGCGCCAAAATTGGCGCAGATAGAGTTATTTTAGCATATGTACCGCTGATTTGCAACCTTTGGCGCGTTTTTAATATTTGCGGACGGCGCGTTTTTCTTTTTGACGCGGAAAAATGAAGGGGGCGCTTTTTCAGGGTATCCCTTGAAAAAGGCGGCGGATTCTGATAAAATACAGCCAATACGAAAAAAAGGATGAAAAAACCATGTTTGTAGACAAAGCGACCATCGAGGTCAAGGCGGGACACGGCGGCAACGGCGCGGTGGCCTTTCACCGGGAGAAATACATCGCCGCGGGGGGGCCTGACGGGGGCGACGGCGGCGACGGCGGGGACGTGGTGCTGGAGGCGGATGCCAATATGTCCACCCTCATGGACTTCCGCTACAGGCGCAAGTACGCCGCCGGGAACGGCGCGGACGGCGCGGGGAAACGCTGCGCCGGGAAGCGGGGCGAGGATCTGGTCATCCGCGTGCCCGTGGGCACCGTAGTCCGGGACAGCCAGACGGGGGCCGTCATGGCGGATATGTCCGCCTGCGGCCGCTTCGTGGCGGCCAGGGGCGGCTCCGGCGGCTGGGGCAACGCCCACTTCGCCACCCCCACCCGCCAGGCCCCGCGCTTTGCCAAGGCGGGCCTTCCGGGCGTACAGCGGGAGATCGTGCTGGAGCTGAAGCTCTTGGCGGACGTGGGGCTGGTGGGGTTCCCCAACGTGGGGAAATCCACGCTGCTGTCCGTCGTCTCCAGGGCAAGGCCGAAGATCGCCGACTACCACTTCACCACCCTCTTCCCGAATCTGGGCGTCGTCTACGCCGGGGAGGGGCGCAGCTTTGTGATGGCGGACATCCCCGGCATCATCGAGGGGGCCGGGGAGGGCGCGGGCCTGGGCCACGACTTCCTGCGGCACATCGACCGCTGCCGCCTCATCATCCACGTGGTGGACGCCTCCGGGCGGGAGGGCCGGGACCCGGAGGAGGACTTTGACATCATAAACCGCGAGCTTCGGGAGTACTCCCCGCTTCTGGCCTCCAGGCCCATGGTGGTGGCGGCCAACAAGTGCGACCTTTTGGACGAGGAGGGTGAGGCTCGTCTTGCGCGGTTTGAAAACCGCGTCCGGGACATGGGGATGGAGTTTTACCGCATCTCCGCCGCCGCCCACAAGGGCACGGAGGAGCTGGTGCGCGCCGTGGCCCGCCGTCTCCCGGAGCTTCCCCCCATCGCCGTTTTTGAGCCGGAGTTTGTGGAGCCGGAGGCGGAGAAGGAGCTGCCCGACCCGGAGATCAGCCGGGAGGACGGCGTGTGGTACGTGGACGGCGGCTGGACCGAGCGGCTCGTGCGGAACGTGAATTTCGGCGACTACGAGTCCCGGATGTACTTCGACCGCACCCTGCGCGACCGGGGCGTTTTCGCAAGGCTGGAGGCGCTGGGCGTGGCAGAGGGGGACACGGTCAGCGTTTGCGGCATCGAATTTGAGTACCGCAAATGATGGGTAAAATGCCGAAAAGCAATCGGCGCTATTGACATTTCCTGTTTAAAATACTAAAATAAACAAATTGGAAAGGGGGGTATCCGTCACGAAAAAAACTGTGTGGCGCCGCTCTGCCCTCCCCTTTTACGGGACGGCGGCGGTCTATATCCTGTGGTGCCTCTTCCTGCCGCTTTACAAGCTGTGGCATTTCGCCCTGCTGGCGGCGCTCTCCGTGGGGACGTATTTCCTTCTGAGGCGGCTTTTCCCCGGTACGCGGGAGGAGGTGGACGTGCCGGAGCCGGAGCCGGAACGCACCGGCGACGCCCAGGTGGACGCGCTGACGGCCGAGGGCCAGCAGGCCCTGAAGGAGCTTCGGCGGCTGCGCGCCTCCATACATGAACCCACCGTCAGGACGCGCATCGACGAGATCGCGGTGCTGACGGAAAAGATCTTCGAGGACATACGCTCCGACCCCAAGGACGTGCCCCAGGTCAAGCGGTTTGCCGGGTACTACCTGCCCACCACCATGAAGCTCTTGAACGCCTATGACCGCATGAGCGGCGAGGGCACGGGGGAGAACGTCTCCGGCACGCTCCGGCGCATCGAGGACATTCTGGACACCACCGTGGCGGCGTACCAAAAGCAGTACGACGCGCTCTTCGCCAACGAGGCCCTGGACATCGAGACGGACATCACCGTTTTAGAGTCCATGCTCAAGCGCGAGGGCCTTGGCGGGAAGGATTTTTGACCCCGTGCCTCTGCGCGAAACGAATGAAACCCTCAGCCGCTGCGCGGCAGCTCCCTTCCCGCTTCGCGGCAGGAAAACGAATGGAACCCTCAGCCGCTGCGCGGCAGCTCCCTTCCCGCTTCGCGGCAAGGGAGCCAAAGAGGTAAAGTTATTAAAAAAGAAAGGACGACCAACATGACTGAACCTGAATATGTCCCCACGCTCACCTTCAATTCCACCCCTGTGACGCCCGCCGATGAGCAGGCGGCCGCGGCTGCGGCGGCTGCCGCCGCCCAGCCCGAAGCTCCCACCGTCACCGCCACCGAGCACGAGGAGGCGCAGCTCTCCCCTGAGGAGCTGAAGGCGGTGGAGGAATTCTCCAAGAAGATCGACATCACCGACTCCAACGCCGTTTTGCAGTACGGCGCGGCCAGCCAGAAGAACATCGCCGACTTCTCCGGCTCCACCCTCCAGAGCGTCCGCACCAAGGACATGGGGCAGGTGGGCGATATGCTCTCCGATCTCGTGGTGGAGCTGAAGGGCTTCAACTACGGCGAGGAGGAGAAGCGGGGGCTTTTCGGCTTCAAGCGCAAGGTGGAGAAGCAGATCGCCTCCCTCAAGGCCCAGTACGACAAGGCCGAGGTCAACGTGGACAAGATCGCCGGGATGCTGGAGCAGCATCAGGTGACGCTGTTGAAGGACGTGGCCATGCTGGACAAGATGTACGGGCTGAACCTGGCCTACTATAAGGAGCTGACCATGTACATCCTGGCCGGAAAGAAGAAGCTGAAGGAGTGCCAGGAGGTGGAGCTGCCCAAGCTCCAGGAGAAGGCCCAGAAGTCCGGGCTTCCTGAGAACGCCCAGGCGGTCAACGACTATCAGAACATGATCACCCGTTTTGACAAGAAGCTCCACGATCTGGAGCTGACCCGGATGATCTCCGTCCAGATGTCCCCCCAGATCCGCCTCATCCAGAACAACGACACCCTGATGGTGGAGAAGATCCAGACCTCGCTGGTGAACACCATCCCCCTGTGGAAGAGCCAGATGGTGCTGGCTCTGGGGCAGGCCCACTCCCAGCAGGCCATGGAGGCCCAGCGGGAGGTCACCAATATGACCAACGAGCTTTTGAAGAAGAACGCCGAGAGGCTCAAGATGAGTTCCGTGGAGATCGCCAGGGAGTCTGAGCGGGGCATCGTGGACATCGAGACGCTGAAGGCCACCAACCAGTCCCTCATCGAGACGCTGGAGGAGGTCCGCACCATCCAGGTGGAGGGCGCGGCCAAGAGGCGTCAGGCCGAGGCGGAGCTGGGCAAGATCGAGTCCGATCTGAAGGCGAAGCTTCTGGAGATGAATAAATGAGCGCCGCAGCGGCGGAAGACAGGGCCGCGAAGGCGGGGGGCTTTTTGCGTGACCGCCGTGTGGCGGCGGGGTTCCTCGCCGCCGTGGTGGTGGTCATGACCCCCCTGGGGGCCAAGCTGAGCCTCCAGAGGGCCGTGGACGACATGGAGAAGCTGGTCTATACCGGCGTGGCCCCCTCCGGGGCCATCGCGGACTATTTGGAGGACGCCAGCGCCGCCGCCCTGGGGCTTTTGACGGTGGGGGCAAAATACGACTCCGCTCAGGCCGAGGCTGGGGAGCTTCGGGCGGGCCGGGAGCAGCTTTTGAACGCCATGGAGGAGCGGGACATCACGGGGATGGCCAACGCCAACGCCCTGATGGTCCGGGCCTTCACCGCCCTGAAGGATAAGCTGTGGCAGCTGGAGCTTTCAGAGCCTGACGTCTCCGACGCGGAGTACTACGCCGGCCAGTTCGAGGGGGCGGAGGGCGCTGTGGGCCACGCCAACTACAACGAGACGGTGGAGGACTTCATACGCACCACCTATACCCGGTTCCCCGCCAAGCTCATCGGCGCGGTCTTCGGCGTGGAAGCGCCGGAGGTCTTTCAGTGATCTTCAATGATTTCAACGAGGTGCGAAGCTTGAAAAAAGTTCTATGCCTTGCGCTCAGCCTTCTTCTCCTGGCGGCCTTCGCCGTCCCCGCCCTGGCGCTGGAGCAGGACCCGTGCTTCTATGTGACGGATGAGACGGGTTCCCTCAGCCAGAGCACCGTGGACCAGGTGGTGGCCATCAACGAGACGCTGGAGGCGGCGTATGAGGCCCATATCGTGGTGGTGTTCATCGACTACTTCGGGGACGCTTATGCCGACGAGTACGCGGTGAGCCTCTATAACGAGTGGTCGCTCTCCCCCCGTGGGATGCTCCTGTGCGTCTCCCCCAAGGAGGGGCGGGGCGGCATGACCGTGGGGTCGGAGATCGACGGCGCCTTTACCACGGACGACATGAACAACTACCTTGACAGGTACTTTTGGGACGACTTCGACGATGGGAAATACGACAAGGCCGTCCTGAAGCTGGTGGAGAAGCTGGCCGGGTGGTATGAGGACGAGTTCGGCCCCGCCCCCTCCGGCGCGGCCCCCTCCGGGTCCTCCCTCAGCGGCGGCCTCCTGGCGGGAGCCGGGATCATCGGGACGGTGCTGGGGTTCCTCTTCAGGAATCTCTTCCTCATCCTGATCGCGGTGCTGCTGATCGTCCTGGTCATCGCCTCCGACAGGCGCAGATACCGGGGGTATTACACCTCCCTGGGGATGCCCATTCCCCGCTACAGGCCGTGGTATGTCTTTTCAAGCAGGCCCTATAAGAAATACCGCGCGCCCAGGCCGCCGAGGGACCCGCCTCCCCCGGGACACGGGGGTTCGGGCGGCTACCGCTTCACGCCTCCGGCCTCGCGGCCATCGCCACGCTCCCCGTCCCGGCCGCCCCGTTCCGGCGGCAGCTTCGGCGGGCGCTCCGGCGGCGGACACTCCGGGGGGAGCTTCGGCGGACGCTCCGGCGGAGGTCACTCCGGCGGCGGACGTTCCGGCGGCAGCTTCGGAGGCAGACGGTAACAGAACAAATCGAGCCGGGCGCGAACGCGCCCGGCTCAAAAATTGTGGGAAAAGGGATGATCCCTTTTCCCACAAACTGTTTTATTCTTCATCCGTGTCGATGATGTAGTGGTCGTAGGCGTTGATCACCGCGGTGGAACCCAGCACGGTCTTTCGTGGGATGTTCACGCCGTAGGTCTTATGGATATGGCCGTGGACGAAATAGCGGGGGGCATACTTCTCTATGAGGGGGCGGAAGCACTCGAACCCCCGGTGGGAGATGGAGTCGAAGTCGTTGACGCCCCGGATGGGGGCGTGGGTCACCACCATGTCCACCCCTCCGGCGCGGCGGAGCTTCCAGCGCAGCTTGCGGATGCGCCGCTCCATCTGCCGCTCCGTGTACATATTGACCCCGGACTTCTTGTAGCGGTACGAGCCGCCCAGCCCCAGGATGCGAAGGCCGTTTACGGTGACGATCCTGTCCTCGATGCACTCGCAGCCCTCCGGGGGCGTGTCGTTGAATTTGTCGTCGTGGTTGCCCCGGATATAGAGCAGGGGGCAGCGCGCCATGGTCACGAGAAATTCCAGGTAGTTCCGGCTCAGGTCGCCGCAGGAGATGATAAGGTCGATGCCCTCCAGCCGCCCCGGCCTATAGAAGTCATAATATAATTGCGACTCGTCGTCCGCTATCGTAAGGATCTTCATATCACCGGCCATCCTCGGATCTCGTCTCGCCGGGCTTGCGGGAGGACTCCACGCCCACGCTCTCCACCGTGGCCTTGCCGGTCTCCGACAGCTCATCGTAGGCGGGGATACGGCCCTCCACGTTCTCCACAAGGTAGTCCATGGAGGCGATGTCCTCCATGTCGAAGGGCTTGCCCGCCTCCCCCACGGTCCCGCCGCCCTGGATATGGATCGGGCCGATAAACGGGTCCACGATCCACCGGGAGATGCCGGCTCTGAGGTATGAGACAAGGCGCTTGACGCTCTCCGGCACCTCGTCGGTGAGCATCACGTCCACAACGCCCGCAGACATCCCCCAATAGTAGTTGATGGCCTTGCCGGAGCTTTCGTACTCGGCCTGGAGGGTGCCGTTGAACACCTGGCGCAGCAGACCCTCGTAGTAGACGCCCCAGTTCCAGATGGGGGCCGCGATCAGCTTCTGGCTGTCGCCGTCCACATAGGAGAGGCCCAGGGTCTGGCCCGGCTCATAGAGGCGGGCGTTGTCCATGGAGCTGATGAGCTTGACGCCGTCCTTCTTCAACCGCTCCATGGCCGCGTGGCGTCCGCCCACGCTGGACCACTCAAGGCTCACGCGGGCGCGGGGATTGACCATCCTCGCCCCCAGGGCGAAGGCGTTGATCCCGGCGATCTGGCCGTAGATGGGGTAGTCGCACATATACCCGATCCGCCCGGAGGCGGAGAGCGCCCCGGCCACCGCGCCGATGAGGAATTTGGCCTCGTACATCCGGGCGTAATACGTGCGCACGTACCGATGGGGCTTGTTGATGGAGCAGTTCATGATGAGGGTGTCCGGGTTGTCCACGGCGGCCCGCAGAGAGGCGGGGAGCAGCACGGGGGAGGTGGTGAAGATCACGTCGCACAGCTCCTTCACCGCCTGATTCACCGTCTCCAGGGGGTCGGCGCTCATGGCGTTGAAGTAGGAGACCGTCTCGATCCTGTCCCCGAAGGCCCTGTCCACATACTGGCGGCCCAGCTCGTGCCCGTGGGTCCAGCCGGAGGTCTCCGGGTCCTTGTCGTGGACGAAGCCCACCTTCAGGCCCTTGGCGGCGTTGGTGGTGATGATGACCTTGGACAAAATACCGCCCTTGGGTTCCATGGGGGCGGGCTTCAGCTCGATGGGTTCCTTCTCCTGCTGAAGGATAAGCTCCTCCCAGAGCCTGGAGACGGTTTTTTTAAGCTCGGCGCGCCCCTGCTCGCAAAGGTCGGCGTAGGGGTAGACCTTCATATACGCCAGCAGCGCGTCGCCCACGGCGGAGGGGGCCATCTTTTTGCCGGCGCGGTCCTCGAACGCCTCCCGGAAGTAGTGGTAGACGGTGGTGAATTTGCGCCGCTCGTCCCCGCTCCAGATATGCTCCGGCTCAAGCCCCATGAGCTTTATGAGCTGCTTGTAGCTCCCCTTTTTGGAGAACTCCAGGAAGTTGATCTTCGTGGCCCGGTAGAAGTCCACGAACTCGTAGTATAAGTCGCTCTCCGCGCCTGTGCCCCGCTCCGGCAGCACCCGGATGACGTCGGCCTGGATGCTTACGGCTCCGAAAAACTTGAGGACGCTGACGCGCTTGTTGCCCTCCTGGACGTAGTAGCGGTTCATGTACTCGTAGACCTTCACCGGGTCCCGGATGCCGTCCCTCAGATGGCTTTCGCACAGGGCGATCCACTTGCTCCCGAACTCGGTGTTCTCCGGGAGGATGGGCATGAAGTTGCGGGCGAAGCTGTTGGTGCGGCCGCGGGTCTTGGTTCCCACAATAAATTCCACGGGGATGTCCACCACGCCCAGCTTGACGCCCAGGTTGACCCGCTCGTCCGTCACGAAATCGTCCAGCACAGGCAGCACGGGGCTGACGCCCCTGGCGATGCACGCCCTGTACTCCTTCTGCCCCAGCCGCAGGGCCTCCCGGTAATACTGATCTGACATGGAAACTCTCCTTTATCCTCGTTTTCCCCCGGCGGCGCAACGCGCCGTTTTTTCGTTTCGCTCAAAGGGGGGGGCGCTGTCCTTACCGCTCCAGCCGCGCCCTGACCGCCGCGATAAACGCGGAGGTGGTGACCTTTTTCACGTCGGGGTCCTGGCACAAAAGGGCCAAATCTCCCGTCATGGTCCCGGCGTTGATGGCGTCGAGAACGGCCTTTTCAAGGCGGCCGGCGAAGTCCGCAAGCTCGGCGTTCCCGTCCAGCTCCCCGCGCTTGCGAAGAGCGCCGGACCAGGCGAAGATGGTGGCCACGGGGTTGGTGGAGGTCTGCTCGCCCTTCAGGTAGCGGTAGTAGTGGCGGGTGACGGTGCCGTGGGCGGCCTCGTACTCGAAGTTCCCGTCGGGACTCACCAGCACGGAGGTCATCATAGCCAGAGACCCGAAGGCGGTGGAGACCATGTCGCTCATCACGTCGCCGTCGTAGTTCTTGCAGGCCCAGATGAAGCCGCCCTTTGAGCGGATAACGCGGGCCACGGCGTCGTCGATGAGGGTGTAGAAATACTCGATGCCCGCCTCCCTGAACCTCTCCGCGTACTCCGCGTCGAAGATGCGCTGGAAGAGGAGCTTGAAGGTCTGATCGTACTGCTTGGAGATGGTGTCCTTGGTGGAGAACCACAGGTCCTGCCTCTCCGACAGGGCGTACTCAAAGCAGCTGCGGGCGAAAGCCTCGATGGAGCTGTCCTTGTTGAACATGGACTGCAAAACGCCGGGGCACTCGTAGTCGTAGACAGTCTCACGGAAGGTCCCGCCGTCCGCGCCGGTGAAGAGAAGCTCCGCCCTGCCGGGGCCGGGGACGCGGTACTCCGTGGCCTTGTAGACGTCGCCGTAGGCGTGGCGGGCGATGGTGATGGGCTTTTCCCAGGTGGAGACCACGGGCTTGATGCGCCCGGTCATGATAGGGGCGCGAAAGACGGTGCCGTCCAGGGCGGCGCGGATGGTGGCGTTGGGACTTTTCCACATCTGGTGGAGCTTATATTCCTCCATCCGCTGGGCGTTGGGGGTGATGGTGGCGCATTTCACCGCCACGTGGAGGCGCTTGGCCGCCTCGGCGGCCTCCTCCGTCACCCGGTCGCCGGTGGCGTCCCGGTTGGGGAGGCCCAGGTCGTAGTACTCGGTGTTCAGCTCCACAAAGGGGGAGAGAAGCTCGTCCTTGATCTCCTGCCAGATGATCCGGGTCATCTCGTCCCCGTCCATCTCCACAATGGGGTTCATTTTGATTTTTGACATATGTTCAGCCCTCACTTTTTCATATTGGGGTCCCCGCGCGGCTGTCGCCGCGTGGGGAGAGGAGGAGCGAAGCCGGCAAGTGAGCCGCGCCGCTTGCGGGGCGGGGAACTATTGCGGCTTCCGCGACGACGAATACCAATTCATAAGGCATCCTTCAAGAATAATTTCTCTCTCCTTCTGCGTAAGCTCCGGCAGCTTCAGAGCGATCTCCGTGACGGCCCCCTTGGACAGGACCTTCGCCTTGACCTCCCGCGCGCCGGACTCGACAGCGCGGCGGATACCGGGGACGTAGACATAGTCGCCCACCTCGTAGGGGAAGTCCGTCCCCTCGTCGATGGTAAAGGGCAGGATGCCCCAGTTGACGCAGTTGGAGCGGTAACGCTTGGTGGCGTACTCGCGGCAGATGTTGGCCCCGCCCCCCAGGACCCGCTGGCAGGAGGCCGCCTGCTCCCTGGCAGAGCCGTCGCCGGGGCGGTTGGCGTAGATGGCGGAGGCCAGGGCGGTGTTGGCCGCGTCCGTGACGCCCAGCTTCTCATAGGCCGCCCTCAGCTCCGCGTCCGGCTCTCCCCCGCCCCGCCGGGCGATGTCGTTGGCCCTGCCCACATAGCCGGGGTCCCGGCGGGAGAGGGCGAAGGTGGCCAGCTTCAGGGGGTTGGAGCGGTAGCTGGAGGTGTCCCCGGAGGGGATCAGCTCGTCGGTGGTGGTCACGGCGTCCCGGAGGACGCTTGCCAGCTCCAAGACGATGTTCTCCCGGAGCGCCGGGATCGGGGGCCAATCGGTGATGTTGGGACCCAGCTTCAGCTCCTCCTCCGGGTGGGGGCGGCCGAAGCCGTTGTAGACGCGCTTTTCATAGGGGGTGCGGTCATATTTTCGCTCCACGCTCTCGGGGGGCGCGTAGTCTATCTCGTCGGCCCCCGTCAGCACGCCGCCGTTCCGGGCGGTGGCGGCGATGGACCGGGCGTCCATCAGGGCCACGCAGGCAAGCTGCCCGTCCGCGGGCTTGCTGCCCTCCCGGTTGGGGAAGTTGCGGGTGCAGTGGCGGATGGACAGCGCCCCGTTGGCGGGAACGTCCCCCGCCCCGAAGCAGGGGCCGCAGAAGCAGGGCTTAAAGACCGCCCCCTGGGCGGTGAGCCTCTGGGTCACCCCGCTCGCCATAAGCTCCATAGCCACGGGGAGGCTTGGCGGGTAGACCGTCAGGCCAAAGCTCCCCGCGCCGATCCCGCCGGACTCCAAAATGGCGGCGGCCTCGGCGATGTTGTCGTACATACCGCCGGAGCAGCCGGCGATAACGCCCTGATCCACCCGGAGCTTTCCGTCCCGGACCTTGCTGAGCAGGTCCAGCTTCACCCGGCCCTTGAAGGTCTCCTCCGCCGACTTCTCCGTCTGACGGAGGATGTCGGAGAGGTTCTCCTTCAGCTCCCGGATGGTGTACGCCTCGCTGGGGTGGAACGGGAGGGCGATCATGGGTTCCACCTTGGACAGGTCGATCTCCACGCAGGCGTCGTAGTACGCGCCCTCCCCCGGCTCCAGCTTTTTATAGTCCTCCGGGCGGCCGTGGATCCTGTAATACTCCTCCACCAGCCCGTCCGTCTGCCAGACGGAGCTGAGGCACGCCGTCTCCGTGGTCATCACGTCGATGCCGATGCGAAAATCCATGGGCAGGGACGCGACGCCCGGCCCCGCAAATTCCAGGACGGAGTTCAAAGCAAAGTGATTTTTATAGACCGCGCCGCACAGGGCGATAGCCACGTCCTGGGGGCCGACTCCCCTTCCGGGCGCCCCGGTGAGGTATACCAGCACCGTCCGGGGATAGGCGATGTCATAGGTGGCCTCCAAAAGCTGCTTGACGATCTCCGGGCCGCCCTCGCCCACGCCCATGGTCCCCAAGGCCCCGTAGCGGGTGTGGCTGTCGGAACCCAGGATCATCTTCCCGCACCCGCTGAGTTCCTCACGGGCATACTGGTGGATGACGGCGAAGGAGGGGGGCACGAAAATGCCGCCGTATTTCCTGGCGGCGCTGAGGCCGAAGGCGTGGTCGTCGGCGTTGATGGTGCCGCCCACGGCGCACAGGCTGTTGTGGCAGTTGGTCATGACATAGGGCACGGGGAAGCGCTGAAGGCCGCTTCCCCTGGCCGTCTGGAGGATGCCCACATAGGTGATGTCGTGGGAGATGAGGCTGTCAAACCGTATCCGAAGGACGTCCCCCTCCGCGCCCCTGTTGTGGGCGCTGAGGATGCCGTAGGCGATGGTCTTTTTCCGGCCACCCGCGGCGTCAAGTCCGGCGGCGTCAAATACCGGCGCGCCGTTTTTATAAAATGTCCCCCCGTGGTGCAAAGTGAGCATCGTATCACCTCTCGTACTGATCTCCATGGCGGGCGGCAGCCGGGCCTTTTTCCGCCGTCCCCCGCCGTTTCATGGCGTCTTTTCCAAGTATAACAGTTTTTCCGCCCCGTTGCAAGCATCCGCCTTTGTTTGTTTGCATAAAAGTACAATGGGTTTCCCTCTCCCCTTTTGGTCAAAGATGAATTTTTCTTCGTAAAACTTGCATTTTTGCCTGTGGAGGGCTATAATAAACACCGTATCTAAAGGGTAAGAGCCGGGCAAGGCCCGTGAAAAATGAAAGAAGGAGTCGCCTTGTATTCAAATTCCACGTCCTCCCGCGAATACGCGGGAATGATAACCGATAATCTGACGAGTCTCTACCGCATTCCGGGTTCGGCCTATGACGACAGCGTCAAGCGCGGTCTTCGCAACGCCGACGGCTCCGGCGTGGTGGCGGGCGTGTCCAAGATCGGCTCCGTCCTGGGCTACTACATCGAGGACGGCCAGCGCGTGCCCCACGAGGGCAAGCTTTTCTACCGCGGGTACGACGTGGAGGAGATCGTGGCGGCGCACCGAAAGGCGGACACCTTCGGCTACGAGGAGGTGGCGTATCTGCTGCTGTGCGGCGCTCTGCCCACCAGGGAGCAGGAGGCGCGGTTCGTGGAGATCCTCTCCGCCGCCAAGACGCTCCCGGAGGGCTTCTTTGAGAACGAGCTGATGAAGCGCCCCAGCCGCAACATCATGAACGCCATCTCGCGGGCGGTGCTCTCCATGTACGCCTACGACGACAACCCCGACGACACCTCGGTGGTCAACGTCCTGCGCCAGTCCATCGAACTCATCGCCCGGATGCCCACCATCGTGGCCCAGACCTACGCCATGAAGCGGCACTACTACGACAACGCCTCCCTCTACATCCACAACCCCAAGACGGAGCTGACCCTGGCGGAGAACTTCCTGCGGCTGGCCCGTCGGGACAAGAGCTACACCGACAAGGAGGCAAAGCTCTTGGACGCGCTGATGATGCTCCACGCCGAGCACTCCGGCGGCAACAACTCCACCTTCGTCTGCCGGGCCGTGACCTCCACGGGCGCGGATACCTACGGGGCCATCGCCGCCGCCATCAACTCCCTGAAGGGGCCTCTCCACGGCGGCGCCAACGAGGCGGTGATGCACATGGTGAGCGACATCCTTGAGCACGTCCGCGACCCGAAGGACGACGACGAGGTGGGCGCGTATCTGGACAAGCTCCTGGACGGTGAGGCGGGCGACCGCTCCGGGAAGCTCTACGGCCTGGGCCACGCGGTCTACACCGTCTCCGACCCCCGCGCCGTCACCATCCGGGAGCTCATCGGCGAGATGGCCGAAGTGAAGGGCTACAGCGACGAATTTCTCATCGCCGAGCGGGTGGAGCGCCTTGGGATCCCCAAGCTCATGGCGCGCAAGGGGAAGAGCGTGCCCATCCCCGCCAACGTGGACCTCTACTCCGGCATCGTCTACAAGATGCTGGGGATCCCGGAGGACCTGTACACGCCCCTCTTCGCGGTCTCCCGCGTGTCCGGCTGGTGCGCCCACCGCCTGGAGGAACTCATCACCTCCGGCCGCATCATGCGCCCGGCCTACCGCTCGGCGGCCACCAGGAGATCCTACGTCCCCATGGAGGAGCGGTAACGCCCGCCCCATAGAAAGGCATAAAATATCCCTGAATTTCGTAAAATTCAGGGATTTTTTTCGTCTTTCGCGCCGGGGGAGGCTCTCACCCGTTTCCGGCAAGTCCCGCGCTCACTTCTCCCACTCCTCCACGGGGAGGTCCGTGAGGAAGCGGCGGACCATGTCCAGCGCGTGGTTGGCGGCGGCGACGCGGACGCGCTCCCGGTCGTGGCCCAGGTGGAGCTTCCGGGTGTAGACGGCCCGGTGGGTGGCCAGGGAGACAAAGACCGTCCCCACGGGGGTGCCGGCCTCGTCGGAGGCAGGCCCCGCGATGCCGGTGACGCCGATACCCAGGTCCGAGCCGAATTTCGCCCGGACGCCCTGGGCCATCGCCTGGGAGACCGAGGGGCTGACCACGCCGTCATGCTCAAGAAGATCGGCGCTGACGCCCAAAATGGCCGTCTTGGAGGCCGGGGCATAGGTCACCGCACCGCCCAAAAAGACTTCGGACGCGCCGGGCAGGTCCGTCAGGCGCTTGGAGATCAGGCCGCCGGTGCAGCTCTCGGCGGCGGCCAGGGTGACGCGCTTCTCCCGGAGGAGCAGAAAGACGGTGTTCTCCAGCGTGTCCGTGTCCACGCCGTAGATGCAGCTGCCGATCTTCTCCCGGATCTCGGCGATGACCGGGGCCATCAGCGCCTCGGCCTCCGCGTCGGTTTTGGCCCGCGCCGTGACGCGAAGGCGGACCTCCCCGGCCTTGGCGTAAGGCGCGAGGGTGGGGTTCTCAAGCCGCAGCATGGCGTCCCGCAAGCGGTCCTCCACTAGGGATTCCCCCAGGCCGAAGATGTGGATGTTGTGGCTCACAAGCTCCAGGTCCGAAAGCCGTCTCAGGTACGGCATGGCGCACTGCCTGAACATGGGCACGCACTCCCTGGGCGGGCCGGGGAGCATGAGGACGTGGACGCCCTCCGCCTCAAAGGCGCACCCCGGCGCGGTGCCGCAGTCGTTGTGGAAGGGGACGCACCCCTCCGGCAGGTACGCCTGGCGGTAGTTGTTGTCCGTCATGCGGCTGCTGTGGAGGCGCGTGGCGAAGTAGTCCCGGATCTCCTGTGCCTCGTGCTCGTCAAAGACGAGCTTCCTGCCGAAGGCCTCCGCCAGGGTCTGCTTGGTGAGGTCGTCGCAGGTGGGGCCGAGGCCGCCGGTGGTGATGAGGATGTCCGCCCTCGCCTTGGCGACAGCCACGGCGGCCTTCAGCCGCTCCGGGTTGTCGCCCACCACGGTGTGATAATAGACGTTGATGCCCAGCTCCGAGAGCATCTGGGAGATGTCCTGGGCGTCCGTGTTGGCGATGTTGCCCAAAAGAAGCTCGGTGCCCACGGAAATGATCTCTGCGGTGTGTGTCACAAATACCCCTCCATCAGAAAATGCCGGTCTCAGCGGGCTTTCGCCGGGTCCTGCGACGCCGACTTGTCCCGCTGGAAGTATTTGTCCAGCTGCTCCTTCATGCTGTCGGGCATCCCGGTTTTGACGGGCAGAAATTCGGAATTGGCCACCCTCCCGATGATGCCGCTGGAGAAGGTGAAGATGTCGCCCATGGCGGCCTCGCTCAGGGGGAAGAGCAGGTCCTGGTGGGTATGGATGTCCGCCGTGCCCGTGCGGCGGGTGATGCCCAGGGCCGGTACACCCCGGTCGGCGAAGGGGGCGGAGTCGGAGGAGTGGACCTTCTGGACGAAATTGGCCGGCCAGCCCACCTCCCTGGCGTACTGCTGGGCAAAGTCCCTGAGATCGTCGCCGCCGGTGACGTAGATCTCGTTGGGTCCCAGGACCGTGCCGCACATATCGAAGTTGAAGCAGAATTTCACGCTGTCCATAAGCTCCCGGTGCTGTTCGATCCACGCCTTGGACCCCAGAAGCCCCTGCTCCTCGCTGCCGCACCAGATGAAGCGCATGGTGCGCTTGGCCGGGTGGGCGAGGAAGTGCTTATAGAGCGCCATCAGGTTCGCCGAACCCGTGGCGTTGTCCCAGGAGCCGGTGCCCACCAGGACGCTGTCGTAGTGGGCGGTGAGGACGATGGACTCCCCCGGCTTCTCCGTGCCGGGGATGACGGCCAGCACGTCCCGTGAGGTGTTCTCCCGGTCGGTCTGCTCCAGCTCCAGCCGGAGGGTCCGCGCCCCGTCCCGCACAAGCTCCGTGGCGTCGCGGCCGGTGATCATGAAGCCGGGGATGCGCCCCACCTCCTGCATCTTGGGCCGGATGGAGCGGGAGTAGAGGTCCTGATCGCTCTCGTCGTCGTACCACTTGCCCTGGAGGACGATAAACGCGCTGGCTCCCCGCTCTTTAAGGAGCTTGTAGGCGTCGAAGGTCAGGGCGTTGAGCATCACCGCGTAGCCCTCCAGGGACTCTATCGCGCCGTAGTCCTCCTCCACCCCGCGGGGGGCATAGAGGAACTTCAGCTCCGCGCCCTGGGCGGGCAGAGACCCGGAGAGCCAGTAGGGCACGCACGTCACCTCCCGCTCAAAGGGGGCGGTCACCTTCATGGCGCACTTCTTCACGTCGGACGCGGGCACGGTGAAGTCCATAAGCTCGCCCGCGCCGCCGGCCGCCTGGATCTCCTCCAACAGCATATGGGCGGCGCGCAGCTCCTCCTCCGTCCCGCCGTAGCGGATAAAGCTGAGCTTCTCCACCAGGGAGAGCTGATATTTTCCTGTTTCCATGATTTATTCCTCCTGTTATTTGGAAATTAATACGCTTTCTGTCTGTCTGACGGCCTCCTCCACCAGGGCCTCCACGTCCAGGGGCTTTTCCGCCTCCAGGACCTCCTCAAGCCTGGGCTTTGTCCGGGGGTGGCGGGGGGTGAAGACCGTGCAGCAGTCCTCGTAGGGGAGGATGCTCGTCTCGAAAGTGCCTATTTTCCGCGCGATCTCAATGATCTCCCGCTTGTCCATGCAGATGAGGGGCCGCAGGACCGGGAGCTTCACCGGCTCCTGGGTCACGGCCAGGGCGTGCATGGTCTGGCTGGCCACCTGGCCCAGACTCTCGCCGGTGACGATGGCCCCGCAGCGGTTCTGAAGGGCGATGCGCTCGGCGATGCGGGTCATGAAGCGGCGCATGATGACGGTGAAGTACTCCTCCGGGCACTTGTCCCGGATCTCCTCCTGAATGTGGGTGAAGGGCACGATCTCCAGCGTCATCCGCCCGCACCAGGGGGCCAGGAGCCGGGCAAGGTCGATGACCTTCTGCTTGGCAAGCTCCGAGGTGTAGGGGAAGGAGAAGAAGTGGACGGGGATGATGTGGACGCCCCTTTTCGCCGTCATCCAGGTGCTCACCGGGCTGTCGATGCCGCCGGAGAGAAGGCTGACGGCGCTGCCGCAGGACCCCACCGGCATCCCGCCCGCGCCCAGGGCCGGCACGGAGTGGACGTAGGCGGCGTTCTCCCGGATCTCCACCCGGACCGTCAGCTCCGGGTCGTGGACGTCCACCGCCACATCGGGGTAGGCGTCGGCCAGAAGGCCCCCCACGTACTGGCTCAGCTGGATGGAGGTCATGGGGTAGGACTTGTCCGACCGCTTGGTCTCGACCTTGAAGCTCCGGGCCGCGGCGAAATCCGCGGCCAGGTACTCCCGCGCCGTCTCAAAGACCGCGTCCGGGTCCTTGGGACACGCCGCGGCGCGGACCACGGCCACGAAGCCGAAGATCTGCCTGGCGGCCTCAAAGGCGGCCTCCATGTCGGCCCCGTCGTCCAGCGGCTCCACATAGACGGTGGACTGGGCGGCGTAGACGCGGAAATTCCCCACGTGCGCCATCCTCCGGCGGACGTTGGAAACAAGCTTGTCCTCAAAAACGCGCCGGTTCAAACCCTTCAGGACGATCTCGCCCTGCTTTAATAAAAGTATGTCGTTCAAAATGTGTACTCCCTGATTCAGACTGTCAAATACTTAAAATTCAATATTTTTTCCGGCGACCTGCGCGTCGGAAAAAATACCTTTTGTCACGCAAGCGTGCGGCCTTTCGGGCCGTGCGACGCAGCGTGACGGCAGGGAAATTTTTCTGAATTTCGCAGAATTCAGAAAAATTTCCCGCACACAACCCCTTGGCATCGAAAGCCCATCAGGGCTTTCGAGCCAGTTTCATTTCTCCACCTTGAAGTCATAGGCCCTGTACTGGATGGCCTCCGCCAGGTGCGCCGGCTGGATGGTCTCGCTCCCGGCAAGGTCGGCGACGGTGCGGGCCACCCGCAGGATGCGGTCGTGGCTGCGGGCGGTGAGGCCCAGCCGGTCAAAGGCGCTCCTCATGAGCTTCTCCCCCTCCCCGTCCAGGCCGCAGTACTCCCGCAGCTCCTCCTGGCCCATCTGGGCGTTGGAGGCGGCGGGCTTATCCTTATACCGCGCAAGCTGTACGCGCCGGGCGGCGTTGACCCGCTCTCTGATGGCGGCGCTGGACTCCGCCGGGGCCATATCCCGCAGCTCCTCAAACTCAAGGGCCGGGACCTCGATGTGGATGTCGATGCGGTCCAGCAGCGGGCCGGAGACCTTGGCGCGGTACGCCTCCACGCTCTGCCTTGAGCAGGTACATCTGCCCGACGGGTGGCCGAACCAGCCGCACTTGCAGGGGTTCATGGCGCACACCAGCATGAATTTGGAGGGGTAGGTGGCCGTCCCGGCGGAGCGGGAGATGGTGACGCGCCCGTCCTCGATGGGCTGGCGCAGGGCCTCGATGACGTCCCGGTGAAATTCGGGAAGCTCGTCCAGAAAGAGCACGCCGTTGTGGGCCAGGGAGATCTCTCCGGGCTGAAGCTGCGCGCCACCGGCCATGGCCGCGTGGGACATGGTGTGGTGGGGCGAGCGGAAAGGGCGCTCGGTCATGATGTGCCTGCGGCCCACGGTCTTCCCCGCGGCGGAATAGATGGCGGTGGTCTCAAGCTGCTCGCGCCTGGACATATCCGGCAGGATGGTGGGCAGGCGCTTTGCCAGCATGGATTTTCCCGCTCCCGGCGGGCCGATGAGCAGGATGTTGTGTCCCCCGGCGGCGGCCACCTCCAGGGCGCGCTTTACGTTCTCCTGTCCCTTGACCTCGGAGAAATCCACGTTGTACGAAGGCCGGGGGACGGCCTCCGGCTTCGGGGCCGGGGCGATGGGGGCGCGGCCCTCCAGGTGGTCGATAAGCTCCAGCGCGTGGGACACCGGGTAGACGGTGACGCCCCCGGCGAAGCTGGCCTCTTCGGCGTTGCCCGCCGGGACGTACAGCTCCTTCACCCCGCACCGGGCGGCCCGCATGGCCATACTGAGCACGCCGTTCACCGGGCGCACCTGCCCGCTCAGGGCAAGCTCCCCCACAAAGGCCATGGTGGGCGGAACCGGGTGGATGGCCCCGGTTGCCACCAGGACGCTGAGCAGGATGGGCAGGTCGTACATGGAGCCGGATTTCTTTGTGTCGGCGGGGGCCAGATTCACGGTCACGTGGGAGAAGGGGAACCTGAAGCCGCAGCTTTTCACGGCGGAGGGGACCCGCTCCCGCGCCTCCTTGACGGCGGCGTCGGGAAGGCCGCCGATCTCAAATTTAGCCAGCCCCTGGGAGACGGCGCACTCCACGGACACGTCAAAGCCGTCGATGCCGTAGATGCCAAGGGAGCGTATCTCGCTGCCCATGAAATCACCCTTTCCGAAAAAGTCCTATTTCCTCTGGCACAGCCAGTAGGGCACGGCCACGAACAGCGCCCCGCCCAGGATGTTGCCCAGGGTCACGACGCCGATATTGAGCACATAGGGCCAGAACCGGGCCTGCCCCGTCAGCAGCGCCACGGCCAGGGTGGACATATTGGCCACCGAGTGCTCAAAGCCGCAGACCATAAAGACGAGGATGCACCAGAAGATCATGATGAGCTTGCCGGATTCGGACTTCAGCTTGAAGCCGCACCACACGGCAAGGCAGACCAGCATATTGCACAGGATCGCCCGGACGAACATCTCCGGCACAGGCAGGGAGAGCTTTGTCTCCGCTACGGAGGCGATGTACTGCGCCGTGGAGCCGTTCACAAGGCCGGTGGCGCAGTAAAGCCCCGCCGCCAGCCAGGAGCCGGCGAAATTGGCAAGCCAGCAGAAAAGCCACAGCTTCATGGCGTCCACCGCCTTCACCCGCCGGGAAAGGACGCCCGCCGTCATCACCATGTTGTTGCCGGTAAAAAGCTCGCTCCCGGCCATAAGCACAAGGCTCAGGGCGGAGGCGAAGGTGAAGGCCGCGGCGAGCCTTGTCCACGGGCTGCCCGCCGCCTGAAGGGCGCCTCCCGCCGTGGCGGAGACGAAGCCGCCGAAGGCCACGAACATCCCCGCCAGGACCCCGGCGGCAAAATATCCCACGCCGCTTCTTCTCATAAACGCAAGCTTGGCCTCCGAGGCCCTGCACACCGACTCAAACTCCTCTCGGAACACGCCCATTCCCCCTTTAAGGCGGCGGGAGACGGACCCGCGCCGCCTTTATTTAAATGATTTGCGTCCATTATACACCCTGCCTCAAAAAATGTCATTCTTTTTTCCAAATTTCTTTTCTCTTTTGTCCAAGGGGCCGCCGCGCAGGCCAAATTCGGCAGGATATTTGTTACATATCCTAAATTTACACGTGAAAAGCGGAAATTTCTATTTACATTGAAGAGTAAACGTGATAAAATTCACAATGTATGGGCCACCGCGCCCATGAAGCCTTCGTTTTGAAATTTTTAATATAAGGAGAGAAGAACATGGCGAGAAAATTCAAGTCCATGGACGGCAACAACGCGGCCGCGTGGGTATCCTACGCGTTCACCGAGGTTGCGGGTATCTATCCCATCACGCCGTCCAGCCCCATGGCAGACTACGTAGATCAGTGGGCCGCCGCGGGTCAGAAGAACATTTTCGGGACCACCGTCAAGGTGGTGGAGATGCAGTCCGAGGCAGGCGCCTCCGGCACGGTGCACGGGTCCCTGGCGGCCGGCGCGCTGACCACTACATACACCGCCTCCCAGGGACTTCTTCTGATGATCCCCAATATGTACAAGATCGCCGGTGAGCTGCTCCCCTGCGTCTTCCATGTGTCCGCGCGCACCGTGGCTTCCCACGCCCTCAACATCTTCGGCGACCACTCCGACGTGATGGCCTGCCGCCAGACCGGCTTTGCCATGCTGGCCGAGGGCAGCGTCCAGGAGGTCATGGACCTGGCCCCCGTGGCGCACCTTGCCGCCATAAAGGGCCGCGTCCCCTTCATCAACTTCTTTGACGGCTTCCGCACCTCCCACGAGATCCAGAAAATCGCCGTCTGGGACTATGCTGACCTTGCCGAGATGGTGGACATGGACGCGGTGGAGGCGTTCCGCAAGCACGCCCTCAACCCGGAGCATCCCAATATGCGCGGCTCCCACGAGAACGGCGACATCTTCTTCCAGCACCGCGAGGCCTGCAACAAGTACTACGAGGCCCTGCCCGCCGTGGTCGAGGAGTACATGGATAAGATCAACGCCAAGCTTGGCACCGACTACAAGCTCTTCAACTACTACGGCGCTCCCGACGCGGACCGCGTCATCGTGGCCATGGGTTCCGTCTGCGACGTCACCGACGAGGTCATCGACTACATGAACGCCCACGGCGAGAAGGTGGGCATCATCAAGGTCCGCCTCTACCGGCCCTTCGCCGCTGACAGGTTCCTGGCCGCCATTCCGGCCAGCTGCAAGAAGCTGGCGGTCCTTGACCGCACCAAGGAGCCCGGCTCCCTGGGCGAGCCTCTCTATCTGGACGTGGTCTCCGCCCTTGCCGCCGCCGGACGCAGCGACATCACCGTCACCGGCGGCCGTTACGGCCTGGGTTCCAAGGACACGCCTCCCTCCAGCATCTTCGCCGTCTACGCGGAGCTTGCCAAGGCCGATCCCAAGCCGCAGTTCACCATCGGCATCGTGGACGACGTCACCGGCCTCAGCCTGGAGGAGAAGCCCGCTCCCAACACCGCCGCCGAGGGCACCATCGAGTGCAAGTTCTGGGGTCTCGGAGGCGACGGCACCGTGGGCGCCAACAAGAACTCCATCAAGATCATCGGCGACTACACCGACAAGTACGTCCAGGCGTACTTCCAGTACGACTCCAAGAAGACCGGCGGCGTGACCATCAGCCACCTTCGGTTCGGCGACAAGCCCATCAAGAGTCCCTACTACATCAACAAGGCCGACTTCGTGGCCTGCCACAACCCCAGCTACATCACCAAGCGTTACCCCATCGTCCGCGACGTGAAGCCCGGCGGGACCTTCCTCATCAACTGCCAGTGGACCCCGGAGGAGCTGAGCCACCATCTGGACGCCGCCTCCAAGCGCTACATCGCCAAGAACAACATCCAGGTCTACACCATCAACGCCATCGACCTGGCCATTCAGGTGGGCATGGGCAAGCGCACCAACACCATCCTCCAGTCCGCCTTCTTCACCCTGGCGAAGGTCATGCCCCAGGAGGAGGCCATCCAGCACATGAAGGACGCCGCCACCAAGTCCTACTCCAAGAAGGGCATGGACATCGTGGCCAACAACCACAAGGCCATCGACGCCGGCGCCACCGCCTTTGTGAAGATCGACGTCCCCGCCGACTGGGCCAACGCCCAGGACGAGCCCGCCGAGGCCAAGCACGAGGGCCGCGAGGCTCTGGTGAAGCAGGTGGTCAACATCATGGAGCCCGTGGGCCGCATGGACGGCGACAGCCTGCCGGTCAGCGCCTTCATGGATCACGTGGACGGCCAGTTCGAGCAGGGAGCCGCCGCCTATGAGAAGCGCGGCGTCGCCGTCTCCGTCCCCCACTGGGATGAGGCGAAGTGCATCCAGTGCAACAACTGCGCCTATGTCTGCCCCCACGCCACCATCCGTCCCTACGCCCTCACAGCCGAGGAGGTCTCCGCCGCTCCCGCCACCCTGCGGGCCGTGGACATCAAGGCCGGCAAGGGCAAGGGCGTCTATAAGTACACCATGGCCGTATCTCCTCTGGACTGCATGGGCTGCGGCGTCTGCATCGGCCAGTGCCCCACCGGCGCCCTGACCATGGAGCCTCAGGAGAGCCAGCTTTCCGAGCAGGAGACCTTCGACTACTGCGTGGCCAAGGTGGCCGACAAGCCCGACATGATGGACAACACCGTCAAGGGCAGCCAGTTCCGCAAGCCGCTCCTGGAGTTCTCCGGCTCCTGCGCCGGCTGCGCCGAGACCAGCTATGCCCGCCTTGTGACCCAGCTCTTCGGCGACAGGATGTACATCTCCAACGCCACCGGCTGCTCCTCCATCTGGGGCGGACCGGCCGCCACCTCCCCCTACACCGTCAACGCCCAGGGCCACGGCCCGGCGTGGGCAAACTCCCTCTTCGAGGACAACGCCGAGCACGGCCTGGGTATGTATCTGGGCCAGAACGCCATCCGCAGCCGCCTGGCTTCCAAGGTCAAGGAGCTTGTGGAGGGCGAGAACGCCCCTGCTGATGTGAAGGAAGCCGGCTCCAAGTGGCTGGAGACCATGGAAGACGGCGAGGCCAACAAGTCCGCCACCGATGCCCTGGTTGCCGCTCTTGAGGCCTGCGGCTGCGACAAGGCCAAGGAGATCCTCAGCCAGAAGGAGTACCTTAGCAAGAAGTCCGTCTGGATCTTCGGCGGCGACGGCTGGGCCTACGACATCGGCTTCGGCGGCGTGGATCACGTCCTCGCCTCCGGCAACAACGTGAACGTCTTCGTCTTCGACACCGAGGTCTATTCCAACACCGGCGGCCAGGCCTCCAAGGCCTCCAACATCGGCCAGGTGGCGCAGTTCGCCGCGGCCGGCAAGGAGATCAAGAAGAAGAGCCTCGCCGAGATCGCCATGACCTACGGCTACATCTACGTGGCTCAGGTGGCTATGGGCGCCAACCCCGCTCAGACCATCAAGGCCATCACCGAGGCCGAGGCCTACAACGGCCCGTCCCTCATCATCGGCTACGCCCCCTGCGAGATGCACTCCATCAAGGGCGGCATGGTCAACTGCCAGAAGGAGATGAAGAAGGCCGTTGAGTGCGGCTATTGGAACCTGTTCCGCTTCAACCCCGCCGCCGAGCCTGGCAAGAAGTTCGTCCTGGATTCCAAGGCGCCCGCCGGCGGCTATCAGGAGTTCCTGATGAACGAGGCCCGCTACAGCGCCCTGACCCGCTCCTTCCCGGAGCGCGCCACCGTCCTCTTCGCCAAGAACGAGAAGGCCGCTATGGAGCGTTGGGACCACCTGAACCGCCTGGTCGCCATGTACTCTCAGGAGTAATCGGCCCCCGGCGTGAGGCTTCTTCGGAAGCCGTCCCCATAAAAACCGTCGCCGCCCCGGCACTGCCGGGGCGGCGACTTACACTGTCGGGAAAAGGCCGTGGGCCTTTCCCCGACATAGGGGAACGTGCGGAAGGCCCCGCGTGAATTTTGCGAAGTTCACGCGGGGCCTTCCTGCTGTCGCCCTGCGCGCCTCGTCGTCGCAGATGCCGCTTAACCTCGCCTTCGCGCAAGCGCAAAGGTTCAGGCGCGGGCATCGCTCCTCCTCTCCCCACGCAATCTCCGATTGCGCGGGGACCCCATCGAGGCACACTGGGGCGGCAAAAGGTATTTTTTCCGACGTACGTGCCGCCGGGAAAAATACTACGTTAAATTGTTTTTGAACGCACAAACCCTCCCTGAAATTCAGGGAGGGTTCCGGCTTTATTAGGAGGATCAGCCCTCTTTGGAGGCGGAGCGGTCCATCTGGCTCAGGACGGCGGAGACGCCGTCCACAACGCCCAGGACGATGAGGGCGATGGCGGTGAAGGTCCAGAGCGTGTCCCGGACCCTGAAGGGGCTGGCGAACACGATGGCAGCGAGGATGAGGCTCAGCGCGGAGGCCACCGCCGTGGTCTGCCACATCCCCCGGCGGAGCCGGAGCATATCCACCGTCCACTGGAGCTTCACGATGCCGGTGAGCAGGGCCGCGACGCCGTAAAAGAGGGTGACGGGCATAAAGGAGTTCACGATCCAGTCCGCCTTGTACACCAGCAAAACGCCCAGGCACAGGGCCACCAGGCCGTGGATCAGCTGCTGGCTCATGGCGGCCTCCTCCGGGTCGGTGCGGAAGTAATTCACCGCCGAGAACGCCCCCAAGATGCAGAAGAGAATGCCCGCCGCCGTCACCACGAGCTTGGTGAAGCTCTCAGGCTCCGTGAGCAGGACGATCCCCACCGCCAGCTCGCAGGCGCACAGGATCAGCTTTCCGCTCATAGCTTTCAGTTTTCCCATAGTTTTTCCTCCTTGCAAGAGTTTTCTTTTTTCCTGTCCCATACCAATCATATACCAGTTCCGCGGATATTTCAAGCGGCAATTCATATTGACAATTTTCCTTTACCGATGTACAATATTGCCGTCATTTTCCGTGAGAAACGGACTATACATTGGATGGGGGGATCCTTTTGGACAAAGCGGAATTTAAAACGATGTGCGAGTCCCACGGACTCAGGATGGTGTCGGCGACTAAGGCCGCCGGCATGGAGCGGGGCTATCTCATCTCCGTCACCCTGGCGGGCAAAAAGAGCGTCTCCGTCAGCCTTCCCGTGCAGAAGGGCGACAGCAAGACCTACTCCAAGGAGCTGAAAGCGAAGCTCAAGGAGGCGTTCGGCAGGAACGTCAGCGCGGCGTGGGCGGAGGACAACTACGTGGTCCTGTACTTCGATACCGTCCGCATACCCGACGTCTACTGTCAGGGCGTCACCGCCGCCCTGGATATTCTGAAAAACCTGGGCTTCACCGTGCCCGACCGCTGCAGCGTCTGCGGCCAGTCCGGCTGCGACCGCGCCGTCCCCAAGGGGGCCGCCTATGCGCCCGTCCACCGCTCCTGCCTTGAGAAGGCCGTGACCGGCGCCAAGGTGAAGGCGGAGCAGAACACGCAGCACGGCAGCTACCTTCTGGGCATCGTAGGCGCGTTTCTCGGAGCCGTGGTGGGCGTCCTGCCCTCCGCCCTGACCATCCTGCTGGTGGAGCGGATCTACGTCCTCCTCTTCATGCTCATCCCCATCTGCTCCTACGCCGGGTACAGGCTGTGCAAGGGCCGGATGAACTACACGGCTCTTGTGGTGACCATCCTGTTCTCCGCCCTGGGGGTGTACATCCTCAACTTCGGCGTCCAGCTCTACTACATCGCCAGGGAGTACTCCCTGGCCCCCGGCATCGCCCTCAGCCTCCTGCCGGCCATGGTGCGCGACCCGGACGTGTGGCTTGAGGTCTCCAAGGACGCGGACTTCATCAAGTGCGCCGTCTTTGCGCTGATCGGCATCGCCCTGGCTTGGGGGCAGATCTCCCGGACCTCGAAGAGCGACATCAAAGACGCCTCCGCCGTGGCGGAAAGCGCCATCCCCTATGGCGACCCGATCATGCGCGACCTCTCCTCCGAAACCGCCCAGGACCCCTCCGGCGGGGAGGACGCCCAATAACCCAACCCTGCGTACACGTTTGGAGGAATCTTAAATGTTGAAAGCTGTTCTCCTGTTCGCCCTGGGCCTTGTGGCCCTTATCAAGGGCGGCGACTGGTTTGTTGACGGCGCCACCGGCATCGCCCGGCGCTTCCATCTGCCGGAGCTTCTCATCGGCGCCACCGTTGTCTCCATCGGCACCACCCTGCCGGAGGTGATGGTCTCCGCCACCGCAGCCCTGGAGGGGTCAAGCTCCATCGCCTACGGGAACGCCATCGGCTCGGTCATCTGCAACACCTCCCTCATCGCCGCCATCACCGTGGCCGTCAAGCCCGGAAAGGTGGACCGAAAGGCCCTGCGCACGCCTGTGTTCTTCTTCTTCCTGGCCTCCGTCTTTTACGCGGCGGTGGCCTACACCACGGGCTTCTTCTCCCGCGCTGTCGGCGTCATCCTGCTGGCGGGCTTTGTGGTCTACATGGTGGTCACCGTCCTCCAGATGAAGGGTTCCCCCGCCGCCTCCGAGGCCGGGGACGACTCCGGCGAGAAGGAGCGGCCCGTGTGGCTGAACCTGGTGATGCTGGTGGTGGGCGCGGCGCTCATCGCCATCGGCGCAAGGCTCCTCGTGGACAACGGCACCCTCATCGCCCGCGCCCTGGGCGTGCCTGAGACGGTGATCGCCCTCACCTTTGTGGCCCTGGGCACCTCCCTGCCGGAGCTGGTCACCGCCATCACCTCCCTTGCGAAGGGCCACGGGGCGCTCTCCCTGGGCAACGTCATCGGCGCGAACCTCTTCAACCTGGTGCTGGTCTCCGGCATGGCCATCACCGTGACCCCCTTCCAGATCCCGGAGGGCGTCCAGCTTATGGGCCACAACGCCAGCCTCGTCATGGACATCCCCGTGATGTTCATAGTCATGCTGCTGCTGACCGTCCCGGCGCTCATCAAGGGCAAGCTCTCCCGCTGGCAGGGCGTCACCCTCCTTGCCATCTACGCCGCCTTCTGCGGCCTCCAGTTCGTGATCCCCATGCTGGGGTAAGATCCCGTTTACGCGAAAAGCCGGTGCGGCATTTGCCGCACCGGCTTTTTTCAGGTCTTTTAGTTTATTTCAGTCGAAGATGGACCCCATTCGCGCCACGTAAAGCTCCTCCACCGTGACCTTGCCGGAGGCAAACAGGTCGATGCCGTGGGAGTCCGGCTCGTCGGTATAGGCGCGGATGCTGACGGACTTGTAGTCGTTGAAGAAGCCCTCCACCAGGGAGCGGTCGATGTAGATCTCCATGGTGAGCTTGCCGTCCTCATTGGGCAGCGCCCCGGAGACGGTGCTGGCCTTGCACCCCTCGCCCTTATTCTCGGTGTGGCCGGAGATGGTCTCCTTCCCCACGTCGTAGGTGAAGGTGGTGCAGTCCCACTTGCCGCCCTGCTTCATGTTGATGCCGAACTCCTGCGCCCCCGTCAAATCGGCGGTGAGCCGGATGTAGAGCATATCCTCGTCAACGCCCGCCAGGGCGGCGTTGGCATCCTCAAGGCTCACGCCCTTCAAGTCCACAAGAGTCTCCTCCTCCAGCTCGTGGAGCGTGTCGATGGGGGCCATCATTAGGTCGCTGCCGTCGTCGGCAAGCCAGATCCTTCTGGCCAGCCCCACGGTGTGCGCCCAGCCGGACGCCCCCTGCTCCCCCGCGCCCCGCTGATCCTGCATGATGGAGAACATATAGATGTCCCCGCTCACCGGGTCCACAAGGCAGCTGGGCCCCGTAAACACGTTGGCCCCGTAGTCCAAAAGGTGCGGGTCCCCCTCAAAGGCCGGGTCGGGGGTGAATTTGCCGCTCTCCGGGTCAAAGTCCCCCAGCCAGTAGTAGACCTTGTTGTCGGCGCTGGAGGCGGGGGCGGGAGAGACGGAGAGGAAGTACTTGGTGACCGTCCCGGCCTCGTTGGAGACAGGCAGGAGGATGGGCAGCTCCCAGGAGGTCCCGTAGAGGGAGGACTGGTTGGGCATCTCGTAGACAGGCCCCCTGTAGACCCAGTTCTGCTCCACGGCCCCGTCCTCCTTCAGCTCCAGCGTATCGGAGGTATAGAGGAGCGCGGACCCGCCGTTGGTGGCAGCGGAGCCGGAGCAGATGAGCATATACCAGCTGTCGCCCTCCTTCCAGACGGAGGGGTCCCGGAACTCTCCGGCGCGCCCCTGCCCCTGCTGCTGGATGACCGCCAGCTCGTCGCAGACCACCCAGTCGGTAAGCTCCGGGTCGCTGAGGTCGGCGGGGTACGCCACGCCGATGTTCTGATTGGAGATAAGCCCCGGAGTGTCCCGGAATGCGTCGTTTCCTGCGGTGAAGAAGAGGAGCGGCACGCCGTTTTTATCCAGCGCCGCGCCGCCGGACCACACCCCGTCGGGGACCACGGACCCCTCGGTGGGGGTGATGGCCTCGCGGATGGGCCTCCAGTTCACCATGTCCTCGCTGACCAGGTGTCCCCAGCAGATGTTGCGCCAGTAGGCCCCCGTCATGTTGGCTTGATAGAAGAGGTGGTACACGCCGTTATAGTAGACCGGCGCGTGAGGCTCGTTCATCCAGAACTGGTAAGGCCCGGCGTGGAACTGGGGGCGGGTGTAGTCGCCGGTGAGGATGTTCTGGAGCCAGATCTGGGAAAATTCGATGTCGGGGACGGTGACGCTGTCGTAATACTCTTTGATCTCATCAGCGGAGAGGGCGGCGGACCAAATCTTCACCTCGTCCAGATACCCGCTGGCGCTGTTGACGCTGCCGGCCACCAGGTTCTCCACGGGGTTTTGGTTGCGGCCCACGGTGAGGCCCTTGTTCGAGGCCCCCTGGATGTCGCCGCCGGTGAAGCCGGACCCCACCAGCTCCCCGTTTAAGTAGAGGCACATCTTCCCCGCGTCCTCGTCGTAGGTGGCGGTGACCAGGTTCCACTCGTATTTTTCAAGGTTGGCGTCCTCGGACCACAGGGACAGCCACTCGTAGCCCGTGCCCACCTGGAAGCTGAGCCGTCCGAACCGCTCATAGCCCAGGATGAAGCCCTTTTTGGCCTCCTTGTCAAACTGGCAGACGATGCCGGTCAGAGAGTCGGTGCCGTTCTCGGCGGCGTGGGGGTCGTCCCACTCGAACATCCGGGGGGCGATCCACGCCTGGACGGTGAGGGCCGGCCCCTCCACCGTGACGTCGTTGCGCTTGTAGCCGACGTAGGTGCTGGTGCCGTCTAAGAGGATGCACCCGCCGCTGACGCCCTCGCTCCTCCACTGGGGTTCCTGGTCGTCCATATACGCGGCGTGGGCAAAGTTGTAGTTAAGCTCCGTATCCGGCAGCTTGCCGGAGGCGTCCTTGACGGTGACGCCCTGGCCCTCGTCAAAGGTCAGGTGCAAAAGCAGCTCCTTGCTGTGCCTGTCGCCTCCACAGGAGGCGAGGGTGAGCAGAAGGCAGAGAGTAAGCGCCAATAGGGCGATGATTTTCTTCACGTGAATACTCCTTCCTGCGGAAGCTTTTTTGAAAGCGGCCGGGAGCCTTGATGGCTCCCGGCTGAGGGGGGAGGAAAAGAGGTGAGGTCCTCTTGGATCAATCCAGGTTCACAGCCAGCTGCCAGGGGATCTGGATCTCGGCGGGCTGTTCGTCGGCGGTATGGCCGTCCATGACGGTGTCGGCCATGCTCGCGACGTCGGGGGCCGTCTCGTAATAGGTCACGACCTCGTCAAAGAACCCGTTGGCCCAGGGGGTGGTGACTTCCTCGTCGCAAAGGACGATGTAGAGCTCCTCGCCGATATGGCCGGAGAGGTCCATGACGTAGGTGGCCATGTCGCCCCAGGCGCCGCCCTGTCCCACGTGGGGGAAGCCTGTGTCGTTGAAGCGGTTCTGCTTGTAATAGCCGATCTCGGTGCCGTCGGCCTTGTAGACGCGCACCGCCGAGGCGGAGCCGCCCATGCGCACGCTGATGAAGCCGGAGCCGGCCAGGGTGAAGTTGGTGGACCGAATCTGCCAGGTTCCGGCCTCCTCGATGCCGGTGTTGAAGCCGTCCAGATGGTAATTGCCCGCCTGGTTGTAGGGCATCTCCTCGCCCCAGTAGGTGGCGGCGCTGATGACGCCGGTGGGTTCGCCGTCCACGATGCTCCAGCCGTCGGTGAGGACCGTCCACCCGGCCAGGTTGCCGGACTCAAAGCCGCCGTTGGCCACGCTGTTGTGGTCGGCCATGGCGATGACGGTGAAGGAGGACTCCAGGCTCTTGTCCTCGTAGGACACGCCGTAGGTCACCTCGTAAGCGCCGGGGGCGCTCATGTCCACCGCGTCAAAGGGGCCGGCGATCTCGCTCCCGTCGGGGGCGGTCACCTTCGTCACGGCAATGCCGGAGACCGTCTCGCTGCCGAAGGAGGCAGCGGCATCAGAGAGGAACGCGGTGACATCCACAGCGCCGCAGTCCACCACCTGATTTTCCGCGTAGGCGGTGAAGGTCAGGGACTTGAGGGGCACGGGATAGGGGTAGTTCGCGTAATAGTTGCGCAGGGAGGTCAGGTCGTCGTAGGAGGCGGAGGTGTAGGTCTCGTTCTGGATCTTCTCCATCTGCTCCACCTCCAGCTCCGCCACCTCTTCGGCGGTGAGGGAGACCCGGAAGTCGTCCACGTTGATGAAGGCAAAGCCGCCCTTGGAGCCGTCGTTGGCGTCCACCACCTTGAGGTAGACGACCTTCCCTATATACTGGCTGGCGTCCATGTACATCCGCAGGAGCGTCAGGGCCAGAGCCGGGTCGGAGAAGTAGGTGTTCTCCACCTTGATAAGCTCCTCGTCCGTCTCCCCGTCGCACAGGGCCACGTAGGAGCCGCCGTTGCCGGAACCCATCATGAAGGTGATGTAGCCGTCGCCGCCCAGGGTGAACTTCTGGGAACGGATAGCGCCGGTGAGGTTCTCGGCGGTAGCGCCGTTGTTGGAGCCGTCCAGATAGTAATCCCCGTCGCCGTAGACGGCCCTGTCATCCCAGTAGTACTGGCTTGTGGGCACCACGTTGGCCACCGTCAGCGCAGAGCCGTCCAGGAGCTTCCAGCCGGTGAGAATGCCGTTCTCCAGGTCGCACTCCTCGAAGCCGCCGTTTACGATGGTGGTGGCTGTCTCGTCCTCCTCGAAGGGCTTCTCGCCGTACTTTTCGATCTGCGCCTCGTACTCGGCCTCGGCGGCGGCCACCTCCGCGTCGTCCTCACAGACCTTGAAGGCGTCGAAGTTGAGATAGGCGTAATCGCTTCCGTCGTCGTTGTCGGTGATTTTTATGTAGATGTTCTTGCCCACGTACGCCGAGAGGTCCACGACCTTTGTGAGCAGGTGGTCCTTGATATACATACCGTCGCAGTCGGTGTTGCCCACCTTGGCAAGGACGGTGTCGGAGCCGGATTCAATAAACTCCACATAGCACTTCTCGGGGTCCTTCCCCGCGCCCAGCTTGAAGGTGATGAACCCGTTCCCGCCCAGCTTGAAAACGTCGGAGGTCAGGGTCCCCCGCATCACGGGGTTGCCGCCCTTCGCGCCGGAGAAATAGTAGTCGCCGGACTTCTCCATGGGTACGCCGTTCACCTTCTCATCGCTGACCACGCCCCGGAAATTGAAGGCCGCGTCCTCGCGCGTCCAGCCGGTCCACGCGCCGGCCGATACGTCCTCCAGGTCCCCGTTCACAATGTCTTCCGCCGCGCCTCCGGCCTTTTCGCCGCAGGCGGCGAGAGCCAGGACCATGGCCAGCGCAAGAGCGAGAGCCAGGAGCTTTTTCAGTTTCATTTTCATGTCAGTCCCTCTTGATCTAAGATTTCAGTCGGGCTTGGCAGGCCCGGCCGGCGGGGATAATGTCCATAAAATAACGTTTCACGTCTAAGAACGATTGAATTATACTTCACCCCAGGAGGTTTGTCAATAAACATTTTCATTTCCTGCGAAACATCTAAAAAATCACGGCATAATTTATGCAATATGCACTAAACTATGCCGTGAAACGATTATAAGATACTGTCGGAAAGGCCCGTCACACCTCCAGCTCCTCCAGGCGGGGCATGGCGGGGATGGCCCCGTGGCGGGAGGTGGTGGCGGAGGCGGCGCGGTTGGCGAAGGCCACCGTCCGCTCCAGCTCCGGGACGGTCAGGCTGTCCAGGGAGGGGAGCTTTGCCAGGCGCGAGAGGGCCGCGCCGAAAAAGGTGTCCCCCGCGCCGTTGGTGTCCGCCACCCGGCAGGGGACGCCGGGGACCGTCCCGGTGCGTCCGCCGAAGCGGTAGAACGCCCCCCTGGGGCCGAGGGTGACCAGGATGAGCCGGATGCCGTATGTACGTTCAAGCTCCGCGCTCCCGCTTTCAAGGTCCGCCGTCCCCGTGAGGAGGGGAAGCTCCTCGTCGGAGGCCTTCAGCACGTCCACCAGGGGCAGGGGCCTGCGCATCTGCTCCACGGCCGCGCTCTCGCTGCTCCAAAGGGAGGCGCGGTAGTTGGGGTCGTAGCTGATGAAAGCCCCCAGCTCCCTGGCCCTGGAGGCGGCGTGAAGCGTAGCGCCCCGCGCAGGCTCGGCGGTAAGGCTGACGCTCCCAAAGTGGAGGAAGCGGGTGTTCCGAAGCTGTTCCTCGCCGATCTCCTCCGCCCGAAGATTCACGTCGGCGCTGGGGTCGCGGTAGAAGCTGAAGCTGCGCTCCCCCGTCTTATCCACGCTCACCACGGCCAGGGTGGTGTGCTGGACGGGGTCCGTCACAAGGCCGGAGACGTCCACGCCGTTTTCCCTCAGGGTGGCCCTCAAAAGCTCCCCGAAGCTGTCCCGCCCCACCTTGCCGATGAAGGCCGTCCTGGCCCCCAGCCGAGAGGCCGCCACCGCCAGGTTGGCGGGAGCGCCGCCGGGGTTCGCGTCAAATTGGGGGATCCCCTGCCCGTTTACGCCGCTCTGGGTGAGGTCGATCAGGATCTCCCCGACGGCAAGAATATCTGTCATACGTTTTCACTCCCCGTTTCGTTTTCCTTTTTCGCGTTGATCTGTTCCTCGATCCTGAACGCGCCGTTGAGGGCGTCATATTTCATGCTCAGCGATACGAAGAGGATGTACCATATCCCCAAAAAGGGCACCAAAAATGCCGTCCAGGGCATGAAGAGGAAGGTCACGGCCCACCAGGCCGTCTGGAGCGCCGCCCCGCCCAGCACCCGCCAGGGGTTTTGCAGGATGAAGAGGGCGCAGTTCTTCAGCTTCGCCACAGGCCCCAGCTCAAAAAGCACCACCTGGGGCCACAGGATGTCAAAGACCATGGTGAACACCACGGCGGCCACGGAGAAGAGGGCCACGTTGGCCGGGGTGATCCCCCCGGTGCGGAGCATCACAAGCCCCGAAAAGATGAGAAGCCCCACGAAAAGCCCCTCCACCGCCCCCGGCAGGAGGGCCGCCCGCCAGTTCTGCCGCAGGGACCGCCTGAACGCCGGCCCCACGGCCATAAGGTCGTCCCTGGCCCTGCGCAGGAGGAAATCCACCATGGCGGCGACGCCCTGGCCCGCGATTATCCCGCCGATCACCGAAAAGGGGACCAGCAGAAGGGAGCTTTCCGCCAGCACCGCCCAGGCCACCCCCAGCCCGTAGGGGATGAAGGTGACAAGGGCGATGAAATCCATCAGGAAATACGCCTTCCAGTCCCGCTCCAAAAGCTGACGGTACCGGGCAAAGCCGCGCCGCCGGCCCTCAGGGCGGTTCTCGTCGTCCATGGGAAAGAAAAGGCCCATCTATTCCGCCTCCCCGTCGTCGAAGTGGTAGTGGAGACCCGCCAGGAAATCCTCAAGCAGCGTCTCGGCGTCCCCCTGGTACTCCTCCCGGCACAGAAGCTCCAGGCAGACCCCGAATTTTCCGTGGGTCCCGAAGGCCGCCGCGCCATGGGAATAGGGGTTGTCTTCCGCCGCCGTCAACAGGGGGACGATCTCATAGCTCACCCCGCCGTACTCCCTGGTCCGGGTCTCCCCGCAGCTGTACTGGTCGCGCTCCAGCTTCTTCCACGTCTCCATCTCCGGCGCGACCTTGGACTCGCTTTTAAATTCCTGTATGACCATATAGAGCTGCGCGTCGTAGATCTCGGCGCGCTGGCCCTCGCTGTTCTCCCGGACCTCCATCTCCCCGGCGGTCCAGGTGGCGTACCAAAGCCCCGCGGCGGACATGACGTCCAGGTTCTGCCCCGGCTCGAAGCCCTCCAGAGGCTCTGCGGCCACCACGTCGCCCACCGCCGTCCAGTTCTCCTCCCAGCCCAGCGCCGCCCGGTCCAGCTCCTGCGCCTGGCAGGCGGTAAGGGCAAGGCACATAAGGAGCGCCAAAGGCGCCGATCGCTTCAACTTCATGGGTATCCAGCAGCCCCCTTCGTGAGAATCGTCCACAGTTTTTCGTTTGCTTCCCGGTTTTTCTCCTGTTCCGGGTCAAAAAAGCCCCGGCGGCCAATATACATCTGCGCCATCAGCGCCCCGGAGTCCCCGGTGACCTGGGCGTTCAGCATATCCTGGGCGTAGTCCCCCAGGGCAAGGGCGGCGAGGACGGGGCAGTCGCCCCACAAAAGCGCCCTCCCCTCCCAGCCGTACTCGTCCTCGGCGGGCAGGCTCCCGTCAGGCCCGGCGAGGATCTGATACCTCAGCTGGAGCGCCGCAGGGTCGTCGGTGATGAAAAATACGCTCTCGCCGCGGGTGATGTCCGCCGTGAGCGTCACCGCGGCGGCGGCCCCGAAGCCGGCGGCGGTCTCCTGGTCGCCGCCCCCGGAGACGTAGGAGCGCAGCTCCACCGCCGTCTCGCCGTCCCCGTTCACGTCCTCCCCCAGCGCCGCAAGCTCCCGCTGAAGGGCCTGGACAGTGTCCTCCGGCAGGGCGTTTTTGCCCACGTAGGCGAAGATGTAGTCCGGCCTCGTCCGGCCGATGCCCAGGGCGTTCCAGATCATCGTCCCCGCCACGGCCAGCACCACGGCCGCCGCGGCCAGGTATATGGCGTGGTAGTAGAGCCAGTTTTTTACCTTCTCCCAGCCCGTCAGAGGCGGGGGCGGCTCGTCGGGCTTCACGTCCCGGTATTTCCATCTCAGATACTCGCCGGCCATCGCTTACCCCTTTGTGGTGCCGCCGTAGGCGTACACGACAGGCAGGCACACCAGCGACGGGGCCTTGGACAGCTCCTTCTCCAGGATCATGTCCACGCACGTCTCCGCGATCTCAGGGAGCGGCTGGACGATGGTGGAGCAGAAATAGTCCTGGTCCCCGAAGTACTGCGTCCCGTCAAAGCCGATGATCTGCACGTCCTCCGGCACCCTGACGCCCATGGCCCGCAGGGACCGCACCGTCTGATACGCCAGGGCGTCCGTGACGCAGAAGATGCCGTCAAAGTCCAGTTTGCCATTGTGGAGATGCTCCCGCAGGAAGTTCCAGAACTCCTCGTAGGGGGTGTAGTCGTCCACTATTTTCAGCGTATAGGGGACGCCCAGCGCCTCGCAGGCGGCGATGAAGCCGTCCTTCCTTTTATTCGGCTCGTTTGTGAGCTTGGAGCCGATGCGCATGAACGCCAGATTCCGGCAACCGTTGGCGTAGAGCTTCTCCGCCGCCATGCGGCCCCCGCCGTAGTTGTCCGAGCTTACGCAGGGGATCTGCCCGCCGAAATAGCGGTCGATGGACACCAGCGGCACGTTCTCGCTGACCTTCAGCTCCGGGTTGTAGCTGAGGCAGATGATGCCGTCCACCTTCTGTTGCTCGGCCAAGATCACATACTCCTGCTCCTGGGCCGGGTCGTAGTCCGTGGCGAAGAGGAGCATCCTGTGCTTCCTCCGGGTCAGAGAGCGGTTGAGGCAGTTCACCAGCTTCGCGAAAAAGGGACTCACTAAGTTGGGCACCAGCACCGCCACGGTGTAGGTCTTGTTGGTCTTGAGGCCCTTGGCGTAGGAGTTCACCCGGTAGTTGAGCTTCGCCACCGCCTCCTCCACCCGCCGGCGGTAGCTCTCCCCCACGGGGATGCCGTTCATCACCTTCGACACGGTCCCCAGCGCCACGCCCGCTTCACGGGCCACGTCCTTCATGGTGGGGGCGGAAGTCGTTTCTGACATACGTTTCACCTCATTTGCATCATGAAATGCGCCGTTGATTTCATGAACAATCATACCACATCCCTCCCGCTTTGTAAAGAGGTTTCCAAAGTTTTTATGAAACGATTTCACGCCTCTTTTTCGTGAAACCGCACAATTCTTTTCGGCTGTTTTTGTATAACCCTCACAAAACGTAAATATTCTGTAAAAAACTATTGACGTTTCGCCGTTTTCGGTGGTATTCTTATACCGTCCATAAAATATCGTTTCACGTCAAATGTCAGCCTTTTGGCAGGGAGCCGGCGACTCCGGCCGGAAAAACTGGCGAAATTCGGAGGGTTTTGTTCAAGAAACCTTTCACAGCGATCTCAACAACACCTTATTATAAGGAGGGAGACCACAGCGTGAGCAATCCTAACACGGCGGCAAAGCAGATCAAGCCTCACGGGAAATCCCTTGGGCGGCGGATCGCGGAGTCCTGGCAGCTCTACGTTCTGCTGATCATACCTGTCGTCATCACGGTCATCTACAAATACATACCGATGTACGGCATCCAGATCGCCTTCCGTGACTACAAGCCCGGCAAGGGCTTCTTCGGAAGCAAGTGGGTCGGCTGGGAGTGGTTCCAGCGTTTCTTCACCGCCCCCAACTTCAAGCGCATGATCGTCAACACCGTAAAGCTGAGCCTTTACGGACTTCTCTGGAGCTTCCCCATTCCCATCATCCTGGCGCTGGGCATCAACCAGCTGCGCTTCAAGCGTTTCAAGCGGGTGGTGCAGACCGTCCTCTACGCGCCGCACTTCATCTCCATCATGGTGGTCTGCGGTATGATCCGCATTTTCCTCTCCCCTTACGGCGGCCTCATCAACCTGCTCATCGGCAAGCAGATCGACTTCATGACCGTCCCAGGGGCGTTCCGCACCATCTACATCGCCTCCGGCATCTGGCAGGACGCCGGCTGGGGGACCATCATTTACCTGGCGACCCTGTCCGCCGTGGACCCCGGCCTCTACGAGGCGGCGAAAATCGACGGCGCCAGTATGTTCCAGCGCATCCTCAACATCGACATCCCTGAGCTTATCCCCCAGATCGTCCTTCAGCTCATCATGGCGGCCGGCGGCATCATGAGCGTGGGCTTCGAGAAGGTGTTCCTGCTCCAGACCCAGCTCAACAAGGCGACCTCCGACGTCATCGCGGTCTACGTTTACGAACAGGGTATCGTGGACCACCAATACAGCTATTCCACGGCCATCGGCCTCTTCAACACGATCATCAACATCTGCCTGCTGATCATCGTCAACAAGATTGCCAAGAAGGCCGCGGACGTAAGCTTCGTTTGATGGAGGGTTGAACATGGAAACGAAAACAAGATCCCACGGCCTCTCCGACAAGGTCAGCGACATCATCCTGGTGAGCCTTTGCGTGCTCATCCTGATCATCGTGGCCTACCCCCTCTACTACGTACTGGTGGCCTCGGTGTCCGACCCCTATGACGTCTACGGCGGCAAGACCTTCCTGCTGCCCAGCCAATTCACCCTGGAGGGCTACACCGCGGTCTTTGCCAATCAGAATCTCTTCCGGGGCTTTGGCAACTCCGTGCTCTACACCGTAGTGGGCACGCTCTTCTCCGTGGTCATAATCTACATCGTGGCCTTCCCGCTCTCCCGCAAGAACCTCCCCGGCAGGACTGCCATCTCCATCTTCTTCATCATCACCATGTACTTCGGCGGCGGACTGATCCCCACGTACCTGGTGGTCCGGGACACGGGCCTTCTGGAAAATATGTGGGCCCTCTTCCTGCCCGGCGGCGTGGCGGTGGGCAACGTCATCATCGTGCGCAACTTCTTCGAGCACAACATCCCCTCGGAGCTTATGGAGGCGGCGGCCATCGACGGAGCGGACGACTTCACCGTCTTCTTCCGCGTCGTGGTGCCCCTCTCCCGTCCCATTATGGCGGTCATGGTGGTCTTCTCCATGGTGGCCTTCTGGAACGACTGGTTCACCGCCCTTATCTATCTCAACAAGACCCAGTACCCCTTCCCCCTGGTCCTCCGGGGCATCCTCATCACCACCGAGGCCATGAAGGATATGTGGAGCGGCATGAGCTACGCCGACGCCAACCGCATAGCGGAGCTGGTGAAGTTCGCCGCGATGATCGTGGCGGCGGTTCCCATGCTGGTCATCTACCCCTTCGTCCAGAAATACTTCGAGCAGGGCTTCATGACCGGCGCAGTCAAAGGGTAAGAAAACTGGCTCGAGACCCCGTTGGGGTCTCGATGCCAACGAGACGCGTGCGGAAGCATTTTTTGAATCGGAATTCAAAAAATGTTTCCTGCTGTCACGCCGCGCGCGCCGCGAAGCGGCACACTTGCGTGACGAAAGGGTAATTTTTCGACGTACCTGCCGCCGAAAAATTAATTTGAAAATCTTGGCGCCTGCGGGCGCGAATGTGAAAAAAGGAGAATTTTCATGAGACACTCATTAAAAAAGGTCCTCTGCGTTGTTCTGGCGCTGATGATGCTTACGGCGCTTCTGGCCTCCTGCAACAAGGGGACGCAGAAGAGCGCGGATCAGACGGACTTCACCATCATGGGCGGTATGTCCACCCTCAGCTCCGGCTACGACTCCAACCCCGTGATGGAGAAGCTGGCGGAGGACGCCGGCATCACCATCGAGTGGGACCTGATGACGGACTCTCTGGGTGAGATCGTCGGCACCCGCATCGGCGGCGGCCAGCTGCCCGACGCCTTCATCGCCGTGAACTTCAGCCAGAGCGACATCGCCGAGTACGGCGACGACGAGACCTTCATCGACCTGACCCCCTACATCACCCCGGAGATCATGCCCAACCTCTCCGCCATCTTGGATGAGTACCCGGAGGTCCGCTCCGCCATCACCATGGCCGACGGGAAGATCTACGGCCTGCCCTCCGCCGAGATGATGGGCACCGCCCAGATCGGCGCGGAGGACAACTACGGCATCTTCTCCATCCCGGAGTTTATGTACATCAACAAGACCTGGCTTGACGAGCTGGGCCTCGATATGCCCACCAACCTCACCGAGCTTCACGACGTGCTTGTGGCCTTCAAGGAAAACGACATGGCCACCCGCAACGGCAACAGCGCCGGCATGACCATCCCCTTCTCCTCCGGCTACGACCAGTGGTGCTGGGGCCAGGAGATGCTGTACGCGGGCTTTGGCTTCACCAACTTCACCAACGACGTGTGCGCGGACCTGATGGTGGATGAGAGCGGCCATGTCTACTTCGCCTCCACCCAGGAAAATTACCGGGACGCCGTGAGCTACATCCACGACTGGTTCGCCGAGGGCCTGATGGACCTGGAGATGTTCTCCCAGTCCCAGAGCCAGTTCATCGCCAAGGGCAACGCCGGGCGCATGGGCGTGCTGACCTACTGGGAGGCCCCGGAGATTTTGGGCAAGTACGCCGACGACTACGTGTTCCTGCCGCCCCTCAAGGGTCCTGAAGGCACCAAGTACGCCGACACCTGCGAGGTGAACATCCGCGCCAACCCCGCTGTCACCTCCGGGAACCTGAACATCACCTCCGCCTGCGGCAACCCGGAGCTTCTGTGCCGCTACTTCGACCAGTGGTACGACGGCGAGGTGGTCATGCAGCTCCAGTACGGACCCATCGGCATCTACTTCTCCGAGGAGAAGGACGAGAACGGCGTCTGGGTCCCCATCAACGACGACGAGGCCCGGGAACGCTTCGGCAAGAGCTCCGGCGAGCTTAAGCAGCAATACGAGGTTTACGGTCCCAAGCTCATACTCCCTGAGTATTACAACCACATCTTCTACAACGAGGATCGTGCCACCCAGCGCCTGGAGTACCTGGAAAACGACTGGCTGCCCTACTCCCACAACAAGAACTACTACCCCCTGGACGTGACCTTCACCGCTGAAGAGCTGGACGTTATCGACCGCTACAAGGCCAACTTTGTCAGCCAGGTCTCCGAGGCCGAGGGCCGCTGGATCAAGGACGGCGGACCCACCGATCAGGAGTGGAGCGACTATCTCACCGTCCTGAAGGACAACTGCGGCATGGAGAAGCTTCTCTCCGTCTATCAGGACGCCTACGACCGCTTCGTCTCCGCCGGAAAATAAGCCGGCCTCCCTCTGCGCAGAATATGGAGCCGCCCTAAATGGGGCGGCTCCTGCTTAAACCCCCTTTCGCGCATCGCCGCGAAGGCTATCTTTACCTGGAGGATACAGTCATGACAAGCGCGCTTCTCCAAAAAGCACGGGAATACGAAGAACGCTACGGCGCGTACATCGCAAACGAGGCCCGGCCCGCCTTCCATCTGAGTCCGAGGGTGGGCTGGATGAACGACCCCAACGGCTTCTGCTTCTACAAGGGGCAATACCACCTTTTTTACCAATACCACCCCTACTCCACCAAATGGGGACCCATGCACTGGGGCCACGCGGTGAGCCGCGACCTTCTGCGCTGGGAGTACCTGCCCGCCGCCCTGGCCCCCGACCAGGCGTATGACGACGCCGGGTGCTTCTCCGGCTCCGCCCTGGAGCTTCCCGATGGCCGGCACCTCCTGATGTACACCGGGGTGCGCAGCCATATGGACGAGGACGGCGTGCGGCGGGACCTTCAGACCCAGTGTCTGGCGGTGGGGGACGGCCTCAACTACGAAAAGCTCCCCTCCAACCCCGTGATCGCCGGCGACGGCATCCCGGAGGGCTTCAGCGTCCACGACTTCCGGGACCCCAAGATGTTTCGGAACGCCGACGGCTCCTACGGCTGTGTGGTGGGCTGCCGCACGGAGGACGGCAGCGGGGGGATCCTGCTTTTTGAGAGTGAAAACGCCTTTGACTGGCGCTTCGTCACCGTGCTGGACCGATGCTGGAACGAGTACGGACGTATGTGGGAGTGCCCGGACTTTTTTGAGCTGGACGGAAAGCAGGTCCTGATGACCAGCCCCCAGGACATGAGCGCCGTGGGGCTGGAGTTCCACAACGGCGACTGCACCATGTTCCTCCTGGGCGACTACGACCCGGCGGCCCACGTCTTTGACCGGCAGACCGTCCAGGCGGTGGACTACGGGCTGGACTTCTACGCCCCCCAGACGCTCCTGGCCCCGGACGGGCGGCGGATCGTGGCCGGGTGGATGCAAAACTGGGACACCTGCGTGTCCGGGCCGGAGGACAAGTGGTTCGGGCAGGTGACCCTGCCCCGGGAGCTGGCCATCCGGGACGGGCGCGTCGTCCAGAACCCGGTGCGGGAGCTGGACGCGCTCCACGGCCGCCGGGTGAGCTATTCCGACATCCCCGTCCAGGAGGAGCTGACGCTCCGG
This sequence comes from uncultured Oscillospiraceae bacterium, assembly GCA_947627715.1. GTDB lineage: Bacteria > Bacillota > Clostridia > Oscillospirales > Oscillospiraceae > RUG626. Next base: position 152,803 of record CANQXK010000002.1, read on the forward strand.
GGCGTCTACGGACGCACCATCGACATGACCGTCACCGTCCGGCCGCGCAGCGAGTGCGGGTACACCAATTTCCGCATGAAGGTGGCCGCCGGGAGCCAGCACTACACCTCCATCACCTACACGCCCCTCACCAGCACCCTGCGCGTCAGCCGCGACCACTCCGGCACCAACCGGGACTTCGTCCACGTGCGGGAGTGCTTCGTCCGGGACCGGGGGGGCGAGATCAAGCTGCGGGTCATCCTGGACCGCTTCTCCGCCGAGATCTTCGTCAACGACGGCGAGCAGGCCGTGACCCTCACCTTCCACACGCCCCTCTCCGCCGACGGCATCAGCTTCCAGTCCCAGGGCAAGACGGTGATCAACGTGGAAAAATACGACATCGTGACGGTGAAATGACCCCCTCCCCCGCCGTGCGCGGTTTTTCCCATTTTCCTCTTGACAACCCGCCCTCCCTCCGTTACAATATAAACAGTAATCATTCCTGTTAAGGAAACTACGGAAGGAGATATTCAACATGAGCAAATATGCCGGAACACAGACCGAGAAGAACCTCTGGGCCGCCTTTGCCGGGGAGTCCCAGGCGCGCAACAAGTACACCTACTTCGCCTCCAAGGCCAAGAAGGAGGGCTATGAGCAGATCGCGGCCCTCTTCCTCAAGACCGCGGACAACGAGAAGGAGCACGCCAAGCTGTGGTTTAAGGAGTTGGAGGGCATCGGTGACACCGCCCAGAACCTCCAGGAGGCCGCAAACGGCGAGAACTACGAGTGGACCGATATGTACGCGGGCTTTGCCAAGACCGCCGAGGAGGAGGGCTTCCCGGAGCTGGCCGCCCGTTTCCGCCTGGTGGCCGAGATCGAGCGGCACCACGAGGAGCGTTACCGCGCCCTTTTGAAGAACGTGGAGACCGCCAAGGTCTTTGAAAAGAGCGAGGTCAAGGTCTGGGAGTGCCGCAACTGCGGCCACATCGTGGTGGGCACCAAGGCCCCCGATGTCTGCCCCACCTGCAATCACCCCCAGAGCTACTTCGAGGTCCACGCGGAGAACTATTAAGACTGGCTTTGAAGGCCGCCCCATGGGGCGGCCTTTCAGTTTATAAAAGAAGCTGACGATTTTTTTGTACGCCGCAAAAATCCCCTCCTGTTTTGCGGAGTGTGCGCTGAAGCAGAAAAAAATTTCGGAAATGTCCGCGGACATTTCCGAAACTTTTTTCGCACGTTTCCCCCTGGCATCGAACTGCCAAAGGCATTTCGAGCCGGTTTACTTCAGCTCGACCTTGGCGCCGGCTTCCTCAAGCTTCTTCTTGAGTTCCTCGGCCTCGTCCTTGGAGCAGGCTTCCTTGATGGTCTTGGGAGCGCCCTCAACAGTGGCCTTCGCCTCGGCAAGGCCCTGGTTGGTGATCTCACGGACGGCCTTGATGACCTTGATCTTGGAAGCAGCGTCGAAGCTGGCCAGGACAACGTCAAACTCGGTCTTCTCCTCGGCGGCGGGAGCGGCAGCGGCGGCGCCGGCAGCGGGAGCGGCCATGGCGGCGGCGGAAACGCCGAACTCCTCCTCAAGGGAATGTACCAGCTCAGAGAGCTCAAGAACGGTAAGAGCCTTGATCTCTTCGATCAGGGCGGTGACTTTTTCAGCAGCCATTTTAATTATCCTCCTGTAATTTTTTAATTGGTGGTTTGTTCGGTTGGGTTCACTCCGCGGGGGCAGGTTCGGGTTCGGCGGCAGGTGCGCCGGCCTTTTCGGCGATGGCCTTCAGCACACAGGCAAGGCTTGAAATGGGGGCCAGCATGGTGCCGAGAACCTGGGCGCGCAGAACGGGCAGCGGGGGGATCTTGGCAAGGGCTTTGATCTCATCAACGGAAATGACCTTCCCGTCCATGAAGCCGCCCTTGATCTCGAAGCAGTTTTGAAGCTTCTCGGCGTACTCCGCGACGACTCTGGCGGGGGCCAGGGCGTCCTCATGGGAGATGGCCAGAGACGTGGTGCCGTGGAGCAGGGAGTCAAGCTCGCCGTACCCGGCGTCGTCGATGGCAAAGCGGACCAGGGTGTTCTTGACGACGGCGTAGTCCACCTTCTCCTCGCGCATCTTGCGGCGAAGAGCCGTGTCGTCAGCCACCGAAATGCCGGAGTAGTCCACCAGCACGCCGGCAGCGGCGCCCTTGAGCTTCTCCTTCAGCTCGGCGACCACCGCCTGCTTCTCGCTCAGGACCTTTGCATTGGGCATTTTTGTTTTCACCTCCATAAGGTTGATGGCGTCCACAGAAAATGCCCCGACGCGCAAAGCATCAGGGCACGAAATCAGCAAAAACAATTTGCCGCCCTCGGCAGGATTTATGGCCTCACGCCACCTGCTGTCTTTGGAACGCCTAAGTAGTGTAGCACGAACAGGGCGGGATGTCAAGTAGAAAAAGAAAATTTTTTATCGTATTGAAAAGCCTTCCTCAAATGGGCGCGCTTCATGAACGTTTTGACATTTGCGCGGGTTTATGCTATACTGTCGGTATACTCATTTGAATGGGCGCAGACTGTGATCTCAGGAGGCGGGTATGGAACAAATCAGCGGCAACACCTGGGAGGTCTCCGTCTCCGACGCCGTGCTTCCCCCGCGGGCGGAGGACGCCCACAAGGGGTGCTTCGGGCGGGTGCTGATCGTGGCGGGGTCCGTGGGGTATACCGGCGCGCCCGCCTTCGCCGCCAGGGCGGCGGTGCGCAGCGGCGCGGGGCTGGTGTTCCTTGGGGTCCCGCAGGACATCTACGCGATCGAGGCCGTGAAGAACGACGAGGCCATGGTCTTTCCCCTGCCGGAGTCTGTCCCCGGCGCGCTCTCCGCGCTTCTGCCGCGCCTGGCCAAATGCGACGCGGCGCTGGTGGGGCCTGGGCTGGGGCTTTCTCCGTGGGCGCGGGAGGTCACATACGCGATCCTGGAAAACGCAACGGTCCCCGTGATCGTGGACGCGGACGGCATAACGGCGGTTTCCCGGCATATAGATGTACTGGATAAGCTGTCATGTCCCGTGATCCTCACGCCCCACGAGGGGGAATTTGCCCGTCTCTCGGATGGACTTTCCCGGCTCGACCGGGCCGGGGCGGCGCGGGAGTTTGCCGTAAAGCACGGCGTCACCGTGCTCCTCAAGGGACACCGCACCGTCACGGCGCAGCCTGACGGGACCTTGTATGTCAACACCACCGGCAATCCCGGCATGGCCACCGGCGGCTCCGGGGACGTGCTGGCGGGGATGATCCTGGCCCTTCTGGGGCAGAAGATCCCCGGCGCTGTGTGGAAGGCGGCGGTCCTCCACGGGGCGGCGGGCGACCTGTGCGCCGAAAAGTACGGCCAGTACGCCATGACCCCCACGGACATGACAGACTTTCTCAAATTTATCATGAGGTGAGCTGTCTTGCGTCCTGTCCGGGTCATATCCATGGTTTTGTCTGTTTTTCTGCTTCTTTGTCTTTGCTCCTGCTCCGGCTCCGGGGAGGAGGACAGGATGAGGGAGATCCAGCAGTCGTTTCTTGACGCTGAGGGGGTCTCCTTTGCCGCCGGCCTCACCGCCGACTACGGCGACCGGGTGATGGATTTCGGCATCGACTTCACGGGCCGCGCTGACAGCGGGGTCCTGACGGTGACCAGCCCGGAGCTGATAGCGGGCGCTCAGGTGAAGCTGGGCGACGGCGGCGCGGCGCTGAGCTACTCCGGCGCGGAGGTCTACACCGGGGAGCTTTTGCCCGACGGCCTCTCCCCTGTGGACGCGGTGCCGGTGATGGTGTCCGCCTGGGGCGAGGGACTGGTCACGGAGACCGTGAAGGAGAAGTGGGAGGGCGTGAGCTGTCTTGCGGCGCTCTTTCGCATCGACGACGACGTGAATCTGCGCACCTGGTTCGACGAGGCGGGGCTTCCCCTCCACGCGGAATTTACCTTTGACGGATACACCGTAATTTCGGCGGATTTTTACGATATGAAAGTCGAGTGAACCAAAATGGATCTACGTAAGCGCACCTGGGCGGAGATCAGCCTTGACAACATCGAGCACAACTACCGGGCGATACGGGCCGCTCTGCCGGAGGGCTGCAAGTTCCTGGGCGTGGTGAAGGCGGACGCCTACGGCCACGGCGCGGTGGAGGTGTCGCGGCGGCTGGAGGCCGCCGGGGCGGACTATCTGGCCGTCTCCTGTCTCGACGAGGCGGCGGAGTTGAGGGCCGCCGGGATCGGGACGCCCATTCTGATCTTAGGCCACACGCCGCGTGAATACGTCAAGGAGCTTATTGACCTGGACCTCACTCAGACCGTCACCTGTGAGGCGAAGGCCATCGAATACTCCCGCGAGGCCGCCGCTCTGGGCCGGACGCTGCGCATCCACATCAAGGTCGATACAGGTATGTCGCGGCTGGGGTTTCTCACCGCCGCCGGACATTTTGAACAGGGCATCGAGAACATTGTCAGCGCGTGCCGGCAGAAAAATCTCGACCCGGAGGGCATCTACACCCACTTCGCCGTCTCGGACGAGCCTGGGGAGGACGCGCAGACCTTCACCCGTGGGCAGTTTGCGCTGTTTCTGCGGGTCATCGATGCTGTGAGCCGCGCCGGCATCTCCTTCAGGATCCGCCATTGCGCAAATTCGGGAGCTGTGGTAAACTACCCTGAGACGGCCCTGGACATGGCAAGGCCGGGCATCCTGCTCTACGGCTTCGGGGACGGCGGGAAGCTGGGCCTTCGGCCCTGCATGAGGCTGATGACCCACGTGTCCACCATCAAGTACATCGACGCGGGTCTCCCCGTGAGCTACGGCGGCACCTTCCTGACCCCGCGCCGCACGCGCATGGGGGTCATCCCCATCGGCTACGCGGACGGGCTTTTCCGTTCCCTTTCCAACAAATGCTCCTTTGTCACCGAGAGCGGGCCTGCGCCCCAGCGGGGCCGGATCTGCATGGATATGTGCATGATCGACCTCACCGAGCTTCCCGGCGTGAACCTGGAGAGCCTCATTGAGATTTTTGGCGAGAAGCAGTCCGCCGAGGCGCTGGCCGGGAAGGCCGGGACCATCTCCTATGAGCTTCTTTGCTCCGTCAGCAAGCGCGTACCCAGGGTCTACGTGGACTGACCCCGCGCCCTCCCGCCCCGCGCTGCCTCCGGCGGCGCTCCAGACACTCCGCGCCCCCGGCGCATACAATAGGAATGGGCGGCCAATTCCCTCCGGGTAATTTGCGCCGCGCTGTATAAATTCCTCTGCTTTGTGAGAGAATTATATCGTCCGAACATCGGACGACTATTAATTCGTCGGAGAGTGAAGAGAGTGGCAAGCGGAGTCAAAAGAGGAGACATCTACTACGCCGATCTCAGTCCCGTCGTGGGCTCTGAACAAGGCGGCATGAGGCCTGTACTTATTGTCCAGAACGATACCGGCAACAAGCACAGCCCGACGGTTATCGCCGCGGCGATAACCTCACAGATAGGCAAGGCGAGATTGCCCACCCACATAGAGCTGGAGGCCAGGTCCTTCGGACTGACCCGCGATTCGGTGGTGCTGCTGGAACAGATCCGCACCATCGACAAACGGAGGCTCCGTGAACGGATGGGCAGAGTGGACGATGAGCTGATGAACAAGGTGGACGACGCCATCGCCGTCAGCTTCGGACTTCACGGATAAACGGTCCGGGGAGGGGTCCCCCCTCCCCGGCGCGAAGACCCCGCGCACCGTCCGGCAGGGACAGCGCGCGCGGGCGTCAGCTTCAAGGAGGTACATACGATGAGTAAAGGGAAGAAGATCCTGATCGCGGCGGCGGTCCTTGTGCTTGTGGCGCTGGTCTCCGGGCTTACCACCATGGCCGTCACCAGCTACGGGTCAAGGAACGACCCGCTGGTGACGCTCAGCTACCTGAACGACACGCTCACCCCGGAGCTGGAAAAGGCCTTCAACCAGGCCCTTGAGGAGAAGACGGCGGAGATGACCGAGAAATTTCAGGAGATCGTGGACGCCTCCGGCGGCGGGTCCCACGGCTCGGCCCAGCCCTCCGGCTTTTCGGTGGTGACCCTCAACAACGGCCAGACCGTCACCTGCGGCGTGGGGACCGAGATCATGCTCCGCCTGGGCACCGCCGTCTCAGCCGGCCCCGACACGCCCCGCCTCATCGACGAGACGGGCGGCCAGAGCGTGGCGGACGCGGGGACGGCCCTCACCGTCAACCATATGTACATGGTGACCATCAAGGGCAACGGGATCAAGGCCACCAGGGACAACACCAAGATCCTCATTCGCGGCGAATACACCGTCGGCTGAGGCGCTTCCCCAAAGAAGAATATTCCTCCCGGCCCGGACGTATACTTTTGCGTCCGGGCATTTTTTGCCCAAAACGGTTTGGGAGGACTGCTCATGTCTTATGACGTATTCACAAAGGACGGAAAGCCCGCCGGGACGCTGACGGCGGCGCGCAGGGGTTCCAGGACGGTTTTTGAGTTCCAGTCGGACACGGACCCCGGCGTCTCCCGGCTGGTGCTGATCACGGACGCCGCCCCCCTCTCCCTGGGGATCCCATGCCAGCGGGCGGGAGGGCTGTACCTTCAGAGGACCATGACAAGGCTGGAGCTGGGCGGCGCGGAGCTTTCCGACGGCCTCACCGCCCTGCTGATCCCCGCCGGAGAGGACTACTCCGCCCTCACCGGCCCCGCCGCGCCGGAGGTCTCTCCCTCCCCCGCCCCGGACGCGGCGGACGCTTCGCCGGAAAACCGGGAGGAGTGCCGGGAGGCGGCCCCCTCCGCCCCGGAGGAGAATACAGCGGAGGCGTGTGCCCCGGAGGCGCCTCCCTCTGACCCCCAGCCGCCCACGCAGACGCAGGAGAAGGCCCCCGCGCCGGGGGACGGGCGCGCCGGGGAGCCGGGGGACGGCTGGCGGCGGGAGCCGGATCCGGGGCGGTATTTCAACAACGCTGAGCTTCGCCGGTCCGCCTCCCGCTGTCAGGACGCGCTGGTGCGGGACACGGAGGACGGCGTGATCCTGGCCTTCCCCTGGACGGCAGACGCCCCCTTCCCCATGCTGGAGATCTTCCGGCTCTGCTCGTCGGCGACGATCCGTGGGGCGGAATACATCTGCTACCGGCTCAAGGGCGGCGATCCCGTCTGAGGAAAATGCAAAATGTTACAGAAATGTAATAAAAAAAGTCAGATTGATTCTTTACATCCGCCATTTTTTTGATATAATTGATGTATCTGCAAATCATAGAGACAAGGAGGGACTACGGACATGGATGATCTTGAGTTCACAAGGAAGTTCAACGTCGCGGATAAAAGGATAGGTACGCGGGAGATATTGGCCTCGGTGTACGACTCACTCAAGCTGAAGGGCTACAACCCCATCAATCAGATCGTGGGGTACATTCTGTCCGAGGACCCCACCTACATCACCAATTACAACAACGCCCGCTCCCTGATCTGCCGCATCGACAGAGACGAGCTTTTGCAGGAGCTGGTGGAAAGCTATCTGGAAAAGGGCTGATCCGTGAAAAAAATGAGGCGAGCCGTAAAGGCTCGCCTTTTTCTTTCCATGTGAATATACAATTATTGGTATTATACCTCGGCGATGACCTCCACCTCCACCAGGACGCCCTTGGGCAGGTCGCGGACCGCCACGCAGGAGCGGGCGGGCCGGGAGGTGAAGTACTTGCCGTAGACGGCGTTGAAGGCGGCAAAGTCCGCGATGTGCGCCAAAAAGCAGGTGGTCTTGACGGCCTTATCGAAGCCGGAGCCGGCGGCCTTCAGGACCTCCCCCAGGTTGCGCATCACCTGCTCGGTCTGGGCCTCGATGCCGTCCACCTCCACATTCCCTGTGGCGGGGTCGATGGGGATCTGCCCGGAGGTGAACACCAGGTTCCCGGTGACCACGGCCTGGGAATAGGGGCCGATGGCGGCGGGGGCGGTATCGGTATGTACGGTCTTGCTCATTTTCGTTTCCTCCTTATTCGTCGATCAGTTTGAAGCCCTGCGCCTTCAGGCTCTGGCGGATGGACTTGATATGCGCGAAGTTTCTGGTCTCCAGCTCCAGGCGCAGATAGCAGCCGTTGATGTCCGAGCCTTCGTTGGCGTGCTCGTAGTGGACGGAGACCACGTTGCCGCCCTCCCGGGCAATGTAGCCGGCGACCTTTTCCAGCTGGCCCGGCTTGTCCACCAGCTCTATGGTGAGCTGGCAGCGGCGGCCCGACATGAGAAGGCCCCGGTCGATAACGCGGGAAAGGATGCTCACGTCCACATTGCCGCCGGACAGGAGGCACACCACCTTCTTGCCCTTCACGGGGACCTTGCCCCACATGGCGGCGGCCACGGAGATGGCCCCGGCGCCCTCGGTGACCAGCTTCTGCTGCTCCATAAGGGCCAGGATGGCGGCGGCGATCTCGTCGTCGGTGACGGTGACCACCTCGTCCACGTACTGGCTGGTGAGGGCGAAGGTGTTCTCCCCCGGCGTCTTGACGGCGATGCCGTCGGCGATGGTGGAGACGGAGGGCAGGTGAACGATCTCCTTTTCGCGGAGGGAGCTGACCATGCTGGGCGCGCCGGCGGCCTGGACGCCGTAGACCTTCACGTCGGGGTTCAGAGCCTTGATGGCGAAGGCGACGCCGGAGATGAGGCCGCCGCCCCCCACGGGGACGATCACCGCGTCCATGTCCGGGATCTGCTCCATAAGCTCCAGGCCGATAGTGCCCTGGCCCTCGATGACCAGCTCGTCGTCAAAGGGGTGGATGAAGGTGTAGCCGCGCTCGTCCCGGAGCTGGAGCGCCCGCTCGTAGGCGTCGTCGTAAACGCCCTCCACCAGCACCACCTCCGCCCCGTAGGACTTGGTGGCCTCCACCTTGGAGATGGGCGCGCCGTCGGGCAGACAGATGACCGCGTGGATGCCGGCCTTCTGGGCGGCCAAGGCGACCCCCTGGGCGTGGTTCCCGGCGGAGCAGGCGATGACGCCGCGCTTCTTCTCCTCGTCGGAGAGCTGGCTTATCTTGTAGTACGCCCCGCGCACCTTGAAGGAGCCGGTGATCTGAAGGTTCTCGGTCTTTAAGTAGATCTGCGCGTCCGGGTTGATGTGGGGCGCGTAGATGACGTCGGTGTCCCGGATGACCTCCTTGAGGACATAGCGGGCGTGATAGATCTTGTCAAGTGAAATCAATTTTCTTCTCCCTCCCCAGGCTTATTTGCCAGAATGCTGTCGGTGAACTGTTCGGCGGCCCGCGGCGTCATGCCGCCCCGCCGCAGCGCGAAGGCGCACGCCCTGACGTCGAGGCCGTCGGTCCAGGCGATGCCCTTGGCCTCCGCCAGCTCACGGACGATGCGAAGATAAAGCTCCTTATTGGGCCGTGTGAACAGGATGGTAAGCCCAAACCGGTCGCTGAGGGCGACGGTGTCCTGGATGGTGTCGCCCCGGTGTATGTCGTCCCCCTCCCGGTCGGAGAAGGACTCCTTCACCAGGTGGCGGCGGTTGGACGTGGCGTAGATGACCGTATTGGGGGCCTTGACGGAGACGGACCCCTCCAAAATGGCCTTCATGGCCGAGAAAGCGTCATCGTTTTTCTCAAAGCTCAAATCGTCGATGAAGAGCACGAATTTCAGGGGGTTGTCCCGCAGATGTTCCATCACGGAGGGGATGGAGAAGAGTTCCGCCTTGGGCACCTCGATGAGCCGGAGGCCCTGGGGGGCCAGCAGATTGGCCACCGCCTTCACGGAGCTGGATTTTCCCGTCCCGGCGTCGCCGATGAGCAGCGCGTTGGCCGCCGGGAGGCCCCGCAGAAGAGCCTGGGTGTTGTCCAGAAGCTCCTGCCGCTCCCGCTCGTAGCCGATGAGCTGGGCGACGTCCGTCCTGTCCGGGGTGCGGACCGGGATCACCGCCCCGTTCACCACCCGGAACATAGTGTGCCGGGCGTACTGGCCGTAGCCTGTGACGCTCAGCCGCTCCATGCGCTTTTCAAACTCCGCGGCGAAGTCCAGCTTCTCCGATTCAAAGCCGGGGAGATACCCGTCAAAGCCAATGAGGCGTTTGAAGCCGTCCGCCGTGAGGTCGGAGATCTCCTGAAGCACCTCCAGCTCCCCCCTGACGGCCTCCTCCAGCACCGGCGGCACCTGCTCCCCCCGCGCTCTCAGGACCACGTAGGGGTTCTCGTCCTCCGAGGCGCCGTCCAGCAGGCAGCGGCTCAGGTTGTAGCCCCGCTCATAGAGGGCGGCCACGAAATCGGCGTACTTTTCCACCCGCTGGGACTCGTCCCCCTCGCACTCGAAAAAGGCGCGGAGGGCGCGAAGCACCGGGGCTTCCTTCAGGCCGCGAAAAACCACCAGGGAGGCCAGGCGCGCGGCGGCAATGGGCAAACTATCCAGCATATCAGAGCCTCGCTATGATCTCGTCCGTGATCTCCGCCGTGCCCAGGGGCGTCCTGCCGGAGGCCCCCACGATGTCCGCCGTGCGAAGGCCGTCGTTCAGCACGCCGTCCACCGCCGCCTCGATGGCGTCCGCCTCGGCCGCCAGGTCGAAGGAGTAACGCAGCATCATGGCCCCTGAGAGGATGGTGGCGATGGGGTTGGCGATGCCGCGCCCGGCGATGTCGGGGGCGGAGCCGTGGATAGGCTCGTACATACCGCGCGTCGTCTCGTTGAGGCTGGCGGAGGGCAGCATCCCGATGGAGCCGGTGATCTGGCTGGCCTCGTCGGAGAGGATGTCGCCGAACATATTGCTGGTGACGATCACGTCGAACTGGGCGGGGTTTTTGACAAGCTGCATGGCGGCGTTGTCCACCAGCACGTCCTGGAGCGCCACGTCGGGATAGTCCCGCTCCCCGATCTCGTGGACGGTCTTGCGCCAAAGCCTACTCGTCTCCAGGACGTTGGCCTTGTCGATGGAGCTGACCTTGCCCCGGCGCTTACGGGCCGTCTCAAAGGCCACGCGGGCGATGCGCTCGATCTCAAAGCGGGAGTAGCACTCGGTGTCGAAGGCCTCTTCGCCGTACTTACCCTGCCGGTAACCCCGGTCGCCGAAGTAGATGCCGCCGGTGAGTTCCCGGACGATCATGATGTCGAAGCCGTCCCGCACGATGTCAGGCCGCAGGGGGCAGTCCCCGGAGAGGGCCGGATAGAGCTTGGCAGGGCGCAGATTGGTGAAGAGGCCCAGCGCCGCTCGGATGCCCAGCAGCGCCTTCTCCGGGCGGAGATCGCCGGGCAGGGTGTCCCACTTGGGGCCGCCCACGGCCCCCAGAAGCACACTGTCGGAGGCGAGGCACCCGTCCACCGTCTCCTGCGGCAGGGGCGCGCCGGTGGCGTCAATGGCCGCGCCGCCGATGAGGTAAGGCGTGAAGTTGAAGGTGTGGCCGTATTTGGCCCCCACGGCTTCCAGGACGCGCACGGCGCTGTCCACGATCTCCGGGCCGATGCCGTCTCCCCGGAGCAGAGCGATGTTATATGTCATAATATTCCCCTTTTTGCCGTGAGACGCACGGCAAGTGTATTTTTCCGAAAGTCTCAGGCGATGATGCCGCTTTTGGCGGCGTTGACAAGTCCCCCGGCGGAGATGATGTTCTGAATAAATGCCGGGAAGGGCTCGGTTTTGAAGCTTTTGCCCGTGGTGAGGTCCGTGATGACCCCCTCGTCCAAGTCGGCGCTGACCTCATGGCCCTCCTCGATGGCCTGGGCGGCCTCCGAGCACTCCACGATGGCAAGACCGATGTTAATGGCGTTGCGGTAGAAGATACGGGCGAAGGATTTGGCAATGACGAGGCTGATGCCGCTGGCCTTTATGGCGATGGGGGCGTGCTCGCGGGAGGAGCCGCAGCCGAAGTTCTCGCCGCCCACCATGATGTCGCCCTCGGCGATCTTACTGTGGAAGGACTTGTCGATGTCCTCCATGCAGTGGGCCGCCAGCTCCCTGGGGTCGCTGGTGTTCAGGTAGCGGGCGGGGATGATGACGTCGGTGTCCACGTTGTCGCCGTACTTGACGGCCTTTCCTTTACATTTCATCTCATAACCTCCTGGGCGGAAGCGATACGCCCCAGCACGGCGCTGGCGGCGGCGGTGGCGGGGCTGGCTAAATAGACCTCGCTCTGGACGTGGCCCATGCGGCCCACGAAGTTGCGGTTGGTGGTGGAGACACACCTCTCCCCCTCGGCCAGGATGCCCATGTACCCGCCCAGGCACGGCCCGCAGGTGGGGGTGGAGACGACGCAGCCGGCCTCGATGAAGTCCCGGATGAACCCGGCCTCCAGGCATTTGAGATAGATGTCCTGGGTGGCGGGGATGATGATGGCCCGGACGTTTTTCGCCACCTTCCGGCCCTTCAAGATCTCGTCGGCATCATGCATATCCTTGAAAAGGCCGTTGGTGCAGGAGCCAATGACTACCTGGTCGATTTTGACGTCGCCGCACTCGTCGATGGTCTTTGTGTTTTCAGGAAGATGCGGGAAGGCCACGGTGGGGCGAAGCTTGGAAAGGTCGATCTCGTAGACGGCGTCGTACTCCGCGTCCTCGTCGGCCTTGAAGACGCGGATCTCCCGCTTGGCGTGCTCCTTTTCATAGGCCAGGGTCACGTCGTCCACCTCGAAGATGCCGTTTTTCGCCCCGGCCTCGATGGCCATGTTGCAGACGGTGAGACGGTCCGGCATGGAGAGGCTGTGCGCGCCGGGGCCGGTGAACTCCATGGACTTGTAGCGCGCCCCGTCCACGCCGATCATACCGATGATATGTAAGATCAGGTCCTTCCCGGAGACGTATTTGGGAAGCGCGCCGGTGAGGACGAATTTGAGGGCGGAGGGGACCTTGAACCACGCCTTGCCGGTGGCCATGCCGAAGGCCATGTCCGTGGAGCCGACGCCGGTGGAGAAGGCCCCCAGCGCCCCGTAGGTGCAGGTGTGGGAGTCCGCGCCGATGGCGACGTCCCCCGTGACCACAAGCCCCTCCTCCGGGATGAGGGCGTGCTCGATACCCATACGGCCCACATCGTAGAAGCTCTCCAGCTCCTGCTCGTTGGCGAACTCCCGACAGCACTTGCACTGCTGGGCGGCCTTAATGTCCTTGTTGGGGACGAAGTGGTCCATGATGAGGGTGACATTTTGGGGGTTTGCCACTTTTTCAAACCCCATCTTCTTAAATTCCCGGATAGCCACCGGGGAGGTGATGTCGTTTCCGTGAATACGGTCTAACTTGCATAAGATCAGCTGTCCCGCCTCTACGGACTCCAGCCCCGCGTGGGCGGCCAGGATCTTCTGGGACATGGTCATGGGCATATTATTCACATCCTTGCGTTGATGATGGCCGCCTCTCCCGGCGGCACGGCTTGGGCGATGAGTTTGAGGGGGGTCCCACCTCATCCGTCGCCACGTCGTCGCGGAACCCGCTTGACCTCGCGTCCCCGCAGAGCGGGAACGCTCAGGCGCAGGGTTCGCTCCTCCTCTCCCCAGCGGGCCAAGGCCCGCCGGGGACCCCTCTTTTTCCACCTTCCCCGCCCTGCGGGGAAGGCTTTTCCCCTGTCGGGTACATTGCGCGCTCCAAACGCCTTCCCCACTTGTGGGGAAGGTGACCCCCGAAGGGGGTCGGATGAGGCCGTTAAGCGCCAGGCTCCCCTCCGGCCCTCCGGGCCACCTCCCCTCAGAGAGGGGAGGCTTTTCCCACCTTATCTGTCGCCTCCGGCGACACCTTCCCCACCGCCGGAGGCTTTATCACTTATTGATGATCGCGCCCTTGTCGGCGGAACTGACAGTGGCGGCGTAACGCTTTAAGTAGCCGGTGATGTCGTCCTTCACCCGCGGCTTTTCCGCGGCCTTGCGTCGGGCGATCTCCTCCTCACTCACCTTCAGGGTGATGGTGTGGTTGGGGATGTCGATGGAGATGGTGTCCCCCTCGTGGACATAGGCGATGAGGCCGCCGGAGGCCGCCTCCGGGCTTATGTGGCCGATGGCCGCGCCCCTTGTCGCGCCGGAGAAGCGCCCGTCGGTGATGAGGGCCACCTCCTTGTCCAGTCCCGCACCCGCGATGGCGGAGGTGGGGTTGAGCATCTCCCGCATACCGGGGCCGCCGGCGGGTCCCTCGTAGCGGATGACCACCACGTCGCCGGGGTGGATGCCGCGGCCGTGGATGACCTTTATGGCCTCCTCCTCGCTGTTGAACACCCTGGCGGGTCCCTCGTGGACCAGCATCTCAGGGGCGACGGCGCTTCTCTTCACCACGCAGCCGTTCTCCGCCAGATTCCCGAAGAGGACGGCGATGCCGCCGGTTTGGGAGTAGGGGTTGTCGATGGGGCGGATGACCTCCGGGTTTAAATTCTCGGCGCTCTCGATGTTCTCCCCCAATGTCCTGCCGGTGCAGGTCATGACGGAGGTGTCGATGAGGCCGCGCTTGGAAAGCTCCTTCAGCACCGCGTACACGCCGCCCGCCTCGTTCAGGTCCTCCATGTAGGTGGGGCCGGCGGGAGCCAGGTGGCAGAGGTTGGGCGTTTTGGCGCTGATCTCGTTCGCCATATTGAGGTTGAAGTCCACCCCGCACTCGTTGGCGATGGCCGGCAGGTGCAGCATGGAGTTGGTGGAGCAGCCCAGGGCCATATCGGCGGTGAGGGCGTTGCGGATGGCGGCCTCGGTCATGATGTCACGGGCGCGGATGTTCTTCCGCACAAGCTCCATCACCTGCATCCCGGCCCGCTTGGCCAGGGAGATGCGCGCCGAGTAGGCCGCCGGGATGGTGCCGTTGCCCTGCAAGCCCATGCCCAGCACCTCGGTGAGGCAGTTCATGGAGTTGGCGGTGTACATCCCGGAGCAGGAACCGCAGGAGGGGCAGGTCTTGCACTCGTACTCCCGGAGCTTCGCCTCGTCGATCTTCCCCGCCGAGTACGCGCCCACGGCCTCAAACATACTGGAAAGGCTGGTCTTGTGGCCGTCCACGCGGCCGGCCAGCATGGGGCCGCCGGAGACGAACACGGTGGGCAAATTGAGCCGCGCCGCCGCCATCAGAAGGCCGGGGACGTTCTTGTCGCAGTTGGGGATCATCACAAGCCCGTCAAACCCGTGGGCCATCACCATGCACTCGGTGGAGTCGGCGATGAGGTCGCGGGTGACGAGGGAGTACTTCATCCCCACGTGGCCCATGGCGATGCCGTCGCAGACGGCGATGGCGGGGAAGACGATAGGGGTGCCGCCGGCCATGGCGACGCCGGTCTTCACGGCCTCGGTGATCTTATCTAAGTTCATGTGGCCGGGGACGATCTCGTTATAGGAGCTGACGATGCCGATGAGGGGCCGGGAAAGCTCCTCGTCCGTAAGCCCCAGGGCGTAGTAAAGCGACCTGTGAGGGGCGTTCTCGTAGCCGCCCACGATAGTGTCTTTTACCATTTCGGTTTTTCCTTTCTTAAAGCTTGGGCGGGTTCGCCAAAATCTCTTTTTCAAATGTTTTTCGCAAGGACAAGCGCCTTGCGAAAAACCCCTTTTGTTTTGCGCAGTGTGCGGCAAGGCCGTGCGCGGAGCAAAACGGCAGGAAAAATTTCATGAATTTCGCAAAATTCATGAAATTTTTCCACACGTTCCCTTATGGCATTGAAAGGCCGCTTCGCGGCCTTTCAAGCCAGTTTAGTTGTTGATAAGTTTGTCCTCGTCGGACCAGCTGTAGAGCTTGCGGATCTCAGCGCCCACGATCTCGGAGGGATGCTCTGCGGCCTTCTTGCGCATGGCGTTGAAGTGGACCTGGCCGCCGGCGTCGGACATATCCAGGAGGAAGTCCTTGGCAAAGGTGCCGTCCTGGATGTCGGAGAGGATCTTCTTCATGGTCTTCTTCGTCTCTTCGGTGATGATCTTCGGCCCGGTGATATAGTCGCCGTACTCGGCGGTGTTGGAGATGGAGTAGCGCATCCCGGCAAAGCCGCTCTGATAGATGAGGTCCACGATGAGCTTCATCTCGTGGATGCACTCAAAGTAGGCGTTCCGGGGGTCGTAGCCGGCCTCGCACAGGGTCTCGAAGCCCGCCTGCATCAGGGCGCACACGCCGCCGCACAGGACCGCCTGCTCGCCGAAGAGGTCGGTCTCGGTCTCGGTGCGGAAGGTGGTCTCAAGAACGCCGGCGCGGGCGCCGCCGATGCCGGCAGCGTATGCAAGGCCGATGTCCCAGGCGTCGCCGGTGGCGTCCTGCTCCACGGCGATGAGCATGGGCACGCCCTTGCCCGCCTGATACTCGGACCTGACGGTGTGGCCGGGACCCTTGGGGGCGATCATGATGACGTTGACGTTCTTGGGAGGCTTGATGCAGCCGAAGTGGATGTTGAAGCCGTGGGCGAAGGCCAGGGTCTTGCCCTCGGTGAGGTTGGGTTCGATGCTCTCCTTGTAGAGCTTGGCCTGCTTCTCATCGTTGATCAAAATCATGATGATGTCGGCGGCCTTGGCGGCCTCGGCGGCGGTCATGACCTTCAGGCCCTGCTGCTCGGCCTTAGCCCAGCTCTTGGAGCCTTTATAGAGGCCAACGATCACGTTGACGCCGGAGTCCTTGAGGTTCAGCGCGTGGGCGTGCCCCTGGGAGCCGTAGCCGATGATGGCGACGGTCTTGCCGTCCAGACGGTGGAGGTCGCAGTCCTGCTCGTAGAAAATTCTGTTCATGGTGACTATCTCCTTTTAAAAATGTATTGTTGATGTATTTTTTGCGGCGTGAGCCGTAGGAAGCCGTGGAGGGGGTCAGTTTACGTCGTCGGACTCCATGATGGAGCCGCCGCCCTTCTGGAGGGCCACGACGCCGGTGCGGCACAGCTCGATGATCCCCAGGGGCTTGATCATCTCGATGAGGGCGTCGATCTTGTCCGGGGTGCCGGTGACCTCGATGCACAGGGCCTCCACGGAGTAGTTGATGATCTTGGCCTTGAAGATGTCCAGGGCCGCCAGGACACGCTGGTGCTTATCCGGGTCGTTGCGTATTTTCACCAGCACCAGCTCCCGCTCGATGGCGTCCGTCTCCTCCAAAAGCTCCACCTTCTTGACGTTGAAGAGCTTCCGAAGCTGGTTGAGCATCTGCGCCCTGGCGTATCCGTCGCCGGACATGGTGATGGTGATGCGGGAATACTCCGGCGACTCGGTGACGCCCACGGTCAGAGAGTCGATGTTGAAGCCGCGGCGGGTGAACATACTGGTGACGCGGGTGAGAACGCCAAACTTGTTCTCCACGTACACGGCGATAACGAATTTGTTGCCCTTATTTTCCGCCACGGTTCACACCCCCTTCTTTTTGACCGTGATGATGTCGTCGATGGCGCCGCCGGGAGGCAGCATCGGGAGGACGAACTCGTCCTTGTCGATGCGGCAGTCGATAACGGTGACCTCATCGGAGCGGATGGCCTTTTCAAAGGCGTCCTCGAACTCTTCGGGCGTCTCGGCCCGGACGCCCACCGCCCCGAACGCCTCGGCCAGCTTCACAAAGTCGGTCCTGCGCACGTCCAGATTGGTGTCCGCGTAATGGTGGTTGAAGAAGAGCGTCTGCCACTGGCGGACCATGCCCAAAGTTTTATTGTTGATGAGGACGACGGTGACGGGGACATGGTAGGTGACGGCGGTAGCCAGCTCGTTGAGGTTCATGCCGAAGCTCCCGTCGCCTGTGATGAGGACGGTGTGTTCCCCTGTCCCCACGGCGGCCCCGATGGCGGCCCCCAGGCCGAAGCCCATGGTGCCCAGTCCCCCGGAGGAGATCATCTTTCTGGGCTTCTGGAAGCGGATATACTGGGCGGCCCACATCTGGTGCTGGCCCACGTCGGTGGCTACGGGGGTGTCCGGGGTCTTGTACTGATTGACGGTCTCCATGACCTTCAGGGGCGTCAGCACTCCCGGCTCATCGACAAGGAAAGAAAGCTCCTTGTCCCGAAGGTCCTCGATGTGATCCATCCAGTCCATGTGGTTGGCCTCGTGGACAGAGTCGATAAGCTCCCGGAGGGCGATGGAGATGTCGCCGCAGATGCCGATGTCGGCGGTGATGTTCTTGCTTATCTCCGCAAAGTCCGCGTCGATGTGGATGATCCGGGAGTTTTTGGCGAATTTCGCCTTGTTGCCCGTGGCCCGGTCGGAGAAGCGGGTGCCGATGGCGATGATGAGGTCCGCGTCGTTGGAGGCCATGGAGGAGGCGTAGTGGCCGTGCATCCCCTGCATCCCCAAAAAGCGCGGGTGGTCGGTGGGTACTGCGGACAGGCCCATGAGGGAACAGCCGATAACGGCGTCGATCTTGTCGGCAAGCTCGGTCACCAAATCCCAGGTGCGCGAGCCGATAACGCCGCCGCCGATGTGGATGAAGGGGCGGGATTTGGCGTCAATAAGCGCGGCGGCCTGGGCGATGCGCGTCCTGGAGGGGTCGCGCTGGGGGAAGGGCGGGTCCACGGGCTTCGGCTCGTACTCCCCCACGGCGGTCTGGATGTCCTTGGGGATGTCGATGAGCACGGGGCCGGGGCGGCCGGAGCGGGCGATGCGGAACGCCTCGCGGATCTTGTCCGCCAGCTTGTTCACGTCGTGGATGAAGTAGTTGTGCTTGGTGATGGGCAGGGTGATGCCGGTGATGTCGATCTCCTGGAAGGAGTCCCGGCCGATGAGGTCCTGGGGCACGTTGCCGGTAATGGCCACCATGGGGACGGAGTCCAGCATGGCGGTGGCGATGCCGGTGACCAGGTTCGTGGCCCCCGGGCCGGAGGTGGCGATGACCACGCCCACCTTGCCCGTGGCGCGGGAGTACCCGTCCGCGGCGTGGGAGGCCCCCTGCTCGTGGGCGGTGAGGATATGGTGGAGGCGGTCCCCCGCCTCGTATATGGCGTCGTAGAGGTTCAGCACCTGCCCGCCGGGGTATCCGAACACGTCGGTGACGCCCAACTCGATCAGTGTCTCAACGACGATCTGCGCTCCTGTAAGTTTCATACGTCTCTCCTAATCCATGAATGATTGCTGTACGCGCAAAGCTTAGGGCCGCTCATCTTTTCTCCAGCAGCCGGTTGACGGCGGAGACCAGCGCCTTGATGGAGCTGACGATGATGTCGCGGCTCACGCCGGCGCCCCAGAACATCTCCCCGGACGCCGATTTGATGCCCACGTAGGAGGCCGCCTTGGAGGTGGACCCCTCGTCCAGGGCGTGCTGGGTATAGACCTCCAGCGTGTAGGCCTGATCCACCACCATCTTCACGGCGTTGCTGACGGCGTCCAGCCGCCCGTTGCCGAAGGCGGTGACCTTCTGCTTGACGCCCTTGTAGAGGACGGTGACCGTGGCGGTGATGCCGTCCGGCTCCTGCACGTAGTGGGCCTCCGGGACGTTCATCACGGACTTTACGTTGACATAGCTGTTGGTGAAAATATCGAAGATCTCCTGGGGCAGAAGCTCCCGGTGCTCGTGGTCGGAGATGCCCTTGATGTGGTAGCCGAAGGCCTCCCGCATCTTGGGGGGCAGGTTGTACTTGAACTGCGTCTCCAGAATATACCCGATGCCGCCCTTGCCGGACTGGGAGTTGATGCGGATGACGTCCGCCTCGTAGACCCGCCCCAGGTCCGTGGGGTCGATGGGCAGGTACGGGACCGTCCACGGCTCCTCCGGGTGGGCCTCCCGCCAGTGCATCCCCTTGGCGATGGCGTCCTGATGGGAGCCGGAGAAGGCGGCGAATACCAGCGCCCCGGAGTAGGGCTGGCGCTCATAGACGTGCATCCGGGTGACCTTCTCATAGGTCCTGGTGATGGAGGGCAGGTCGTGGAAGTCCAGTTCCGGGTCCACGCCCTGGGAGTACATATTGAGGGCCAGGGTGATGACGTCCACGTTGCCGGTGCGCTCGCCGTTGCCGAAAAGCGTCCCCTCGACCCTCTGCGCCCCGGCGAGGATGCCCATTTCGGTGTCCGCCACGGCGCAGCCCCGGTCGTTGTGGGGGTGGAGGGAGACGATGATGTTGTCCCTGTAGTTGAGGTTTTTGCACATATACTCGATCTGGCTGGCGTACACGTGGGGCATGGAGTGGGAAACCGTCACAGGCAGGTTGTAGATGACCTTGTCGTCCTCCGAGGGCTTCCAGACCTCGGAGACGGCGTTGCAGATCGCCAGGGCGAACTCCGGCTCCGTGCCGGTGAAGCTCTCCGGGGAGTACTCGAAGCGGAAATGGCCGGGGGTCTTTTCTCTGTATTCTTTGCAGAGCTGCGCCCCAAATACGGCGATGTCGATGATCTCCTGCTTCGACTTTTTGAACACCTGCTGCCGCTGGGCCACGGAGGTGGAGTTATAGAGGTGTACGATGGCGTTCTTGCAGCCGCTGACGGCCTCGAAGGTCTTTTTGATGATGTGTTCCCTGGACTGAGTCAGCACCTGGATGGTCACGTCGTCCGGGATGAGGTCCTGCTCGATGAGGGTGCGGCAAAACTCGTACTCCGTCTCCGACGCCGCGGGGAAGCCCACCTCGATCTCCTTAAAGCCGATCTTGACCAAAAGGTCGAAAAACTCTAATTTCTCCTCCAGGCTCATGGGGATGATGAGGGACTGGTTGCCGTCCCGCAGGTCCACGCTGCACCACGTGGGGGCCTTCTCGATGTGGTCCTTTTTCATCCAGCCGGTGTAGTCGCCCTCCGGGATGAAATACTGCCGGGTGTACTTTTCAAAACCTTTCATACGATTCCCTTTCCGGTATTTTTGGGTACAAAAAAAGCCTCTTTTACCCAAAATACGCAAAATATTTTTGGATAAAGAGACGAAAGCAACTTCCGCGGTACCACTCTTCTTGGCGATAAACGCCCGCTCAACCCGCGTCTGACAACGCGGCCTCTCGGTAACGGGAGAACCCGGTCATATCTACTGGCGGGGCGTCGCCCCGCGTTCGGATGACGGCTCAGGGATGAGTATAGCCTACGCCGGGTACCGCCTCGCACCAGCCGGCGGCTCTCTGAACTCCGGGACGAACGCCTTTCTTCCCATCACAGCCTTTTTCTATTGGTCATTATCATACAACCAGTTTTCCCGAATGTCAAGAGCCGATTTCTGTTTTTACGTTTTAGCGAATCCGGCGCTTTAAAACATCAAATTTTCAGGCATTTTAGCGACATTGACGGCAGTTTTCGCCTTGCAAATCGGAAAAATCAGTGTATAATGGTAACGTTTATCAACGTATGAAGCGAGGGATTGTTATGAATATCGTCTGTCTCGACCTGGAGGGCGTGCTGGTCCCGGAGATCTGGATCGCCTTTTCGGAGGTCTCCGGCATCCCGGAGCTGCGCCGCACCACCCGCGACGAGCCGGATTACGCCAAGCTCATGGCCTTCCGCATCGCCATTTTGAAGGAGCACGGGCTGGGCCTCCCCCAGATCCAGGAGGTCATCTCCCAAATCGACCCCCTGCCCGGCGCGGTGGACTTTTTAGACGCGCTCCGCGAGGAGACCCAGGCGGTGATCCTCTCCGACACCTTCACCCAGTTTGCCGCCCCCCTGATGCGCAAGCTCAAGTGGCCGGCGCTCTTCTGCAACGAGCTTACCGTGGCCCCCTCCGGCGAGATCACCGGGTTCAAAATGCGCTGTGAGCAGTCCAAGCTCACCACCGTCAGGGCCTTGCAGTCCTGCGGCTTTGACACCGTCGCCGCCGGGGACAGCTACAACGACCTTGCCATGATCCGGGCGTCCAGGGCGGGCTTCCTCTTCAGGAGCACGGACCAAATCAAGGCGGATAACCCCGATCTGCCCGCCTATGAGACCTTCGACGAGCTTCTGGCGGGTATCCGCGCCGCCATAAGGGGCTGACCATGGGCTTTTTTGAACTTCTGCTGACGGGCGTGGCCCTCTCCATGGACGCCTTTGCCGTCTCGGTGTGCAAGGGCCTGTCCGCCCGGCGGCTCCGCCCGGCGGACGCCGTGAAGACCGGCCTTTTCTTCGGGGGCTTTCAGGCGCTGATGCCCCTCCTGGGCTGGCTCCTGGGCCGTCAGTTTGAGTCGTACATCACCGAGATCGACCACTGGATCGCCTTCGTCCTCCTGGCCTTTATCGGGGGGAAGATGGTGTGGGAGGCCCTCCACGGCGGCGACGAGGAGGACTCCGGCTCCTTCGCCGTGAAGGAGCTTCTCCTGCTGGCCATCGCCACAAGCATCGACGCTCTGGCCGTGGGGGTCACCTTCGCCTTCCTCTCCGTCAACATCTGGTCGTCCATCGCCGTCATCGGCGTCACCACCTTCGCCTTCTCCTTCGGCGGGGTATACCTGGGCAACCGGGTGGGGGGCCGGTTCCACGAGAAGGCCGAGCTTGCCGGGGGCGTGGTCCTGGTGCTCATCGGGCTGAAGATCCTTTTGGAGCATCTTGGCGTGATAAATTTTTAAAATTTTGTAACAAAATGTCCCTGAGAAGGACTATAATAGAAATAATAAAAAAGCCCGCGTTGAATGCCGCGGGCTTGAAGTTTGGAAGGAAGTAACAAAAGAATGGCAAAAAAGCAGTTCAAGGCCGAGTCCAAGCGTCTTCTCGACCTGATGATCAACTCCATCTACACCCACCGGGAGATCTTCCTCCGGGAGATCATCTCCAACGCCTCCGACGCCATTGACAAGCTGAGCTATCTCTCCCTGACGGATCAGAACGTGGGCCTCTCCCGCGACGATTTCCGCATCCGGGTCACCCTTGACAAGGATGCGCGGACCATCACCGTCAGCGACAACGGCATCGGCATGGACAGGGAGGCCATGGAGGAGAACCTGGGCGTTATCGCCCACTCCGGCTCCTTCAAGTTCAAGTCCGAAATGGACAAGGCGGAGGATGTGGACATCATCGGCCAGTTCGGCGTGGGCTTCTACTCCGCGTTCATGGTCTCCGACAAGGTGACCGTCGTCTCCCGCGCCTACGGCGCCGACACGGCCTGGAAGTGGGAGAGCTCCGGCGCGGACGGCTACACCGTCACCGAAGCGGACAAGCCCGATGTGGGCACGGACGTCATCATGCACATCAAGCCCGACACCGAGGAGGAGCGGTACAGCGAGTTCCTGGAGACCTGGCGCGTCAAGGAGCTTATCAAGAAGTACTCCGACTACGTGCGCTTCCCCATCCGCATGGACGTGGAGCACACCGAGTATGTGGAGACGGAGGAGCTTGACGAGGACGGCCACAAGAAGACCGAGCCTGTGACCCACACCGAGGAGGAGACCGTCAACTCCATGGTCCCCATCTGGCAGCGGTCCAAGGCCGAGGCCACGGATGAGGCGTGCATCGCGTTCTACAAGGAGCGGTTCCACGACTCCGAGGACCCCGTCGCCGTCATCCGCGTCAACGCCGAGGGCCTGACAAGCTACCGCGCCCTCCTCTTTATCCCCGCCAAGGCCCCCTACGACTTCTACAGCCGCGACTATAAGCCCGGCCTTGCGCTCTACTCCTCCGGCGTCATGATCATGGAGTCCTGCGCCGACCTTCTGCCGGAGTGCTTCCGCTTCGTGCGCGGCGTGGTGGACTCCCCGGACCTGTCCCTGAACATCTCCCGCGAGATCCTTCAGCACGACCGCCAGCTCAAGGTCATTGCCGGGAACTTGGAGAACAAGGTCAAGGCCGAGCTTTTGAAGCTCATGACCGACGCCCCCGACAAGTACGATGCCTTCTGGGCCGCCTTCGGCCGTCAGATCAAGTACGGCATGGTGGGCGAGTACGGCATGAAGCGCGACCTTCTGAAGGACCTTCTCAAGTTCTACTCCTCCCACGAGGAGAAGCTCACCTCCCTCAAGGACTACGTCTCCCGGATGCCTGAGAGCCAGAAATACATCTACTACGCCGCCGCGGACTCCCT
This sequence comes from uncultured Oscillospiraceae bacterium, assembly GCA_947627715.1. Lineage (GTDB taxonomy): Bacteria > Bacillota > Clostridia > Oscillospirales > Oscillospiraceae > RUG626. Next base: position 176,520 of record CANQXK010000002.1, read on the forward strand.
GCGCACCGCCGCCGGCCTTCCCCAGAACGAGCAGGTGAAGGCCAAGGGCTACGAGATCCTCTACCTCATCGAGGACATCGACGAGTTTGCCGTCCAGATGCTCTACAACTACGAGGGCAAGGAGCTTAAAAGCGTCGCCGCCGGGGATCTGGGGCTTGAATCCGACGAGGAGAAGCGCGAGCAGGAGGAGACCGCCGGGAAGTCTAAGGAGCTTTTGGACTTCATGAAGGAGACTTTGAAGGACGACGTGGTGGACGTGAAGCTGTCCTCCGCGCTTGTCAACTCCGCCGCCTGTATGTCCTACGAGGGGGAGATCACCCTGGAGATGGAGCGGTATTTCCGTCAGATGCCCGGCGAGGCCGGGGAGAAGATCAAGGCCCGCCGCGTCCTGGAGCTCAACCCCGCGCACCCGGTATTCGCCTCCCTGACCGCCGCCTTTGAAAGCGACCGGGACAGGGCCGGGAAGATCGCCCTGGTGCTCTGCGCCCAGGCCAAGCTCCTGGCCGGCCTTCCCGTGGAGGATATGGCCGCCTACGCCGAGGCCGTCTGCGCCCTGATCTGAGAAACCGCAAAAAATTCCCGCCGAGGCACAGCCTCGGCGGTTTTTTTATTTTTGCGGTCACTGGCCCACGCCGTCCACCTTCATGGCGCGAAGGGCGTTCAAAATCGCGATCATGGCAACGCCCACGTCCGCGAACACGGCCAGCCACATATTGGCATAGCCCGCCGCGCCCAGCACAAGGATCGTGAGCTTCACCGCAAGGGCAAAGACGATGTTCTGATAGACGATCCTCATAGTGCGCTTTGAGATGGCGATGGCCTCGGCGACGCGGGAGGGCCGGTCGTCCATCAGCACCATATCCGCGGCCTCGATGGCGGCGTCGGACCCCATGGCCCCCATAGCGAGGCCCACGTCCGCCCGCGTCAGCACCGGCGCGTCGTTGATGCCGTCCCCCACGAAGGCCACGGCCCCGCCCGTCTTTTCCATGAGCGATTCCAGGGCCGATACCTTATCCTGGGGCATGAGGTCGGAGAGGACCTCGTCCATCTGAAGCTCCCTGGCCACGGCCTGGGCGGAGACCCGGCGGTCGCCGGTGAGCATCACGGCCTTGACGCCCATGCGGTGCAGCCGCGCGATGGTGGGCGCGGCGTCCTCCTTCACCTGGTCGGTGATGACGACAAAGCCCGCGTATGTACCGTCCACCGCCACGTGGACCACGGTTCCGTCCCCTTCGCCGCCCTGCGCGGCGATGTGCTCCGCCTCCATGAGGCGGCTGTTGCCGGCCAGGACCCTCCGGCCCCCGATGTTGGCCCGGACGCCCAGGCCCGCAAGCTCCTCCACGGTGTCGGCGGGGTTTTCCTCCGTCTCGGCGGGCGCGGCGGCGGCGATGGCGCGGGCAACGGGGTGGGTGGAATATTTTTCGGCTTTGGCGGCCAGGGCAAGTAGCTCCTCGCCGCTCATGCCCACGGGATGTACGGCGCTCACGTGAAATTCGCCCTTGGTGAGCGTCCCCGTCTTGTCAAAGACCACCGCGGCGGCCTTGGAAAGCGTCTCCAGATAGTTGGAACCTTTGACCAGCACACCCCGCCTGGAGGCCCCGCCGATGCCCCCGAAGAAGCTCAGCGGCACGGAGATGACAAGGGCGCACGGGCAGGAGACCACCAGGAACACCAGCGCCCGGTGGATCCACGTGGCCCACGGCTGGCCCAGGGCCAGCGGCGGGATGAGGGCCAGCGCCAGGGCCGCGAAAACCACCGCCGGGGTGTAGACCCTGGCAAAGCGTGTGATGAAGTTCTCCGTCCTCGCCTTGCGCTCGGAGGAGTTCTCCACCAGGTCCAGAACGCGGGCCACGGTGGAATCGGCGTAGATATTGGTCACCTGCGCCCGCAAAACGGCGTTCATGTTGATGGTGCCGGAGACAAGCGCGTCCCCCACCGTCACGTCCCGTGGGACGGACTCCCCGGTGATGGCGGCGGTGTTGACGCTGCCGGACCCCTCGGTCACCACGCAGTCCAGGGGGATGCGCTCCCCCGGCTTCAGGACGATGATCTCCCCCACCGCCACGTCCTCCGGGTCCACCTCCACGCTCTCGCCGTCCCGCAGAACGTTGGCGTATTCAGGCCGGATGTCCATGAGCGCGGCGATGGATTTCCTGCTCTTGCCCACGGCGACGGACTGAAAAAGCTCGCCCACCTGATAGAAGAGCATCACCGCCACGCCCTCGGCGTACTCCCCCGTACACATGGCCCCGATGGTGGCCACGGACATGAGGAAATTTTCATCGAACACCTGTCCGTGGGCGATGTTCTGCAGCGAGCGCCAGAGGACGTCCCAGCCCACCAGGAAGTAGGGGACCAGGAAGGCGCAGAGCTTCCAGATCCCCGGAAGCGGGATAAGCTCCGCGGCGATGAACAGCGCAAAAGCGATCAGGATGCGCGCCAGGGTCAGCTTATGGCGACGGGTCAATTCAACCACCTCTTATTCCTTTTATATTTTTCGTAAGGACACGCGCCCCTGCGAAAAATCCCTTATGCCGCGCGAGTGTGCGGCCTTTATCTGCAAATCACGCAGTCCGGCTCCACCTTGCGGCAGAGCTTGACCACCTCGTCCATGATCTCCTCGAACCGGGACTCCTCCGCGTCCACGGTCATCTTCTGGGTGAGGAAGTTGACGGAGGCGTCGTTCACCCCGTCCAGCTTCCTGATGGAACGCTCCATTTTCGCGGCGCAGTTGGCGCAGTCCAGGTCCTTGAGACGATAGACCTTTTTCATATGTAATTCCTCCTTATGATTTATTCCATGATGCCGGCGCGGACCTGCCCGCCCCGGCCGCTTTCATCACTCCAGGACGTGGGAAAGGCCCTGGGCGATGATGCTCTTCACGTGGTCGTCGGCGAGGAAGCAGATGATGTTCTTTCCCTCCCGGCGGCTGGAGATGAGCTTGGACTGCTTGAGTATGCGCAGCTGGTGGGAGATCGCCGACTGGCTGATCCCCAAAAGCTCCGCGATGTCGCAGACGCACATCTCCGACTCCATCAGAACAAACAGAATCTTCATCCGGGTGGAATCGCCGAACATCTTGAAGAGGTCCGCCAGCTCATAGAGGGTGTCGTCGTCCGGGAGAACGTCCCGGACCTTGCCCACAACGTCCTCGTGGGCGCAGGGTTCGTCGCACATCAGCTCGTTTTTCTCATCCACGTTGGCTCATCCTTTCATATGAACAGATGTTCATGTGTTTATGCTCAAAGTATACCACCCCCGCGCTGCGGCGTCAAGAGGCAATGGCAACAAAAAAGTTACAGTTTTGTAACCATTTACAAAAGAAAAATTTTTTCACCCGCCCGCTCCCCCGGTCCCCGAAAAGGCGTCCCGAAACAACATATGGCCCGCGCAGCCGCTGAAAACCGGGAATATGTTGTGGTTTTCCCGTCAAACGGGGGCGATGGAACAATTTTCGGGCCAGGTGTTGACAAACAGGAAACAATGTGTTACAATTCGGTTACGATGTTCCTCAGGAGGTTATGGAATGGCAAATACAGCTGCTGATCAAATGCTTGAATATCGCGGACGGCCCCTCCGGCGGAAGGACAACATCCTCTATTACGGCAGTATGTCGGACAAGTACATCATCATGATGCAGATCACCGACTCCAAGAAGGTGGACGACATGGACGTGGCGACCCGCGTCTCGGTGCAGCTCCAGCTCACCGACCCCGACCTTCGTTCCCGTGACAGGGTGGTAAAGAAGACAGAGAAGGGCGGGCTTTACGCCGCCATGGACGTTGCGGCCGTCTGGCTCGAGAGAGCGCTCGCCGCAAAGTGAGGAAAGGAAGTACCATGAAAGCCTTTAAGAAGTTTGTGATCGCCGCTCTTGTACTGAGCCTGTCCCTGACCTTCTTCGTATGCGGGGCCAGCGCCGACGAGACCGAGATGGCCTGGGGCGCTGCCACCGTGGACGCCACGAGCCTCAACATCCGCTCCGGCCCCGGCACCGAGTACGACCGGGTCACCGTGGTCTCCGGCGGCACCATCGTCGTCGTCATGGAGCAGACAAACGACCAGTGGTACAAGGTCAATTACAACGGCACCGAGGGCTACGCCTCCACCGAGTACCTCACCGAAATTCTTCGGGCGGAGAATTTCAAGGCCACCGGCACCATCACCGGCGACGGCGTGCGGATGCGCAAGGGCCACTCCACCAGCGACGAGGTGATCACCTCCTACGACACCGGCAAGACCGTGGCCATCATCGGCATCAACGAGGGCTGGTACAAGGTGGCTGAGGCCGAGGGGACCGGGTACATACGTTCCGACTACGTGAAGCTCACCGGCGGCGCTCCCAGCTACACCTCCGACCCCGCCGAGAGTTCGGATCTGGGCACCCAGATTGCCAATTACGCGCTCCAGTTTGTGGGTTATTCCTACGTCTACGGCGAGGAATCCCCCTCCCGCGGCTTTGACTGCTCCGGCCTTACCTACTACGTGTACAGCCAGTTCGGCTACAAGCTTGAGCGCCGCGCCTCCATGCAGTACAAATACAACGGCCGCAGCATCAGCAAGAGCGAGCTCCAGAAGGGCGATCTGGTGTTCTTCTCCTCCAGCGGCACGGGCGTTACCCACGTGGGTATATACATAGGCAACGGGCAGTTTGTCCACGCCTCCACCTCCAAAACCGGCGTCATCATTTCCGACCTGGGCAGCAGCTACTACACCAGGGTCTACTGGGGCGCCAAGCGCATCATCTGACACCGGCGCACACTTACATAACGAGGACTGATCCCGGCTCCCTGCGAGCCGGGATTTTTCCGTAGGCGGCGTTTTCCAAAAAATTTCCCGGTTTTGGGGTCGTTCACAAAGTTTTCACTTGCAAGACGGGGCGCTTTCATGTATAATAGTCGTCTGGACGCCTCTGACGTTCAAAAAGCGCATGAATGAATACAGTATAAGAAGGAATGATTCAAATGAGTGAATACGTCTCCGCCAAGGCCGCGCGCCGCGCCGAGGAGGAAAAGGCCCGGAAAGAGCGCAAAAAATACAACGCCATCGTGGGCGCGGTGGCGGGAGTGATCGTCCTGATGATCCTCTTTGTGGCGCTGTTTGGTTCCAACCTCTTTTATAACGGCACCGCCGCTCTTGAGATCGGCGGCACAAAGTTCACGGTGGCCGATTTTAACTACAACTACTTCTCCTCCTACAACAGCTATTATAACAGCGTCTACTCCTACTCCGGGACCATCGGCGACCCCAGCGCCATGCTCCCCAGCACGGAAGAGCCTCTGCGGACGCAGGCGTATCTCGGCAGCGAGGATATGACCTGGGCGGACTTCTTTGAAAACTCCGCCATCGAGCGCATGAAGAGCGTCGCCATGCTCACCAGCGCGGCCGAGGAGGAGGGCTACACCCTCTCCGACGAGGAAAAGGCCTCGGTGGAAGAGACCATCACCGGCCTCGCCGCCTCCGCCGTCTCCAACGGGTACAAGGACCTGGACGCCTACCTCACCATCAACTACGGCAAGGGCATGACGGAGAAGGTGTTCCGTGAAAACCTGCTCCGCGACGCGCTGGCCTCCTCCTACTCCCAGCACAAGTTGGACAGCAGCACCTTCACCCAGGAGGAGCTGACCGCCTATTACGCCGAGCACGCCGATGAAAACGACTACTTCAAATTCCGTATCTACTCCTTCTCCGGCGCTGCCGTGACCGACGACGCCGACACCGAGGAGGACGAGACCCTCAGCGCCGAGGACGCCGCCGCCAAGGCACAGGCGGACGCCGACGCTTTCCTCGCCGCCGTCACCGACGAGCAGTCCTTCATCGACTACGCCGCCTCCCTGAACGAGGACACGGAGGACTACGACGCCGATTCCACCACGCTCCGCACCAGCCAGGGCAGCTCTATCACCGAAGTCGTCAGGACGTGGCTTGTGGAGGACGGCCGGAAGGCCGGCGACAAGGCCGTCGTCAGGAGCGCCGAGGACGCCGCCATCCCCTACTATTATGTGGTCTACTACCTGGACCGTGACAACAACGCCTACAACGCCTTCAGCGGCTATTACGGCCTTGTCTCCGCCGCTCCCACGGTGGAGGGCGGGGGCGACCCGGACGCCGCCTCCCTTAAGACGTACCGCGAGGGCAACGCCAAGATGGTGCTGGACTCCTACATCGAAGCCGACGGGAAGGGCCTTGACACATTCAGCGAAGTTATCAACAACGCCACCGACCTTATTTCCGGCAGCGGCGCGCTCACCACAACGGGCATCTACGACGTTCCCCAGGTCCTGGCCGACTGGTTCTCGGACCCCGCCCGGCAGGAGGGCGACACCGAGATCCTCTACGATGAGGATTACGGCGCGTTTGTGGTCTACTTCTCCCAGATCGACGGCGTGTACGCCGACCTGCTGTCTGAGGCCAAGCTCAAGTCCGACGCCTACGACGCCTGGGAGGAAGCCCAGATGGCCAATTATGAGACCGTCACCAGGCACTGGCAGATGGGCCTCTCCAAGAAGCTCGCCTCCATGGGCGGCTGAGCGCGTCATCGCGGAAGGCGCAAGCCTCCTTTGCCTTGCATTAACTTATTCATCCAGTCTTTTTCCCAGGGACCTGTGCCTTGGGAAAAAGACTTTGTAGAAAAAGGGCTTTGCCCTTTTTCTACGATCTGAAGCGGCTCTATGAGCCGCTTTGCTTTTCAGGTGATGGTATGACGCTTTATGAAAAACTGGAGCAAAACGCCGGGGCCGGGCGTCTGGCGATGCATATGCCGGGACACAAGCGGAACGCCGGGGCCTTCCCGTGGCTCAAGGGGCTTTGTGAACGGGACGTCACGGAGATAGAGGGCTTTGACGACCTCAACGACCCGGAGGGGCTTTTCCTCGCTCTGGAAGGGCGCATCGCGCGGCTCTGGGGCGCTTATGACAGCGTGGCGCTGGTGGGTGGGAGCACCTTGGGGATCCTGGCCTCGGTCCTCGGCGTCTTGGAGGGCGGCGGGGAGCTTCTGATGTGCCGCGCCTCCCACCGCAGCGTCTACCACGCCGCCGAGCTTGCGGACGTTCAGACCCGGTATCTCACGCCGGAGACGGACCCGGAGCTGGGCGTCCCCCTCTCCACAACGCCGGGGGAGGTCGCCGAGGCGCTGGACGCCCGGCCCGGCGTGGGGCTTGTGTGTGTCACCTCCCCCACCTACGAGGGGGTGATCAGCGACATCGCCGCCATCGCGCACGTCTGTCACGAAAGGGGGGTCCCCCTCCTTGTGGACGAGGCCCACGGGGCGCATCTCGGCTTCGGCCCCTTCCCGGCCTCCGCCGTGGCCGCCGGGGCGGACCTGGTGGTGCAGAGCCTTCATAAGACGCTGCCCGCCCTCACCCAGACCGCCGTTCTCCACATACGCCCCGGCCTTGTGGACCCCGCGAAGATCCGCCGCCGGGTGGGGATGCTTCAGACCTCCTCCCCCTCCTATCTGCTGTCCGGCTCCATCGACGCCTGCACAGCGTGGCTGGAAGCCAACGGGGACAGCGCCGCGAAGAGCTGGTATGCCGCGCTGTGCGAGTTCCGGGAGGGTGCGAAGGCTCTTGGGCATATCCGGCTGTGGGAGGGCCGCCGGGGGGTCCACGCCCTCGACCCCTCCAAGCTCCTGCTGGCAAGCGCCCCCGCCCTGGGGCCGGGGCTTCGCGCCAGTGGCATCGAGCCGGAGTACGTCCGGGGCGGCCTCACCCTGTGCATGACCGGCATGGGGGACACGCGGGAGAGTCTCGGCAGGCTTTTGGACGCCCTGCTCTCCCTGGACCGGGACCTCCCGTCCCCCCGGAGCGCGGCGCGCGCCACCGCCCCCCTGCCCCGTCAGGTCATGACGCTGCGCCGGGCCATGTCCGCGCCGGGCCGCCTCCTGCCCCTCTCCGCCGCCGTGGGACACGTCTCCGGCGAGTACGCCTGGGCCTATCCCCCCGGCGTCCCGCGCCTTGTGCCGGGGGAGATCATCGACGAGGGCGTCGCGGAGGCGCTGAAAGCCTCGGACAGTCTTCATTTCACCCACAAACACGGCCCGGATTCAATTTTTTGTGTTGACCTTCCGGGAAAAATAGTGTAATATAGACACATAAGTATTCGGGAAAGGGGGATATACCCATGAAAAGGATCAAGACCGTTGAGACCCGTGACCTGAAGGCCAGCGTCCAGACCGGCGGCTGCGGCGAGTGCCAGACCTCCTGCCAGTCCGCCTGCAAGACCTCCTGCGGCGTCGCCAACCAGCTGTGCGAGAAGAAGAGCAAGTAAAAGATTGGCAAACCAATACCGCTTGCGCCACAACGCAAGCGGTATTTTTTAGGGTGATTGTATGATACATCAATATAAACTCAACGGCTTCAACATCGTTCTGGACGTGTACTCCGGCTCGGTCCACGCGGTGGACGAGGTGGCCTATGACATGATTGCCATGTACGAGACGCACACCGGGGACGAGATCGTGGACGCCATGCTCAAAAAATACGGGGACAAGCCCGACGTCACCGAGGCCGACCTCCGGGAGTGCCTGGAGGACATCCAGTCCCTCAAGGACGCGGGAAAGCTCTTCACTGAGGACGAGTACGCCGGGATGGCCTTCGATTTCAAGCGCCGCTCCAACGAGGTGAAGGCCCTGTGCCTCCACGTGGCCCACACCTGCAACCTCAACTGCTCCTACTGCTTCGCCTCCCAGGGCAAGTACCACGGGGACCGGGCGCTGATGAGCTTCGAGGTGGGCAAGCGTGCCCTGGACTTCCTCATCGAGAACTCCGGCAGCCGCCGGAATCTTGAGGTGGACTTCTTCGGCGGCGAGCCTTTGATGAACTGGCAGGTGGTGAAGGACCTGGTGGCCTACGCCCGGTCCGTTGAGGAGGAGAAGCACAAGAAATTCCGCTTCACCCTCACCACCAACGGCGTTCTCGTGGACGACGACGTGATCGAGTTTGCCAACCGCGAGATGCACAACGTGGTCATGTCCATCGACGGCCGGCCGGAGGTCCACGACCGCTTCCGAGTGGACTACGCAGGGCGGGGAAGCTATGAGAAGGTCGTCCCCAAATTCCTGGACTTCGCCAAAAAGCGGGGCGGCCGCAGCTACTACGTCCGGGGGACCTACACCCACTACAACACCGACTTCACCAAGGACATCCTGCACCTGGCGGACCTGGGCTTCACGGAGCTTTCCATGGAGCCGGTGGTCTGCGCCCCGGACGACCCCTGCGCCCTCACAGAGGACGACCTGCCGGTGCTCTTTGAGCAGTACGAGATTTTGGCGAAGGAGATGCTGAAACGGGAGAAGGAGGGCCGCCCCTTCACCTTCTACCACTATATGATCGACCTTCAGCACGGCCCCTGCATCTACAAGCGCATCTCCGGCTGCGGCTCAGGCACGGAGTACATGGCCGTGACGCCCTGGGGGGACCTCTACCCCTGCCACCAGTTTGTGGGCGACGAAAAATACCTCATGGGCAACATCTGGGACGGCGTGACCAACACCGCCCTCCGGGACGAATTTAAGCAGTGCAACGTCTACGCCCGGCCTGAGTGCGACAACTGTTGGGCGCGTCTCTACTGCTCCGGCGGCTGCGCCGCCAACGCCTATCACGCCGCCGGCTCCATCCGGGGCGTCTACGACTACGGCTGCCGGCTCTTCCGCAAGCGGATGGAGTGCGCCATCATGATGAAGGCGGCCAAGGCCCTGGACGGGGAGTAAGCCGCGCGCCTGGGGCGCTTTTTCCCGCGTTTTTGTAGTCCACCCGGTTAAACTATGCTGTAACAGACCATTTGACAAAGGAACGAAAGCATTGGAACGAAACGACATTGAGCGCGCCATCCTTGTGGGGCTGGCCGCCGACAGCATGGACCAGCGCGAACGCTCCTCGGAGCTGTCCCTTGACGAGCTGGAGGCCCTTTTGGAGACCGCCGGGGGCGTCTGCTGCGGAAAGGTCCTCCAGAACAAGCGCGCCCCGGACCCGCGCAGCTTCATCGGCGAGGGCAAGGTCCGGGAGGTCAAGGAGCTTTTGGAGGCCAACGACTGCACGCTGACCGTCTTTGACAACGAGCTGTCCCCCTCCCAACTGCGGGCGCTGGAGGAGGACCTGGGCGTCCACGTCCTGGACCGCTCCCAGCTCATCCTGGACATCTTCGCCGCCCGCGCCCAGACGCGGGAGGGGCGGCTCCAGGTGGAGCTTGCCCAGTATAACTACCTCCTGCCCCGGCTCACAGGTATGTGGACGCATCTTGTGCGCCAGACGGCCTCCGGCGGCAAAAGCCCCATCGGCACCCGCGGCCCCGGCGAGACCCAGCTGGAGACCGACCGCCGGCACATAAGGCGGAAGATTCAGAAGTTGGAGGAGGAGCTGGAGTCCGTCCGGCGGGTGCGGGGCACCCAGCGGCGGCAGCGGGAGAAAAACGGCGTGCCGGTCATCGCCCTGGTGGGCTACACCAACGCCGGGAAGTCCACCCTGTTGAACCGCCTCACCGACGCGGGCATCGCGGCCAACGACCGGCTCTTCGACACGCTGGACACCACCACCCGCAAGCTCGTCCTCGCCCCCGGCTCGGAGGCCCTGCTCTCCGACACCGTGGGCTTCATCCGCAAGCTCCCCCACCACCTGGTGGAGGCCTTCAAGGCCACCCTGGAGGAGCTGTGCTACGCCGACGTGCTCATCCACGTGATCGACGCCTCCTCCGGCGAGCGGGACGCGCAGATCGACGTGGTGCGCCGCCTGATCGTGGAGCTGGGTGCGGAGAGCACCCCCTGCATTGACGCTTACAACAAGGCCGACCTCTGCCCGGACCCTGCGGGCATCCCCCGGTACGAGGGCGCGGTGGCCATCTCCGCAAAATCCGGCGAGGGTACGGACCGGCTCCTGGAGATGATCGCGGAGATCCTCTCCCGCGGCAAAAAGCGCGTCACCCTCACCCTCCCCTACTCCTCCGGCGGGCTTCTCGACCTTCTCCACCGGGAGGCGGAGGTACACGGGATCGACTACTCCGACACCGGGATCGAGGTGGACGTGACCGTCAAGCCGGAACTGTGGGGCGCTGTGCGGGAATATGTGAGGTCTGACAGCCATGGATGACTATTTGATCCCCGCCGGCTTTGGTGAAATCGAATATGTGGAGAAGCGTTCCCGCTTCATCGGCCGGGTATGGCCGGCCTCGTCGGAGGCCGAGGCCCTGGGCCTTTTGAACGGGGTCCGGGAGAAGCACTGGGACGCCAGCCACAACGTATACGCCTACTCGATCCGAGCCTCCGGCGTCACCCGCTTCTCCGACGACGGGGAGCCCTCCGGCACCTCCGGGATGCCGGTGCTGGACGTGTTCCGCAAGGCCGGGGTCCAGGACTTCTGCTGCGTGGTGACCCGCTACTTCGGCGGCATCCTCCTGGGGGCGGGGGGTCTTGTGCGGGCCTACTCCAAGGCCGCCGCCATGGCCCTGGACGCCGCCGGGCGGGCGCGGATGACGCGGCTTTTCGACGTGTCGCTGGTCTGCTCCTACCCCCAGTACGAGCGCATCAGGCCGGAGCTTCCCCGCTTCGGGGCGCAGGTGGAGAGTACGGATTTCGGGATCGACGTGGAGCTGAAGCTCTCCATGACCCCGGAGAGCTTCGACAGGTTTTCCCCCCGCGTCACGGAGCTGACCGCCGCCACCGCCCTGTGCGAGGTCACCGGCGAGGGTCTGCGCCCCGTGCGTCTGGAGCCGGACGCCCAGGGGGAGGGCTGAGGCGGCCCGATACGGTCCCGAAAGGCCGTAAGGCCGCGATTTATCCCTCTTTCAGGGCACGTGGCTTTTTAGATTGCAAAAAAATCCAATTCAAATATTTTTTCCAAGGACATGAGCCTTGGAAAAAATACCTTTTGTCGCCCAAGTGTGCCGCTTGCGGCGCGCGCAGGGCGACGGCAGGGAAATTCCGCGTGAATTTCGCAAAATTCACGCGGGGTTCCCCGCACGTTCCCCCTGTCGAAAAAGCCCTTCAGGACTTTTTCGACAGATTAAAAAATCCCGCCGTCAGGGCGCTTCCAATAAAACAGTATCGAAACAGTACTGACATTGGGCAGCTGCCAAACAGGGGTGCAACAAATGAGAACAGCCATATTCGAAAATCCATCCGGGTATGGCTGTTCTCTTTTTCTCGTTCAACTACAACATCGCACACACCATAACAACGGCATCGGCGGTAATCGGAAATTCAAAATATAAGACCAAACGCCCGTTTCCGGCGGCTGGAACGTGTCAGCCGTATCGGAGACGGGCGCTTTATTTTGAGTGGCTTATGCAGGAGCATTTGTCCTTGAAATTCTCTCCAAAGATACAAATAAAATCACATGAAGGATTCAACAGCAGGACGGAAACCTGAAACCATTAAAACTCAGACAAACCTATCCTTCAATTCCGCAAGCAGACGTTCCGCGATAGGCGTAAAAGCCTGATATTTTCTCCAAATCAAGTACATCTTGGCCCCCAATTTCGGTGAAAGCGGGCGGAACACAAGTCCGCTTCCCGGACTCGTATCAATCAAATGGTCAAAGGTCAACAGGAACCCCAGGCCCTCCCTGACAAACAAAGATGCATTATAGGACAGACGAAAGGAGCCCTCCAGACGCAGCTTGTCCATTTTTTCTCCGGCCCAGCGCGGAATGTCGCGTTT
>CANQXK010000003.1 GCA_947627715.1 uncultured Oscillospiraceae bacterium
GTTTGACGTGTCCGCGAGGAACATAGGGCTTTGCCCGCATGTGAAAAACCACCGGCTTCGCCGGTGGATGGTTATTGCGTTCACTGGCTCAGGCGGACCTGGCCCGCCGCACGCTGTCCATAAAGTCCTTTACGTAGGTTGCGCTGACCTCGGCGAAGGCGGTGTGCCCCTCCTTCAGCCAGCTTCCGATGATGGCGCCGTCGGAATAGCGGAGCTTCTCCGCCACCGTCTCCGAGGTCACGCCCGCGCCCACGATCAGCGGCTTTGTCCCCAGGACCTCTTTAAATTCCATGAGCTTCTCCGTGGGGCTGTCCTCCCCGGTCCCGCTGCCCGTGGTGACCACGGCGTCACAGCGTTGTGAGGCCAGTGCCGCGTCCTCCGCGAGGCTTCTGCCGCTTAAAACAGGCTGGTATTTAAAGCGCAGGCCGCCCAGAATGTCGAAGGTCCGCCCCTGGGCGCTCTTCATGAGCTTTTCAGCGTAGAGCTTGTCCTTCTCCGGGGGGAGGTGGCCGCAGACGGAGTCGATCTGCACGAAGCTCCCGCCGTACTCCTTCGCCAGGGCGAAGGCGCGCTCATAGTCCCCCAGAATATTGACCCCGTAGAGCCGGCCCGGAAACTTCCGCGCAAGATACCGAAGGCCGGCCTCGCAGTCCTCCACGCCGCCGAAATAGTTTTCCACCATCACGGCGTCCACGCCGTTCTCATAATAGATGTCGGCCTCCCGGGCCATCCGCTCCAGGATGTCGCGGCTGCCGCTGCCCATCAGATGCAGCATGGCGATAATGGGCTTTTTCGTGTAGTCCAGCATTTTTGACCTCCGTTTTAAATTTTTATTTTTTTATTTTTTATTATTTTATAATGATAGTGTCCTCCGGCGGGAGAGGCGGCGATCGGGGGGCACCAGGGGGTCACCGCTCGGCGGGGTCCTCATCGGAGGGGGGAGGCGGGGCCTTCACGTTGTCCTTCCCCAGGGCCGCCTCGATGCCGAAGGTCTCGTTCAGGGGCGTGTACAGGTAGAGCATGGTGACCAGCATGGGGAACCAAAAATTCAGGATCGCCGCGAAGATCAGGGAGACGGGGACCAGCGCCACGATCAGGATCCAGTAGGCGTACTCGAAAATGGCGGTCCCCAGGGTCTTCAGGGGGAATTTGCCGCACAGCACCAGGGAGTTGAGCAGGATGCGCACCAGCGGGAGGTCCACAATGGCAAGCTGCAGGACCGTCCACTTGGCGATGGCCGTGCAGAGGGCAACCACCACCAGCATCGCCACGGCGATGACGACGCCCGTGTCCTCAGAATTGCCCTGCCGCAGCATCATAAGCTGAAAGCCGAAGACCAGGCCCATCAGGAGGCCGGGCGCGACACAGGCCCGGAAATTGCGCTTCCAGGCCCTTTTGTAATTTTCCCACCAGAAGCCCGCCTCGCCTCGCATGGCCCTGAAGATGGTGTCGGCGGTACCGACCAGCTGGGGCATCAGCACAAGACCGCCCAACGGCGCGCCGATGAGCATGAAGATGAGCGCGCGGTATTTGATGGCCAGCGCCATGGCGAGAATATATACGGCGGAGGACAGGCCCGTGAGGAAGCCGGAGGCCATGATCCCGCGGCCGTTTTGGGACAGGAGCCGGAAAAAGCGGCCGATTTTTCCGACAGGCTCATACACCTGATGGCCGTCCGGCCCCATGCCGTTGAGATTTGGGGAAAACAATCCCATTTTTCGCACCTCTCTCCCGCGTCAAACAGAGCTGACAGCGGCCTTTCATAGAAAGTATTGTACCACATCGCCGCCGCAAGCGCCATAATAAATTGCATAAAACTAAACGGAAGATTTGGCGATTTGCCGCCTTTTTCTCAGAAAAAACCTGAAAAATTGTCGCTTTTTTCAAAAGGGTTCATTTTTGCGAAAGGAAAAAGTGTTCCTTGTATTCACGACCGCGCGAAATTATATTAAATGTATGACCCTGTGGGAGGACCCAGGCTTCAATTTTTTGAATGGGAGGGAAAAAAGAGTACATGGCTTTGGGAAAAAAGAAATCGCCGTCCTCAGGCGGCGAGAAGATCATCCGCACCAACGCTGACAAGCCGCTGGGCGTCCGGCTGTACAAGTACCGCTGGCTCTACCTTATGTACTTGCCGGTGTTCCTTGTGCTGCTGGTCTTCGACTACATCCCCATGGTCGGCATCATTATCGGCTTCTGCGACTTTACGCCGTTTTCCAGGAAGCTGAAATGGGTCGGACTGGAAAACTTCAGGACACTCTTTAAGAGCAGCATCTTCTGGCGCGCCGTGAAAAACACGTTGATCATCAGCTCGGTGAACATCATTTTGAGCCTGACGACCTGCGTGGCGCTGGCGCTCCTGATCGACGAGATCCGGGTGAAATGGTTCCGTAAGACGGTGCAGTCCGTCATTTACATACCGCACTTCATCTCGTGGGTCGTTGTCGCCTCCATTTTTACAATGCTTCTTTCCCCGCAAAACGGCCTTGTCAACGCCATTCTGGGAATGTTCGGCGTTGAACCCATCTACTTCCTGGCCAACAGCAAGTGGTGGAGGATCATGCTTTGGATCATCGACCGCTGGAAGGGCATCGGCTGGGGCACCATCGTCTACATGGCGGCCCTCACCAACGTGGATCAGGGGATGCTGGAGGCGGCCACCATCGACGGGGCCAGCCGGTTCCAACGTGTCCTCCACGTGACCATCCCCTGCATCAGCCCCACCATCTTAGTGGTCTTTATCATGGACCTTGCGAAGATCCTGAACATCTTTGACCCGGTCTGGGTGCTGCAGAACTCCGCCGTTCTGGAGACCTCCGACGTTATCGCCACCTATGTGTACCGCTTCGGTATCACAAACGCCCAGTACGGCATCTCCACGGCTGCCGGCCTCTTCAAGTCCGTCATCTCCGTGGTGCTGGTGGTCATCGCCAATAAGATGAGCAAGAAGATCAGGGGGGAGGGGATCCTTGCATGAGAGAGAGGTTTTCCTTTAAGAAGGGCTATCGCGGCAGGACGATCTTCCTTATCTGCGACGTGCTGTTCCTTGTTTTGCTGATGGTCGTCATGCTGATCCCGTTCCTCAAGGTGCTGGTGGACTCGCTGGATCCCCACACCTACGGCCTGCGCCTCTTCCCCAAGGAGGTGGACCTGACCGCCTATAAGTACATCCTCAGCAAAAAGTCCATTTACCAGCCTCTGTGGGTGTCGGTCTACACCACCATCATCGCCACGGTGATGGGCCTGCTGCTCACGTCCCTGGCCGGTTACGTGGTGCTCCAGAAGGAGATGCCCGGCCACAAGCTGATCGTCAGCTCCATCATGCTGACGATGATGTTCTCCGGCGGCATGATCCCCACGTACCTGACCATCAAGAACCTGGGGCTGATGGACCACATCATGACCTGCATCCTGCCGGTGTGCCTGAGCGCGTACAACATCATTCTGATGAAGAGCTTCTTTGAGGGCATACCAAGCACGCTTTACGAGGCGGCGGAGCTGGACGGCGCCACGCCCATGGGGATCTTCTGGCGCATCGTGCTGCCGCTCTCAAAGCCGGCGCTGGCGTCCGTGGGCCTCTTCATCGCGGTGAGTATGTGGAACAACTACATGAACTTCATCCTGTACATCACCGACACCAGCAAGAAGAACTTCCAGGTCAAGGTCCGTGAGCTGATCCTCAGCGACGGCCTCTCCGGCACCAACATCGGCATCTCGGAGGATATGCTGAAAAACGCCATGGTGGTGCTTGTGGTCCTGCCGTTCCTGGTCATCTATCCGTTCCTGCAGAAGTACTTCGTCAAAGGCGTCACCATCGGCGCCGTCAAGGGTTGATTATGGCCGTTGGCCTGATCATAACAGTATAATAGGAGGAAAGTATATGAAAAAGAGCATTATCTGCATTCTTCTTGCCGTGGTATTGGCCCTGTCCCTGGTGGCCTGCGGCGAGAAGACCGGCGGCAACACCACCAATGGCGGCGCCGGCAACAACACATCCGCCGGCAACGGCGAGACCGCGGGCAACAACGAGACCCCCACGGTTGAAAAGCCCGACAGCATCAGCTGGTGGACCCACTCCGGCCTCAACGAGGAAGATTACGTTCAGGAATGGGACGCCGCCTTTGAAGAGCTGGTGGGCGTGGACCTGAAGCACACCCAGGTCTCCAACAACGAGTACGCCACCCTTCTGGACACCGCCTTCACCTCCGGCACCGAGCCTAACGTCTTTGACCTGTCCTCCGAGCAGAGGCTTACCTACTTTGCAAGCCAGGGCGGCGTTGCGGACCTCACCGACCTTGTCAAGGCCTCCGGCATCTATGACAGAGTTGACCCCGCCGTCTGGGAGGCCATCGCCATCGACGGCCGCATCTACGGCGTTCCCACCGAGATCCCCAGCGGCGCCGAAACCTATGTCCGCCAGGACTGGCTGGACCGTCTGAACATGGACGTCCCCACCAACTATGACGAGTTCATCACCATGCTTCGCGCTTTCCGCGACGACATCGAGGAGTGCACCGTCCCCCTGACCGTCCCCGGCTTCAAGAGCGCCATGAACCTTCCTGAGTTCTATTGGGACGCCGAGTCCGACTTCACCTATGTGGACGGCAAGTGGGTGGACGGTATGCAGCAGCCCAACTTCAAGGACGCCATGCAGCGCCTGCATGACGCCTACGCCGAGGGCCTCATCGACATGGAGGCCGTCACCAACACCACCAGCGCCTGCCGTGACAAGTGGTACTCCGGCGGAGCCGGCGTGTTCAACTACTGGGGCGGCAAGTGGGGCGACACCCTGACCACCAACCTGAAGGCCAACTTCCCCGAGGCCGAGGTCACCGGCATCCCCGCCATCGACGAGACCTATTACCGTTACTCCGCGTTCAACGTCTACTGCATCGACGGAATGCTGTCCGACGAGGAGGTCGCTCAGGTGTTTGAGTACTTCTTCAAGGTCATCTTCGACGGCAAGGAGGGTTCCGCCCTCTATTATGCCGGCGTGGAGGGACTGCATCACAACACCGACGAGAACGGCTACATGACCTTCGCCCCCATGAAGACCAACCCCGACAACAACTTCCAGTCCGTCTGGGGCACCCCCTGGATGAACGTTGTGGCCTTTGAGGAGCCTGAGAAGTTCCCCCAGCCCAGCGAGATCGTCACCACCACGCTGGATACGCTGGCCGCTTCCGCCACCTTCAAGACCAACACCCCCGTGTCCGAGACGCTGAACAAGATCACCGCGGACCTTACCTCTGTCCGTGAGGAGACCATTGCCAAGATCGTCATGGGCGATATTTCCGTTGACGAGGGCATGGAACAGTATTATGCTAAGGCCAAGGAGCTTGGCGTTGACCAGGTCCTTGCGGAGATGAACGGCCAGGGCTGAGCGTCCATAAGCGGCACAGAAACATAATCAACACATGGGGGTCCGTTACAGGCGGGCCCCCGAAATCGGAAATGTCAGGCAGGGAACTCCCTGTCTGGCTTTCTTGCATCAATCCCCCGTGCCGGCTCTGCCCGAAGGGGACGGCTTGAAGACGAAATATTCTGTCTGCCGCACGGACAGAATATGATCTATGGACAAACTACGGAGCGGAGTGATATGATGGAAAAGAGATCCCCCCGCAAAAGACCGTCGAAGAACAGCTACGTTCTCTATCTGCTTCTTTCCTTTATCTCAGTGCTTTTGGTGCCGATCATCGTCATCGCCATCGGTATAACGACGCTGTTTTATATGTACAGCCAGCAGGTGATGCAGTCGAATATCGACAAGATCGACCACAGCATTGAGCTGATCGACGATCAGCTGACCTCCGTGACCTATATGGTCAGCTCCATCGCCAAAAATACGGAGGTGATCGCCGCCTCCGAAGCGGATTTTGACACGGCGGGCCTTCGCCAGTACAGCGCCGCCATTCAGGCCCTGAAGAGCATCACGCGCTTCTCCACGCCGGGCCTGGAGGACGAGTATTACGTCTATTTTCGGAAGACGGACAGCGTCATCTACGAGTCCACCCTGTACCGCGCCGCGCTTTTCGAGCAGTATTTGAACGAGTGGGACATAAGCCGCGACGAATGGTATGAGAGGCTCGTCCCGTCTGACCTCTCCCTGGGGAAATTTATCATGAGCGAATCGGGGACTTTGCAGTATGTTCAGCCCCTGAGTTCCGGCATCATCAGCGGCGACAACGGCGGCGCTGCCGTTTTTGTCATTAACGGCGTAAAGCTGGAACGGTTTTTTTCCTCCCTGGTGGAGTATGGGGAGTATGACCTCTATATCACCGACCGAAAGGGCGCTCTTTTATACCAAAGCGACAGCGGCCGGGAGGTGGATCTCTCCGGGACGGGGGACCCCTTCCCGGAGGAAAAGGACCGAAACGTCATCCACCGCGCCTCCTCCTACAACGGGTGGAACTACTATCTGGTCTTTCCCAAGGGGGCCATTTACGAAAAGATGGCCATCGTCTATGTCATCGGCCTGTTGGCGGGTGTTTTGACCATCTTTCTGGCCATGATGCTGGCCCTCCACCGATCCGTTCGGATCGGAAAGCCCATCGACGAGGTCTTTTCCCGGCTGGATAAGGAGGACGTGGGGCGCAGAGACTCGGAGAAATTCAGCGAGATCGTCTCCGGCGTTCTGGAATCCAACGCCCTTTTGCGGGAGGAGATGGAGAAGAGCAAGCCCATGCAGAGGAAGATGTTCCTCCATGACCTCCTCTCCCTGGACGTGGTCAGCCCCCGCGAGATCCGGCTTATGGCGGAGAACGTGGGCGTCAACATTGATTACGACTGCTTCTGCATCGCCTCCGTCAGCTTTTACACCAACAACGATTTCATCGAGATCGACGAGCAGACCCTGAGCGACATCAAGGTCATCGAGCAGGCCCTTCTGCGGCGGCTGGAGGAGTCGGTGGGGGAGAACGTGTGGTGCTACCAGCGGAACTACCACTCGCGCCTGTTTATTTTCGGCGGGATCCAGACGGAGGAGGTCAAGGCCCTGGCCGAGGACGCGCGGCTCTGGCTGGAGGACGTGTTCAACACGGAGTCCAACTGGGGCGTCAGCTGCAGCTGCGACGACATCCTGAACGTGTGGAGATGCTGCGAAGAGGCGGAGGTCGCCCGCGAGAGGTGCAGCCTGAAAAACCACGTCCTGTGCTACGCGGCCCAGATGGAGGACCGGCGGAGCATCTACTTCACCGAGAGCGCGGAGGAACGGATCGCCAGCGGCGTCAGGTCAGGCGATTTCAAGTCGGTGAAGGATATTCTGAACATCATTTTTGAGGAGAACTTTGAAAACCGCGCCATCACCCAGGCCAATCTCCAGAAGCTGAACGGGAAGCTGACGAACCTGCTGGCGTCGCTCCGCGCGGAGGGGGACGGCACGGAGGAGCAGATCGCCCGCCTCAACGAGATCGCGGCCAGCCCCGAAAAGCACGCCGAGGGGGAGTACCGGCAGGCGGTGACGGAGGCGTTCTCCGCCAAGTGCGGCGCTGTCAATCAGGTGAGGAACCTGCAAAAGAGCGAGCTGGTGGACGGCATCAAGGCGTACATCCTGGACAACTGGCAGAACGCCGATCTGGGGCTTTCCATGATCAGCCGCATCTTCCAGCTGTCGGAGGGCTACGTTTCCACGCTGTTCAAGGAGCAGACGGGGGTAAACTTCGTCAGCTACGTGGAAAACGTGCGTCTGGAGCACGCCTGTGACCTCCTGCGGACGACGCAGATGAGCGTGGACGAGATCGGCGCGGCGGTGGGCTACAACAGCGTCCAGTCCTTCAGGCGCGCCTTCAAGCGGGTGTACAACGAAAGCCCCAACGAATACAGGAAAACGGCTCAGCCGTAAGGAGGAAACGGGATGCTTCTCCACTATGACAGACCGGCGGAATACTGGGACCAGGCCCTTCCCGTGGGGAACGGGAGGCTTGGCGGTATGGTCTTTGGCGGCGTGAGGCGGGAGCGAATCCAGCTCAACGAGGAGGGGCTTTGGAGCGGCGGGCCGCAGGACCGGGTGAACCCGGACTGCCTTGAGAATTTGGAGAAAATTCGCGCCCTGTTCCGCTCCGGCGACGTGGAGGAGGCCCAGAGGCTGGCCGTCTCCGCCATGTCCGGCACGCCGTACACCCAGAGGATGTATCAAACGCTGGGCGACCTGTGGATCGACTTTTTTGACGGGGACGGGGAGCCGGAGGGGGAGGAGGCCGCCGCGTACCGCCGGGGGCTTGATCTGGAGCGGGCCGTGGTGTGGACGCGCTTTGAGCGCGGTGGGACGCTCTACGAGAGGCAGCTTTTCGCCTCCCGTCCGGCGGACTGTCTGGTGCTCCGCATGACCGCCAGGGGCGGCGGGAGGATGAGCTTCACCTGCCGGCTGGACCGCAGGCGGCACATGGACTACGCGCTACATACCCAGGACGGTATGCTCCTTTGCGGCGGGGACCAGCACGGTATCCTCTGGGCCATGGGCCTTCGGGTGCTGTCCACGGACGGGGAGAGCGCGGCGGTGGGGGCGCAGCTGTCGGCCCGGGGCGCCTCGGATGTGACACTGGTGTTCACGGCGCTGACCTCCATGGAGCGCATCACGGCGGCTGAGCTTGGGGAGCGGGTGGCGGAAAGACTCCGGGCGCTTTGCGCCTCGCGGCAGGACGCGGAGGCCCTTTACCGCGCCCACGCGGAGGATCACCGGGAGCTTTTCGGCCGGGTAAAGCTCCGCCTGGGGCCGCAGACCCCGCAGGGCGGCCCGGAGGAGCTGGACACCGGCCAGCGCCTTCGCCGGTTTGCCGCCGGGGGAGAGGACCCCGGCCTTGCCGCCCTCTATTTCCAGTACGGGCGGTATCTGATGATCTCCGGGAGCCGCCCCGGCGGCCTTCCGCTGACCCTTCAGGGCCTCTGGAACGAGGAGTTCATGCCGCCCTGGGACTCCAAATACACCATCAACATCAATCTTGAAATGAACTACTGGCCGGCAGAGGTCTGCGGCCTTTCCCCGTGCGCAGAGCCGCTTTTTAGGCTTTTGCGGCGGGTGTGCGAAAGCGGCCGGGACACCGCCCGGCGGATGTACGGCTGCCGGGGCTTTGTGGCCCACCACAACACGGACGTCCACGCGGACACCGCCCCACAGGACCAGTATATCCCGGCCAGCTACTGGGTCATGGGCGGGGCGTGGCTGTCCTTACATATCTGGGAACACTGGCTTTTCACCCGCGACCGGGAATTTCTGCGGGACAATTTCGATATTCTCGAAGAAGCCGTCCTCTTCTTCCGGGATTTCCTCCAGGAGAACGGGAAAGGGGAGCTGACGACCCTGCCCTCCGTCTCGCCGGAGAACAGCTATATGCGCAGCGGCCGCAGGGCGTGGATGTGCGAGATGCCCGCCATGGACATCGAGATCTTGACCGCCCTTTTCAACGCCTATCTGGGGGCGGCGGAGGAGCTTCAACGCGGCGCGCTGGTCCCGGAGGTCCGGGAGATGCTCTCAAAGCTCCCCAAGCTCCAAATCGCCTCCGACGGGCGGCTGATGGAGTGGGAGCGGGAATATGAGGAGCCGGAGCCGGGGCACCGGCACATCTCCCACCTCTTTGGGCTTTTCCCCGGCGCGCAGATCACCCCGGAGGACACGCCGGAGCTGGCGGAAGCCGCCAGGCGTTCCCTTGTCTACCGCCTTGAACACGGCGGCGGGTACACCGGGTGGAGCAGGGCGTGGATCGTCCTCTTCTGGGCGCGCCTTCAGGACGGGGAGATGGCCTATGAAAATCTGCGGGCGCTGCTCGCGGATTCCACCTTTGAGAACCTGATGGACAACCACCCCTCCCGCGGACGGGAGCGGGGAAAGGTGTTCCAGATCGACGGCAATATGGGCGCTGCCGCCGGGATCGCGGAGATGCTGGTGCAGAGCCACAACGGGCGGATCCGCATACTGCCCGCCCTCCCCTCGGCGTGGCCGGAGGGGGCCGTGGACGGCCTCCGGGTCCGGGGAAACGCCCAGGTGAGCATACGCTGGCGCGGCGGCAGGCTGGAGGCGTTCCGCCTTCTCGCCCACAGTCCGCTGAGGACTTTGGTGGCCTATGAAGGCCGGGAGCGGGAGGTCAGCCTCGCGGCGGGAGAGAGCTGGCGCTGGCCGGAGGGGGAGTGAACCGTGTACAGGCAAGAGGGCTTTACGATCGCGCAGATCCCTGAGCCGCCCTTTCAGGTTTACGGCCTGGCTGTGGCGGACAGGGAGGCCGGGAAGTTCTACCGGCTGCCGGAAGCGATGCTGGAAAAGATGCCCCAGTACGACTTTCTGGGGCGGCGGAGCGTGGGCGGGCGCGTCCGCTTCGCCACCGATTCCCGCCGGATCCTGATCCGCATGACGCTGGACGCCTGCCGGGAGGACATCAACATCCCGCCCTCCGGCTCCGCCGGGGCGGACGTCTACCTGGGGACGGGGAAGAGCGCGGCGTTTCTCGGCTACATAGCGCCGGGCGTCCATTCAGACAAACGGCTGACGGTGGAGAAGATCTTCACAAAAGGCCCCGGAGACGGGGTCGTCACGGTGAACCTCCCCCGAAACGACCTGCTGCTGGCCCTGGAGATCGGCGTGGAGGAGGACGCCGGGCTTTGGCCGGCCCCGGCCTACCGCACGCCGGACCCCATCGTTTTTTACGGCTCCTCCATCACCGAGGGGGGCTGCGCGGACCGGGTGGGGTGCTCCTATGTGAATCTTGTGAGCCGCTGGCTGGACGCGGACTTCTGGAATTTCGGATTTTCCGGCAAGGCGCGGGGGGAGCCGGAATTTGCCCGGTACATCGCCTCCCTGCCGCGCGTCAGCGCCTTTGTGTACGACTACGACCACAACGCCCCGGATGTCTCCCATCTGCGCGCCACCCATGAGGCGTTTTTCAGGATCGTCCGCGCCGCCCGGCCCGCGCTGCCCATAGTGATGCTGAGCCGCCCGGACGCTGACAAGGACCCGGCGGACGCCGCCCAGAGGCGGCAGGTCATCCGGGAGACCTTTGACCACGCCGCCGCCGCGGGGGACAGGCGGGTGTGGTTTTTGGACGGCGGGACGTTCTTCGGGCCGGAGGGGCGGACGGAGTGCACGGTGGACGGCACCCATCCCAACGCCCTGGGCTTTATGAGGATGGCGCGGAGCCTGTACCCGGTGCTGGAGCGGATCCTCTACGGGGAGGACGCCCATGCTTAAATTCGCGCTCTGTCCCCCGGAGACGCGGGGGATCCCCTCCGAGGCCGTGGCGGCCTTTGAGCGGAGGCTGACGGAGCGCCGGGTGCGGATGCACGGGTATCTGATGCTCTCCGGCGGGGAGCTGATCGCGGAGCGGTACTGGCCGCCCTACGGGCCGGACGTTAACCATCGGATGTACTCCGTCACCAAGAGCTTCACCGCCCTGGCGGCGGGGCTTCTGGCGGGCGAGGGGCGCATCGGGCTTGCGGACCCCATCTGCGAATACTTCCCGGATAAGCTCCCGCCCGGCGGGCCGCACCCCTGGTGCGCCGGGATGACGGTGGAGGATATGCTGACCATGCGCACCTGTCACGGCAGCACCACATACAAGCGTTACGACGGGGATTGGGTGGAGTCCTTCTTCCGCGTGACCCCCGACCACATCCCCGGGACGGTGTTCGCCTACGACACCTCCGCCTCCCATGTGCTGGCTGCCCTGACGGAGAGGCTGACCGGCATGGAGATGCTGGACTATCTGCGAAAAAACGCCCTGGACGCGCTGGGCTTCTCCGAGGGGGCGTATATCCTCAAGGACCCCTATGGCGTCTCCCAGGGCGGGACAGGCCTCATGTGTACCCTCCGGGACGTGGCGCGGGCCGCGTATCTGTGCCTCCACGGCGGGCGCTTTGAGGGCCGGACGCTCCTGCCGGAGGCGTTCGTGCGCCGGGCGACGGCAAATCTTGTGCCCACGCGCCTTCAAAGCGCCGAGGACGAGCGTTATGGCTATGGCTATTTCTTCTGGATGCCGCGCAAGCCCGGCTTTGTGATGTACGGCATGGGCGGGCAGCTGGCCGTCTGCTTCCCGGAGGCGGACTTCTGCCTTGCGACCATGGCGGACACCATCGGCGATCCGGCGGCGCTTCGGCTGCTTTACGACAGCTTTTATGAGACGGTCTGGCCCTGCCTGGGCCTCTCCGGGAAGGCCCCCGCAGAGGGCGCGGCCTCCCCGCCGCCCCCCTCCGGCCATTTTACGTTTTATGAAAATGAGCCGGGCTGGGAGTGGGCGGAGCTTGATACGGAGCGCCGGGAGCTGCGCTTTGAGACGGCGGACGGCCCCGCCGCCCTGCGCTACGGGGAGGACGGGTACTGCGGCGGACAGACGTTCCCCGGTACCGCCTATCCCTGCGAGTGTCTGGGCGAGCAAAGGGACGGCCATTTTTTCCTCCACTGCTATGTGACGGGCGAGGAACAGGGGCACGTCAGCATGGACTTCGCCCAAAAGGAAACCGGGCTGGGCGTGCGGATGAGCGCGACGGGGGAGCCGTTTTTCAGGCGTTACCGCGGCTTTGCCTCGGCGTTTTCCACATAAACAAAAAAACCGTCGCCCGCCGGGAGCGGGCGGAAAGGAGCGAAGAATGAGCGATCAACGTATATACCACAACCCGGTGCAGAGGGGCTTTTTCCCGGACCCGTCGGTGATCCGCGTGGGGGACGACTACTACATGGTCAACTCCAGCTTTCAGTATTTCCCCGCCATCCCCATCTCCCACTCGCGGGACATGGTCCACTGGCACATCATCGGCCACGCCATCACGAACCCCGAATGGCTGGACCTCAGCGACATACGGGACTCTCACGGCATCTGGGCCCCGGACATCTCCTATGTGGACGGGAAGTTTTATATTTTCGCGCCCCTGCGCCTCAACGGCGACGGCGCCAGGGACAACAATGTGCTCCGCCGCCAGCTGGTGATGGTGTCCGACAGGCCGGAGGGGCCGTACTCCAAGCCCGTGTGCCTGGAGGTGGACAACATCGACCCCTCCCATTTCGTGGACGACGACGGCAGCCGCTACATCGTGACGGCGGCGGGGGCCACCGTGGTCCCTCTCACGCCGGACAGCCTGAAGCTCGCTGGCGAGAGCCGCGTCGCCTGGGGCGGGACGGGGGAGCGGTGCCCCGAGGGGCCGCACATTTTCAAGAAGGACGGCTGGTACTACGTCATGATGGCGGAGGGCGGCACCGGGTACAACCACGGCATCAACGCGGCCCGCAGCCGGGAGCTGTTCGGCACGTATGAGACGTCCCCCTATAACCCCGTGATGCGCCAGAAGGACCCCGCCGCCCCCATCCAGCGGGCCGGGCACGGCAAGCTGGTGCAGGATCAGAACGGGAAATGGTGGTGCTATTACCTGTGCGGGCGGCCCAACGGGGGCCGTTACACCACCGTGGGCCGGGAGACGGCGCTGGACCCGGTGGAGTGGACGCCGGACGGCTGGTTTACCGTCAACGCGGGGCGCGGGCCGAGCCTGACACAGATGGCCCCGGACCTGCCGGAGTGCGTCTTCCCCCGGAACACCTTCGACGATTTCGACAGCGGGAAGCTGGATCTGGAGTGGGAGTTCGTCCGCAACCCGGACAACGGCTCCTGGTCTCTCACCGAGCGCCCCGGCTGGCTGCGCATCTGGACACGCGACGGACAGCTCTCGGAGCGGCGGGCCAAAAATACCCTGGTGCGCCGCGAGCAGGAGCTTTCCTACCGGGCGGAGACGAAGTTAGAGTTCGCCCCGGACCGGGACGGCGAACAGGCGGGGCTTTGCTGCTACTACAGCACGGTCACCTACGCCCGCTTCTCCCTGTGCTGCGAGGGCGGCAGGAAGCTTCAGCTTGTCATCAACCGCAACCACGGCGAGGAGCTGATCGCGGAGGTCGGGGACGTCCCGGAGGGGGCCGTCTGGCTGGCGGTGGACGTGAAGGGGCTTGAGAGGACCTTCCTCTACAGCTTTAACGGCGCCGACTGGAAAAAGGCCGGCGTTCTGGAAAACTGCGTCTTTCTGTGCGACGAGGGCGTCCCGGACGACCGCAAGCGCCACACCGGGACCCTGGTGGGTATCTACGCCAACAACGGCGGCTGCGGCAGCAGAAAGGCGGCGGATTTTGACTACTTCAAATACCAGGATTGACGCCGCCGTGGACGGGGCCGGGATCGGGCGCTTTTTAGACGGCTTTTTCTCCGACGACGCCCACATCGACCGAAACAAGTGGAATTATGCCGACGGGTGCCTGCTCCTGGCGGCGCGGGCGCTTTATGAGGCCACGGGGGAGCGGAAATACGCAGACTACGTGCTGGCCTATGCCGCCCGCTATGTGGGCCGGGACGGGACCATATTCACCTACCGGCCTGAGCATCACAAGCTTGACGACATCCTCCCCGGCAGGGGGCTGCTGTTTGCCTGCGAGCGTATGGGGGACGGGCGGTATCTGACCGCCCTGCGCGCCCTGGAAAAGCAGCTGGAGACCCAGCCGCGCACCGCCTCCGGCAACTACTGGCACAAGGACATCTACCCCCATCAGGTGTGGCTGGACGGCCTCTTTATGGCCCAGCCCTTCCGTGCGGAGCTGGACGCCTTCCGGGGGAGGGCGGACAGTCTGCCCGACATCCTCTCCCAGTTCGAGACGGTGAGAAAGGTCATGCGGGACGAGAGAACGGGGCTTTACGTCCACGGCTGGGACGAGAGCCGCGCGGCCTTCTGGGCCGACCCGGTGACGGGCCGCTCAAAAAACGTCTGGCTTCGGGCCATGGGATGGATGCTGATGGCCCTGGCGGACACCGTGGAGGCAGCGGGACCCGATGCGCGGGAGCGCCTGTCCCCGCTGGGCGCTTTTTTGCGGGAGGCCCTGGACGCGCTGCTTGTCTGGAGGGACCCGGAGACGGGCCTTTTCTGGCAGGTGGTGGACCGGCCGGACCTCGCCGCCTCCGGCAACTACCTGGAGACCTCCGGCTCCGCCATGACGGCGGCGGCCATCCTGAAGGGCTGCCGGCTGGGACTTCTCCCGGAGGGGACCTACAGGCCCGCGGCGGAGTCGATCCTGGCGGGCCTTGCCCGGTACAGGCTGGCGATGAGGGACGGCGCGCCCGTCCTCGCCGGGACCTGCGCCGTGGCCGGACTTGGGCCGGAGAGAGGCCGGCGGGACGGGACGGCGGAATACTACTTCTCCGAGCCTGTCGCCGACAACGACAACAAGGGCGTGGCGGCCCTCGGTATGGCCTGGGCGCAATATCTGATGCTGACGGGAAAGGAGAACGCAAACCATGAATGCTGACCATACGCAGACCCTGCGCGTACTGGCGGTGACGGCCCGCAGCGCCGTCATCCAGACGGCGGCCGAGGGCGCGGACTATTTCACCAGCCCCTACGAGCTGTGGGTGAACGGCGCGTTTCGCCTGCGCTCTGAAAAGACCGTGGAGACGGTGGACGGCCTGACGCCCGGCGCCGACTATGAGCTTCTTATAAAGCGCGCCGGCCAGCGCCCGGAGACGGTGCGCGTCAGGACCCGCCGGGAATTTGTGACGCTGAACGTGCGGGATTTCGGCGCCCACGGGGACGGGGCGACGGACGACACGGCCTATCTTCAGGCCGCCATCCTCACCTGCCCGGAGGACAGCCGGGTCTACATACCCAAGGGCGACTACAGATTCACAAACCTCTTCCTGAAGAGCGGCATCACCCTGGAGCTGGGCGAGGGGGCCGTCCTGCGGGCCATCCCCGACGGGGACAGGCTGCCCATTCTGCCGGGGCGGATCGACAGCGGCGACGGGGAGACGCAGTTTCGTCCCGGCACCTGGGAGGGCCGGCCCGTGGACTGCTACGCCGGGCTTATCACCGGCCTGGACGTGGAGAATGTGACTGTCTGCGGCCGCGGGACCCTCGACGGGAGCGCGGATTTTACAAACTGGTGGAACCAGGCGTACCGGGACGCCCGCCCGTCGCGTCCGAAGGCCGTCTTTCTGAACCGCTGTAAAAACGTCGCGGTCATGGGCATCACGGTGAAAAATTCCCCCGCCTGGAACCTTCACCCCTACTTTTCCCAGGAGCTGCGGTTCTACGACCTGCATATCCAGTCCCCGGCCAATTCCCACAACACCGACGGCATCGACCCGGAGTCCTGCCGGGACGTGGAGATCGCCGGGATATGGTTCTCCGTGGGGGATGACTGCATCGCCGTCAAGTCCGGCACCTACGCCGATGGGGTCACCTACGGCAGAACCTGTACGGACGTCCGCATCCACCACTGCCTGATGGAGCGCGGCCACGGCGGGGTCACCGTCGGGAGCGAGATCGCGGCGGGGGTGGACAGGATCTCCATCACCGACTGCCGCTTCGTGGAGACGGACCGGGGACTGCGGGTAAAGACCAGGCGCGGCCGTGGGAAGGACTCCTATCTCCGGGGCATCGTCTTTGACCGGGTGCGGATGGAGGGCGTCAAGACGGCCTTCGTCATCAACAGCTTCTATTTCTGCGGGCCGGACGGGAAGTCGGAGTATGTGGCCTCCAAGGAGGCGCTGCCCGTGGACGATCGGACGCCGCGGGTGGGGGCCGTGGAGATACGCAACGTGGTCTGTACCGGCTGCCATGTGGCCGGGATCTACTTCTACGGCCTGCCGGAATCGAAGATCGAAAAGGTCGTCATGGAGAACGTGAAGATCGCCTTCGCCCAGGACCCGGAGCCGGGCGTGGCCGCGATGATGACCGGCTGCGAGCCGGACGCCGGAAAGGGCGTCTTTATCCGCAACGCCAGGCGCGTGGAGCTGCGCAACGTGGAGGTCGCCGGCTGCCGTGGGGAGCCGGTGGACCTGGACGGAGTGGACGAATTTGACTGGGACCGCAAATAAACGGAAGGAGAGCTTTCCACCATGAACTATCAAAACCCCATTTTGTACGCCGACTACTCAGACCCCGACGTCATTCGTGTCGGAGAGGACTACTACATGGTGTCCTCCTCCTTCACCTACCTGCCCGGCGTGCCGCTTCTGCACTCAAAGGAGCTGGTCCACTGGGAGATCATCAACTACTGCGTCCGCGCCCTGCCCTTTGAGAAGTACGACCGCCCCTCCCACGGGTCCGGCACCTGGGCCCCGTCCATCCGCTTCCACGACGGGCAGTTTATTGTTTTCATCCCTCTGCCCGACGAGGGCATTATGGTGGCGCGCTCCGCCGACCCCTATGGGGAGTTCAAGCTGAATCTCCTGTGCAAGTCCCTGGGATGGATCGACCCCTGCCCCCTGTGGGACGACGACGGGCGCGCCTACATGGTCTTCGCCCTGGCCCGGAGCCGCTGCGGCGTCAAGCACCGGCTGATGCTGACGGAGATCGACCCGGATTGTACGCGCCTCATCGGGGAACCCAGGCTCATCTTCGACGGGGAGCTGATGGCACCCACCACCGAGGGACCCAAGTTTTACAAGCGGGACGGGGAGTACCTGATCCTGGCCCCCTCCGGCGGCGTGGCCACGGGCTGGCAGTCCGCTCTGCGGGCCTCGAACGTGTGGGGACCCTACGAGTACCGGGTGGTCATGCACCAGGGGAACACAGCGGTGAACGGCCCCCACCAGGGCGGGTGGGTGACCGCCCCCGACGGAAAGGACTGGTTTATCCACTTCCAGGACGTCCACGAGCTGGGCCGCATCACCCATCTCCAGCCCATGTGTTTCAACGGCGGCTGGCCCTTCGTGGGCAGCGACCTCAACGGAGACGGCATCGGGGAGCCGGTGGAGGAATGGAGACTTCCGGCGGAGGGCCAGCCCGCGTATGAGATCGCCCAATCCGACGCTTTCGCCTCCGGGCGGCCGGGTATCCAGTGGCAGTGGCAGGCAAATCCGAACCCGCGTTTCTTCGCGCCGGAGGAGCGCAAGGGCGCGCTTCGCCTGGCCTGTCTTCCCAACGGGGAGCGGGAGAACCTGCTGTGGTACGCCCCCAACGCCCTGACGCAGATCCCCCAGCATCGGACCCTGTTGGCGGAGACGAAGGTGAGCCTTTCTCCCCAGGGGGCGGTGGGCGATACGGCGGCGATCGGCGTCATCGGACACGCCTACGCCTACCTCGGCCTCCAGCGTACCGAGACCGGCTGGCGGCTCGCCCTGTACCGGGGCGAGGTGACGGGAAAGACCTTCGAGGGCGCGGCGAGTGAGACCCTGGCGGAGACGCTCGCCTGGCCCTGCGGCACGGCGTATCTGCGCCTTGAGATCTTCGGGGACAAGACCTTCGGCTTCTCCTGCTCGGCCGATGGGAAGGACTACGCGCCCGTCGGCGGGCGGTACCCCCTCCGCCGCGCCACGTGGACCGGGGCCAAGCTGTGCCTCTGGGCGTGCAGCCGGGATAACCGGGACTCCTCCGGCTACGGGGAGTACGAGGCCTTTCAGGTCAGCAAAACCGGGGACAAGTGATCCCCACGTCCCGTTTTTTCAGATTAAAAAGGCCGCTGACGCTTCGCCGGATCTCCGGCGCGTCAGCGGCCTTTTTTCGTTATCTCCCCATTCCCTTTTGTGTTCCCGACGTATCGGGTCCACGACCGGGGATGAATATTTGCCAGACTGCGTGTATAAAATTTCCCCGCCGGCATAATTGCTGACGGGGAAATAGTAAATCAGAATACAAAACACTGGGATTTACAAAATGTTAGCGGTCAATTAGCCTTTGAATTATTCCGGCGTTTATTGACTGTTCTGTTTCCGCTTTATACTATGCGCAACAAGGTAGGCAATCATTGTCAAAAGGACAACAATTGCAAGATGGAAAAGTATACTAATTCCAAAATGCGCCCGATATTCGCCGTCGCTTAGAATGTTCGGCACAGCTATTATGCTAATGATCATGGAAATTATGGTTGATATTAACGGCGATGTCCAAAGAAGTTTTCGCTTAACGAAAAAGATTAGAACAACAGTAAAAACGGGTATTATGCCAAACACCGATATGTTCCACCAGTCCATTTATCTACCTCCAACATCATTTTTTGAAGATTTTGTATTACTATACCTATACACCGGGTCTCTTTTATGCCCCCAAAGCATCTGAGCCATGCCGAGAGTGAAAATTAATCCAACTGTGTGTATAAAATTCCCCGCCGGCATAATGATGGTTTTTCAACGACTCGATAACCGGGGGATTTACATTTTCATGAAAGCACAGCATCCCATATCGCTGGCTTTGACAAACCCAAGCGATTGATAAAAGGAGACGGTTTTGGGCGTGTTGTCCGTCATTAGCTCCATCTGGTAGACGGAGGAATAACGGTCCATGACTTCTTGAAGAAGCCGCGTTCCTATTCCTCGGCGCTGATATTCTGGAATAACAAGGATATCCTGAATAAAAACAACAGAAAATCCATCGCCGACAGCGCGGATAACGCCGACTAACTGACCGTCAACGTAGGCCCCCAAAATCAGCAAAGAGTTTTCATATGCCCGCTTCAACAGTTCAGGCTTCTCTGTGTAATTTGTCCAGCCAACGCTTGAATACAGTCTGAGAATCGCATCAAAATCGAAAGTGGTCAACTCACAGATTTTCAAATGATCACGTCCTTCGATTCACGCCGGTTCGCCGGGAAAGCGCCGGCCTGACATTTTCGGCGAGTACACCGGGAGAGCCGCGAGAGGGGGCGAGGGGGGGGGGAAATAGACCGTCAGGATTTGAGAGTTAAGTTTTTCATTCTTGGCGGCGAACGGAGGCGCGTAAGTATTCCTCCCGCGTCAATTCCAGCTGGACGAATCCGTCAACCATACCTGTTTCCCGAAAGCCCACCGCTTTGTGGATGTGATACCCTGCATCGCGGGTCATCTCAAAATCGTTGTGCAAACGGGAGACGCCGTCCGCTTTGAACGCGCGGTCCAGCAACAGGCGAAGCCCCTGGGTACCGTACCCCATTCCCCGTTCCGGGGCGTAGATCACGATCCCCATATCCCACCAGTCCTGCTTTGGGTTATAGTGATAATTCACATCTCCAACAAACGCCCCGTCGCTTTTTCGCCGCAGGAAAGCGTAGAACCGCTCCGGCTCCTTCCCAATCCAAAACGCCTGGATGTCCAGCCACTCGGATTCCGGCGTGGGAATGCACCCGTCCGGCGGGAACCAGGGCGCGTTATAGGCCATCGTCTCCGGGTCAGACAGCATCTTCACATAAAACCAGCCGTCCTCTGGATGGGGAATATATAGCTGTAAATCGCACGGCAGGTCCATTCTGTTTCCTTTCGTTCGTTATGCAGGTTGATTCAATCGACTTCTATTTCTCCGTTTCAAGCGCCGCCTTGCCAAAAAGCCGCCCGCGTGACGGACTCAGTCCAGGAGGGTCTCCATCTCGTCCAGAAGCTCGCCGAAGAGGGACAGGGCGTCGTTTACAGGCTTCGGGGTGCTCATGTCCACGCCGGCGATCTTCAGCAGGGACACGGGGTCGGTGGAGCAACCGCCGGAGAGGAAGCGCAGATAGTCCTTCACGGCCTCTTCCCCGCCGGTGAGGATGCGGTTTGACAGGGCCATGGCGGCGGAGAAGCCGGTGGCGTACTGGTAGACGTAGAACCGGCGGTAGAAGTGGGGGATACGCGCCCACTCCATGGCGATCTCGTCGTCCACCACCACGTCCGGGCCGTAGTAGAGCCGGTTGAGGCCGGCGTAGATGTCGCAGAGGGTCTTGGCGGTGAGGGCCTCGCCCTGCTCGGCCAGGGTGTGGATTTTCAGCTCAAATTCCGCGAACATGGTCTGGCGGTAGAGGGTCGTGCGGAACTGCTCAAGGAAGTAGTTGATCAGCACGGCGCGGCGGCGCTTGTCGTCCGTGCGGGCCAGCAGGCTGCGCATGAGGATGGCCTCGTTGCAGGTGGAGGCGACCTCCGCCACAAAGAGCACGTAGTTGGAGTAGACCGTCGGCTGGGAGCTGGCGCTGAGGTAAGAGTGCATGGCGTGGCCCATCTCGTGGGCGAGGGTGAAGGCGCTGTCCAGGTTGTCGCTGTAATTCAGAAGCACAAAGGGGTGTACGCGGCAGCCGCTGGAATAGGCCCCGGAGCGTTTCCCCTCGTTTTCGTAAACGTCCATCCAGCGCCCGTCAAAGGCGGAGCGAAGGACGCGGCAATAGTCCTCGCCGTAGACCTTCGCGGCCTCCAGCACCCAGCCCTTGGCCTCCTCAAAGGGGATGACCTGCCCGGCCTCGGACAGCATGGGGGCATAGACGTCGTACATATGCAGCTCGTCCAGGGCCATGGCCTTTTTCCGAATGGACATATACCTGTACATCTTGTCCAGGTTCTGATGCACCGCCTTCAGGAGGTTGTGGTACACGCTCTCCGGGATCTCCGAGGGGAACAGCGCCGACTGAAGCGCGGAGTCGTACTTCCTGGCGCGGGCGCGGAACACGTTTTTCTGGACCTCGGCGTTGAGCATGGCGGCAAAGGCGTTCTTAAAGCCGCCGTATGTGTGGTACAGGGAGTTGAAGGCGTTCCGGCGGAGCGTCCTGTCGGCGTCGGACATGAGGGCAATGTAGCTGCCGTGGGTGACGGGATGGGCGTCTCCGCCGCTGTCCTCCGCCGCGGGGAATTTCATATCCGCGTCGGAGAAGGAGTTGAAGATATGGGACGGCCCCTGCGCCACCTGCCCGAAGGCGGCCAGCAGGTCCTCCTCCGGCTGGCTGAGCACGTGTTCCCGGTCGCGGCGGGCGCGGGTAAGATACCGGCGGTACTTCTCAAGCCCCGGCTCCTCGGCATAGAACCGCTCCAGCGTCTCCTCCGGGATGGCGTTCAGCTCCGGCCCCTCGAAGGCCGTGGCGGAACCCAGCTTCACCATGAAGCTCCGAAGCCGGCCCACCATGGCCTGGTGGCGGGGGTCGGCGGTGTCCTCATCGTGGCGCAGCATGGGATAGGAGAAGATGGGGTCGAGCTGCTCATCGATCTGCTCGCTGAGCTGAAGATACTCCAAAAGCGTCTTTGCGGACGTTCCGAGCTTCCCCCGGTAGGCCGCCGCCTCGCCGGGGACAGACTGGCAGGCGTCAAACGCCTTCTCCCACGCCTCGTCGCTGGGGAAAAGGTCCTGGATGCTCCACGTGGTTGCGGGGTCGCGTTGACTCCGGGAAACGATCGTCTTTTTTGCGGACATGGCATTACCCTCCGTAAATACTTTTTTACAGAATGATTTTATCACATTTTTAAATTCCTTCAAGCCCTTTCTTAAAAAAACACGCAAATATGGCCTGAGCGGGACAGCGGACTTGACTTTTTTCGTTTATGGGTTAAAATAGAAAAGTGTATTCTTTCCATTGGGAGGTGACCTCATGCGGGCCAAAAGACGCTGGGCGACCCCCGTGAGGCTCATTGTCCTGAGCTTCCTTGGGATCATCCTTGCGGGCGCGCTTTTACTGACGACGCCCCTTTCCTCCGCGGAGGGCGTGTGGACGAACTTTGTGGACTGCCTTTTCACCGCCACGTCGGCAGCGTGCGTCACAGGGCTTGCCGTGACGGACACGGCGGCGCACTGGAGCCTTTTTGGGCAGATCGTGATCCTGCTGCTCATCCAGACCGGCGGCCTTGGGGCCATGACCATTATCACGGGCTTTTTCTCCGTGGTGCGCAAGAGGACGAGCCTTGCCGACACGCGGATGCTGATGCAGGCGGCGGGGAACGACAGCTACGCCGGCGTTGCCAAGCTTGTGCGGCGGCTCTTTCTGGGCACGATCCTCTTTGAGGCCGCCGGAACGGCGCTTCTGGCGGTGCGTTTTGTCCCGGCCTTCGGCTGGGGCCGGGGGCTGTGGTTTTCCGTGTTCCACTCCATATCCGCCTTCTGTAACGCCGGGTTTGACCTCATGGGCGACTATAGGGGCGGCGCGTCCCTGTCGGCTTTCGCCACGGACCCCGTGGTGGTGCTGACGGTGACGGCCCTCATCCTTATCGGCGGCCTCGGCTTCATCGTCTGGGACGACCTTATCAACTCCAGGTTCCGCCTGAAGGCCCTCAAACTCCACTCCAAGCTCGTGCTCGTCATGACGGCGGCGCTGGTCCTGGCGCCGTTTGCGCTCTTCCTGCTCTTTGAGAACAGCGCGGCTTTCGCCGGGTATTCTTTGGGGGACAAGCTCCTGCTGTCCCTTTTCCAGACGGTGACCCCGCGCACGGCGGGCTTTGCCACGGTGTCCATGGCCTCCCTGTCCGACGCCGGGCTGCTCCTGACCATGGTGCTCATGCTCATCGGCGGGGCCCCCGGCTCCACCGCCGGCGGCGTCAAGACCACCACCGTGGCGGTGATGCTCATCTGCACGGCGGCCTCCATGAAGAAGTCGCCCCCCACGGCCTTCAAGCGGCGCATCGAGGACGACATCGTCCGGCAGGCGACGGCCATCATGGTCATCTACCTCACCGCCATCATCGTCGGCGCGTGCGCGCTGTGCGTCGTTGACGCGGTGACGCTCAAGGCCGCGCTGTTTGAAGTCATCTCCGCCATCGCCACCGTGGGCCTGTCCGTGGGGATCACGCCGGGCCTGGGAGTAGCGGCAAAGCTTATTTTGACCGTTCTGATGTTCGCCGGCCGTATCGGCGGACTCACCATGGCCATCGCTCTCACCGGGGAGCAGGGCGCTTCGCCGGTAAAATTCCCCACAGGCAAGCTCCTGGTGGGATAACAGGGAGGTACGTACATGAAATCCGTATTGGTTATTGGCCTTGGGCGTTTCGGACAGCACCTGGCGCTGAAGATGCAGGAGCTGGGGAACGACGTGATGATCGTGGACAAGGACGCGGAGCTTGTGGAGCTGATGGCGAATCAGTTCACCGAATGCTCCATCGGGGACTGCACCAAGGAGCCTGTGGTGGCGTCTTTGGGCGTGGAGAATTTTGACCTGTGCTTTGTGACCACGGGGGACGACTTTCAGTCCTCCCTGGTGACCACGGCGCTGTTGAAGCGGTACGGGGCCAAAAAGGTCATTTCCAAGACCACCCAGGACATCCAGGAGATGCTCCTGAAGCAGATCGGCGCTTACGAGGTGGTCTACCCGGAGCGGGAGATCGCCGAGCGCGTAGCCATGCGCTACAACTCCGACAACATTTTTGACTTCATTCCCGTGACCGGGGATGTGGCCATCTATGAGATCAAGGCGCCCGCCTCCTGGGTGGGCAATACCATCGTGGGGATCGACGTGCGCCGCCGCCACGGCGTCAACGTCATCGCCGCCAAGCGGGGAGAGCGCGTCATCGCTACCCTGGGGCCGGACTTCGTGTTTGAGAACGGCGACCACATCATGGTCATGGGGGCCTCCTCGGACGTGTTCAAGCTGGCCGGAAAATCATGAGGGCGAAGCTCGACCTTGTGCACCGCCGCCCCGATATGCCGGAGGGGGCGGAGTTCGGTATTCGGATCGCCGACGACAGCCTGGCCCCTGCGGTGAGGCCCGGCGAGGTGGTCTACGCCAGCAGCCGTGGGCGGCTGCGCCCCGGCGACGTGGGTATCTTTCGGGTGGATGGCCGCCTCCTCTGCCGCCAGTACGCGGAGGACAGCGAGGGGAACATCTACCTCTTCACCCTGAACCGGGAGAGACGGGAGGGGGACCTGATGCTGTCCGCCTCCACCCCCGTCACCCTCTACGCAAAGCTCCTGCTGGACCCCCTTCCCCTGCCGGGGATCGAGGAATAGGCCCGGAAACCCCCGCGTTTTTGCACGGAAAAATAGGAAATAGAGTCTCCATAGACAGAAATGCCCCCGTCCCGACTGGGACGGGGGCATTTCCGCAAAAAATGAGGGAGAATTGCTTGGACCATCCAAGCGTGCGGATTGGGAGAGATCCGCTGAAGCAGTTGCGGCGGTCTTTGAGGGAAGACACACCGCAGATTCGGAGGAATCGCTTCGCAAGATATTATATAGGCTGACGCTGGAGAGAATGTGAATAAATTTTATACATTTTGTGAACAATTGCGGATCAGGACTTCTGAGGGGGCCTTTCCGGGGCCGGACGGTTCTTCGCAAGCTTCAGACTGAAGGTAAACGTGGTCAATCCGTCCCGGCTGGTGACGAAAATGTCCCCGCCGTGGCTGTCCAGGATGGTCTTGACGATGTAGAGGCCCAGGCCCACGCCGTCCCGGTCCTGGCTTCTGGACCGGTCGGTCTTATGGAACCGCTCGAAGATAAGGGGCAGCTCCTCCCGCGGGATGGTCTCGCCTCGGTTTGCCACGGAGACGTAGGCTTTCCCCTCCTCCCGCCAGAGCTTGAGGACCAGGGAGGTGCCGGGTTCGGCGAATTTCGCGGCGTTGTCCAGGAGGTTGTGGACCACCTGGGTGATGGCGTCGGAGTCCCCCGCCGTGTAGATGGGTTCCTCCGGCAGGACGGTCTCCACGTCCAGGTTCCGGGAGGTGATCTTCGCCTCCATGCTCAGAAGGGACTGACAGACCACCTCCAGCAGGTCGAAGGAGCGGCTTTGGAGTTCCAGGGGCGTCTTGGACTGGAGCTGGGACATATCCAGCATCCCGCGCACAAGGCGGGAAAGGCGCTTCGTCTCGGAGGAGATGACGGCCAGGTACTCCCGCTCCTTCTCCGGCGGGATGGTGCCGTCCAGGATCCCGTCGGCAAAGCCGGAGATGGTGGTCATGGGCGTTTTCAGCTCGTGGGACACGTTGGCGATGAGGTCGCGGCGGCTGCGCTCGGACCGCTCCAGGGAGTCGGCCATGACGTTGAAGGACTCGGCAAGCTCCCCCACCTCGTCCTGGCGGCCCTCCGTGTGGACCCTGGGGGTGAAGTCCCCCTGGCTGTAGCTCCTGGCGGCGTCAGACATCTCCTTGATGGGCCGGGACATCTTCCTCACCACGACGTAGGCGGTGATGAAGGAGAGAATGACCACAACGGCGGCGGCCACAAGGAAGATCTCCGCAAAGCTCTTCCACACGCCGCCCATGCGCCCCGCGTCGTCGGAGACAAAGATATACGCCTGCGTGGGGCTTGCCGGGATGGCGAGGCCCACCACAAAGCGCGGCTGGCCGTACACCCCGTCCAGGTCCGTGACCCCCTGAAATTTGTCCTGCCGGTTTACGGCGGAGATGACAGACGGCGGCACGGACAGGGAGGCGTGGCCGCAGCTGAGTTCCCTGTCGGAGCAGTTGAGGATCGCCCCCTCGCCGTCGGTGATGATCATGTGATACCCGGCCATCTGGGACACCAGCGAGAGCATGGCGCGGGTGTTGATGCCGGTGTAGCCGCCGCCCACCTGCTGGGAGTAGGAGCGCAGCATGACGCCGGCGGTTTTCCCCGCCTCCTCCATGCTCTCCGCGCGCTCGCGGATGATAAAGCTGTAGCTCATGGCGCCGAAGGCCGCCCCAAGAATAGCGAAGCTCAGGCAGAAGAGCAGCACCACGGCCATGAAGTTTTTCGCATATACGCTGCGCAGAAGACGCATTTTTCCCGCCTCGCAAGGATAGTTTTTACTCGTTGTCGCCCTTCAGCTCAAATTTGTAGCCCACGCCCCACACGGTCTTGAGGCACCACTCATCGGAGACGTTCTCCAGCTTCTCACGGAGCCTTTTGATGTGTACGTCCACGGTGCGGGAGTCCCCGAAGTAGTCAAAGCCCCAGACCTCGTCCAGAAGCTGATTTCTGGTGTAGACCCGGTTGGGGGACAGGGCGAGATGGTAGAGAAGCTCCATCTCCTTGGGCGGGATGTCCACCCGCTTCCCGTCCACGGTGAGGACGAAGGACTCCATGTCGATCACCAGCTTGTCAAAGACGAGACGGCGCTTGCTCTGGACCGTGTCGCCGCCGCCGTAGCGGCGCAGGACGGCGCGGATGCGGGCAACCACCTCCTTCATGTCGAAGGGCTTGGTGATGTAGTCGTCGGCCCCCATCTCAAGGCCGTTGACCTTGTCAAAGGTCTCGCCCTTGGCTGTCAGCATGATGACGGGCGTGTCCGCCTGGGAGCGGATCTTGCGCAGGACGCCCCAGCCGTCAAGGCCGGGGAGCATGATGTCCAGAAGCACAAGCTCCGGGCGGACCCGCTCAAATTCATGGACGCCCTGTTCGCCGTCGTGGGCGATGGACGTCTCAAAACCCTCCCGTTCAAGGTAGAGACGGAGCAATTCCGCGATGTTGTGGTCGTCCTCCACCACGAGGATCTTTTCCGCCATGTCAAAATTCCCCCCTGTATATGAAATCAGATTTTATCCCGCTGTTTTCATACTATTATAAAATCGTCCGCTTTTCAAGAGTAAATTTTCTGTTACGGAAAAAAGAAAAAACTTTAAATTATTGAGCCGCGGCATACCTTCAAAGGCCCAGAGCGGCCAATCGGAAGTACCGGGGGGCGAGGCCTACCTCCACAGGCTGGGGCGACCCATCAAAGCCCACCCGCACCACGGGCGCCGTCACCCGGCGGGCGACGGCCTGGGCGCGGCCCCGGTAAAGCTCGTATGTGCCCGTCTCAAAGCGGCTCTCGGTTTTGGGCCGGGCGCTTCCGAAGGCCAGAAGCTCGCCGCCCTCCAGGGAGAAGGTCACCTTCCTGTCCCGGTTGCACTCGATCTCCCCGTTTTCCCCCACAAGGTCGATGTTGAAATACACAAGGCCGTCCCCCGCGCCGGTGGTCTCCCGGCTCACCCGGAGGCGCAGCTTGCCCGTGGCGGAGCGGAGGGCGTGGGAGGAAAGCTCCGTGCCGTCGCCGTCCAGGGCCACGGCCTTCAGCTCCCCCGGCTCGTAGGGCAGGGTGAAGTCGGCCCGGAAGCCGTGGGTTTCCGCCCGGCCTATGAGACGCCCGTTGAGATAGAGCGCCGCCTGCGGGGCGCGGGTGTACACCTCCACACGGGTCTCGTTCCCGGTACAGCCCCGCCAAGACCAGTGGGGGACGGCGTCGGTGCCGCGCCACGCCCCCCGGTACTGGGGCTTGCCGGGGTGCGTGGGAGGGGCGACGGCGATGTACGGCTCCGTCCTGGCGCCCCACACCACGGCGGCAAGGCCGGCCTCGGCGTTGTCGTTCCCCAGGATGTCAAAGGCCCCGGTGTCGGCCAACAGCCAGGGGTACGGCTTGCCGAACACGTTGGCGTCCGGCTCGCAGCTCCACGCGCCGATGCCCGTCTCGCCCAGGTAGTCCCAGGCCGTCCACATGAAATCGCCTGTGAGATAGGGGTATTTCTCCACCGCCGCCCAGTTTTCCGCCAGCATGAAGGGGAAGGTCTCGCTGCCCACCACGGCCCTGTCCGGGTGAAGGGACGGCTCAAGGGGGTAGCGGTCGGAGGCGTAGTTGTAGCCGGCGATGTCCAGAAGGTCAAGGTACGGCGACGAGGCCCTGTCCGCGTCCGGCGTGGCGGAGGCCCGGCACATACCCACAAACTGCTCCTGCATACGGCGGTTGAAGGACTCGCTGTCCGCGCCGTCCCCGGCCTCCGGCCCCTGCCCGGACGGCTCATGGGGGTTGGCGGCGGAGGCAAGGATCACCAGGTTCGCCCCGCTGGTGACGGGGCGGGAGGGGTCAAGGCCGTGGAGCTTGTCCACCAGCCTTTTGGCGAGAGCAAGCCCCCGCTCCGACGCCGGCTCCGAGACCTCGTTGCCGATGGAGTACATGACCACGCAGGGGTGGTTGAAGTCCTTGTCCACCATCGCCTCAAGGTCCCGCTCCCAGTTGTCCATGAAGCGGGCGGAGTAGTCCCCCGCCGTTTTCGCGTAGTACCACATATCCCAGCCCTCGTCCATCACGTACATCCCCAGGGCGTCGCAGGCCTCAAGCATC
Organism: uncultured Oscillospiraceae bacterium; assembly: GCA_947627715.1. Classification (GTDB taxonomy): domain Bacteria; phylum Bacillota; class Clostridia; order Oscillospirales; family Oscillospiraceae; genus RUG626. The sequence goes on from CANQXK010000003.1 coordinate 28,652, forward strand.
GCCTCGGAGGCGGGGTCGTGGGCGGAGCGGATGGCGTTGAAGCCGAAGGATTTGAGGATCGCCACCCGCCGCCACTCCGCCGTGGGAAAGCTACGCGCCCCCAGGATCCCGTTATCGTGGTGTACGCATCCGCCCCGAAGGAGGGTCTCCCGGCCGTTTACAAAAAAGCCCCTGGCGCTCCACGAGAGGGTGCGGATGCCAAAACGCGCCGTCTCGCTGTCCCCGCCGGGGAGGACGGCCCGGACGGAGTGGAGATTCGGCTCCTCCGCGCTCCACAGGGAGGCCCCCGGCAGCGCAAGGGTCACCTTGCGGCCGGTCCCGGTGAAGACCCCGCCCTCTTTGGTGAATACGGTCACCTCCGGCTCGCCGTCATCGCAGTCCACCGTGACCTCCACCGTGGGCGGGTCGGCGGAGAGGGTCCTCACCCTCACGCCCCGCGGCCGGATATGCGCCCGCTCTCCCACCCAGACGGAGACGGGGCGGTGAAGTCCCGCGCCGGAGTACCAGCGGGAGTTGGGGACGTGGGAGTTGTCCGTCACCACCCGCAGGGTATTCTCCTCCCCCGGCCTCAGCCCGTCGCCGGGGACCAGGAACTGCCCGTACCCATAGGCGCAGCCGCCGGCGCGCACGCCGTTCAGCCAGACCTCCGCCATGGGGTAAGCGCCCTCAAACTCAAAGTACACGCTCTTGTCCCGAAACGCCTCCGGGACGGTAAAGACCTTCTCATACTCGTATACGCCGCCCTCATAAAAGGCGCAGCCGGACCCGGACGGACTGTCCGCGCGCCGGGCTTCCGTCTGCATGGCGTCGTGGGGCAGGACCACCGGGACGGCCTCGCCGCCCCTCTTTTTAAAGGTCCACCCCTCGTTAAAGCCGGATCTCTCCATAGGCCGCCTCCTGATCTCCGTATTTTATAGGCATATCCACGCCACCTCCCGCGCCTCGCCGGGGGCGGGGGGAGAGAGCGCCGCGACAGACAGAGCGACGGAAGCCTCCGGCGCGGGTGCGGTCTGAAAACCGTCCCGCCGGGCCGCCGCGTCCGGGCCGGACTCCAGATAGACCAGCCTGACCCACGCCCCGGAGGCGTGAAAAAGCTCCAGGGGCTGGCGGCGGTCCTCCTCCGTAAGGCAGGGGGCGCTCCAGATAAAGGATTCCCGGCGCTGAAGATACGCCCGCGCCCGGTGAGCCGCCTCCTGCGCGGCCCCCTGGCCGCCCTCCGGGGAGAGCGCCGGCAGGCCGGGAAGGTTTTCCCGCCTCCAGAGGTCCCGCGCCGCGCCGGAAGGGCCGGAGAGCAGGATCACCGGCCCCCAGCGGCCGTCCTTCAGCGCGGCGTCCGGCGGCACGTCCCGGCCGGAGAGATAGGCAAAGCGCGTATGCCCGTCCGGGAAGGGGTAGGGGCCGTTCAGACAGCCCTTCTCCCTGGCAATCCCCGCGCACAGCTCCACACACGCGAGCATCTCCGGCAGGTCGCCGCAGATACGCCCCCGCGCGTCCGCCGCGGAGAGGGCGCACAGGCGTTCCAGCGTGAAGTCCGGCGCAAGAAGCCCCATCTGGGAGACGGTGAGGATCCGCCTTTCGGCGTTCCGGCGGTCGATGCCCCTGGCGGGCATGGCGTGGCGGCGCACCAGGGCGCAGACCGCCTCCCGGAAGCCCTGCTTTTCCGGCGTGCCGTAAAGGCCCAGGCGCGTCCACAGAAGCTCCCTGGCCATCCCGGCCCCGATGGCGGAGTGGTTGGGGCTTGTCCAGCGCCCGTTCTCCCAGCGGGTGGCGCGCACCTTCCCCACGTCGTGGAGCAGGGCGGCGGAGAACAAGAGCGCCCGAACGCGCTCCGGCTGGGAGCGGTAATGATCCGACGCGCACAGCTCCCCGCACACGTTCTTCGTGTGGGTCCACACGTCCCCCTCCCCGTGGTAGACGGGATTCTGCCCGGTCCCGGCCATGGCGGGGACGTATACGCCCAGAGGGGAACGCTCGATGTCCGCCCAGGCGGCGGCGTAGTCCGGCGGCCCCGGCGTGAGGGCGGCGATCAGCGCAAGGCCGTCCACCGCCGGTCCCTCCCCCGGCGTTTCGGCACAGGTTCTCGGTAAGTAGTCCATGCTTCGCTCCCTTTAAGCCGCCTGACGCCGGCATCCTGCCTTCGTCCCACGGCGTAGATCCGCATTGTTGTCCTGATGTTTTCACGTATGCGAACAGTATATCATATGGCCGGGCTTTTGAAAAGTCCGAACCTTTCCGAAAAACGAAGGACTCAGGCGTCTCGGCGGGAGACGGTCCGCCACTCGGCGGCGCAAACTGCCCGCTATAATTGGATTGCCTGTTATTTGACGGAAGAGGAAATTTGTGCTAAAATAAAAAATAAAATAAAAAGGAGGCCGTTTTCATGACTGTACTGATGATCCTTTTAAGCATCCTCATGATCGTCTGCGGGGTGGACTGCATGGTGACCCCGATCGAGACCTTTTCCTCCCTGGGCTGGATCGCGGGCTTCGCCATTGTGGTGGCCGGGGTCTCGGCCATCTTCCGCTACGCCGCAGGCAAGGTGAACCGCAGCGTCTGGGAACTGGTGGGAGGCGTCGCCGGCGTTGTGTTCGGCGGCTTCATCATCGTCAACGGGGTTGCCCAGTTCGCCACCAACATGGTCATCGCCTATGCCGCCGCCCTGTGGCTCCTTATTTACGGCGTCACCGGCATCGTCGAGGCGCTGTCGCTGCGGAAGCTGAACCAGGAGCTTCCCAACGACCTTCGCACCGCCGGGTGGCTGGTGGTCATGATCCTTGGCGTGGTCACCGCGGCCATGGGCGTGATATGCATATTCCAGCCCATGATCACCGCCCTCTCCGTGGGGCTTCTCATTGGCGCGTCCATCCTCGTCTCCGGCATCAAGACCCTGATTTTGTCCATCCAGATCATCAGGGCCAGGTGAGCCGAGAGGCGCTTGCGTTCCCGGCGCTTCCGGGATAAAGACCGCCGGAGAGGGGAGTGGGAGAAAGATGAAAAGGGTACTGCGCCGGGTGGTGACCGTGATCCCTGCGGTTGCCCTTCAGATCCTGCTGTATCTGCTGCTGTTTACGTGGCTCAAGCCCTGGGCCACGGCGATCCACATCGTGCTGGCCGTGCTGGCGCTGGTCCTTGTGCTCTACCTTATGACGAAGAGGGACGAGAGCACCTACCGCATTTTGTGGCTGGTCCTGGTCCTCGCCTTCCCGCTGCCGGGGGCGCTTTTGTTCCTCCTTCTGGGGGACAGGCGGTCCATGGCCCCCATCCGCAAAAAAATCGCCAGGACCCCGCCGCTCCCGCCGGAGGAGGACGCCTCCGGCCCGCTCTTTGAGGAGCTGGAGCGGGAGGACCGGCGCCTTGCGCAGACCCTCCGGCGCGTCCAGCGGCAGACCGGCCTTCCCCTGCGCCAGGGCAGGGAGACGGAGTACTACCCCCTGGGCGACGATATGTTCCCCAGGATGCTGGAGGAGCTTGAAAAGGCGGAGAAGTTTATTTTCGTCGAGTATCTGATCATCGAGAACGGGCTTTTCTGGGATTCCCTCACCGAGGTCATGGCCAGAAAGGCCGCCCAGGGCGTGGACGTGCGCGTCATGTACGACGACCTGGGGAGCATCTCCACCTACACCGCCAAAAACGCCGAGGAGCTGCGGAAAAAGGGAATCCAATGCGTCGCTTTCAACCCGCTCCTCTTTGTCAGCGGGACCCTCAGCTGCCGCACCCATCGGAAAATGCTGATCATCGACGGCAAGACCGCGTTCAGCGGCGGGGTGAATCTGGCGGACGAGTATATCAACCACATCACCCGCTTCGGACACTGGAAGGACATCGGCTTCATGGTCCGGGGCGAGGCCGCCCGGAGCTTTACGCGGATGTTCGCGGAGCTTTGGAACGCCTTCACAAAGGACCCGGTTCCGGCGGAGTGTCTGTCCGCCCCGGCGGACGCCTCGGAGGTCCGGGACGGGCTTGTCCTGCCCTATTACGACTCCCCCCTGCGGCCGGAGGGGACCACGAACGAGCTTTATATCGACCTGTTGGCCCAGGCGGAGGACCACGCATGGTTCTACACCCCCTACCTCCTCCCCGGAGAGGCGCTGGTGGACGCCCTCGTGCGCGCCGCCCGCCGGGGCGTGGACGTGCGGATCATCACGCCGGGGATCCCGGACAAGAAGATCGTCTACCGCATGACCCGCAGCTTCTACCCGGTGCTGCTGGAGGCCGGCGTGAAGATTTACGAGTACACCCCCGGCTTCCTCCACGCCAAGGCGTGTCTTGTGGACGGCAAGGTGGGCGCTGTGGGCACGGTGAATCTCGACTACCGCAGCCTCTTTTTGCAGTTCGAGAACAACACCGTGTTCTATAAGTCGTCGCTTTTGGAAAGCCTCCGGGCGGACTTCCTGGAGACCCAGTCCAAGTGCCGGGAGAGGACGCTTGCGGACCTCAACATCACCTTCTGGAAGTGGCTCGGCGACGGCTTTCTGCGCCTGGTGGCCCCCCTGTGCTGAGGCCGCGCCCTCATAAAGAATCGGCAAACTGAGCCGGATTTCCTGGGGAAATCCGGCTTTTGCGACATAGGGAATCCGGCTTTTCCCCATGAGAGGGGGGCGCGGGGGCGCTTTCCCGGAAACACTTGAAAAAAAGACGCGGTTCATATATAATTTAAAGAGGGCGTTTTGCGGCGCGGAGCCGGGCCTTATTTTTGGCTGAGGGGTAGAACAATGGACCAACAGAAAGCTAAATTTATCTGCTCAAAATGCGGCGCGGAGACGGACGCCGACGTGGACACCGAGCGGTATAAAAAAAGGCTCTGCCGAAACTGCTTCGGCAAGAAGAAGGACACCCGCGTCAATCAGCTGAACGACCTGACCGGGGCCGAGTGGGCCAGGCACAGCAAGAGCATTGAGAGCTACCCGGACACGCGGACCCAGAATCAAAAGGAGCACGGCGCCTGCTTCCCCAAGGCGCTGGCCCGCCATCAGATCGAGATCTATACGCAGGAGGGGGACGTGGTCCTCGACCCGTTCGTGGGCGTGGGCACCACGATGCAGGCCGCCCACGAGCTGGGCCGCAAAAGCCTTGGCATAGAGCTGAACCCGCGTTTCGCCCAGATGTGCCGGGACGAGATCGCCGAAAAGGGGATCGAGGGCGAGCTTTTTGAGGACGACGCGGAGAATATGCTGGCCCACATCGCCAGGGACTCCGTCGATTTTATCCTCACCAGCCCGCCGTATGCAAACCTCCTGAAGACCATAAACGGGAATTTCGCGTACAAGTGGCGCGAGCTTTCCGAGATCAACCCCATCAAAAATCCGGCCCCCTATTCCCTGGACGGGCGGGACATCGGGAATATGGAATACGGCGAGGGCATAGCCGCCATTTCCGGCGTCATGAAAAAATGCCACGCGGTCCAGAAGGCGGGGACCTACGCCGTCTGGGTCGTCAAGGATTTCAGAGATTTAAAGCGCGGGGTCCCCTATATCGATTTTCACGGGGACATCATCCGCTGCGCCGAAGAGGCCGGGTACACGCTGTGGGATATACGCATCTACGATCAGACCAACTTCCGCCCGCTGGTCTGTCTGGGCTATCCCTCAAGGAATTTTTATCTGAATATCGGACACTCCTATTTGCTGGTGTTCAAGAAGATGAGGTAGACATGGAGGAGCGGTATTTCATTGACCTGGACGCCGTTACGGCCCAGGAGAAGCAGACCCTGACGCACAACATACACTCTTATCCCGCAAAGTTCATCCCGCAGATCCCCGGCTCGCTGCTGGAGTATCTGCGCCTCCCCGCCCACAGCCTCATCCTGGACCCCTTCTGCGGCTCCGGGACCACGCTTCTGGAGGCGGCCGTTCGCGGGTATGACGCCGCCGGGGTGGACTCCAACCCCATCGCCACCCTCATCTCCCGGACAAAATGCACGCCCCTCCGGGAGGAACAGCGCGCCCAGGTGGAGGCGGTCCTGTCACAGCTTCCCCTCTTTGACCCCTCCGATGAAAAGCGCCTCTCCATCCCCGTTTTCCTTAACCGCGACCACTGGTTTCAGCCCAATATGCTCAGGGAGCTGGGGTATATCCGGGCGCTCACCGCCTCCGTCGCCGGCGGCGCCGCGGCGGACTTCCTGAACACCGCCTTCTCCGCGGTGATCGTCAAGGCCTCCAATCAGGAGAGCGATACCCGCTGGCGGGCGGTGAACAAGAACCACCCGGACGGGTTTGCGCTGGCGGAATTTCACAAAAAGGCCGTGGATATGCTGGCGCGGGTGAGGGAGCTGGAGAAGTTCTCCCTGGGCACGGTCACTGTGGCGACCCAGGACTCCCGGAATCTGGACTTCCTCCGGGACGGCTCCGCCGCCGCCGCCATCACGTCCCCGCCGTATATGAATTCCTTCGACTACTACCTCTATCACAAGCTGAGGATGTACTGGCTGGGCTACGACCACTATGAGGTCCAGGAGAAGGAAATCGGCTCCCGCAACAAGCACTGCGACAACGGGCGCGGCGTCGAGACGTATGTGGAGAGCATTTTCGAGGTGGCGCAGCAGGTGTACCGCAAGCTGGCCGGCGGGGGGTACCTCTGCGTGGTCATTGGCGATTCGATCTTCCGGGACGAGCTTATCTCAATGGACGAGGTGTACAGGCGCATCGCCCGCCGCGCCGGCTTTACGGAGAGGGAGACCTTCTCCTTTGACCAGAGAAAGTACACCAGGGCCTTTACGCCCAACTACAAGACCGCCGCCAAAAGGTCCCACATCATGATCTTCCAGAAGTGACCGTGCCCGCTCCCGGCGCGGAGGGTACAATGAAAAATCCCTGAATGTCTCAATTCAGGGATTTTCGCTTTTTATTTGTTGATCCAGCCGCAGCGGCCGGGGTACTTGTCCGCCTCCGCGTCGCCGTGGGGGATCCTGCGCACAGAGCAATAATATTGCCCCTGCTCGCTCTGCGGGGCCAGCGTAAAGACCAGGACGTCGTCCTTTTCAAAGGTGTTGAAGATGGCCCGGTTGCGCATGGCGAAGCGCACCTCGCTGTTTTTCCGGGCGTGCGTCGCCGCCGGGACGTAGAAGATGACCCGCGCGTTGTCGGTGACAGCGCCGGTGTTTTCGTATTTCAGGCTGAAATACCGCTCAGACTGCATCGCCCCCTTGGGGGTCGTCTGGGGTTCGCTCAATTTGCCGAAAAAGGACTTAAAGCCGATGGGAATGATGATCTGGCCTGGGGAGGACTTCAGATCCACGTCGTTCCGGCTCAGGCGCTTATAGAAGCACCTGCACCGGGCGTTCTCCGCAACAGGTTCCGCCGGAGGGGCGGCGGCCTCCACGGAGGCGGCCGGCCCCGTCAGGTATTCCGCCCGGATCTCCGCCTCCGGCTTAAAGCGGCTGAGATCGTGGACCGCCGCCCGGCCTGTGATGGGTTCTGTGCGGAATATGGGGTCCGCCTCGGAGCCGCCGGCCGGGCGGCTCGCCTGCCGGAAAAGGCGAAGCTCGCTCTCGGAATAGATCATGCGCGCGTCGTACAGCGCCCGGATCAGATCCTCCGCCGCCCTTTTGCAGCAGGGGCCGTCCTGCCGAAAGACGTTCAGGGAGCGGGCGGCGTTGGCAAACGCCTCCGCCTGCGCCGGAACGGTCAGGTCGTACTCCTGGCAGCCGGCGATCTCGTAGTTTGAAAAGAGGCCGCCCTCCGTCAGGTTGTTGGACCCGATGTAGATCTTCCCGGCCCCGTCGCCGGCGAAGATGCACGTTTTCGGGTGAAAACAGGATCGGTCGTCGCTGTTGTGGAAGATGTACAGCCCGTCTGTGAGCGCCAGAAGGGCGCGCAGAGCTTCAAAGGAGGTGTTCGCCTGGTCGATGCCCACCGTGGCGTGGACCTCCCCGCCCGCCGCGCGAAACGCGCTCAGCCCGTCCACCAATGCGTCCACGCCGCTGAGCTTGGCGTAGGCGACGGAGAAGAGAAAGAGCCGGTATTTCCCGGAACGGAGGTCCTCCGCCAGGCAGTTCCCCAGCTTGCGGGAATAGGGTTGAAGAATGAGTTCCAATGAAAGGCCCCCTTTACAATTATTAATGTTATTACGAATATAGCATAAACATTATTAATTGTCAAGGGCCGGGAGAAAATTTTTTGTCCCAGCCGGGGTGCGCGGGAGCTTGACAAAGGGCGGGAGGTGTGATAAACTCTCAGCACACTGTGTGCTGAAGGGAGAGGACCGGCATGGAGGAGCGCGGGCAGCTCATTCACGATGAGATGAGCGGGAAAATCGTGGAGGCGGCGGCCGGCATGGCCCTGGAGCGGGGGGCCGGGGAGGTGACGGTCCGGGGGATCATCCGGGCGCTGGGGGTCACCAACCGGGTCTTCTACAACCGCTTTCACAACGTGGAGGAGGTGCTGGCCCTGGTCTACCAGGATATGGCCCTGCGGATGCGCCAGAGTATTCTGGATCGATTCGACCCGGAGGGGGATTTCTTCGGACAGATCACGGACATCGCCGCCGGGACGCTGACCCTCTCCTATAAGCTGAAGCTTGGCATGAACCAGTATGTGTTTATTCAGGACAGCGTTTCCACCGAGAACTACCTATGGTGGCGCCGGCGCATCCGGGATTTTATCGAGCTGGGCAAGGAGCGCGGTCTTGTTAAGCCGGGAATCGACTCCGACGCCATGAGCTATGCCATCTGGTGCTTTATTCGCGGCTATAACACGGACGCACTGGCCCGTGAGATCCCCGAAGATAAGGCTTTGCGTGATTTTCGCCGCTCCTTTAACGTGCTCCTGGACGGGATGAAGGCCTGACGGCCTTTTCGGCAATGGGCGATCGCGCTTTTTTAAGCATTTTAGCACACAATGTGCTGAGGAAAGGATAAGGAATACAATATGTCGGTAAAAATCATCACAGACTCCGCCTCGGACATTACCCAGGAGCGGGCCCGTGAATTGGGCATAGAGGTCATGCCTCTGACCACGGTGTTCGGCGACCGGGAATATCTGGACGGGGTGACCCTCTCCAACCGGGAATTTTTTGAAAAGCTCATCGAGACGGACGAGCTGCCCCACACCTGCCAGATCACGCCCTTCCAGTACGGGGAGGCCTTTCGGAAAGCGGCGGAGGGCGGGGACGAGACGCTGTGCATCACGCTGTCCTCCAAGCTGTCCGGCTCCTGGGCCGGGGCCGCCGCCGCGGCGGAGGACTTCGGCGGGCGCGTCACGGTGGTGGACAGCGAGAACGTCAGCATCGGCCAACAGCTCCTGGTCCTCTACGCCGTGCGGCTGCGAAACGCCGGGCTGTCCGCCGGGGAGATCGTCCAAACGCTTGAGGCGCGCAAGAGAGACATCCGGGTGCTGGCTCTGCTGGACACCCTGGAATACCTGAAAAAGGGCGGGCGCATCTCCCCCACCGTGGCTTTCGCCGGGGAGCTTTTGTCCATCAAGCCGGTGGTGACGGTGGAGCGCGGGGAGGTGGCGCTGCTGGGCAAGGCCAGAGGGTCGAAAAACGGCAACAATCTCCTGGTGAGCTTTGTGGAGAAAAGCGGCGGCATCGACCTTGAGATGCCATACACCCTGGCCTACAGCGGCCTGGACGACACGCTCCTCAAGAAGTACATTCGGGACAGCGAGGCGCTGTACCGGGGCTGGACGGGCGAGCTGCCCGTCTGCGCCATTGGGAGCGCCATCGGGACCCACGTGGGACCCGGCGCCATCGCCGTGGCCTTTTTCGCAAAAGGCGATAAGCGGTAGTGCCGCGGCCATTGCCCGGCAGGGGGGATGTCAAAACCCGTACCGCCATCCGCCCTGCTTGGGGTCAGGCGAGCAGCCGGGAATACACGCTTCCCATTTGGTGAGAAGGCTCGATGGCCAGGGTCTCCTTTAAAAACGCGGCGGCCTTTTCCACGTTCCCAAGGCCCAGGTGCCCAAGGGCCATGAGATAGTTGCAGTGCGCCCGGTTCCTTGCGGTGTAGTCCTCGTCGAAAATGAGAAAGTCCGGCAGGGATACGGCAAAATACTCTATTTTCACCTTGTCCTCCAGATGCCGCTCTCCGTAGTCGATGAGCCGGTAGAATCTGGAACGGGCGGCTCTGACGTCGCCCAGCTTCAAATGGGCAAGACCCTGGTAGAGGATCATATCCGCCGGCTGGTCGTTATAATACATGGCCCCCGCCGGCTCGTCGGTGCCCACGGTGGCGCGCCGGTAGCACGCGCGGGCCTCCTCCGTTTTCCCCTGCCCCTCCAGGGCAAGCCCCAAGTGGTAGTAGATATGGTTGTCCTTTGTGCCCTCCAGCCTGCCCTCACCGAGATTTTCGGGGTAGACAAGGGCCTGACGCAGCAGCTTCTCGGCGTCCGCGTACCGCTCTTCCTTCAAGGCTTTCCGCGCTGATTGTAGCAGGGCGAGCGTGTACTGGGCGGTGATCTTCCCCTCGCCGCCCTCCCAGGGGTGGAAGCGCCGGGACATCATAAGCTCATACGCCCGTTCGTGCTCCCCGCACAGGTTCACCAGCGTCACGTACTCCACAAAGAGGTCATCCCGCGCGCCGAGCAGCGCCTTGTGCGCCTCGTAGTTTTTGAGCCTGTCCTCAAAGCGCCAGCCCAGCTTTCTGTAGAGCTGGTCAAGCTCCAAAAACACCCGCGCATCCGCCTCGTTGAGGGAGAAGGCCCGCTCCATTGCCGCTTTTGCGCGCTGGCCGTCGTGGAGCCTGTTGAAATAGATGAGGGACAGATTCCGCCAGACCGTGGGGAAGTCCGGCGCGTTTTCCGCCGCCAGCTCCCAGCAGGTCAAAGCCTCCCGCCACTGGAGCCTATCGTACCACAGGCACCCCAGGTAGTAAGGGGCGCGGGCGCGGCAGCCGTTTTCCATGGCGAAGCGGAGCACGGCGATGTCCTCCGGCTTGTTGGGGAAGCAGTAGTCCGTGGGCGCGGCCTCGGCGGAGGCCAAGAGCGCCTTCGCCTCATTCTCCTTTCCAAGCCTGGCGGCGTAAAAGGCCCTGTAGTACCACAGCATGGGGTAGTCCTCCCCGCAGCGGTCCAGCACCTTTAGCGCCTCCTCATACGCGCCGAACGCGGCGTAGCCGCGGGCCGTCGTCAGGACGTTTTCGCGGGACCCCCGCATTCGCCCGGCAAGCTCCGAACCGTCCGCAAGGCCCAGAAGCACCTTCTCAAAGCCGGAGACGAAGTCGAAGGGATCAAGCTTTAGGTTCTCCTCCACCCACCGGGCGGTGGCCCCGGCGCGGCCCAGCTTGCGCAGAAGATACGCCTTCAGCCCACGGGCCTTGACGTTGTGGGCGTTCTTCACCAGCGACCGCTCGATGTGCTCCAAGGCCCGGTCAAACCGCCCTCCGCGGGCGTCGATGGCCGCCAGCCAGTAAAAGCTCGTCTCCTGCTGCTCGCTTGTCCAGGTGGCCTTGTAGAAGGCGTCGTAAGCCTCGGCCTCCCGGTCCTGATACAGAAGGTCAAGCCCCAGCAGATAATATGTCTCGCTGTTGTACGGGTTGGGGTTCCGCTCCGTGAGCCGCTCCAAGGCCTTGCGGAAATACGGCTCCGCCTTTTCAAACTGTCCCCGCCGCATCAAAAGCTGTCCGTAGGCGTTGTTCAGGCGGATGTCGCCGGGGTCCCGCTTCAGCCCCTCTAAGTAGTAGGGGTCCGGCAGATATGTGGCGTGGCGGTACTGCTCGATGTGCTGTCCCGTGAGCAAAAGCTCCTCGTTGGTGCGGTATTCCTCCGGCTCCTTTGCCGCTTTGGCGGGTTCGGGGAGCCGGGGGATCTCCTGCTTTTCGGGCCGGTACTCCACGAGACAGCGCCCCTGTGCCAGGACGGCGATGGACAGTTCCTCCTCGGCCGCGTCTCCCACGGGAACGGTCTTTTCATAAATGTCCACCGGGGAGAGCCTCGCCGTCTCGTCCAGCGCTGTTTTGCCACGGGCGGTGAGGATGATTTGGGCGTTTTCAAAGACCCGCGTGGCGTAGACGACGATCCGCGCCTCCCCGTTCTCCGCCGACAGGTGTACCGCCGCGTCGATGGTGGCGTTTTTGACCTGCCCCACGGCCTTGTAGGGCATGAAGTACTGCCGGAACACCTTCTCCTCGAAGGGCTTGAGCCAGGTGAAATCCGGCTGGTTGTCGGTGTATACGCCTGTCATCAGCTCCACATACGGCCCGTCGGAGTCCGTCAGGTTCCGATCCCAGGCCTTCCCGAAATCCCCACAGCCCCAGGTCCACTGCTTCTTGCCCGGAGAGATGTGGTGGTCCGCCACGTGGAGGATGCCCGCCCCCACGCCGTAGTCGTAGCCGCCCACGAAGTCGTATTTGGACTTCTCCGCCATGTAGGAGGTGGGGACGGGGATATTTTTATACCGGGAGATGTCCACGCCCTCGCTGTAGTCCTTCTTGTAGTAGACGCCCGTTGCAATGGGGAACCGGCTCACGTCCCGCTTGCCGTGGTCCATGACGGCGTGTACGTCCGGCGGGAACACCGACTGGGTGTTGTCGTTCACCGCCACGGCGGGGTTTGCCCACCAAAGGAAGGTCTGGGGCAGACCCGTCCCGTTGTAGAGTTGCCCCGTGATCTCAATATACGCCCTGCCCGGATAAAGGGCAATCTTCGTCAGGGCGCTGGTGCCATACATACGGTCGGTGTCGTGCAAAAGCACCGCCGCCGAGCCGTCCTCGCCGCTCACCGTGGTGAACTCCACTGGCAAAAAGGTGGTGGGGCGGTGGTGCTGGGGCCAGTTGAACTCGATGCCGCCGGAGATCCAGGGGCCGGTAAGGCCCACAAGGGCCGGCTTGATCACGTGGTTATAGTAGACGAAATCGTAATCGTTGGTCTTGTCCAGCGCCCGCTGGATCCGCCCGCCCAGCTCCGGCAGGACCATGACCTTCAGGTAGTCGTTTTCCAGAAAGACGGCGGTGTACTCCTTGTCCCGCTTCGTGTCGCTGATGCGCTCCACGGTGGGGTAGGGGTAGACCTTCCCGGAGCTTCCCTGATAGACCCGCTTGTCCAGAAAAATGGGGTTCTTCTCCGCCGGGCCGATCTCATAGGTGGGGATCGTCACCTTCTCCGCCCAGACCTTCGCTGATTCCATAAACGCACCTCCGCAGCGTTGAATTTGGCTCTACAGCATCCATGATACACCCGGAAAAGGAAGAAATCATTCACCTCAGTTGCGAAAGTATACACATTTTTTGCTGTTGCAAGCGGCGACAAAGCGGTGTATGATAAGAAAAAACGCCGGGAGATGCCGCCATGAGGTCCGTAGAGGAATTTGTCGCGCCGGGATCCGACTACTACATCCACACGCCCAGCCGCCAGGCGGAGTCGATGTTCCTGTACCCCTTGCAGGCGGGCCATTTTATCTATTTGCCGGGGTACTCCCTCCAAAGAGAATCCTTTGACAGCTTCCTTTTGATGTACATTCAAAAGGGGTCCCTTACGCTGACCCTTGAGGGCAGGACCCGGCGCGTCACCGCGGGAAGCTTCGTTCTCATGGATTGCTACAAGCTCCACGCCTACGCGACGCAAACCGGCTGGGAGTGCCTGTGGTGCCACTTTGACGGCGTCACCGCCAGAGGGTTCTATAACGCGGTCACCGCGCGTCTGGGGAATGTTTTCACCCTGACGGACGAGATACCGCCCCTGCGGAAGCTCCAGATGATCTACGATGCGTTCAGGAGCGGCGGCCCGGTGCGGGAGCCGGCGATGAACAAGTACCTCACCGACGTCATGACCTCCTTCCTCCTGGCGTCCCCCCATGCCGCAGGGGACACGGACCACACGCTGATGGCGGAGAAGATCACCGGCTACATCTCGGAGCATTTCGCCGAGACGATCCGGGTGGAGGAGCTGGCCGCCCGCGCCAGCATGAGCCTCTACCACTTCATACGGGTATTCAAGAGCGAAACGGGCTTCACGCCCCATGAATATATCCTCAACGTGCGCATGGCGACCGCGAAATATCTGTTGAAAAACTCCCGGCTGACAGTAAAGGACATCTGTTATGCCGTGGGGTACTCCTCCGAAAGCGTTTTCTGCGGCGCCTTCAAACGCGCCGCCGGCGTCCCCCCGGCTCAATACCGCTCCGCAGAGACGGCATAATATCCGCAGAGCGGGGGGCTATGTCGATTTATAAAATTTTTTGTCTCTTTTTCTGTATTTTTGTTTCCATTTTCCGAATTATGTGTTATACTGTCCACATACGCAGGGCGTACACCAAATTTCGACTTTTTTCTCGGAGGCGGCGTGATGAGGGAGAAGCAGCAGAAATTTCTCGAAGAGCTTTACGAGCAAAATTATGCTCATTTACATAGACTGGCCTTCCTCAAGCTGAAGAACAACGAGGACGCGGAGGACATGGTGCATGAGGTTTTTATGGTGGCCTCAAACTCGATGGATACGCTTATGGAGCACGAAAATCCCCGCGCCTGGCTCTTCAAAACGCTGACATTCCGCATCAAAAACGAGAAGCGCCGTCACGCGCGCAGAAGGAATATTTCTCTGGAAGAAATTGGCGACCTGGCCGCCCCGGAAGCCGAAGAACCGCTGGAATTTGTTCTCCCGTCAGATTTCACCGACAAGGAAAAAGAACTCCTGACCCTGCACATTCAAAACCGCTTCGACTATGACGAGATCGCCCGGATAATGGGCATTTCCGAGCTTACGTGCCGGGTGAGGCTGTGCCGTCTGCTGAGGAAATTAAGGAAACCGCGAGAAGAATGAAAAAAATTTTTTTCTGTTGTAACACAATGTCACTCCCAACACATATACAGGCAGGGGAGAAAGGGGTGAACACATGGACGGTAAGATAAGCTCCGGCGAAAAAACGCCGAATTTGCCTCAGGAATTGGACGAGCTGAAAAAGGAATTGGACGCCATGCCTCTGGAACAGCTGGAGGAGGAGCTTGAGATCCTCTGGGATGAGATGGACGAGGACTCCGTCAATCAGGACCTTCTGGACGCGTACCTTGACGCCATCGACCGAAAATCCCCTTCCATGACGGAAGCGGACATTCGGGAATCCTACCAGCGGTTTCTGAACCGGTTAGAGGAGCAGGAACCCCGGAGTAAGCGCCGTGGGTTTCGGGGCGCGCTGAAGGCTGGGGTCATCGTCGCGGCGGTGGTCGCCCTCCTGGCGGCCTGCGTGGTCATCGCCCATGCCTCGTGGCCCGATTTCTTTGACAGGATCGCCCGCTGGACGGCGGAGACTTTCGGCTTTGCGCCGGCCAATGCCGCGGACCTGGCCAGCGCAGAGCTTCCGCCCCAGCTAAAGGGGATGAAGGACGCTTTAAAGCAATACGGCATTGGAGAGGATTATCTCCCGCAATATTGGCCGGAAGGATATGAACAATCGAAAGTCTCTTATACGGAAGAACCGATGACAAGTTCTATTACGGGAGCCTACGGGGAAACAGGGAATCGAATTGTTCTGACGTACATCTTTTTTCAGTCGGATATTCCCACGGAGTCGTACAACATTGACAATCAAGAGCTTGAGATTTACGAGCATAACGGCATACAATTCCACGTTATGAAAAACACGGAAAAATATCTTGCGGTCTGGACCTCCGGGAACGTCGAGTGCCGCGTGTCCGGCCTTGCGTCCCGTGAGGAGCTTCTCAAAATACTCGATTCGATCGGAGGCTGAGCTTTTTTGAAAAAGTGCGTAAAATACATCGCCCTGCTGCTGGCCGTCGTTTCCGTTCTCTGCACCTGCGTCTCCGCACAAACGTACACAAATGCGTACATCTCCTCGGCGAGGGCCTACATCTACAAGTGGGCGGATGGGGACATCTCCGTGGAATACACCGTCACCGGCACGGACATCATGGACACCATCGGGGCGCATAAGGTCACTGTCTATAAGATGTTGGGCGACAAAATCGACGCCGGGAAAGACGAGGTTGTCGATTCGTACTGGTATACCAATTTCCCCGATATGATGGGGGAAAAAGAAGTTGTTTACCACCACTCCATCCGGCTCAACGTGGAGGCCGGGGAATGGTATTACGCCGTCCTCTCCTTTTACGCCACCCTTGGCGGAGGCGGGGGCAATATGCCATACTGCACCACCGCTGTCAGGGGATGAGGTCCCCCAACAAGCGAAAAGTCAGCCGCCGGTCCACGCCGGCGGCTGTTTTGCGCTCTCTTGTGGGGCGGGCCTGCGGCCCGGCCTTCATTTTTTTGCCGCCGGGCGGGCCGTAAGCCTTGACAGCGGTGGGTTTCGGGCCGTATAATGATTACACACAATATCAATATCAGATGGATGTGAACGGAAATGCGTATCAAAATCACAGCCGACAGCACCTGCGATCTGTCGCCGGAGCTTATCCGGGAAAACGGGATAACCATCTCGCCCCTGACGGTGAGCTGCGCCGGAGAGAGCTTCCATGACGGCGTGGACATCACGCCGGACGAGCTGTACGCCAAAATCGCCGCCAGCGGCCAACTGGGGACCACCGCCGCCGTGAACGTCCAGGAGTACCTGGACCTTTTCGGGGGCCTTCTCAGGGAGTATGACGCCATCGTCCACTTCACCATCAGCGCCTCCATGTCCGCCTGTTTTCAGAACGCCTCGACGGCGGCCGGGGAGCTGGGGAACGTCTACGTGGTGGACAGTCAGAACCTCTCCACCGGCATCGGCCACCTTGTCCTGGACGCCTGTGAGATGGCCCGCCAGGGCGTGGAGGCCGCGGAGATAAAGCGGCGGCTGGACGAAAAGCGGGAGAAGCTGGACGTGAGCTTCGTGGTGGACACGCTGGACTATCTGCGCCGGGGCGGGCGCTGTACGGCTCTGGCCGCGATGGGCGCCAACCTCCTGAAGCTCCACCCGTGCATCTACGTCAAGGACGGGGCCATGGGCGTGGGGAAGAAGTACCGGGGCCGGCTGGAGAGCTGCATCGAGGCGTACATACGCGACAGGCTTTCAGACCCGGAGACGGTGGACCCCCGCCGCGTCTTTATCACCGACTCCGGCGTGCCGGAGACGTGCCGCGCCATCGCCGAAAAGACGGTGCGGGAGCTGGTGCCCTTTGAGGAGGTCATCCACACCCGCGCCGGGTGCACCGTCTCCTCCCACTGCGGTCCGGGGACGCTGGGGATCCTGTTCTACAGAAAATGACGGGCGCGGCCCGTTTGGAGGTATTGTCATGCAGACTGTTGCCGAAAACCGTTTTACCGTCACCAAGGAGCTTTTCCAGGAGGGCATGGAGGGCATCATCAAGCTCGAATACACTCCCACGGTGAAAAAGCTCGTGGTCGTCCTGGCCGCGGCGTGGCTGGCCCTCACCGCCTTTACGCTGTGGAGGGGCGGCCATGTGGTCACCCTGATCATCGAGCTTGTGGCGATGTCCGCCGCGTGCCTCTATGTGGCGGTGCTCATCCCCCGCAGCCGCATCAAGAAGGGCTGGAAGGCCCTGCTGGAGCGTTCCGGCGACTCCATGGAGCGCGTCACCAGGTTCTACGAGGACCGCATGGAGGTGGAGTCCGGGGCCTCCGAGCCGCTTATCATCAACTACGAGGACGTGACCAGGACGTTTGAGACGGCGCACCTTCTCATCCTCCAGAACACGGAGAAGCTGGGCGTCATGGCGGCGCTGGACGGCTTTACCAAGGGCAGCCGGGACGACGTGCTGGCCCTGGTGAGGGAGTGGAGCCGCTGAGCCTCCCGTTCCCTTTTCTAAATTCAAAAGCCGGGTGCGGCCTGCCCGTGGGCGGGAGCGCATCCGGCTTTTTCTGTTCATTTATGTTTACACCCGGTTGTTCCACGGCTCCGGCGGCTGGGCGGGGCGGGTCAGCTCCGTGACGATGCCCGAACGGAGGCGCTGGCCGTTGAAGGTGACGTCGTCCGCCTTCAGGTTCCTGATAAAGACGTGCTTGAGGCTTTCGGACCATATGTACACCTGGGAATCCCGCTGAGGCCCCCGGTAGGGCCAGTAACGAAAGTCCAGGACCCCCGCCCTGGTGTAGCATACGGCATCCGCCACGGGGCCTGTGCGAAGCTCCGGCTCTAAGAGGGACAGCTTCCCGTCCATGTTGGCGACGCCGGGACTGCCCACCGACACCGAACTCAATTCGATATACAGGCTGTGGTCGTATTTGGCGGCAAAGTCCATCATGCGGCGGACATTTTCCGCCCTTTCGGCGGCAAGCTCGCGGACCCCGGCCTTTCGCAGCTCGTCGATGTGCCGAAAGGCGGGGCGGTCCGGGTCGGGGTCCTCCATGGAGCTGGGGCGCAGCTTGTAGCGCACATAGTTGAAAATCTCCTTCATGTCCCCCACAACGTTGTCCTCGCCGCCCATCGGTTCGTCCAGGCAGGTCCACAGGTCCAGGTATTTGAGGGGGCAGAGATACGTGTCGGACTGCGTCTCCACCCGCGCCACATCGTTCACGATCTCAAAGGATTTGACCGGGTCGGTGTGGGGGATCCGGGCGTTTATGCCCAGCTTCGGGTGGTCGCCGGCGGTCCCGGCCAGCATATAGTCAAAGCCCGGCGCGTAGATAACACTCCACTGCTTCATTTTGATCTCATCCGGCATGATGCGGCCCTCCTTTCCGGGCGTGTCGCGGCTCTTTCACCGCCATTGGGGGTAGTCAAACGGGTCGATGGGGTTTCGGTCGAAAAATTCCAGCGTCGCGGCGGCGTCGGCGCGTATCTGCGCCCGCAGCTCCTCGATCCTGTCAAATTTGATCTCGTCCCGGAGGAATTTATACAGCTCCACCCGGATGGGCCGGCCGTAGAGATTCCCCTCAAACCCCAAAAGGTGGCTCTCCACGCTCACCGCCGTCTCCCCGCCCACGGTGGGGCGGACGCCGATGTTGGTCACCGCGGGGAAGCACTGGTTGGCGTCTATGATATGCGCCTCGGCTATGTACACCCCGTGGCGGGGTACAAGGACGCCCTCCTCGAAGCGCATATTGATGGTGGGCGTACCCAGCGTGCGCCCGAAGCGGTAGCCGCTGCGGACCGTGTCGTTGAGCAGGTGCCGGTGGCCCAGAAGCGCCCCGGCCTTCTGGCACTGCCCCTCCAGCAGGAGGGCGCGGATGCGCGTGGAGCTTATGGGTTCCCCGTCGTACACAACGGGGGGCACGATATGGCAACCCAGGCCGAGCCGCACGCACTTCTCGCTCAGGAGCCGGGCGTTTCCCGCCCCTCCGTAGCCGAAGCGGAAGTCGTACCCCGCCACCAGGCACACGGCGCCGAAATCGGATCGGAGCCACTCCACAAAGCGGTCCCAGGCCATATGCCGCAGCTCGTCGTCGAAGTGGAGGAAGATGAGGTCGTCGATGCCATAGAGCCGCCGCATGATGTCCGCCCGGTCCAGGGGGGAGTTGATCAGGGGGACGGGCTGGCCGTCGATGGTCTTTCCGGGGGGCGTATCAAAGGATATGACGGCAGGCGTCACCTTATACTGCCCGGCAAGCTCACGGGCGGCCCGCAGAAGGGCGGCGTGGCCCAAATGTACGCCGTCAAAGAAGCCCAGGGCGATGACTCTCTGTCCCTTTTCCAAACCTACCACCTCACACGGCAAAAAAGCTTTTTACGGTCTCCATCACACCGCCCCGCGCCCGCCCCAGCATGAGAAATTCGCCGGACCGGGCGTAGACCCGGTAGTCCCCGTCCGGGACATTCGCGGGAAACGCCGCGCCGCAGCGGCTTTTTTTCTCCTCCGCCGGACCCGCGGTAAAGGCGGGACTGGAGCGGAAGAGACTGTCCGTCGGCAGGAGAAGCTCCTGGGCCTTCCCCGCCTTCGCGGCGGAGACGATTTCGTCCAACGGGTGGGCGTCCTCGATGCCGAACGCCCCCGCGCGGGTGCGCCGGAGGGAGGACATACATCCCCCACAGCCCAGCCTCTGCCCTATATCGTGGCAGAGCGTGCGCACATAGGTGCCCTTGGAGCACTCGATCTCCAAAAGAAGATCCTCCCCGCCGCGGCCTATAAGGTCGAGCCTGTACACGGCGATCTCCCTGGCCGGGCGCTCCACGCTCTGGCCCCGGCGGGCCAGCTCATAGAGCTTTTTGCCGCCGATCTTCACGGCGGAGTACATGGGCGGGGTCTGCATGACGCGGCCCGTAAACGCCGGGAGGACGGCTAAAAGGGCCTCCTCCGACACGTCCGCGGGGCACTCCGCAAGGACCGTCCCGGTAGTGTCCTGGGTGTCGGTGACAAGGCCCAGGCGGAGTCCGGCGGCGTAGCGTTTGCGGTCGTTTTCCGCAAACTCCACGGCGCGGGTGGCCCGGCCCACAAATACGGGCAGTACGCCTGTGGCCATCGGGTCCAGGGTGCCGGAGTGTCCCACGCGCTTTTCGTGGAGGACGCCCCGGAGCTTGGAGCAAACGTCCTGGCTCGTCCACCCGGAGGGCTTGTCTACGATGAATATTCCGTTCATGATTGGTCCAGCGCCGCCTCGATGGGCGGGATCAGCATGGTCAGCGCCGTCTCCGGGCCGGCCTTTATGGTACACCCGGCGGCCATGGCGTGGCCGCCGCCGCCGAAGAGCCTGGCGATCTCCGAGACGTTGACCCGCTTCCCCGACCGCAGGGAGACGCGGGTGGTGCCGTCGCCGTTCTCCCGGAGGGTGAGGCTGACCTGGTGCCCCTCTAACTTCCCGGCCAGGGCCGCCAGATCGTCCATGTCGTTCTCCGTGACGCCGGCTTTCCGCACCATGTCCTGGGTGACCACATTGGCGACGATCTCCCCGTTGTGGAAGGTGCGAAGGCCGGAATACACCGCCCCCTCTAAGGCGAGGCGGGCTTTGGAAAAGGTGCGGAAGAAGAGCCGCGAAAGGCCGGCGGTGTCAGCCCCCGCCCTTGCCAGGGCCGCCGCGGCCAGAAATGTATTCTCCGTCACGTTGGCGTACTGGAAGCAGCCGGTGTCGGTGCTGACGGCGATGTAGAGAAGGTCCGCCTCCTCCTTGGAAGGCCCGCCGTGGAGAAGGCCGATGAGGTCTAAAACGATCTCCCCGCAGGCGGCGCGGGAGGCGTCCAGGACCGTGTTCTCCGCAAAGCCGGAGTTGGAGGGGTGGTGGTCGAAGGCCAGCTCGACCCGCCCCTCAAAGCCCGCGGGGAAGAGGTTGGGGGCGGCGATGTCCACGCTGATAATGTGCGCGGGCCGGAAGCCCGCTTCCGCAAAAAGCGGCGCCACAAAGGGCGCGAATTTCTCCGTCACCTCCGGGTTCGGGTACAGATACGCCCGCTTCCCCGCCCGCCGGAGGGCGCGGCACAGCGCCCCGGCGGACCCCAGGGTGTCCCCGTCGGGGCGGGTGTGGGTCAGAATAAGGTAGCTGTCCCGCTCCGAAAGCCACCGGGCGGCCTCATTCAGCGTCATCTTCCGTCTCCTCCTCCGGCTGAATATCCAGGGCGGCCAGGAGCGAATTGATGTGCGCCCCCTCCTCGATGGAGTGGTCCAGGAAGAACGTAAGCTCCGGCGTGTTGCGAAGCCGGAGGCGCTGCCCCAGCTCCCGCCGCAGCCACCCGGAGGCGGACTTGAGGCCCTGCTTGAAGGACTTCTCGTCCTCAAGGCCCAGGACGCTCAGGTAGATTTTGGAATACTTCAAGTCGCCGCTTGTCTCCACGGCGGTGACGGACAGAAGCCCCTGGTGGATCCGGGGGTCCTTCACCTCCCGCAGGAGCTTGTCCATGCACAGGCGAATGTCCTCGTTGATGCGGTTTATATGATTGGATGGCATAGTATCGTTTCCTTTCCCAAGGTGATGGTTTTAAGCGACGGGAGTTGTCCCCGCGTCCTCCACCTCAAGGCGGAGGATAACGTTGATCCCGTCATAGCTCGTGTAGCGAATTTTTACATACATCCCGTTTTCGTGGATGGCGCCGCCGGATATGGAGGCGCGGTCATATCCGAAATACCCCTCCGCTTCGCCGTCAATGACAAACTCTACGCCGTTCACAGTAAAGCTCTCCCGGGGATTTTGCCATGCCGCCGCAGGGGCGAAGTCCTCCACCGGGCCTTCCACGGTTCTATAGGCCCCTTGGTAGTATGGCGCCACCACAGCGCGATACACCCGTGCATCCTGAAACAACATCACAAACCCCACAGCGGCAAAGGCAATACCCAGCGCTATGAGCTTCTTGTCCGGGCCTTTTCCCAGCCTGCGTCTGACAAGGACAATGACCAAAACAGCGGCGGCCACAGCTACGGGAACAAGGCTCCAGAAGTTGCCCGCCATTGGCCCGGTCTCGAAAACGGTTTTCACACGCCCATCCCCCAATAAAACATTTTTTCCAAGGACACGCGCCTTGGAAAAAATGTTTTTAGAAGACCTCAGATTTAATATTTTTTGCGGGGCTGCGCCTCGCAAAAAATCCCTCATGTTGCCCTATGGCTTTGAAGCCCGCAAAGCGGGCTTCAAAGCCAGTTAAATTTGTTCCATCACGAAGCACTCGATGATGTCGCCCACCTTGACGTCGTTGAATTTATCCACCTGCATACCGCACTCGTAGCCGGAGGCCACCTCCCGCACGTCGTCCTTGAAGCGGCGCAGAGACGCCAGCTCCCCGTCGAAGATGATGACATTGTCCCGGAGGACGCGGACCTTGCAGCCGCGCTGGATCTTGCCGTCCAGCACGTAGCAGCCGCAGACGGTCCCCACCTTGGAGACCTTGTAGGTCTCCCGGACCTCGGCGTGGCCCAGCTGGGCCTCGCGGAATTTCGGGGCCAGCATCCCCTTCATGGCGGCCTCGATCTCGCCTATGCAGTCGTAAATGATGCTGTAGAGCCGGATGTCCACGTGGCTGCGGGCCGCGTAGTCCTTGGCGGCGTTGTCCGGGCGGACGTTGAAGCCCACCACGATGGCCCCGGAGGTGGCAGCCAGCATCACGTCGGACTCGCTGATAGCGCCCACGGCGGAGTGGATGACCCGCACCCGGACCTCCTCGTTGGAGAGCTTTTCGAGGCTGGCCTTGATGGCCTCAGCGGACCCCTGAACGTCGGCTTTCACGATGATGGGCAGCTCCTTCAGCTCGCCCTCCTTGATCTGGGCGAAAAGGTCCTCCAGAGAGACCTTCTTCGAGCCGGTATCGGGGGCGTTGCGCCCGGCCTTGCGCTCCTCGGCCAGCTCCCTGGCCATGCGCTCGTCCGCCACGGCGTTGAAGATGTCGCCGGCGTCAGGCACCTCGCTCATGCCCGCGATCTCCACGGGGACGGAGGGGCCGGCCTCGGTGACGCGCTCGCCCTTGTCGTTCATCATGGTGCGCACGCGCCCCACGGCCGTGCCGGCGATGATGATGTCGCCCTGATGGAGGGTGCCGTTCTGAACGAGGACGGTCATAATGGGGCCGCGCCCCTTGTCCAGGCGCGCCTCGATGACCACGCCCCTGGCCTCGCGGTTGGGGTTGGCGCGAAGCTCCTGAACCTCGGCAAGCACTACAAGGTTCTCCAGAAGCTCCTGGACGCCCTCCCCCGTTTTGGCGGAGATGGGGCAAACGATGGTGTCCCCGCCCCACTCCTCAGGCACGATGTCGTACTCGGTGAGCTGCTGCTTGATGCGTTCGGGATTGGCCCCGTGAACGTCCATTTTGTTGATCGCCACCACAATGGGGATCTTGGCGGCCTTGGCGTGGTTGATGGATTCCACGGTCTGGGGCATGATGCCGTCGTCGGCGGCCACCACCAAAATGGCGATGTCCGTGGCCATGGCGCCGCGGGCGCGCATGGAGGTAAACGCCTCGTGGCCCGGCGTGTCCAGGAAGGTGACGGGATTTCCGTTCACCTGGACGCGGTACGCGCCGATGTGCTGGGTGATGCCGCCGGCCTCGCCGGAGGCCACGTTGGTGGAGCGGATCTTGTCCAGAAGGGAGGTCTTGCCGTGGTCCACGTGGCCCATGACCACCACCACGGGCGCGCGGGGCTGAAGCTCCTCCGCCGTGTCCTCGTGGTCGCTGATCAGCCGCTCCTCGATGGTGACCACCACCTCGCGCTCCACCTTGCAGCCCAGCTCCATGGCCACGAGCGCGGCGGTGTCGTAGTCGATGGTGTCGCTGACAGAGGCCATAACGCCCATCTTGATGAGGGATTTGACCACCTCCGCGCCGGTCTTTTTCATGCGGGAGGCCAGCTCTCCCACGGCGATCTCGTCGGGGATCTGCACCTTCACCGGGGCCTTTTTCGCCACCTCGAACTGGAGGCGGCGGAGGCGGTCGCGCTCCTCCTGGCGGCGCTTGGCGGACTTGTCCTGGGCGGGATTCACCCGCTGCTGACCGCCCTTCTTCTTGATCTGCTCCTTGCCACGGCGCATATTCTGGGCGCGCTCGCCGGCCATTTGGTCAAAGCGTTCGTCGTATTTTTCAATGTTGATGGTGACGCCGGAGGTGTCGATGACGCGCTTTTGCTTCTCCGGGCGGGGCTTGAAGGCCTTCGCGGCGGGCTGCTTGCCCGGCTGCTGGGACGCGGCGGGCTGCGTAGAGGGCTGCGCCTTGGCGGCCTTCTCCGCCGGCTGGGCCGCCGTCCCGGCGGTCTCCCCGGTCTTGATCTCCACCTTGGGCGCGGCCTCCTTGGGGGTGGGGGCGGGCGCGTCGGCAAAGACGTCCGCGATGGACGCCATCTGATGGTGCTGAGTCAGATACTCAAAGATATAGTCAAGCTCCTGGTCCTCCAACACCTGCATATGATTTTTGGGCGTAGTGGCATACTTCGTCAGTATCTCCGTAACGACCTTGGTAGCGACCTTGAAATCCTTCGCCACCTCATGTACCCTGTATTTTACCATAACTGCCATACGTTCAATCTCCCTTTCAAAATGCTCATGCTGTTTTTCAAAGGCGTCCCGCCTTCAAAAAACAAGGAGGGCCTGCCGAATGGAATGCGCTATGCTTTCTTCTTCCCGCGCTTCAGGTTTCGGAGGTGCCGCCGCGCCTCCTCTTCCCGTTCCTGCGCTTTTTTGTTTTTCTCCTGAAGCTCCGCCTTTATCCCGTCAAAGCCCCCGCACGCGGCGGACAGCTTATCCATAAAGGCGCTGGCGAAGGAGATGTCGGTGATGGCGGCCGCGCTCACCTCGCCCTTTCCCAGGGCCGCGCCCAGCTCCGCCTTTGTGTAGGGGAGGGCCGCCACGGGACAGTGGCCGGCGCGGGAGGCGTTTTCGGCCCGGACGGCGGCGTTCCGCCCGGAGTCGGAGGCTGTCAGGATGACCTTCGCCTTTCCGGCCCTGGCGGCCATGGCGATGTATTCCTCGCCCAGCTCCACCTTGCCCGCCTTCATGGCAAGGCCGAGAAAGGAGAGCGCGCTCATTCCCCCGCCTCCATCTGGCTCTTGAGCGTCTCAAAGACCTCCTCCGGGATCTCCATACCCAGGGCGCGGCTGAGAGCCTTTGACTTGATCGCCTTTTTCAGGCAGTCGGGGTCCGGGCACAGATACGCGCCGCGGCCCGGCTTTTTCCCTTTTGAGTCGATGGACGCCTGCCCCTCCGGCGAGCGGACCACCCGGATAAGCTCGCGCTTGGGCCTCTGCGTCCTGCACCCCACGCACTGGCGCACGGGGATCTTCTTTTGGGTCAAAACAGTCAAATCCTTTCTGCGTCGAAATGGGGCGCGGTAAACAGACCAACGGGGACCCCGATTTCTCCGCCGCGCCGGCAAGGCGGTTCCTTACCGGGAGGGGCGGATTCGTCGCGGCCGCCGCGGCAGTCATTTACCCTTCAAAACTTTCTGGCTTAATATCTATTTTAAAGCCGGTGAGCCGGGCGGCGAGGCGGACGTTCTGCCCCTCCTTGCCGATGGCGAGGCTCAGCTGGCTGTCCGGCACGATGACGCGGCAGACCTTCGAGTCGTCAAGGAAGTCAACGCGAATGACCTCGGACGGGGAGAGGGCCGCCGCCACATACTCGCGCGGGTCCTCGGAATATTTCACAATGTCGATCTTTTCGTCGTGAAGCTCCTTCACCACAGCGCCCACGCGGCCGCCGCGGGGCCCCACGCAGGACCCGATGGGTTCCACCTCCGGGTCGGAGGACCAAACGGCGATCTTGGTGCGGCTGCCCGGCTCGCGGGCGATGGACTTGATCTCCACGGTGCCGTCCATGATCTCAGGGACCTCCAGCTCGAAAAGGCGCTTGACAAGGCCGGGGTGGGTACGGGAGACGCGCACCTGGGGACCCATGCCGAGCTTGCGCACGTCGATGACGTAGACCTTGATCAGGTCCCCCTCCCGGAGGGCCTCGCCGGGGACGCGCTCGTCGGCGGGCATCACGGCCTCGGTGTACTCGCTGCCCGCGCCCAGGTTGAGGGTGACGGAGCCGCGGACCGGGTCGATGCGGCTGACGGTGCCGGTGAGGATCTCATGGCCCTTGGTGGAAAACTCCTGATAGACCTGGTTGCGCTCGGCCTCGCGGATGCCCTGGATGATCACCTGCTTGGCGGCCTGAGCGGCGATGCGCCCGAATTTTTTCGTGTCCACCGGGACGTTCACCGTGTCGCCGGCCTCGGCGTGCTTCGACCAGCGGCGGGCCTCCTCAGGCAGAAGCTGGATGGCGGGGTTCTCCACCTCCTCCACCACATCCTTGCGGATATACATGGCGATGCGCTTCTTCTCCTCGTCCACGTCCACGACCATGCGCTCCTCGGCGTCCGGGTTGTCCTTGCGGAGGGCGGCCAGAAGAGCCTGACGGATCTTCTCCAGCATATCCTCCTTGGGGATGCCCTTCTCCTTCTCGATGTCCGCCAGGGCGTCAAAGAAATCAGCGTTGATTGCGTTTGTCGTATTGTTCATGTTCTTTAATCCTTTCCACCGCTCAGGCCCGGAGGGCCGAAAGGTGCTTATTCAAGTCTCAGATGGACCGAGGCGACCTGGGCGGCCTCAAAGGTCACCGTCCGCCCGTCCCCGGTCTCGATGGTCACGGCCCCGTTGCCGTAGCCCCGGAGATGCCCCGTGTACTCCTTTTGGTTGTCCGCCGCCTTGTAGAGCTTGACCGCCACATAAGCGCCCATAAAGCGTTCAAAATCCGAAGGCCGCTTCAAAGCACGCTCAAGTCCGGCGGAGGATACCTCAAAATTGTAGCTGGTCTCGATGGGGTCGGCCTCGTCTAAGAGCGGGTCCAGGGCGCGGGATATGGCCTCGCAGTCGTCAATGTTGACGCCGCCCTCCTTGTCGATGTATACCCGCAAAAACCACTCGCCGGCCTCGCGGACGTACTCCACATCCCAAAGCTCGCACCCGCGTGCCTCCACAAGGGGGCGGGCCAATCCGGCAACAAGTTCGGTGACCTTGCTCATCCAGATTTCTCCAATCAAAAGCAATTTTAATATGCGTAAAATTTGCGCAAAAAAGAGTGGGAAGAAACCCACTCAAGCAAACCTGCATACCAACAGTGTAATTATAACATACGAACCACCAAATTGCAAGGGTTATTTTCAACTTTCGGAACAAATCCCTGCCCAATTCCCCCGCGCCAAACAGTTGCATGTTGCCAGCTTTTGTGTTACAACATCTATACACAAAAAACGTCCCCGAAATCGTAAGATTTCGGGGGCGTTTTTGGATGATATACAGGTTATGAAAGTACGTCAACTTACAAATTCCTTCATGTGACCCCGCTCCTTCTTTCTCTACATGGTGGAATCAGAAATCGGACATACCGTCCTCTCCGAAGAGCTCTCTCAGTCTCTTTTCGTCCTCCTCGGAAATACTGGTACTCTCTGCGGCCTGCCTGATCATCTCTTCCTCTTCCGGGGTGAGGGCACCAGACTCGTCAGGTGGGACATTCAATTCTACCTCGGGACCATAGTCTGCACCAGGAAAGTCGTCAGGATCAGGCTTTGGCTCAGGTGCGCCGGCCTGCGAGGGAACAGGCTCAGTGGCGGCGCTTGCGGTGTCCTTTGGCTTCTCCCTGCTGCCATCTTCCCCTTGTGGTACAAGCTCGCTTTCGGAGGCCTCGCCCTCCGTCGGCGGCGTCGCCGCATCCGGCGTTTCCTCTCCTGACTCGCCGTTCTCCGTGAGTTCCGGCGGGGTTTCTTTCTGTTTGTTGTCAGCCGGCGTGTCCTGGCTGTCACCGACGTCGCTGTCGGTGTCTGCCGGTGCGTCCTCGAAGGTGTCGGAGACATTCTCCCTGCTCTCTACCTCTTCGAGCGGTTGAGCCTGTTCATCCGCACCGCCGCCGCGCACATCGTTTGAGGCGGTGTTGGAAGTGGGATCGGCACCGCCGCTGTCATTAGTGGCGGTGGCATTTTCCTGTGTATCGTTGACCGGCGGTTCTGTCACATTCTGCCTGTTTCGGCTGCCAAGCGCGGGGATAGACACCGCAACGATCAGGCATACCGCTATCAATGTCCCCACAACGGCGATGATTTTCTTTTTGTTCACTGAAAGACCCTCCTTTATTAATGGGGTTGCAAAACCCCTCAGAATAAAAAGTTTTTGAAAAACATCTAAACAGTAGATGTTCCTCTCTATAGGCGATTATAACACAACGAAAAATCAATTACAATAGTAAATATCTCATGTTTGGAGATTTTTGCTATGGATATTGAACTCAACTATAAATTGATAGGACAGCGACTGAGGGCTATACGAAAGTCACGCGGCCTTACACAGGAGGAGGTGGCCGAGCGTGCCGATATATCCCCGCAGCATTGCAGCGGTATAGAAAACGGCAGCGCAAAGGTGTCGCTCCCCGCCCTGGTGCGGTTGTGCAACGCCCTTGACGCTACCCCCGACGAGATCCTGATGGACTCCATTAAAAAACCGTCTCCGATGGCACAGAAAGACATCAGCGACGTTTTTTCCGATTGCACCCCCGACGAGGTGTTCCTAATGCTGTCTCAGGCGAAGAGCTTGAAGGAGGCTCTGAGGTCAAGGTTCAACGAAAAGAACATAAAAGAGCAGGGGTTTCCAGCCCTCCGATAGTCCAAGAAGTTGGCGGCCGCTTCCGCACCGGCCCAAGTCTTTCGGAGGGAGGGGAGCGCGAGGGGGACCGTCATGGTCCCGCCTCGAATTTAAATCTTAGCTCCAAAAAGAGAGTACCAGTCCGCAGACTGGTACTCTCTTTTTGGAATAAGCGGCTAAAAAACCTATTATGTAACAGGTGAAGATTTCGGAAGGAAGGGATCTGTGAAGGGGAACCATCAGGGTTCCCCTTCACGTAATATTCAGCGGAAACCCCCGCCCAAATGGGCGGGGGTTGGAATAAGCGGTTAAAACTCCTATTATTTAGAAATTCCGCGACGTGAGGTTCTTAAAAAATATGATTTGTCGGGCAATCGACTCACCGCTTCTTTGATGTTCCGAAAACCCCTTCCGTCATGGGGCCGCCCTTACCGGGCGGTCCCAAATCGTGTCTCAAAATGAGCCTGATGCAGCAAACCGTCTACCGCAGGTGAACCTCCTGCCTTACTCCTCATTCCAGAGGTTATAAAGTCGGCGTATTTCCTCCATCTCCTGGTCGATCCGCGAGATGCTGATGCCAAACATCTCTGCCATCTCGAACGGCTCATGGCCTCTCATGCTGAGCGTAAGAATCCTTCTGGCCAAGGGAGAAAGATTCAACAGGAATTCATCCACTTCGCTCCTGGTAAAATCCGTCGGTGTCGAGGGGATTAGGCAATAGCCCTCAAAAGTTTCGCCGGTCTTGTTGGAAAAGACGGTATCCAAGGAGCAGTGGTCAAACCGGGGAGATGGCGCACGCCGGTTGAGTTCTCCCATTTTCACCTCCAAGTCAGCCCTGAACTCCTCCAAAAAGTGCCCGGTGTTCAGCGGCATGGTTCGCAGGTCCTCTAAGAAGATCCGGCAGGCCTCGGATACCCTGTCCTGATACTCCAGCTTGTCCCATCTCCCCTCGCAAAGCTTCTGGATGGAGGGAATAGCGGCCTCCATAATGCGGGACTCGGCGGTGTCAGCAAAGCTTGCCATGGTTCAGGCCCTCCAGAATATGATTTTCCTGGGAATTGCTAATCCTTCGGGACTTTTGCGCCGCCTTGCGCTTGGAGGCACCGGGCTTCGGAGGCTTCGGCACCCTCAGTTCCCCGAACAGCATCCCGTCCTCGACGTAGAAAATGTACCTCGCTGGGAGGATAACCCCGGCATCCTCTATGTCCCGCTGCAGCTTTGGGAGCTTCCTGCTGCCGTTCTTCCTCAGGGTGATGGTGCCTTCTGCCGACTCCACGATGCACATCACCCGCTTGTCTGGCGAGACGCAGAGGCGGAAGTGCTCCGGCAGTCGCTGCTGAAGTGCGGCGTTAAACCGAAGCCCACAGGACTCGGACACACCAATCCTCATCTCCGGCCTCCTGGGTTCCTGGTCGTACCATGTGAATGTGCTGATGTCGTATTTTGCCATACAAAATACCTCCTTAAAATTAATAGGAGGGTATTATAGCAGATTGGCACGAAAAATGAAATTTCTTACTTATTCACAGCTTCAAATGCCTCTCTGCTCACGATCGCCGGATGGTGCTCATGTATCATGTACCTGCCCATTTGCCCTGCATTCCTGCGCTGCTTACCGATAAACACATCGCTCACATATGTTTTCTGCAATACAATATCGCCAGTGTATCTCTCGTTTTTCAAAAGCTTGTTGATTGTCTCCCTGCTCCACCGCTCTTTGCCGGTAGGAGAGGGGATATGTTCGTCATGTAACCAATTGGATATTTCATTCAAGCTTCTGCCCGAAGCTCGAAGTTCAAAGATTTTTCGCACTACATCCGCCTCCGGCTCGTTGATCTCCAGGCGTCCGTCGCTACCTCGCCTGTAGCCAAAACAGGTAAAATCCGCATAGCCGGATTTCCCGCTTTAAAAACCTTTGCTAATGTCCCATTTGATGTTTTTACTTATGCTCTCGCTCTCTGCTTGCGCATAGGACATATACGCAGTCAACAATATCTGCATCTGACGGTCGTGAAGCCAGATGTTTTCTTTCTCAAAGAAAACGTCAACTCCGCATCCGCACAGCTCCAGTGATGCCTAGAGCATATCAACGGTGTTCCGTCCAAATCGGCTTACGGACTTGGTTAAAATCAAATCGATTTCACCGTTGCATGCAAGTTCCATCATCCGAATAAACTCCGCCCTTTGCCAAAGACTCAATCCGCTCCCTCTCTTGACAAAGATTCCGTCATCGATCCATCCGGGTGTGCTTGCTACCTTCTGCAAATAATTCGATATCTGTGCCTCCAAACTTGTCCCTTGCTCCTCGTGATCAGAACTCACGCGACAGTAAGCGGCAACGCGAAGTGCATTATCAGATTGGCCGCTATTAATATGTGCAGGTATTTCAGTAACCGTGCGCATTTTTGTCAATCCTTTCATAAAAAATAAAAGCCGAGGCACACGGCCACGGCAAAAAAATATATAAAGATGACAGCTTTCCATATGGAAAACTGTCATCTTATCTTGGAGCTGCTACCCAGATTCGAACTGGGGACCTCATCCTTACCAAGTGGCTCGGAACCTTAAATCCCTTGCGCCGCAACGGTTTTTGGCCCTTTTTGGCCCAAAAGAATGAGGCCGAGGGTGCTGCTTCGTCCACTGTTTCCACCTCGTGATTTTCCCGTGTGGGTCAAAGTGTGGGTCAAGAGAAATGTGCGCAAAACGGGGGTGACTTTTCGCGCATGAGTGGGTCAAGGTTATTCTCCGTTTTGCCAACAAGGTTTCTCTCGACTTTCCGCCTTATCCTTTGCGGTATTGTGTGCTGCAAAAAGGGGTGACGAAAATGAACAGTATCATCAAGGAACAATGCTTCCGCGAAGTTTACCCTTGGGCGAAATTGATGGCTGAAATACTCACAGGAGTCCCTCAATAATTGCGGGGGATCCCCTGCAATTTTTGGGAGGGGAATCGTATTAACAAGACGTAGAGCAACAAATATAAAGCCCCTTTACCATTCATCCCTCCGGCTTGGGGAAGGTCACTGTGACGGTGGTGCCGGAAGGGGAGCTTTGCAAGTCGATGTTCGCAGAGTGGAGCTGGGCGGCGTGCTTGACGATGGAGAGGCCGAGGCCGGTGCCGCCGCGGGCCTTGGAGCGGCTTTTGTCTACGCGGTAGAAACGCTCGAAAACGCGGGGCTGGTGCTGCGGGGGGATGCCGATGCCGGTGTCGGAGACGGTGAGGGAGATTTGCGACCCCTCATTCCTCACGGAGACAGCGACGCTGCCGCCGGGGCGGTTATACTTGATGGCGTTGTCCGTGAGATTGTAGACGATGGAGGCCAAAAGCTGGGGGATGCCGGTGATCTCCGCGCTCTCGCCAGTGAGCGTGACGCTGACGTTGGCCTTTTCCGCCTCGGCGTTGAGGGCTTTGACAGCCTCCCCGGCGATGATGTAGAGGTCACAAGGTTCGCGCTTCATGTCTGCCGCGCCCTCGTCCAAGTGGGAGAGGCGGATGATGTCCTCCACAAGCCGGGTCATCCGCTGGGCCTCGTTGTAGATGCGGGCGTAAAATTCCTGCCGGTCAGCGTCCCGGACCATGCCGTTCATCAGAAGCTCCGCGCTTCCGGCGATGGTGTGGAGAGGCGTTTTCAGCTCGTGAGAGACGTTGGCGGAGAACTCCCGGCGGAGGGCCTCCCGCTCATGCCGCTCTGTTACATCAATGATTAACACTACCGCGCCGGAGACCTTATCCTCCGACAGCACGGGGCTTGCCATAAGCTCATATTTCCGACCTTTCAGCTCCACGGACCGCTCCCCGTGGCGGCCCTCCAGCGCGTCACGCACAATTTCGGACAGCTCCGGGCCGCGGTTCACCGAGAGAACGTCCCGACCAAGACAGGACTTGCCGGTGTCGAAGATCTCCCGTGCCGCCCGGTTTATTGACAGCACCACGCCGCGAGAGGTGAGCAAAATCATTCCCTCCGCCATATTCTCCGTGATGACCTCAAGCTCCTTCTGCTTTTGAAGGAGCTTTTCGCTTTGCAGGGCGATCTCCCGCTGCTGAATGTCGATGCGGTGAAAGAGGGGCGCCAGCTCGTCAAAGCCCTCATTTTTCAGCGGCTCGTCCAGGTTGAGCGCGTTTAAGGGCTTCACGATTTGCCGTGATAAGCGCGACGCCAGGAAAAGCGACAGGGCGAGGGCGACGATGACGATGATAATCATGGGCTCCAGCATCCCCATGATGAGGGTCAAAATGGAATTTTGGGACACCGACAGCCGCAACACAGTACCGTCCGGGAGCCGCTGGGCCCGGTAGAAGGCCCGCTCCGTGAGGGTGACTGAGGTGCGGGAGCTTTCGCCCGCGCCGCTTTCAAGAGCCTCGCGGATCTCCTCCCGCTCAAGATGGTTTTCCATCTCCCCGGCGTCGGCGTCGCTGTCGTAGAGGACATCGCCGTCGGCGTCCACCCAGGTCACCCGGAAACGCTGGGTATCCAGGCCGTCAAAATAGCCCATGCCCTCACGGGATACGGCGTGGGCGGCCAGCTCTGTCTCCGCGCGAAGCTGGTCCCACTGCACCGCGGAGAAATAGTCGTAGAGCACCCACAGAAAAAGCACCGCCGAGGCCAGGAACACCCCCACGGCGGCCAGGATAATGGAGCGAAAAATGCGTTTTGTCACGGTTTTGCCTCCCATCTATACCCCACGCCCCGGACGGTTGCCAGCATTTCCCCGCACGCGCCCAGCTTGGCGCGGAGCGTCCCCACGTGGACGTCCACGGTCCGGGTCTCACCCTCGTAGGCCGCGCCCCAGACGGTATCTAAAAGCTGTCCACGGGTGAAAACCGTGCCGGGGGAGGCCATCAGGGTCTTCAGAAGCTCAAATTCTTTCAGGGTGAGTTCGACCCGCTTGCCGTCCACGGTGACGGTGTGCTCCCGGAGATTCACCGTGAGGCCGCCGGATCGGAGTATGTCCTTGTTCTCCCTTGCGCCTGTCCTGCGGAGCACCGCCTTCACACGGGACACCATCTCCATCATCCCAAAGGGCTTGGCGAGATAGTCGTCGGCCCCCAAGTCGAGGCCCAGCACCTTATCAAACTCCGTCCCCTTGGCCGTGGCCATGATGACGGGGATGTCCGCCGTGGCCGCGTTTTCCCGGAGGCGCTTTAATATCTCGATCCCGTCCTCGCCGGGGAGCATGATGTCCAAGAGCACAAGGTCCGGCTTTTGGCTACGAATGGACTCCCAAAACGCGGCCCCATCGGGAAAGCCCCGCGCCTCCAGCCCCGCCGCGTTCAGCGCGTAAACCATCAGTTCCCGGATGCCGGGTTCGTCCTCCACGCAGTAAATCACGGAAAACACCTCCCTTATCGCCCATTATAAAACGTCAAAGTAAAATTCAAAATCAAGCCCTTGTAAAATGTTTGTTAAGTTCACTGTTATTCAGGTTCCTTTTCCCCTGTGACGGCGTAGAGCACCCATTTTGCGATGTTCACGGCGTGGTCGCCCATGCGCTCCAAATACTTCGCCACCATCAAAAGGTCAAGCGCAGCCTCCCCGTCCGCGTCAGGCCCCCGAAGCGTGCCGATGAGGGCGCTTTTGATGCGGTTGAAATGCCCGTCCACCACGTCGTCGTAGTCGATGACGGCCCGCGCCAGCTCCCGGTCGCTTTTGACGAAGGCGTCGATGCTGTCCGTCACCATTTTGATGGTGGCGAGGGCCATATCGTGGAGATTTAGGCCGTTTTGGTCCAACCTGATGTGCCCCATGGAGACGATCTCCGCGATGTCGCCGGAGTTGTCCCCGATGCGCTCCATGTCCGTCACCATCTTGAGGGCCGAGGAGATGACCCGCAGGTCCGTGGCCACGGGCTGTTGTTGGAGCAAAAGCTTGATGCAAAGGTTTTCAATGTCCCGCTCGGCCCGGTCGATTTTTTCCACAAAGTCAAAGACCCCTTGAGCCTTTTCCGCGTCCGCCTCCTCCAGCGCCTTGGCGGAGAGGGCTATGGCGCTCTCGCACAACGCGCCCATGGCGATAAGGTTCCGGTGAAGGGCCTCCAGCTGTTCGTCAAACTTACTGCGCATTATCCAAACCTCCCCGTGATGTAGTCCTCGGTGCGCTTGTCGGCGGGATTGGAGAACATCTTCTCCGTGTGTCCAAACTCGATGAGTTCTCCCAAAAGGAAAAACGCCGTTCTGTCCGAGACACGCACCGCCTGCTGCATATTGTGGGTGACCATGACGATGGTGTAGCTCTTTTTCAGTTCCATCACCAACTCTTCAATCTTGGAGGTGGAGATGGGGTCCAGCGCCGAGGTGGACTCATCCATCAGGAGGACGTCCGGCTTTACCGCCAAGGCACGGGCGATGCACAGCCTCTGCTGCTGCCCGCCAGAGAGGCCCAGGGCGGACTTTTTAAGCCTGTCCTTCACCTCGTCCCATATCGCGGCCGCGCGGAGGGATTCCTCCACGATTTCATCAAGCTTGGCGCGGCTCCTAACGCCGTGAGTGCGCGGCCCGTAGGCCACGTTTTCATAGATGGACATGGGGAACGGGTTGGGCTTTTGGAACACCATGCCGATGTTGCGCCGAAGCTCCGTCACGTCCCTGCCCGGATCGTAAATTTCCTTCCCGCGATAGGTAAGCGACCCCTCCACCCGCACGCCCTCTATAAGGTCATTCATGCGGTTGATGGTCCGCAAAAACGTGGACTTTCCGCACCCGGAGGGGCCGATGAAGGCGGTGATGCGTTTTTCCGGGATGTCCAGGGAAATATTTTTCAGCGCGTGGGTCTCGCCGTAGTAAAAATCAAGACCCTTCGCGGAAATGATCGTGTCAGCCATAGTCAGCTCCTTTTGAGTTTCCGGCCAAGAAAACTTGCGGAAAAATTGATGATGACCGTGAGGATCAGTAAAATAGTCGCAATAGAAAAGGCGACCGAAAAATCAGCGTTCTCCTTGGCGTAGTGGTAGAGCGCCACGGTCAGCGTGGAGCCAGACGCCCGCGCCAACTGACCCGGAGAGAAGTCCTGCATCGCCATGCTCATGCCGGCGGTGTACATGAGTACTGCGCTCTCCCCCACCACGCGCCCCACGGCCAGAATGCACCCGGTGACGATGCCGTCGACACTGGAGGGCAGTACCACCGTGCGGATCATGCGCCACTTGCCACTGCCAAGGCCCAGCGCCCCCTCCCGGTAGGACTGGGGCACGGTCTTCAGGCTCTCCTGCGTGGACCGTATGATGGTGGGCAAAATCATCATGACCATCGTCAGGGAACCGGCCAGCAGGGTCTTTTGAAGTCTGAGGGCCGTGCAGAAGAGGATGACGCCCACCAGGGCGTAGATGATGGAGGGGATGCCTGCCAATGCCTCGGAGGCAAACTCGATGACCGCCACGAGTTTTTTGTTCCGGGCGTACTCCGTCAGGTAGATCGCCGCGCCCACGCCCAAAGGCAGGGCGATCAGCAGAGAAACGACGACCACAAACAGCGTGTTCTGAATGGCCGGCGCTATGCCGATTGTCCCCCTCAAAACGCTCTCCGAGGTGGTGAGAAAGCTCCAGCTGATGCCGCCCACGCCCCGAATCAGGATGTAGCCGATGAGGAATATGAGCAACCCCACCGTGAGGGCCGAGCAGCCGTAGAGGAGTGCCCTGGCCCCGATGTCGTACATTTTTCTACGCATATCAGCCCTCCTTCTCCCGCTTGAGCACCAGATTTAAAAAAGCGTTGATCAGCATGATAAAGAGGAACAGCACAAGGCCAATGGAGAAGAGCGCCTGCCGCTGTAAGCTCCCGTCCTGGGAGTAGTTAAGCTCGATGGAAATGCCCGTGGTGAGAAACCGCACGGATTTTGTGAGGGCCGGCATATTGGCCACGTTTCCCGCCACCATCATGATAGCCATAGCCTCCCCGATAGCCCGCCCGATGCCAAGCACCACCGCCGCCGCGATGCCGCTTTTGGCGGCGGGGGCAGAGACGCGGAAATAGGTCTCCAGCTTTGTGGCTCCAAGGGCAAGACTGGCCTCCTCGTACTCCTTCGGCACCGCCTCCAGCGCCGTCTCGGAGAGGGAGATGATGTTGGGGAGGATCATAATGGCGAGGACTATGATGGCCGCGAGTAAGCTGTCCCCGGCGGGCAGGTTCAGCCAATTTCGCAGCGCGGGGACAAGGACGCACATCCCCACCAGGCCATAGACCACCGAGGGGATTCCCGCCAGGAGGCTCACGGCGGGCCGGATAACATTGGCAAGCCATTTCGGGGCGGCCTTGGCAAGGAATACCGCCGTGAAAAACCCGATGGGCACCCCGATGACCACGGCCCCCGCCGTGCCGTATACGGACGTGAGGATGAGCGGCAGAATGCCGTATTGATTTTGTCCCGCCGCCCAGGTCTTTCCGAAAAGAAACCTCCCAAGCCCTATCTCCCGTATGGCCGGAAGCCCGGAGATGATGAGATACACGCTGATGAGCAGCACGAACCCCACCGCCATAAGCCCGCAGAGGGTGAAGAGGCCCTGCATGGCCCTCTCCGCCGCTTTCCATTTCGACTTTTTCATGTCAGTTGGGATACACCGCGCCCGCGGCGGCTATGTACTCGGCGGCCTCGGCGCTTGTGGCAAAGTCCAGGAACGCCTGGGCGGCCTCGGAGAGCTCCACGCCCTCCTTGGTGACCATGACGAAGGGGCGCTGGATTGTGTAGGTGCCGTCCTTGACCGTGGCCTCGCTGGGCGCGATGCCGTTGACCTTCACGGCTGTAACCGTGTCGTTCACCGCTGAGAGGCTGGCGTAGCCGATGGCGTTCTCGTTCCCCGCCACGTTGCCAATGACGTCGCCGGTGGAGCCGTACTCGTTTGTGTAGACGCATGCGCCCTCCACGCCTACGATCTCCTCAAAGGCCGTGCGTGTCCCGGAGCCGTCCTCGCGGCCGTACACCGCAATGGGCGCATCGGCGCCGCCAAGCTCCGACCAGTTTGTGATCTTCCCGGTGAAGATGTCCGCAATCTGCTGTGTAGTCAGGTCGGAGATGGGATTTTTGGGGTTCACCACCACCGCCACGCCGTCCAGCGCCACCACGTGGGCGACGGCGCCCTTGTCCATCTCCTCCTGCTTCAGCTCCCGGCTGGAAAGCCCAATGTCGCAGGTCCCGTCCAGTACCCCGCTGATACCTGAGCCGGAGCCGGTGCCGGAGTAGTTGACGGTGATGTCGGGCTCCTTCTCCCGGAACGCCTCCGTCAGCGCCCCCATCACGTCCGCCATGGAGGTGGACCCGTCCGTGTTCACCGTTCCGGACATACCGCTCTCCGAACAGCCGGCCAGAAGGGCCAACACCAGCAAAGCTGTAACCGCGAGAGATAATGTTTTCTTTTTCATGTTTTTTCTCCTTTTCTTTTTTTGATTACAGCCACCATGTTACCCCTCCCACATCAAATCCGTCACCGCAATATTGTAAAACCCCTGTAAAATCCGCCCGCCGCCCCCGGCTCAAATCAGAAGCTCCTCACCTCCGAAGTGGAAGTGAGGAGCTGCTTTTGCCTACGTCATAATCGCCCCCCAGTCGGCCCTTCTGGCTGCGAACCCGGTCACAGCACCCCATGTCCCTGGGCCCATCATCGCGTAATACCGTTCGTAGTTCTTACACACCCGCATCCGAACCTCCCGCTTGACACACTCCCGGAAGTGGTAGTCGATGATGCCACACACCGATCCCGGCACAAGCACCTCCGCAAAGTCCCGGAGGGCAGAAGCTCAAATTCAAGTGGATACGATGACCGTAGAACACGTATAGTCGCCATTTGAAAAAATTTTTTGAATTTTTCCGATATATAATCTTTCAGAAAAGATCATTTCAGTGCAAATCAGTAACCGAACCGTCTTATTCACAAAGAATTAATTTTTAAAAACCAAGAGCACTGATTTTGCCTGTTATAATGGAATCAGAATAAACAGTTGCTTGACTCGCCGGCAACGAGGAAGGACCGTCAACTGTAGAGCGCCTCGGACGGCGTGAAGAAGATGGGCGAATACATACCTCTAACATTTTTATGAGAGGATTATTTTCTGAAGGAGGGTACACATGATTTTGGGAGAACGATTTTATCAAATGAGCAACGCCATCTTCCACTACGACCTGACGCCGACGGAGTTCATGGTCTACAGTTACCTGGTCTGCTGCGCGGGGAGGAAAGGTATGTGCTGGCCGAGTGTGCACAGGATCACGCTCAACTGCAACTGCTCGGAGAACACGGTCCGCAAGGCAATCGACGCTCTCGTCAAGAAGAGGTTCATCCGCAGGGTGGCGACATACGAAGACTGGCAGGATGGTCGCAGCCGACAGACGAACAACACGTATTACATTCTCGACCTGCCGCAGGTACAAAGTGCCGCATCCGCCCCTGCAAAAAGGTACAGGCAGGTCGAAAGCGCAGCGGCCTCACAACCTCCGCCGTGAGGCCGTGTCACACGACGTGCGCGATTTTACACTCAGAATGGGGCGTGTTTACACGTCAGACAAACCCAGCCCCACGTGGGCCGTTTCTCTGAGCTTTTCCGACCCCGGAGGGGAGGAAAAACGGAAAGCAGGATAAACAACCGACATCACAACCGGCGTCGGTTGTCTCACATCTGCCCGCAGTGCGGGCAGTTTTGGGAGAACGTAAGTGACATCATTTTGAGAGGCAAAGCGGCCCCGTGACATTTCAAAGCCGAAACCCCTACGAAGACAAGCAGTTTTTCAATATCAACAGAAAAAAGGAGGATTTATGAGCAAGGACAAGGAACAGATCGCGTTTCGTGTGACTCCGCAGATGAAGCGGGAAATCGACCTCATCATGGACAGCGACGGCAGCCGAACCCGGAACGAATATTTGGAACACGCGGTGAAATTCTACATCGACCACCTGCTGGCGGGGAGTATGACCACTCTGCCCACGTCGGTGACCAGCGCCATTGACGGAAGGCTCGGTATGCTGGAGGACAGGTTGTCAGCTCTGCTGTTCAACAACTCGGTTGAGCTGGACATGCTGGTGCAGATCATCGCGCACGCATACAAATTCAACGACACAGCTCTCCGCAAGCTGCGCTCGGACAGCGTGAAGAATGTGAAGCAGACGAGCGGCTGCGTGTCGCTGGCAAATGCGGTGAAATTTTTAAATAAATCGGAACCATACCCGCGCGTTTGTCGACATAGTAGGTGAAGGGACCTTCGAAAAGGGGCGTGAAGCTGTGGGAGAAAATGAGATCATCGAGCTGTTTTGGTCGCGGGACGAGACCGCCATCGCCGAAACGCAGCGGGGACTGGGCGGGTATCTCACAAAGATTGCCCAAAATGTGCTGGGCAGTCCCGAAGACGCGGCCGAGTGCGTCAACGACACGCTCCTGACAGCCTGGCGGTCTATCCCGCCCCAGAGGCCGCAGTCGCTGGCGGCGTTCCTTGCCAGCGTGGTCCGGCGGCGGGCTATTGACCGGCTCAAGAGCGAGACGAGACAGAAGCGCCACCCATCGGAGGGCCTGGCGTCCCTCACCGAGTTGGAGGAGTGCGTGCCGGACGGGGCGAGGGCGGAGCTGTGCGACAGGCTTGCGCTCTCAGAGGCCATAAATGAATACCTGCGGCGCCTCTCGCCGCTGTCCCGGCGGGTGTTCGTTGGCCGATACTACTATATGGACTCACTGGATGAGATAGCCCGGTACTGCGGCATTGGCGCGGGGCGGGTCAAGAGCCTGCTTTTCCGCACAAGGCGCGGGCTCCGGGATTATCTGAAAAAGGAGGAATTAATGTGAAAAATATGGATATTCTGGAGGCCCTGGAGGGCCTGGACAGTCGCACCCTTTGGGAGACGGACGAGCTGAGGCGGGCGAAAAAGAAAAGGAACAGCATTTTCATCCGCTGGGCGGCCATGGCGGCCGCTCTTGCGGTGATCGTGGGCGTCACGGCCCTGACGCTGCCGAATCTCATGACGGGCAACGACACTCCCGATCACTCCGTCGCGGACCCGACTTCCGACAGCTACTCCGACACAGTCCCCAGCAACCCGGAGACCGACGAAACACAGAGCCTTTCGGAAATGCCAAAAGAGCCCGCGACTTCGGACAAATATGGCTCACTCTCGGAGCTTCTGGCGTATCTCTCCCGCCATGACGACCACGGGGACGGGGACAGACAGGGATACAAAGGCGGGACCCTTGGCGCGCATCAGATGGACTCCGGCGCGAAAGCCCTGGCCTGGGGCGGGTATGTGTACTATGTCAGCGAATACACGCTCTATGTGGCATCAGTCGCCGGCGGGTCCGGAAGGGCGGTGGAGCTGGACACGGCGGTCCAGTCGCTTTTCCTGGTGGGCGGCCAGGACTCGCCGAAGTTAGTGGCTGTGGGGGACAGGGTATTCAAGCCGGGGCAGGCGGACGGCACATTTGACGACACCCTCTGGGCCTTGGCGCAGATCATGGACCTGACGGACCCGGCCTCCCCGGCTGTCATCGAGACCATACGCCAGCGGGGCAGCCTGAAGGCGGCAATGCTGGACGACAGCGGGAAATACGTGACCCTGGTCACTACCGGCGGCCAGTGCGCCTGCGGCTGGACCGACATCACCGGCCAGGAGGGCTTCGTACCTGAGACCATCATTGACGGCCGGGAGTTCCTGCGCGGGGAAGAGGACATCCTCATCCTGGGCGAGCCCACACGCATAAGCTGGGCGGCGGTCACCACCTTTGCCCCCGGTGGGGAAACCCGGAGCCGGGTGCTCTACGGCAACATCGACACCATCCACTACGGTCCAGGATTCCTGGCAGCGGAGTGCAGGTATGAGGAGGCCACCGAACTCTACTTCTTCACACGCGGTGAAAATGTGCGCTACCAGGGTCGGCTGGGCCGGGATGAGTTGGGGGACGCCCAGTTCCTGTCGGTCTCCATCCGCGACGGACTCTACCTGGCCGCCGGTGAGATGGGCCGGGGCTTAGCCGCTTGGACATATGATCCGAAGGGGGGCACAGAGCGTGTGACATATAGCCTGGAGGGCTTTAATGCCCCCATGCTTGTTGACGTGGTCTGGGAGGAGGATCGGGCACTGCTGACCGTGGACAATAGCGGCGATCCCCTGGGGGGCGCCAGGGTGCTGACGCTGGAACTCATGGATCTTACATTTTCCGACACGGGACTCTCCTTAGAGCAGGTCAACGGCATTGACGGCGTTGTCTGGTCCAGCAACCCCATGGGCGAACTCAGCGCGTTCATCCCGCTGGGCGGCGGGAAATATCTCAGGTACGACGGTACGCCCCGGAGCTTCGACCTTATCTCCATCGGTGAAAGCGGCGCGGCGGTGGAGGCCGCGGAGCTGGGTAAGCTTCCTGAAGGAGGCCGCTATGACTTCACCTGGCGGCTCTACGGAGACGGGACAGTCGGTATCCTAACCATGTTTCCAGATGAGGATGGTCGGTTCAGCCGTGTCTCCTGGTCCTGGCGGGTCTACCGGCTTGACGCGCAGGCCGGGACGATGGAGCTTGCCGGGGAGTACGCGCTGGAC
This sequence comes from uncultured Oscillospiraceae bacterium, assembly GCA_947627715.1. GTDB lineage: Bacteria > Bacillota > Clostridia > Oscillospirales > Oscillospiraceae > RUG626. The sequence continues at coordinate 70,946 of CANQXK010000003.1, forward strand.
ATCGCCGGCGCGTTCGGGAGCGTCCACGAGCCAATGGAGATCGACGGACAGCGTTATGTGGCTACTTCCGGCGGACTTGTCCGCGTTGAGTAAAACGATTTGATCGAAAGCTAAAGAGAGGTCCCCCCATGTAGGGACCTCTCTTTGCGTGTAGAATGACTACGGCCCTTTCATTGGCCGCCCCGCCGCGGTTTGATTTGGACGAGGAAAACAAGACCATCTCCGTCACCAAACAATACATCCGCAATCCCGACGGCACACGTGTCCTCACTGAACCTAAAACCGAGACCTCCATCCGCCAGGTGTCCATCCCACAAGCCGCCGTGGATCTCCTCAAAGAGGAACACGCCAAGCACCCGGATAACAAATATATGTTCCCCTCACCCTTGACCGGGGAGATGTACCACCCGGATTCGGTGGTGAACATCCAGGAGAAGCTCCTCAAAGCCGCAGGGCTTGAGCATATCCGTTTCCACGACCTCCGCCACACATTCGCCACAACAGCCCTCCAGAACGGGGTGGACGTCAAAACCGTCTCCACCATGCTGGGCCACTACGACGCCGGATTCACCCTCCGCACTTACACCCACGCCACAAGACAGATGCAGGACAAGGCCGCCGAGACGATGGGGAATTTCATGGAGCAGGTGATGTAAGTAAAAGAAACCAAAAGCACCGGGCACATCATGCCCGGTGCTTTTGCGTCCTATCCCGTAGTGGGTCAGTGTGTGGGTCGCCCGGTTGACCCACACTTTGACCCACATCTTTTCACCCAAATTTACAACAAAAAGTCCCCGAAATCGTGAGATTTCGGGGACTTTTTGGAGCTGCTACCCAGATTCGAACTGGGGACCTCATCCTTACCAAAACTCGCTGAAATACAATATATTGTGTATAACGCCTCATTTTAACTATATATAGCACAACATATTGTGATTCGCTCATATTTGCGCTTGATGTAGCTTTTCGCCGTGTTTTATGCCGTTTCGCGCCGCCTCGCCGTGTGTTCCGGCTTGCCGAGTTAGGTTATTGTTAGGTTTTTGTCCCACCCCTGGGGATATTTGGAAGTCAAAAATTTTCTGATTGACCCCTTTGATTAGCCGACCAACTTGAAAAGGATTTTGAATAATTCGGGATTATATAAAAGGATTTTGCGCTCCACCGGGAGCGTTATTTTTTTGCCCTGTTAACGGGATTGCCGTCCCCGGCCTCCGGCGCAGGGATTCTCCCATATTCCAGTCTCAGCTTACGTTCTCTCTCCTGCACATACCCTTTTGGATATACGTCGTATTCATCAAACGGCATTATATCTGGGCCGGTTTGAGATAATGTTTCTTTGTATTTTTTCTGTAAATCTTTAACCCACAACTCTGCCACATATTCCGGGAGACCTTTGGCCCGATACTCTTCGACCTCTTTCATATCCCGCAAATAATCGCTTATGGGCTGCGCTATTCTCAAAGACCATATTCCGTCCCCTGATGTAACCGGGGACAGATTGAAAACGTCCATAATCGTTGTGATTGCCATTATATCATCATCTGGCAAGTACTCGCTCATACCAACTAAATAATCAAGTGTAATGTGGAGGGCTTTAGCGAGCTTTATAAGGCTTTCGATAGATGCCCCTTCAGGCATTGCGCCACTCTTCCATTTGCTGATTGTGGATTCCTGTACGCCCATTGCTTTTGCGAGTTGGTATCCCTTGATGCCTCTTTCGTCCATAACTTTAGTCATCTGCTCCGATACAGTTGCAGAGATGCTACCATTAACAAATGCCATGTTGTTTCCTCCTACAAAGGTATATTTCCTTATATATTATAAATTGCCTTATGAGGAAAGTCAACAACAATTATTAAAATTATTGTCTCTTAAATCATTTCCTTTCTCTAAAATATTATTGACTTGCCCAGTGATTACATTTCTTGCTTTTATGAGCTATACTTTCACTATGGTTGGCCAACCAAAATGATATGATTGGAGGGCTTAACGTGCCAAACAGTGAAATCAAACAGGCAATTCGGAAACACCGACTTTACCAGTATGAGGTTGCGACTGAGGCCGGAATTAGCGAATATACCCTTTGCGTCTGGCTGCGTCACGAGCTGGAGCCGGAGCGCAAGCAGAGGGTGATGGAGGCGATTGAGCGCCTGTCAGACAGGAGGGCTGAGCCTTGACCACCACACCTTATGTTGGCTTTAAGGAGGCCGCTGCACGGTCAGGGCTGTCTATCTACTTCTGGCGGCGAGCTGTGGCAGAGGGGCGCGTCCCGCACATTCGGAGCGGTACAAAAATCTTCATCGACTATGAGAGAGCGATTGCCAAGCTCAGGGAAGGTGAGACGGCTTGATTGACGTATTCAAAGAAGTACGGGAACGTGTTTCAGCCGAGGACGCCGCAAGACATTACGGGGTTGAGGTGAGAAATCACAAGGCGCTGTGTCCGTTCCATTCCGAGCGGACGGCCTCTCTCAGCTTCAAGGGCGGACGCTACCACTGTTTCGGTTGCGGAGCTGGCGGAGACAGCATCGACTTCACCTCACGGCTTTTGAGCCTTGACCCGCTGGGCGCTGTCCGAGAACTTAACCGGGCGTTTGCGCTGTGTCTACCCCTGGACAGGGAACCGACAGGGGAGGAACGCAGAGCGGCCCGGAGACGGCGGGAGAGCATTGAGACACGCTGGGAATTTGAACGATGGCGAGCTGAGACCCTTGACTTGCTGACCGACGCTTACCGGGAGGGCTATCAGGTGGAACTATACAAATCCATCGTGGAGATGACCGACACCGAGATTACGGCGGTTACATGGCTGCCCGCGCTGGATTACTGGATTGACCTCCTGGCTAACGGAACCTTAACGGAGCAGATGGGAGTATTCCGCGACAGGGAGGGGGTGAAGAAGCGATGTCAGATGATTTTGGACGGTTTGAGGATGAAATCCGAAACGGCTTGAACGGAGACAACGCCGCCCAAGACTGGGACTCACCCATGCCGTTTTCCAACGTGGAGACGCTGCCCTTCCCCGTGGAGAGCCTACCGGGGCCGCTGATGGCGTTTGTTGAACACTTGTCAGAGACTACGCAGACGCCGGAGGAAATGTCCGCCTTATTGGGGTTGGGCGTCCTTGCAACGGCATTTCAGCCCAAGTTTGACGTACAGATTAATGCGGATTGGACAGAGCCTCTATGCCTATATACCGTGGCTGTTGCGCCACCGGCGGAGCGCAAGTCCGCTGTGATTGCCGCCTTGACACGCCCTGTCTATGAGTACGAGGAAGAACGCAGGACAGCGGAGGCCGGGGACATAGCCCGGAACCAGACGGAGAGGGCGTTGCTGGAGGGCCGCTTGCAAGCGGTAAAGCAACAGGCGGCCCGTGGTAAAGAGGGCGGCGCTTTGGCACGTCAGGAGGCTCTTGACCTCTCCGCCCAACTTGCGGAATTTCAGGAGCTACACCCATTCAGGCTGCTTGCTGACGACAGCACGCCGGAAAAGTTGGCGGAGCTTATGTCGTCTCAGGGAGGGTGTATCACGGTTTGCAGCGCCGAGGGAGGCGTCTTTGATGCACTCACGGGGCGCTACGATAACAAGGGAGGGCTGGATGTTTACCTCAAAGGCCACGCCGGAGACCCGATACTCGTTGACCGTATAGGCCGAGGCGCAAACTCCATTCCACACCCCCGGTTGACGATGATGTTGACCGTACAACCCGAAGTGCTAAACGGCCTTATGAGCAACACGACATTCCGAGGCCGGGGACTGTGTGGACGTTTCCTCTATGCTATTTGCCAAAGCAAGGTGGGCCACCGTAAAGTCTCGCCGTCACCGATGCCGGAGAAGGTAAAGACCGACTACCGGGCATTTGTCCGCCGTATCCTGTCAATGCCGTACAAAGGGACAATCACGATGTCCCCGGAGGCTGGCAAGCTCAGAGAATCCTATCAGGAGTACATAGAGAACAAACTGGGCGACGGCTGGGAGAGCTTGAGGGACTGGGGCGGAAAGCTCGTTGGAGCGATGGTCAGGATTGCGGCCCTCATTCACGCCGCAGAGATACAGGGAGACCCCACACTCATGCCGATAAGCGTCGATACCGTGGGAGCCGCTATCAACATTGCCGAGTTTCTGTCAACTCATGCCGAGGCCGCCTATCAGGTTATGGGAGGCGACCCGGAAATTGCCAATGCTCAGTACGTCTGGAGGAGGCTGGAGAACTCAGGGAAAGACGAAATCAGCAAGCGCGACCTTTTCCGGCTGTGCCGGGGACGGTTTAAGCGAGCCGATGAAATTGATGCACCTTTGCGTGTCCTCACGGAATACGGCTATGTCCGCATTGAGGTAACGGAGCGGGACGGAGCCGGACGGAAAGCAAGCCCGGTTATCACGGTGAACCCGCTAACCACTGGACACAATGGACATAATTGACAGAATTGAGGTTTTGTCCAATTAGTCCATTTTGTCCACACGATTACAATTCCAACGAAACGAGGGGAGCAATTATGAATCAAAGCGAATCTATTGAAATTCAGCGGACACCCGAATTTCTTGAGGCCGCCAAGCGGTTAAGCAATTTTATAAGCGGTTTACCCTTGAGCAAAGAGCAAAACGACCATCTTGTGCGCGAGATGGTTGGACAAATCCAACTTGCCGAGAGAGCCGCATTCATGCAGGGGTTTGAATTTGGACTGGAGTGGGAAGGAGGTGAAGATTGATGACTAACAAGGGTAAAAATCTACCGGCGCAAAGTTTCAATGAAATGGTAGAAACTGGGGAGCAGCAGCGGAAAAACTCAAAGCTCTATAAGGCTGAGAGCGCCGCTTTTGTGGATGAGCGGTTGTCCGACCTTCTTAAACGGACTACCGCCGAGCTTGCCGAGGCCGCGACCACGGAGCCGGTCAGTTTGCAGGACACCGCCAATGTAAAGAGCCGAACGATTCTATATCTGAGAGCTTGCGAGGCCGCCTCCTGTTTCCCGTCTTTTGCCGGTTTAGCCCGTTCAATGGGCCTGTCCAGACAGACATTATATGATGCCATCTGGCGCAAATCTCCACCCGCTACGGCGGCATGGCTGGAGGTTTGCCGGGACACCTTCAGCGACATTTTAGCCGAGAGCGCATTGAGAAACAACTGCAACAGCATTGTGAGCATTTTCTTACAAAAGGCCGTATATGGGCTTAGAGAGACCACCACGATTGAACTGACGCAACCGGCCTCTAACGGACTTCTCGACCCCGTGACAGATGCCGAGGAACGCCACAGGCGCATTGAGAGCGCCGTTGTAGATGACGAATAACAATTATACTTTGAAAGGATGATTTACACATGAGTAATACATTAAAGGATTTTGCAGACATCATTGAAGGAAGCACCAGAGGCATGAAAATCGATAAATCTCTGACGTTGAGGGCATGGCATGAAAGAGCCGTGGCGGTGCGCGGAGCTGTCCTCCAGCTCAAGTCTGAGAGAAACGCCAAGCTCAAAAAAGCAAATGATAATTACAAAGGGGCCGCCCTTGAGGCCGCCGTCACCGCCGCGAACAATGAATTTGATACCGCCGTGAGGCTTGCAACAGAAAAAATCGAGGCAGACCTTGAAAGCGTCCTTGCAAGTAAGCGCCGCGCATGGAGTAAGGCAAACACCGCCCCGTCCGCCGATATGGTGAATATGCTGACGGCATTACAAATGAGAGGCGGCGACCTCACGGCTGGCGAGATCGTTGCCACAGTGGAACAGCTGAACGGAAACGCTGTTGCTATGAGGACGCTCAAGAGCATTTGTAAACGTGCCGGATTAATCATCCCAGAATTTATCGGCGTTGACCCGGAACGGTTTGACAACGATATGGAGAGAGCCGAACAATACGCACGGAACGGAATAACAAGCCTTGATAAAGACCCAAGCGAACTGCAATATCTGGAGCGCCTGTTTTGGCTGAAACCCGGAGAGGGCCTTGACGCTGAATATTTTAAGCCGCTGGATTCTACCACGCTGACAACCGCAATGATAAGCAAAGCGGAGCCGGGAGATTCCAACAAAGGAAGGGCTGGCAAAAGCACCACGGGAACCCCCGGCCCCACCTCCGGCGATAAATGGGTGAGGCTGACGTATCAGGGGAACGCCTCAGTTATCAGCCTTGCGGAGCAATTCGGGGTAGACACAAAGGACATTGAAAAGGCAAACCCCGGCGTTGACGTGAAGAACCTTCGCATGGGTGACAAAATCAATATTCCATCGACCCGCCTGAAAAACTGGAGTGGATTGGTGGACGCTATTGACCCGGCAACCGTGGAGGTTATCGACAGGCCGGTTGAGGAAGTCCCGGAGGACTTTGGAGAATTTCAAGACCTGACCACCGCGCAGAAGTGAGGGGCAATATGGAAATCAATTCAAATCACAGCGAGCTTACCCCCGCCGAGAAGGGCCGTATCACACGCAGGGAGAACGCCGAAAAGAGGGCGCAATGGCGGGCGGAGCATGACCGGCAAGAGTCCGAGGATAAAGCACGGATCGCTGACCTTATGCGCGGTATTGTAGACGATACCGGCGAGGAACGAAAGACCCGCCTGTTTGCCGCCGTGGTACTCAACGGGATAATGGGCCGCCCATACTTTTCAAGCGCCGTGGAAAGTCTGCTGCGGACTGAGCCGGACATTCAGGCGTTTCGTGACGCCGTGGAGGAAATCAAAGCAGAGCGGGACAACTGACGGACTAATTGGACTAAATGGACAGAATAGCCAAAAAAGTGAATTGTGTCCATTGTGTCCATACTGTCCACACATTCCATAGTTTCAATGGTGGGGCCGAGGGTAATTCGCCCCCGGCCCCTTGCCGGTCAGTCAGCTATTTCGTCTTCAGCCATTCCATAACCGAAAACTGTGCCCAGCGGATATTCCATCCTCAAATCCAACTCAAAGCTTTTTAAGAGGAACAGAATATCATGACACCCGCCAATGCGTGAAAGAGAACTTTCGTTTAGTATATGTCCGTGTGCCATTATCCGTTTGTCTAAATCAGCTACTCTATTCTGCAAGAATTTGTAAAGGCACCATAAAACTGCATCATGGTAAAAAGACGGCAAGGAATCAAGCACCGCCTGATACATGTGTATCATTTCATGTAAAATAACACTGTCATTTGTTTCATAACCCGGTGCGACTGTGAGCGTATACTTCGATGTCTCAAAGCGTCCCAAAACTCCGTCGTCCAGATCTGCGACACGAAAGATGAAATTGCCGGGTCCAACATACTCCAATTCCTCAGGCAAATCCACAAAATCATCTTGCCATTCATCGGTGTCGTTCATCTTACTTTGCACGGAAATAAACTCTTGCGTTTTGCTGCCGGGGTTAAAGCGCATATCGGAAAAGAAATCCTCAAATTGATATACTCTGTCGATTAATTTTTGTTCTGCCGGAGTTGATAGTTGATACCGCCCAAATGCGCGGTCAACAAGAAGGTTTTTTGCGTCATATTTCTCATAATAGTCTGCCATCATTTGGGAGTACTCGTTCATTTGTTTTCACCGCCTTCGTCAATATACTCCATAATATCCCCCGGCTGACAGTGGAGGTATTTGCAGAGACTTTCGATTGTCCGTGTATCAATGTGCCCGCCCTCTTGTATTTTGCGATAGGACGCTTGACCGATTACATTATCCTTCTTGATTGTATAGCTTGTAATACCACGTTCTTTGAAAATAGCAAGTAGTTTTCGATAACTGATAGACATTTGACACCTCCTGCAATACGTCTATTATATCAAAGCGCAATCTCTAAAGATAGAGATAGATTGCACAAATCTACATCTCTAATTTTGGTGATATTAACGATTGAATATCACTAATATTAGTGATATAATGATACTGTCCTTTAAGGAGGGGGACAAAACAAGAACCCGCCCCACCCGCGGCAACAGGAAGGGCGGATTGGAAGGAGGTGAAGCCAATGGATGACGGCTACACCGATTACGGCTACCGGCTGAACGGCATCGAATACGCCACAGACACAGAGGCATTTGACGCCGAGGATGACGACCAGTAACCAAGCCCAGCGCCGGGGAACCGTGGGCAACTGCTCACAGGCCCCGGCAATCTGGAGGGTATAAACATTGTAGCATGGAACCCTCCAAAATTCAAGGAGGAATACAAAAATGAAAGACGACCCCAAAATTGAGGAAGATGTTATTGAGTTTGTTCAAATCCTCAAACAGATAGGGAGCACGGCAACAAGAGCTGGCAGGAACGGCGACCCCATTCCCGATGGCATAACCGCTAAAGAGCAAGTGCAAGCATGGCTTGATACATACGGTGATGCACCAAATGAAACCGTGCAAAAGCTGATGGAGATAATAGAGAAAATGACTTACGACGCATATGAGCAAGGCAGGCGGGAGGCGTTAAAGGATGGCAAGCATTAAACCCCGGAAAAATAAAGACGGATTGATTATCTCTTATGAAATCTCCGTTTTTAAGTGCAGGGACGCCAACGGCAAGCAAATCTTCTACCGCACCACATGGAAGCCGGAGGACGGCTGGAGCAAGCGGACGATAGAGGCGAGACTGGCGGCCTTTACCAGAGACTATGAGAGGGACTGTAGAGAGGGGAAAATCCTCACCAAAGACGAACAGGCCCAGCAAGCTAAAGCGGCAGCCGAGGCGGAGGCAAGGAAAATCACACTCCGCAAATACGCGCTGGAGACCTTCATGCCGAGGAAGTCCGCCACATTCGCGGAGACCACAAAGGACACATACACACGTTCACTCAATAAGATTTTTGAATATCTGGGAGACCTTCGCATTGACGAGATACGGCCAGTGGACATTTCAAACTTCCTGTTGAAGCTCCAGACCACAGAGACGGCAAAGCTCAGCGTGGGGGACACAATCAAGGACACGGGAAAACCGTTGTCACATGGGACGATTCTCAAGCATTTCACCGTCCTGCATAGTCTTTTCCGTTCCGCTTACATGGATGACGTTATACCCTCAAATCCGATGGACAAGGTACAGAGGCCCCGGCCCCGCAAAGGTGACAAGCCCGCCGAGATAAAGGCGCTGGACGCATCAGAGGCCCGCAGACTTCTCAAATGTATTGAGGCGGAGCCGCTTCAATGGCAAGTGATAATCCGGCTGATGCTGGACACGGGTTGTCGGCGGGGCGAAATATGCGGCCTTCGCTGGCGTTCCGTGGACTTCACCAACAACACCATCAAGATTGAAAACAATCTGGAATACACCCCCGGCAAGGGCGTCTACAACACCACTCCCAAGAGCGGACAATATCGGACGATTGACGTTGACCCTGACATTATACGTCTGCTTCGTAAGCTCAGAGGCAAGCAGAGGACAATCACGTTAGAGGGCTACTGTTTCACTCAGCGCAACGGTCAGCCAATTCACCCGCAGACCCCCACCCAGCACCTTCACGAGTTTGGCAAGCGCCACGGCTTTGAAAACCTCCACCCGCATATGCTTCGCCACACAATGGCAAGCGTGTCAATCGTAAGCGGAGCCGATGTCGCAAGTGTCTCCGCAAAGCTGGGACACGCAGAGGTCTCCACAACACTTGACTTCTACACACACGCCAATCAAGAGAGCGTGAAGCAAGCAAACGAGATTTACCGGCAAGCCCTCAAGCAAAAGGAAGCGTGACAACATCAAAGCGGTTGAGGATAACACCTTGACCGCTTTTTTGTGCGTCTGAGAGGCGGAGAAGCCCAGCCCGGAACGGATGACCTTTACACGAAAAAGAAGTTTTTAGACGATAACGGCGGCCTCTATGTTGACGGCTGAGACAGCCCCTCAAATGCGGTCAGTTAGGTTTTTGTTAGGTTTTCGCCGTTTTCGGCCTTTTCAAGCTGGAAACAGCGTACCGGCATATTGGCTCAAAAAGTTATGGATTATAAGCAAAAAGCACCTGAAACGCAATGTTTCAAGTGCTTTTCGTTGGAGCTGCTACCCAGATTCGAACTGGGGACCTCATCCTTACCAAGGATGCGCTCTACCGACTGAGCTATAGCAGCGGGTGGCGACCGAGAAGGGGCTCGAACCCTCGACCTCCGGCGTGACAGGCCGGCGCTCTAACCAGCTGAGCTACTCGGCCGTGTACGTTGTTCCTTAACGGCGCTCGATTATTTTATCCCATTCGACTGCCTTTGTCAATAGAAATTTTTAAAAAATTCCCCCATTTTTATCATGGGCAGATTCTAAAATGAATTTAGGACAGGCGGGGACTGATCCGCCTGTTACTTTTATATTAGGGCAGTGCCCTGGGAAGGAGTCCGAAAATGGACAAGAAAGAGATCGTCATTGACACAAGCTTTGGAGGCTACACCTTCGTAGGCGCCCAGTACGGGAAATTTACGCCGCAGGGCGAGAGTCACGAGAGGGACTACTGCAATATGTTCGTTATCTCTCAGTTCGGCACTGGCGGCAACAACAGCACTGTCGGCCTCAAGGCCGAGAAGCTCCGCTGCCTTTCTCCTGACGTCTGGAATGGCCTGACGCCCGGCGACAAGATCATCATCAGCTTCGAGCGTTTTGGTCGCGTACAGGCGGTGAATCTTGTTGAGTAAGATGCCCGCCCCTCTTGACTATAAAAAGCTCTGTCTTCATTACCCGAAGAAGTGCAGACTGTATTTGGACAGAAGATGGTGCTGGAAGTACAACCACGGCGACGCGGCCAGGGGCAGACCTAAAGCCAACTCCTGAGTCATTATCCTCTTTACTCCTTTTCATCCCCCGGGGTCGCTCCCCGGGGGAGACCCCCCCACACTGACAGGGGGTCTCTATCTACAATCATTACAGGGGGTCACGAAAATGGTCAGCAGCATTGACGAAAACGTCATTTTATTCGACTGGCTATCCTTCACCAGCAAGACGCACTCTCCCGAAGAGCTTATCTCCGCGATGGGCCTTTCTCAATGTCCTTTTGCCGAGCTGGACACCGGCGTAAACGGGTATAAGTCCCGGCTCTACTTCGACCATATCTCCGTCTGTTACGATGGAGGCAATGAAAAGAACGGCGGCATGGGCGTCAACGTCTTCATGTCCGGCCAGGGCTGCCGTGTCTTTGAATCCATGTCCACCCTCAAGGATCCCTGGATGGACCTTTTCGGCTTCATCTTCTCCAATAACCTGAACATCTGTCGCCTGGACGTGGCCTACGACGATCACTCCGGCGTTTTAGATATAAAGCGCGTATGCGCGGACACCTTCAACCGCCTCTACATAAGCCCCTTCCGCACGGATTCCGTGACGGCCTCGCACAACAAGGACGGCATTGAATCCCTCTCGGCGACGATCGGCTCCATGAAGGGCAAGATCCTTATTCGCATCTACGACAAGGCCGCCGAGCGCGGATATACCGATGGCCGGCACTGGGTGCGTGTGGAGACGCAAGCCCGTGACGAGCGCGCCACCGCTTTTGCCGAAGCGATTTTTAAAAGCGATATGCCCATTGGCGAGGTCTATTCCGGCGTCCTGCTGAACTATCTCCGCTTCATCGTCCCGGACGAAACGGACACCAACCGCAGCCGGTGGACCACTGCGGACTATTGGTATGAGTTTCTGGGCGACGTCAGCCGCATTAAGCTGTTCTCCGCTCCCGGCACGGAGTACAACGCCGAAGCCTGCTTCAACTACGTATTTGGTTCAGCCGGCAACGCCATTGACGCCGCGCTGCAAATGCTGGGACCTGTAGAATTTATGCGTATGCTCCGAGATCGTCCCTGCGCTCCGAATCCCAAGTATCTGCGTATCGTGGAGGAGCACAAGGCGGAGGAGTGCCTGAGAAAGCTGAACGCACTTTGCGCTAAGTTCCCCGGTTTAATAGAGATTGTAACACACGACCAGGACGCTGCAGCTGTTGATCAACATCTCTGACGTCTCTGATTGTGTTACAAAATATATTTATGGAGGTATAGCTATGGACGCGATCTTTGGGCAGTTGGACGGTATCGTTGAGGTCGTAGGTAAGGTCTGGGATGTCATCAGCACAAATCCCCTGCTCCAGACCTTTGTCGGTGTCAACCTGCTTGGTATTGGCATCGGCATCTTTTCCGCCATCAAGAATGCCGCCAGGTGAGCAAAAGGGGCACGGCTTCCCGTGCCCCTATCCCTCAAAGGAGGTAACTATGACCGCTGCAGTTTTTTTGAATAGTTGTATAGACCTTTTCTCCGCCGCTCTCAGCGCCGTGCTGGGTGAGCCGGTGCTGAGCTTCTTTGCCGCTGTCGCTCTGTTCCTCTGCGCTTTTGCCGTGTTCGGCTGGCTGGTGCAGGGGTGCAGAAAGTGATAGCCTTTGGAGGTGTTTTCAATGAAAGATGGTTGTTTTGTTTCATTTCAGTGTGTTAATGGGCATTGTCCCAACATTCCAACTGAGTTTGACGAGCGTGAATATGATAATGGGTTTAATTGCTCTGACTGCTTTTTTAATATCGGTAATTGCTCTGACTGTATTTTCGAGGGTTCTGATTTTTGCCCTGTGTTTAATAAGTCAGGGTGCAGAAGGTGATCACCTGTTTTCCCGTTCTTCTATCCTGTCTATGATTTTCTGCGCGAATCTGCGGATGAAGCTGATCTTCAGCAGGAGATAGAAGATTCCCATGTAGACGATTGTTATGACTGTTACTGCGAGGATTCCAGTAACTAAAAATATTAGCATGTAAATAATTGTTGTTAAGAAATCCATTTTGATTCCTCCATTGAGGTGATTTTGTGTTTAAGCGTATTATAGCATTTTTGGTCGTTATTTCAAGCCTTTTTTCTTTTATGGCTTTTTCAGCTTTCGCTCTTGATGACGATTATTCCAGCGTTGAGACTGTTGGTTTTTGGGAACAGATTCTTCATGATGGCATTCTTAGCGGCCTTACTGATGCCTTTGATATTTTTTTGGGTACCTCTTTCAATGATACAAACTTTGTTAATAAGATTTCTGCTGGTCTCACGTCTTCTTATTGTCATCTTTCTGATGACGGGTTTCATCATTGTTCAGGTGATGATCTCTTCTTAGAGGATGATAATGTTATGGGGCTTTGCTCTTTTTGTGCGGCTGCTTTTGATGTTGAGCTTGATGTTGTTTCTTTCATGAAAGAACGTTATGGCGGTACGTCTGGCGGTTTTTCCGGCCGTACTGGCTATGTTGAAAAACTTAAGGAGCAGCTCGGCACAACACAAATAACTAATGATGGTCATGTTATTTGTCCTGTTGAGTTATCTATTATTTATATGACGACTGGTTCCAATATTACATGGCGTGTATACTCTTCCTCTGGTTCTGTAACTGATCGTGATATTACTTTTAGACCTCAAAAGGACGGTTTTCCTTCTCTTAATCCCAATTTTGACTTTTATCCTACTAGTAGCTCATCCTTAACTATTACTACTATGCAGTTTGGCTTTCTCTTTACTGTTCCAATAGATGGAATGTATTCTGATTCTTTTATTTCTCCTTCTGTTTCTTTAACTTGTAATGCAGTTGGTTCTGGGTATCCTACTCAATCTTTTCGTTTCGATCCTTCTAACTCCGTTTCTTTTCCAACTGGTGTTCAACGTCAAGGTTCATCTCTCTATGTTTCATTTACATTTGACACTCTTCGTCTTCCTTCTTTTGTTTTTGCATCCTGTAATTTTTCCTATCCTATCATTGAATTGATCCCTTTTTCAAATTTTCTGGATGACGATTCTATTTCTCCCTCCACCCGTGCCAGTTCTTTCACCGGGGACATCGGCATCATCGGGGACAATGGCCAACTCACCAAGGTCGAAGGCGATCAGATCTTCAACGAGACCACCAATAACTACTACAACCCCACCACTGGTGACACCACCACTGTCACAGATTGGTTCTATGACTACTCCGACCGCTCCTACCATCTGACTACCCAGGAGGGCGACACGGTCACTGTCACCTACGGCGACGAGAACATCACCATTGTGGAGGGCGGCACCACATATAACGTCTACTACATCATGGAATCTCAACCCGGTTCCGGCAGCGGTGGTGGCGGCGATGCTCACGTCCACCAGTGGGGCGAACCTACGGACGTTACCCCCGCCACCTGCACCACTCCAGGCTCTGAGACTTACACCTGTTCTGAGTGCGGCGAGACGAAGACCACGCAGCTCCCCGCGCTGGGCCACAAGTGGAAGGTCAAACAGTCTGTACAGACCAAGTACGATGAAAACGGCGAACTCCTTCAGGAGGGCTACACCATCTATGAGTGCGAGACCTGCGGAGAGGAGTACAAGTCCTCAGACGGCACTGGTCCGCCCGGAAGCGGCCAGGGCGGCGGCAGCTCAGGCAGCGGAAGCGAGGACAAATCCATATGGGACAAGCTGGGCGATCTCTTAGGTACTCTCGGCAACGGCGCTCTTGGCCTTATCGGGTCTCTGATCAGCAAGCTTTTAGACGGCCTCATCTCCCTGGCCGAACTGATCGCCGAAAAGCTTGTCGCTGTGGTCGATGTCGTCCTCAACATCTTCGACGTCATTCCCAGCCTGTTCTCCGGCTTTTTGGACTTCCTTTCCGCCGTCTTCCCGTTCCTCCCGTCTGAGATCATGCTGCTCCTCACCTTCGGTATAGCTGCCATCGTATTCATCGGTATCATAAAGGCGGTGAGACGGTAATGGAATATTTCGCTAAGCTGCTCTCCGGCACCCTGTCCCTGTTCAAGCTCCCCGTCACCATATTCGGCTTTACCTTCTCTTTCTGGGAAGTCTTTTGCTTTGTCATCGTTGCCGGAATCATCGCTTACATCATAGGAGGTCTTTTCAGTGGAAACTAATGAATCTTTATCTCAGGTCCCCGAAGAGGTGACGGGTGAGCTTGTGGAGCTTACCGAGGATTCCCGGCCCTTTCTCACCACGCCCTTTGCGGAGTACACCGTCACCGAGGGACTTCTTCTTGCTGTACTTCTCTGCCTCTTCTTCTCCGCGCTGGTCAGGATCATAAAGGAGGGATTCTATTGGCTGCTGTGATTGCTGAGTTCTTCTCCGTCATCGGCGTTGACCTGCTCCCGCCCTCCACCATGGGAGAGCTTATTCCTTATCTCCTTACCGTCTTCATCGGTATCGTCCTTGTCTCCGGCGTCTTCCGTGTCATCGGCAAGCTCCTTGAGACGCTGCTGAGCATTAGAAGGTGGTAACGTATGAAGGTCATAATACCCATTGCCTTCCTGGCTTTCCTTGCCCTGTTCCCCTCCTTCCGCTGTGCCGTGTTCCACCCCGTCAAGGTCATCTACAACGGCGCCGTGGATCTCTGCCACTACTTCCGGCACCGGGAGTATAACCTTTACCGCACCGGCGAGCTGGTGGCCTACACCGGCCTCTTTGGCAAAGGAAAGACCCTTTCAGCCGTCCACCGTGTGGTAACGGCATATAAGCGGTACAACGGCAAAAAGGTATGGTGTCCCCGGCGCAAGAAACTCGTCACCCAGCGGGTCAACGTGATCTCCAACGTCCATCTGAATATCCCCTATGAGGACTTCAAGACGCTCCAACAGGTCGTCTACGCCGCCCGGAACAGCAGGGAATACGACGACGAGCATGACACTCTCACCGTCACCCTTGTGCTGGGCGACGAATTCAGCGTTCAGATGAACAGCCGGAACTTCAAGACCAACATTGACCCGCTGTTTCTCAATACTATCCTGACGTGCCGGCATTATTACATAAGTCTCTACTACACCGCCCAGCGCTTCGGTCACGTGGACGCGCTTCTCCGTCAGGTGACAAGCTGCGTCATAGACTGCGACAAGCTGTGGCGTTTCCAGCGGCTCAAAAAATACGACGCCTGGGATCTGGAGAACGCCACCAGCACCCAATTTGTAAAGCCCATCCACGTCGGCTGCTGGTTTGTCACTAACGCGGACTATGAGGCTTACGATACCCTCGCTTGCGTCGGCAATCTGGAGAAATCCTTCAAGGATGGCGACATGATCACCGAGGAGGAGATCCTCAAGCTCCGCCAGAACACCGCCGACGCCAATATGGACGCCGTCAACCACCCCTCCAAGCGCTGGCTTCGGAGGCAGAGAAAGAAGGTATGAATATGACCAAAACACACCGTATCGTTGTTAAGCTGCCGGATTCCGTCTATGCCGACCTGCAAAGCTTCAAGCGCGACCGATCTTTCAATACCGACAGTACTTCCGTCATGAGCCTCGTGGTCCGGGGCCTCTATGATTGGAATCTCAGGAAGTGTAATACAAACGTACAAGCCGGCGCCGGCTGCTGCGGATCTCCTTGTGTTACAACCTCCCCACCTCCCTCGGCGTAAGCCACCCTAAAGATTTACGCGGATAGTCATTCATCCAGTCCTGGATCTCGGCTATCCGCTTTTTTGTTACCCTTGTAAAGTCTGTGCCCTTCGGCAGGAATCTTCTGATCATACGGTTGTGGTTCTCGTTGGCGCCCTTCTCATACGGCGCTCCGGCGTGGGTGTACCACACGTCAAACCGTTTCCCGCCGAAGACGGACTTCACAAGCTCCTCATACTCCATGAACTCCGACCCGTTGTCCAGGGTGACACTCTGGAATTTTTCCCGGAAGGAACTCTTGCCCAAGCTTCTCTCTATCCGGTCGAAAGCTCTTCGCACCGTCACTGCTTTCCTGTCCGGCAGCTTGATGATCATCTCCTCTCGCTTTACCCGTTCGGTCAAGGTGAGCAGTACCGGCGAGGACCCTTTACGCCCCACGATCAAATCTCCCTCCCAGTGTCCCAACACGGAGCGATCACCTATCCACTCCGGCCGCTTCTCTATACTCGGAAGGTCCTTATGCGCCACCTTCGGCGCGGCCCTCTTTTGCCTTGGCGCCCGTTTCGTCTTCTCCCACAGGTCATCGTTGTTCATGCGAAGGAAAAAGCCCTTGTCTATGTAGCTGTAAACTGTCTGTACTGAGAGCCTGGTGGTGTACCCCGCCTTCCTGGCCTCCTCCAGCGCCGCCGCTGGCGAATACCTCTCAAGCTTCATTTTCTTGTCCAGAAACTCAGCGTATTCACGGTCTTTCCCGATCTTTAGCGGCCTTCCTTTATTCCTCTGCCGTTTCTCGAATATGTCCTGCCCTTTGGCGGCTGAGTACCTGGGTATGTCCTTGTATCCCACCGTGTGCAGGTATGTCCCGCGCCGGATCTCGTTGTATATGGTCTGGACCGTGAACCCCAACTCCCGCGCGGCCTCCGTGGGCTTCACCTTCGCCGCCAGCATTCCCTCCAGTTTGTACCGCTCCTGTTCCGTCATGTAATGCTGTTTTTTCGTCATAACCCCGCGCTCCTTCGCCACGTTAAGTAACTGACCTTAAACCGCATTGTAACACAAAATGGGGGAGCTGCGGAGCTGATCTAAACCGGCTCCAGCTCCCCTTTGTGTTACGCTCTATCCAGCTGCCATTTGGTATTCGTCAGGATCTGAATGACCCTCTGCAGCTCCGCTGCCTGCTTCCGTTTTTCCGCCAATACTTTCTCCATCGTCTGGAGTTCCTTCCTCATCTCCTGTACCCGCTTTATCGTCTCCGGCTCCTCAAACACGCACCGCCGTATAAGCCCCTCGTACTTCTCCGTGAACGTCTCCCCGACCCGCGCCTCGATGACTTCCATAAGCTCGTCAGATAAGCGTATGGAGCGAATGTTCGTTTTCCCTGCCATGCCAAAGCCCCTTTCCCCGGCAGTGCCGGTCCCATGATGATAAGTGTGTTGCGACGGAAATCGCCGAGCGATTTCTTGCTCACGTCCTGCATGGAGCTGCGGGGTGTGTCAAGGGGACCGTGGAATAAATGCCAGTGCGCACACTGGCTTTTATGCCGCGAAAGCCCCTTTACACGCCTGCGGCTCCATGCTACCCGCTTCCCGCAACACGCTGCACGGTGCTTCTGAGTCGGAGCATGAAAAAATGTGTTACGCCCGCGGCAAGGCTTTAGCCTCGCGGGCGTAACACATTTCCCGCCGCCTGGCATCGACCCAGGCTTTACTTTTGCGTTACACGCCTATCTTTTCTTCCTGTTTTTCAATCTTTTCCCTTATTTTTAAAAATTCTTCTTGACATTTGCCCCATTTTTATCATGTCCGCCCGCGTGACAGGCGCGGTCAGCGTGAGAAGCTCTTTTTTCACCGGCTCCCGGAAGGTGAGCCGCCCGGCGTGGAGCAGATGCGCCTCAAGCCCCAACTTGTCCGACAGCGACAGCGACTCCGGGCTTCCGTAGAGCCTGTCCCCCAGCACCGGCGCGCCGAGGCTGGCGCAGTGTACGCGGATCTGATGGGTCCGCCCTGTTTTCAGGGAGAGCCGGACCTCCGACACCGTCCGGCCGAGGACGTCCGCCGTCTGAACGGTCTCATATTCCGTCACCGCCGGCTTCCCGGACGGGGCCGTCACGCGCCGCTGAGACCCCGCCTGTTCCCGCTCAATGGGCAGGGAGATGACGCCGCGCCTCTCCGGCAGAACGCCGCACAGATAGGCGGTGTAGACCTTCTCCGCCTCCCGCTCCCGCAGGGCCGAGGCCGCCAGCGTGCCGAAGTGCGCGTTTTTGGCGAACAGCACCACCCCGGACGTGTCCCGGTCGAGCCGATTTACCGCATGTACGGACGGGGACCCGGCGCTCTCCGCAAGGTACCCCGCCGCGAAGTTGGCCAACGTCCCGGTGTACTTCCCCCTTGAGGGGTGGGTCAGAAGCCCCGCCGGCTTGTTCACCGCCAGCAGGGCCTCGTTTTCAAATAAAATATCCAGAGGCCCCCGCTCCGCCGGGAACTCCGGCTCCGGCTCTGCGGCGTCAAGAGAGACGGTCACCAGCTGCCCCGGCCTCACCCGGTAGTCCATGAACACCGGCTCGCCGTCCGCCGCCACCGCGCCGGCCCGCTTCAGGAGCTTTATCTGCCGGGCCGACAGCTTCAGATCGCCTTTCAGAATGTTGTAAACGCGCCGCCCGCCGTCTTTTTCGCCCGCCAGGTACGTAAGCCTCATCTGAGCGCCTTCAGCAGCGGCACCAGCTCCTCAAAGCCCATGGAATGGCTCGCCTTCACCAGCACCACGTCGCCCTTCTCGATGCATTCGCGCAGATCCGGCTCAAAATCCCCGCGCTTTAAGTAATACCGGGCCTTCTTCCCTCCGGCGGCCAGGTAGGCGTCATAGATGTTCTTGGCGTCCTCGCCGCAGCACACGAGGGAGTCGATGCCGCACTCGGCGGCCAGCTTGCCCATGAGCCGGTGGAGGTGCGCCGAATCCGCGCCCAGCTCCTTCATGTCCCCCAGAATGGCGACGCGCTTGCCGTGGTCGCCGCTGAGGGCGCGGATGGAGCTTAAGGAGCGTATGGCCGCCGCCATGGAGTTGGGGTTGGCGTTGTAGCAGTCGTCGATGAGGGTGATAAAGCCCGTGTCGGTGACGCTGGCCCGGCCGCCCACGGGGCGGTAATCCGCGATGCCCCGCAGGATCTCCTCGCCGCTGTCGCCCAGGATCCGGCCCACCGCCGCCGCGGCAAGAGCGCCGTAGACGATGTGGCTCCCAAAGGCGGGGATCAGGGCAAAGACGCGCTCGTCGTCAAAGCAGATGTCGCAGCTCACCCCGTCAAAGCCCAGATTCTCCACATTTTCGGCCCGCACATCGTTCCAGGGACCCGCCCCGTAGAGGATGCGCCGCGTGCCCGTGTCCAGGTTGCGCAAAAGCTCGTCATCGCCGTTGAGAATGGCCACGGAGTCCGGCTCCATGAACTCAAAGACCTCGCTTTTCGCCTTCAGAACGCCCTGCAAATCGCCCAGCTTCTCCAGATGGCAGTAGCCGATGGAGGTCAACACGCAGATATCGGGCCGCACGATGCGGGCCAGAAGGCGCATCTCCCCGAAGTCGGAGATGCCCATCTCCACCACCGCCGCCTCATGCTCCTCCCGGAGAGAGAGGATGGTCAGGGGCACGCCCAGCTCGTTATTCAGGTTCTCCGGCGTTTTCAGCGTCAAAAATCTCCGGGACAGGACCCGCGCCGTCAGCTCCTTGGCCGTGGTCTTGCCCACGCTGCCCACAATGCCCACGATGGGGATGCGGAAAAGCGTCCTGTAATACGCCGCCAGGTCCCGCAGCGCCTTCCTGGTGGAGGTCACGCGGATATAGGGCACGGTGGTCAGCTCCTCCTCCGCAAGGCACAAAAGCGCCCCGCGCTCCTCCACCGCCCGGAGGGCAAAGCTGTGGCCGTCCACCCGCGCCCCGCGGATGCACACGAAAAGGCCGCCAGGCTCCACCTCCCGGCTGTCAATGGAGACGGAGGTGATCCGATCGTTTCTCAGACTGCGCGGACCGATGTACTTTCCGCCCACCACCTCGGCGATCTTGTCTACGGTAAGGGATTTCATCTTCATGACGTGCGCCTCCTATATTGAATATACGTATATCCTCAGTTCTCAGGCCCGTCCGCGGGTCTCCCCAGCGCCCTTGCGAGGCGCAGGGCCTTCCCGTAATATTTCTCGTAGTCCTCCCGCTTCTCCCCGCCGGAGTTGACGCAGTAGGTCCACTCGGAGTATTCCTTGAAGAGGAATAGCTCCATGATCCTGCGGTATTCCTCCCGGGAGACGCCCTTTTTGGAGATGAGACGGCGGTAATAGTACTCCAAGGCAAATTCCCGGTCGTGATCGCTCATCACGAAAAGGGGGCCTTCCCCCGCCGCCTTCCCGTCCTCCGGGTCCTCCCCGAAGGCCAGGAGCCGCGCCAGAGCGCAGGGCCAGGGCAGGATGCCGCCGTACTCCCAGTCGAGGATGACGGCCCGGTTCCCGCTCACGATCACGTTGAAGGGGAGCATATCGTCGTTGCACAGCGTCCGGGGCAGGGCGCGAAACGCCTCCAGATACGCCCGGTAGGCGTCCGCAAGCGCCCCCATATAGGGCAGGCGCTTTTCCCGGTGGGCAAGGCAGGTGGTAAAGTCGTACCCCACGCGGGCGCGCTCCGGGTCCGTGTCGTTCCACCACCGCTCCTGTATGCCGATGAGGGCGTCCAGCGCCGGGACCAGCTTCTCCCTGGTGCAGTGGGAGAGCGTCTCCCCCTCCACGTACTCCATGAGCAGATAGGGCTGTCCCTCAAACTCCGCAAAGCCGGCGATCTCCGGCACGGGGCCGCCGCCCCTGCCGAAAAAGGTCTCATAGACCGCCCGCTCCTCCGGCGAGGTCCGCTTCAGCACCGCCGCCCGGTCCGGCCAGGTGAGCCGCCACACGTCATAAGGCTTCCCGTCCTCCTCCGAGCGGAAGGGCCGGGAGTCCTCCGGCGCCGTCTCTATTCCAAACACGCGGAGTACCCGCTCCGCAAGCTCACTTCTCATGTCGCCCCTCCCGGCCCCGGCTGTAGGCCGTCAGGAAAATCTCCGCAGGGATTCCTCAATGATCTTTTCGCACAGCTCGTTATACCCGATACCGGCCACGCGGGCCTCCTTGGGCAGGAGACTGGCCGGCGTCATGCCGGGGAGGGTGTTGGCCTCCAGGCACCAAACCCGGTCCTCCGCGTCCACGATGAAGTCCATCCGGGCGTAGACCTCCAGCCCCAGGGCCTCCCACACCTTCAGCGCCGCCTCCCGCAGAGCCTCGTCCCAGCCCGCAGGCAGGCCGGGGATGGGGCAGATCTCGTCGGTGGCCCCGTCCTGATACTTGTTTTCATAGTCGAAAAAGCCGGACTTGGGCTTGATTTCAATGGGCGGCAGGGCCTCTCCGGCCAGAACGCCCACGTCGATCTCCCGCCCCTTTATGTACCGCTCCACCAAAAGCTCGTCAGAATACGCAAAGCCCAGCGCCAGAGCGTCGGCGTACTCCTGCTCGCTGTGGGCGATGGAGGTGCCCACGGAGGAGCCGCCGGAGCGGGGCTTCACCACGCAGGGGAGGAACGGCGCGGGGGCGTGGGCGTTGGCGCGGGTGACGTTGACGCCCTCCGCCACGCGGACCCCTGCGGCGGCCATCAGCCGCTTGGCCGTCTCCTTGTCCATGGCCAGGGCGGAGGCCAGATGCCCGGAGCCGGTATAGGGGATGCCGGCGATGTCGAACATCGCCTGGAGCCGCCCGTCCTCTCCGTCCGCGCCGTGGAGGCCCAGGAACACAAGGTCCGCAGCCCGGCACACCTCGATGAGGTTGTCGCCCACGCGGGCGTCGTTTTTCTGCGCCCTGGAGGCCTTCACCGCCTCAAGATCGGGCACGTCGGCGGCGATCTCCGCCGCGCTCCCGTCCACAGGCTTTTCAAAGATCTCGCGGGGGTCCGTATACGTCCCCGTGTACCCGAAAAACGAGTCGATAAGCACCGCCCGGTGCCCGTTTTCCCTGAGGGCGCGGGCGATCATCGCCCCGCTCTTCAGGGACACGTCCCTCTCCGTGGAGAGACCCCCGCAAAGAACCACAATATCCATAAAAACCGCCTCCGCTGAAGCTTCGCTTGGGCAATAGCGCCCTTGAGACCATTATACACCCTGGCGCGGGAGGTTACAACAGGAAATTCGCCTCATTCCCGATACGCCCCGTCCCACACGGCCGTGCGGGCGAGGTAACATTCGCGCCCGTAGAGCAGCGCCGCCGGTACGCGCCAGGGCGTCCCGTCGTCAAACTTGTCGGCGGCAAGCGCGCCATCGGCGTAGAGTTGCGCCACGTCAAACGCGCCCGGCAGGGTCACAAAGCCCTTGTCCGACGCGGCGGAGAGGCGCATCCATTCCACCTTTCGCTCCCCGGCAAGCCGCAGCTCCTCTTCAAAGGGGGGCGTAAACGGCGCGGAGCAGGGGACCGCCGTGAGGGCGCATTCCGCCTCCCCGGCCCGCCTGACAGCCCCGTCAAGGACATAGAGGTCCTCCCCGTTGCCCAAAAGCACCTCGTTTCCGGGGCGGCGCAGGAACCGCGCCTCCTCCCAGGAGAGACACAGGAGCGTCAAATCCCCGATCCGCAGGGCGGACGCCCGCCCCTCCCCCCAGGAGAGCACGTCCCCTCCCGCCAGTTGACAGCGGGGCGGGATGCCCGGTATGGCGGCGAAGTAGTACGTGCCGCCCTGCCGGCATATGAGCTGCGCTGTGGCCCACTCCAAAAGCGCCTTACCCAGCTTCAGCCTGAAGGGGAAGATGAAGGCGACGTCGCCCACAACGTCGATGGACGGGAAGCGCACGCCCAGCGGCCTGAGTTCCGCGCCCCTCACGTCCCGGAGCGCCAGATGGCGCTGGTGGTGATTGACAAACACAAAGCCCCCGGCGCCGTCGGTGCGGATGGCGCAGCGCAGCCGCTCCCGGTCCGTCTCCGGCACGAAGTCCTCCGCGCCCACGTGCTCCATGGGGGCCAGAATGTCCCCAAAGTCCCGGACGAAGAGGTGCAGAAGGTTCAGGAGCCTGTACTGCTCCCGGACCTCCCCGTACTGGGAGAGGGGGGCCTGAAAGTCGTAGTTGAGCACAGGCACGTCGTTGGGATAGCCCGTGGCCGTGGACTCCTGGAGGGTGGTGAGGCCGAGCTTGTTGGTGCCGCCGTGGTACATATAATACCCGATGAGATTGTTCCCGCACCCCAACTTCACAAGGCTCATGGCGTACACGTCCATGGGGCTTATCCGGGGCCGCCTGTGGTGGGTGGGCTGGATGCCGCCGCCCAGCTCGCAGGTGGCGAAGGGGTAGCGTTCATAGGGCAGCCGCCACCCGTCGGGGTCCGTGTCCCGCAGAATATCCATCCCCACCGCCGAGTCGTTGCGGTTGGGGTAAAAGGCGTAGTGGGTGGAGAGGGGCAGCTCCTCCGTGCCCCGCGCCCAGGGCGCGTCCGCGTAGCCGCCGAACACGGGCAAAAACCCGGAGAGCGGGATCTTGGCCCCGTACATACTGTTCCAGCCGGTGACCGTCCACAGCGGCGCGTCAAAGCCGACCGCCAGCGCCGTCTCCTTCAGCGCCGCCAGATGCTCCGGCGCGTCCACCAGCTCGTTTTCGATCTGAACGCCGATGATGGGTCCCCCGTCCCTGTAGAAAAGCCCCCGGACCTGTTCGTAGACGCGCTCATACCATATCCGCGCCTTTTCCATGTAGCCGGGATCGTTGCTGCGGAGGGGGTAGGGCTTTTTCAGAAGCCAGTCGGGCAGTCCGCCGTTTCGGACCTCCCCGTGGCACCAGGGGCCGATGCGGATAAAGACCTCCAGCCCCTGCCGGCGGCATTCGGTGACGAACGCCCGCAGATCCCGGTCGCCGGTGAAGTCGAACACCCCCTCCGTCTCCTCGTGGTAGATCCAGAAGACGTAGGTGGACACGATTGTCACGCCCCCGGCGCGCATCTTGGCAAGCTCCTGCGGCCAGTTCTCCCGGCTGTCCCTGGAGAAGTGGTACTCCCCCATCACCGGGATGAAGGGCCGCCCGCCCCGCTGAAGGTAGAGGGAGTTCACGTCGATGCGCTCCCCGCGGGGGTTCTCCCCGCCCAGGCCCAGATGCCCCTGGACGACCGCCGGGGGCGTATAATTTTGAAATGTGATTTTCATGGGTCACCGCCTGAAGATTTGTCTTGCCCGCCCACAGGGCGGAGCGGGTTTTTAAAATAATCGAAATAATCGGATGGGTTTCGCGGCGGCTTGTACGCCGCGCCCCCTTACTTTTCGCAAACGCCCTGCAAAGCGCCGGAGAGAATGGCCCGGACCGTCTCCGGCGGCAGGGACTGGCGCGGGGCGAAGTCCGGCGAGTCCATATAGGCGTAGATCGAGGCCGTCAGCGCCCTGGCCTCCGGGGCGTCGATGTTGTGAAGCCCGAAGCTGGAGAGAAGCAAACTTCCCCCGCCGCACCGGCACTCCAGCATATACGCAAGGGGCCTGAGATAGGCGTAGGAGTCCAGAAGCGTCACAAGGCAGTCCGTCCCCTCCGGGACCCGGAGGGCGTAAGCCCCCGCCATGGGCCGCCACTGCCAGTCGGTGTGAGGTCCCGTGGGGAAGCCCCGGAAGAGCGGATGTCCGCAGTCGATCCGCATCCCCATCGCCCCGGACTGCTGGGGGAAGGTGCCCACCGACCAAAAATCGGTGGAGAACTGCCCCTTGACGGAGCCGGGCAGCGCCTCCGGCGTGGAATCCGGGGCCAGAAGTACCCGGCCGCCCCGCCGCAGGACCGCCTCCGCCTGCCCGTCCAGCTCCCGGCACTCGTATATGCGCGCCGGGCGGACAGGCGCGTCCGCCGGGTACACCCATAGGCGGTACGTATTCTCGAACCCGCAGAAGGAGAGCGTCAGGTCCAGCGCCGCCGGGACCTTGACCTCGCTTAGCGGGATGACCGCCTTGCCAAGGGCGCACAGCGTTCCGGGGGCGGAGACGACGGGGGAGAGCGCGCCCCGCAGCCCGGTCCCGGCGATCCGCCACTCCGCCGCCCCCGCAAGGGCGCGTTTTCCGTAGTTTGCCATCAGCGCCTGCGCTTCAAGGACCTCCCCGGATAAAAAGGCGCGCCGCTTGAGCCGCAGAAGCGGCAGAACGCTTGTAAAAAACGCCCGGAAGCGTTCCGGCCTTGCAAAATCAAAGGGCTTGGGGGAGAGGTGGGCGTTGAGCATCCCCACCAGCGCGGTCCCCTGGCCGGGGAAGTCCTGAAGTCCCAGAAGGCTGACGCCCCCCAGGCCGGGCGTGGCCAGCGCGGCCTCGACCTCCGCCCGGTAGCACAGCAGCGCCAGCTCCCCCGTGGCGCTTACGGATTCCCGCCAGCGCGGCAGAAGCCCACGGGCCTTTGCCCTGTCCCGGACGAGCCGCAGATTGGCCGGGTCCGTGACGCCGTGATAGTCGCCGATCTCGTCAAGATCCGGCAGGATTTCATACTGGCCCACCTCGAAGGACACCACAGGCCCGGAGAAATCCCGCCGTATGGCCGCCATGGCCTCCCGGTAGTCCGTGTCCGGCTCGCCCGCGTTGAGCCAGCCGCCCATCCCGGCGTTGGCGGCCCGCAGGGGGAGGCCGAGATACGACCCGGAGGTGGTGTAATCCGCCCCGTCGCCCACCTTTCGCTGTCCGTAATGGTTGTTGGAGCCGGGGGCGTAGAGGCGGGTGGGATCGATCCGGCGGGCCAGGTCCATGAGCCTTGCCATGACCCGGTGGCCCTCCTCCCCGGCGTGAAGCTCGTTGCCCAGCGAGAGCATCACAAAGGAGGGGTGGTTGGCGTACTGGCGCAGGATGGCGCGCAGCTCCGCCGTATAATAGGCCCGGCTGGTCTCGTCCCCAAAGGCGTCCCTGGGGTCCCAGTTGGAAAGCTCCGGCTGCATCAGCATACCCAGCTCGTCCGCCGCCTCGAAGGCCGCCTCCGGCGGACAGTGGGAGTGAAAGCGCAGATGGTTAACGCCGTAGCTCTGATAGGTTTCGATGATCCGCCGCCAACTGGCCGTGTCCACAGGCTCGTAGCCCGTCTCCGGGAAGACGGCGCAGTTGGCCTCGCTCCGCAGGAAGAGCCTTCGGCCGTTCAGGGCGAATTGCCCGTCCAGGACCGTAAAATCCCGCACGCCGAAGCGGACCGTGACCGTCTCCGCCCCCAGGGAAGCGGAGAGCGTGTAGAGCCGCCCCTCCCCCTCGTCCCAGCGTTCCACGCCGGGCGTCAGGGGCAAGAGCGCCTCCCCGCGCCGGCTGTCCACAGTCACCGCCGCCAAAACGGCCTCGCTTTCCAACGTCAGCGGCGCGTCCTCCCCGGAGACCTCCCAGCGCACCAAAAGGGAACCTTTGCGCGGATAGACCCGCAGGGAGGTGAGAAAGCTCCTCTCCCGGAGGACAAGGCGCACAGCGCCCAGAACGCCGTTCCAGTTGGTCTGCGTCTCGTCGGTGGCGGCGGAGGAGGCCAGAATGGCCGCGCGCGGCCAGCCGGGGTAGGAGTTGTCGGAGAGAAGCGTCAATTCGTCGTCCCCGGTGAGAAGCCCCGTCACCTCAAAACGCCGGGCCGTGGCCAGGGTGGGGGCCTCCAGCTCCGGGGCCTTTTCCCCGTTTACAAGAAGCTCCAGCGCCCGCGCCCTCCCGCACTCGAAAAAGACCCGCTTTCCCGCCGGGAGGTCGGTCCGCACCCGCCGCGTCAGCCGCGCAGGGCCGGTGTAAGTAAACCGCCGCGTCAGCCGCGTGGCGATGACCGCCCCGCCGCGCAGAGCCTCGTTCACCTGCTCGTCCGGGTGCCAGGGCGCGTCCGCCGCGTCCGAAAAGCCGATACCGGCCTCGTCTAAAGTCCCCGGCAGACGGACCTCCCCCGTCTGCCCCGGGATCTCACAGCGCCAAAGGCCGGAGAGATCGATGGTGTCCATACCGTCACCTGCCGTCATGCGGTCCGCCCTCCCAGCCCGTGGAGGCGGCCTTCGTCAGTTCAAACGCCGCCGTTTGCGGCTCAAAGCCCTCCGCCCGGACCGTGACCTCCGCCCGCCCCGGCGTTTTCCCGGCGCGGACCGCCAGCATCAGGTGGCCGTTGTGGGTGACGGCCTCGTTCCCCTCCGGGAAGCCGTGCCAGGGGTCGCCGTTGTCCGCCAGGACCCGGACGCCGCCGGAGACCTCCCAGGAGACGCGGCGGTCCTCCAGCGCGTACCGCTCGCCGTGGGCGTCCTCCAGATAGACATCCACAAACGCCGTGCTGCGCCCGTCGGCGGGCAGCGCCGTCTTATCTGGGGCGATCCTGAGACTGTCCGGCCCGTGGTCGGAGAAGATCGTGTCCTCCGCGACCAAAAGCCCGCCCCGGTAGCCCTCCGCCCGGAGCTTTCCGGGGATGAAGGGGAGCCAGAAGTGGACCATCCCGTCCTCAAAGTCGGAGAGGTACCCCACCCGCGCCTCCTGGGCGTTTTGATAGAGCTTCACCGTGTCGCAGTTGGTAAAGACCGCCACATGAAGGACCTTTTCAAACTCCCGGTAGTTCCAGTGCCGGCGCATCTGGGGGAAGCCCCACATCCCCCGCGCCCCGTCCCAGGGCTCGGTCTCGTCGTAGACGGCCAGCTTCAGAAAAGGCTCGTTTTTCCACTGGGCCGCGCAGTAAAACGCCCGAAGCTTGGGGTCGCCGGTGGAGTCCAAAAGGTCCCCCGTCCACCCGCGAAGCGGCCAGAAGGGACTCTCCCCCAGGTAGTCCACCCCGGCCCAGACGCACGCCCCGCAGACCCAGTCGTGGGCCTTCACGGTGGCGTAGGGCGACTCCAGCCGGACGTTCACCTGGTTGTGAAAGCGCGAGTCGCCCCGGTAATAGGTCCGCACCTCGGCCCCCAGGATGGGCTTGCGCATCCCGGACTCCCGCAGTCGTTCGTAGTACTGCTCCATATAGTTCCCGGCGAACACATCCACGCACGCGGCGTACTGCCGGGCCATCTCCAAAAGCGCCCCCAGGGGCATCGTGTCGTTGGCGTTGGGCAGGCAAAAGCCGATGAGCACGCACGTGACGGCCCGCGTCGGGTCAAGCTGCCGGCAAGCGTCCGTCAGCTCCTTCAGATGCCGGTAAAAGCGCGGCGTATACTGGCCCCGCACCTCGTTCCCCACGCTCCAGAGGATGACGCAGGGGTGGTTTGCGTCCCGCCGCACCATGGTTTCCAGGTCCTGCAAATGCCACGCGGGGAACACCTGGTCAAAATACATCCCGCTCCTGTCCCACTTGTCGTAAAGCTCGTCAATGACCATCAGCCCCAGCTCGTCGCACAGGTCGTAAAACTCCGAGGTCTGCGGGTTGTGGGCGGTGCGGACGGTATTCACGCCCAGCTCCTTCAGCGCCCGGAGCCGCCGCTCCCAGACCTCGATGGGTACAGCCGCGCCGAAAACGCCTCCGTCGTGGTGGAGGTTGACGCCCCACAGCTTCGCCTTTTTCCCGTTGAGGACAAACCCGTCCTCCTGGTCAAAGACCGCCGAGCGGATGCCAAAGCGGGTGAAATGGCTGTCCAGGACCTGGCCGTCCCGCGTCAGAGTGAACTCCGCCCGGTAGAGGGCCGGCTTCTCCGTGGACCAGAGAAGCGGCGCGTCCAGCCGCAGCTCAAAGGCGGTGACCGCCTCCGCCGGCTTCTCCTGGGCGTATATCCGCGCCCCGTCCGGGTCAAAGATCTCAAGCCCTAAGACGCACCCGGAGACGTCCCCCTCCGTCTGTGCCGCAGCGCGTACCGAGGCAAAGCCGCAGCGGATGCCCTCCACGTCCGGCACGTCCCCTCGCGGCCCGCGCATCACAGGCGCGGAGGTCACCCGAAGCCCGTCGTGGGCGATGCGCGTCTCGGACTGCACCAGGAGCCATACCCCCCGGTATAAGCCTGCGCCGGAGTACCAGCGGTCGCCTCCCGCGCCAATCCAGCCGCCCCGGTCCGTGTTGTCCAGCCTCACCGCC
Source organism: uncultured Oscillospiraceae bacterium (assembly GCA_947627715.1). GTDB lineage: Bacteria > Bacillota > Clostridia > Oscillospirales > Oscillospiraceae > RUG626. Next base: position 100,161 of record CANQXK010000003.1, read on the forward strand.
AGGACGTTCTCCCGCCCCGGCTCCAGCGCCTTCGTCAGGTCGCACAGGACCGGCACATACCCATAGGGGCGGCGGCCCACCTCCACGCCGTTCAGATAGACCTCCGCGAACCGCTGCGCGCCGTCAAAGAGCGCCCGGACGGTCTTGCCCCGCCACTGCGCCGGGGCGAAAAAGCGATAGCGGTAGACCCCCACCGCGTCCCGCGGGTAGAAGCCCTGCATCGCCGGCGCGTCCTGCGACCGCGACGCCTCGATCTGCCAGTCGTGGGGCAGATCGACCTGCCGCCAGCCAGAGTCGTCAAAGTCCCGCTCCACGGCGGAAGGCTCGTCCGTCAGACAAAACCTCCAGCCGTCCCATATGGGGATCCGTTCCTTTTCCATGGTGCTGCGCCCCCTTACGATGCGTTGTACCCTTTTATTTTAAATCGCCTCCGCCCTTTTGTAAAGGGGTTCGGCCAAACCGGGACAAAAAGAGAGGACGCCCCCTGGGGACGCCCTCTCGGACTTCCAAAACCGCTGTTCAGTTTCCGGGGACGCCCGCCCCGAAAAGCGCCCCCGCCGCGCCGCCTTCGCGCGGTGTTCAGCCGCGGAGGGGAGCGTCACTCCTTGAACGTCAGATGCGCCCGCTCCATCGCCATGACAAGCAGCGGGATCAGGACGATGTGCAGGATGATGCCGGGGACGGCCTCCGTCACGGCCCCCGCCCAGAAGGCGGAGAGGGGGAAGTCGGTGTGCTGGAGTCCGGCCATGACAAATCTGCCGCACCCCCACACAAGGCGGCCCGCCACCATGGCGGCGATCAGGGAGACGTAGATGGCCCACTTCCGCTTGGGGAGGAGCTTATAGAGAAGGCCGGACACGGCCCCATAGGTAGCCAGCTCAAAGGTCATGGGGATCGCCTTCAGCAGAGGGGGCATCCCCCCGAAGGCGAAGTGCCGGAGCAGCGGCGCGATGGCGCCCACAGCCAGTGCCCAGGGCCAGCCGCAGACGAAGCCGCAGAGAAACACGGGGATGTGCATGGGGCTGAGGGCCGCGCCGATCTGGGGGATCTGGCCGGTGAGATAGGGCAGGACCATGCACAGCGCCAGGAACATGGCGGAAAAGACGAGCTTTTTCACCAGCGCGGAGCGGGCGGGACCCGTTTTTTCCAGGGTGGTCTGTTGGGACAATTTCATTTCCTCCTGTCGTTGATGAGTGCGCCCAGACGGGCGATGGCGTCCTCCAGGATCTCCCCGGAGCCGCCGGCGATCCCGGCGATATACGTGTCGCACAGGTTCATGGGGATGAGCACGCGCCGGGCGTTTGCCGAGGCCACGGCGTTGGCCATGGCGGGGGAGATCTCCCCCATCAGCGCGTCGGCCATGGCGATGCCCACGGGGCCTGCGATGATGTCGGCTCTCCGGCAGGCCACCAGCACCGGGTTCTCCCCGGTGGATACCCTGTCCGCGCCGCCCTTGAGCATAGCGCCGGTGGCGTTGGCGTTGGTGCCCACCGCCCACACAAAGACGTCGGGGAAGGCCCCCTTGATGGCCTCCACCAGCGTCCGTCCCAGTTTTCCGCCCTGTCCGTCGATCACAAGAACCGTCATGTCTTTGTCCTCCATCCGTATCGCGTCTAAGGCCGCGGACCCCGGTTACAAAAAAAGCACCAGCAAGCCCCTTGTGGGGACAGCTGATACTTCTGTATCAATGCCCGGAAAAGCGAAAAACCGTCCGCCGGCCTGTGCCGGTCCCGCCGGCTTGTACCGACTGAGAATACTATAGCACGCCAGTTGGCAAAAGTCAACGCCCCAGGAAAAATTTTTGACCGCGTCCAACCCGTATTTGCCCACGATCCCGCGCTTTTTCCCCTTGACAAGGGGGAAAAACGGTGCTAAACTCCACTTATAAACTGGCAGAGACGGAGAAGGACCCGTAAGGAACCGCTCAGAGAGGGGCGCGCCTGGTGAAAGCGCCCTGCGGGGACGGCGGCGTCTACCGCTCCTGAGCCGCCCGGGACGACCGGGACGGGATTCGCCCGTTAGCGCGAGCGCAAAGCGACGGACAGGGCCTTCTGTCCGTAAGCAGGGTGGAACCGTGGAGCGTATATCGCCTCACCCCTGGATAAGGGGTGAGGCTTATTTTATCCCTCCCCCAAAGGAAAAAAGGAGGAAACGCAAATGTCCGAAGAAAACCTGTACACCTTTGAAAACCCGGAGTACCGCCACACCTACTGGCACTCCTGCTCCCACATCATGGCCCAGGCCGTGAAAAGGCTCTGGCCGGAGGTGAAGCTGGCCATCGGCCCGGCCATCGACGAGGGCTGGTACTACGACCTCTCTGCCCCCTTCGCCTTCACGCCGGAGCATTTAGCCGAGATCGAGGCGGAGATGCGGAAGATCTGCAAGGAGAAGCTGAAGATCGAGCGGTTCGAGCTGCCCCGCGAGGAGGCCCTGAAGCTCATGGCGGACGAGCCTTTCAAGGTGGAACTCATCAACGACCTGCCCGAGGGCGTGACCATCAGCTTTTATAAGCAGGGCGAGTTTACGGACCTGTGCGCCGGGCCGCATCTGGACTCCACCGGCCGGGTGAAGGGCAACGCCCTGAAGCTCACCGCCTGCAACGCCGCCTACTGGCGCGGGGACTCCAGCCGGGAGACCCTTCAGCGCATCTACGGCGTGGCCTTCCCCAAAAAGGAGGAGCTGGACGCCTACCTTGCCCGCATCGAGGAGGCCAAACGCCGCGACCACCGCAAGCTGGGCCGCGAGCTGGGGCTTTTCATGCTCCGGGACGAAGGCCCCGGCTTCCCCTTCTTCCTCCCCAAGGGCATGGTGCTGCGCAACACCCTTCTGGAGTACTGGCGGGAGGTCCACAAGAAGTACGGCTACGTGGAGATCTCCACCCCCATCATCCTCAACCGTAAGCTCTGGGAGCGGTCCGGCCATTGGGACCACTACAAGCAGAATATGTACACCACCGTCATCGACGACGAGGACTACGCCATCAAGCCCATGAACTGCCCCGGCGGGATGCTGGTCTACAAGTCCGAACCCCACTCCTACAAGGAGCTGCCCCTGCGGGTGGGCGAGCTGGGGCTGGTGCACCGCCACGAGCTCTCCGGCGCGCTCCACGGCCTCTTCCGGGTCCGCTGCTTCACCCAGGACGATGCCCACGTCTTTATGACCCCGGAGCAGATGCAGGACGTCATTCAGGAGACGGTGCGCCTCTTTGACGAGGTCTATTCCGTCTTCGGCCTCAGCTACGAGATCGAGCTTTCCACCATGCCGGAGGACCACATCGGCTCCGTGGAGGAGTGGGAGCGCAACCAGGATATTTTGAAGGCCGCCATCACCGCCATGGGCAAGACCTTCACGGTGAACGAGGGGGACGGGGCCTTCTACGGGCCGAAGCTGGACTTCCACCTGGCCGACTCCCTGGGGCGCACCTGGCAGTGCGGCACCATCCAGTTAGACTCCCAGCTGCCTGAGCGGTTCGAGCTGGAGTACACCGGCGAGGACGGGGCGAAGCACCGCCCCGTGATGATCCACCGGGTGGTCTTGGGGTCCATCGAGCGGTTCATCGGCGTCATCACCGAGCACTTCGCCGGGGCCTTCCCCACGTGGCTCGCCCCCGTCCAAGTGCGGGTGCTGACCATCACCGACAGGACCAACGATTACGCCAACGGCCTGGTCGCCAAGCTGGACGCCCTGGGCGTCCGGGCGGAGGCCGACCTTCGCAACGAGAAGCTGGGCAAGAAGATCGTGGAGGCCCGCGCCCAGAAGATCCCCTACCTGCTGGTGGCTGGCGACAAGGAGGCCGAGTCCGGCCAGGTCGCTGTCCGCACCCTCACAGGCGACAAGGGGGCCATGCCCTTTGAGGACTTCACCGCCCGGCTCATGGAGGAGATCAAAACGCGCTCCAGAGAAAACCTCATCTAAAAAATAAAAAATGCCGGAAAAGAGCGCCGCTCTTTTCCGGCATTTTAATTACCGCTTCCCTTTGAAAAACTCCGTCAGGACCTCCCGGCACTCCTCCTCCAGCACCCCGCCGTAGACCCTGACTTTCCTGTCCAGAGGCTCCATAAAGAGGTTGAAAAGCCCCCCGCAGGCCCCGGCGCGGGGGTCCTTCACGCCGTAGTAGACGGCGGAGAGCCGCGCGTTGTAGACCGCTCCGGCGCACATGGGGCAAGGCTCCATGGTCACATAGAGGCTGCACCCGTCAAGCCGCCAGGAGCCGAGATTCCTGGAGGCGTCCCGGATGGCCTCCACCTCGGCGTGAGCCGTGGCGTCAAGGGCCTCCGTCCGATTGCGCCCCCGGCCCACGATCCGGCCCTGGGGGTCCGCCACCACCGCCCCCACCGGCGTCTCGCCGCTTCGGGCGGCGGCCCGCGCCTCCTCAAGGGCCGCCCTCATGTACTCCTCCCGTTCCATGCGCCCGCCTCCTTTTTTCGCAGTATAACAGATAAATTTTCTCCCGGCAAGAGGTATGATCCGCCCTCCCTCCGGCAACAATAAGGGCAGTGAGTAAAATTGGAGGGCGCGACAATGAAAATTTCCGACATCATGAACCCCGGACCCATCACCGTCTCCCCGGACGAGACGGCGGCGCTGGCCTCAAGGCTCCTCTCCCGCCACAACATCGGCTCCCTGCCCGTGTGCGGCGCGGACGGCCGCCTGCGGGGCGTGGTCACGGACCGGGACATCGTGGTCCGCTGCGTGGCCGCTGGGGAGGACCCGGAGAGCACGTCCGTCAGCGACGTGATGAGCCGCAGCGTCATCACCGTAAACCCGGAGGAGGACGTGAAGCGCGCCTCGGAGCTGATGGGGAAGGGCCAGGTGAGACGCCTGCCCGTCACCGAAAACGGCAAGCTGGTGGGCATCGTCTCCCTGGGGGACATCTCCAAAATCTCCGTCTGCGACATGGAGGCTGCGCACGCGCTGTGCGAGATCTCCATGAACGTCCGGGAGAGATAAGAGGGCAAAAAAGAGTATATCAGCGCCGGAGGCGGGCCGAAAGGGTTCTTTCGACCCGCTTCAGCTTGTCAAAAAACTCAAATTGAGTATTTTTCCCGATGGCACGTAAGTCGGAAAAAATTCCTTTTGTTTTGCGGAGTGTGCGGCCTGGGGGACCCCGGCGGGCCGCAAATTTGACCTGCCCGGCTATACCCCCGTCAGGTCGAAATCCGGGGTGTATTCCTCCCTGGCGGAGGAAAGCTCCTGATAAAACCCGTCCTCGATGCCCCGCTCCTCCATGTACGCCACCGCCGCGCCGTACTCCGCCGGGGTGAGCCGGCGGTCGATCTCCGAAAACTCCGCCGCCCGGCCCATGGGCGTATACTGGCTCATGAGGGAGAAGAGGACCTGCCCCGGCGGGAAGGTGTCCGCCACCCAGTCGATGACCCTCCGGGTGTTCTCCGGGGCGTTGGGCAGGACAAGGTGCCGGATGATAACGCCGGAGCGCAGCAGCCCGTCCTCCCCCAGCACGTACGGCCCCGTCTGGCGGACCATTTCAAGGATCGCCCGTTTCGCCGTCTCCGGGTAATCGGGGGCGGAGGAATACCGCTCCGCCAGGGCGGGATCGGCGTACTTCATGTCGGGCAGGTAGATCTGTATCTTCCCCTCCAGCGCCCGCAGGGCCGGGAGGCTCTCGTACCCCGACGAGTTCCACACCACCGGCACCGGCAGGGGGTCCCGGAGGGACTCCAGCACCGCCGGGAGGAAGTGGGACGCGGTGACGAGGCTGACGTTGTGGACGCCCTGCCCGATAAGCGCAAAATAGATCTCCCTCAGCCGCTCCGGCGTGACCCGCTTCCCCACGCCCCCGGCGGAGATGGCCGCGTTCTGGCAGTAGACGCATTTGAGATTGCACCCGGTAAAAAAGACCGTCCCGCTGCCCCGCGTCCCGGAGATGGGCGGTTCCTCCCACAGATGGGGCGCGGCGCGGGCCACGCGGGCGTCCGACCCCTCCCCGCAAAAGCCGCCGCCCTCCTGGGGCCGGCGGAGCGCGCCGCAGGCGCGCGGACACAGACGGCAATAAAACGGCACAAACTTTCCCTCCCGCGATTGACTTTTCTTCCGTAAAGACTATAATAATAAAATATAATAACGGTTTACGAAAAATCTGTCAAGGAGGTACCCCATGAAGATCGTCGTTCTTGACGCCCACACGGAGAACCCCGGTGACCTGAGCTGGTCCGGCTTTGAGCAGCTGGGGGAACTCACCGTCTACGACCGCACGCCCAAATTTGACGACCGGGAGATCATCCGCCGCGTGGGCGGCGCGGACATGGTCATCACCAACAAGACCCCCGTTCGGGCCGCCGTCCTGGACGCCTGCCCCACGGTGAAGTACGTGGGCCTTCTCTCCACGGGCATCGACGTGTGCGACTGCGCCTACGCCGCCCAAAAGGGGATCCCGGTGAGCAACATCCCGGCCTACTCCACCATGGCCGTGGCGCAGCACGCCATCGCCCTCCTGCTGGAGATCTGCTCCAAGGTGGGCGTCCACTCCCGGCTGGTCCACCAGGGCGACTGGCAGCGGTGCGAGGACTTTTGCTTCTGGGAGGCCCCGCTTATGGAGCTTTCGGGCCTGACCTTCGGCGTGGTGGGCTTCGGGCAGATCGGCCGCGCCGCGGGGCGCATCGCCAAAGCCCTGGGGATGCGCGTGCTGGCCGCCGGGTCCCGCCCCTGCCCGGAGGGGGAGGCCATCGGTACATACACGGACCTGGACACCCTTCTGCGGGAGTCGGACGTGGTCTCCCTCCACTGTCCCCTGAAGGACGAGACGCGCCGGCTCATCAACGCCGGGACCATCGCCCGGATGCGCGACGGCGCGATCCTCATCAACACGGGCCGGGGCGGGCTGGTGGACGAGGAGGCCCTGGCGCAGGCCCTCAAGTCCGGCAAGCTCTACGCCGCCGGGGTGGACGTGGTGTCCGTGGAGCCGATCCTGCCGGACAACCCGCTTCTGGGGTGCGAAAACTGCTTCATCACCCCCCACGTGGCCTGGACGCCTAAGACCTGCCGCCAGCGCGTCATGGACATCGCTGTCAGCAACGCCCGCGCCTTCCTGGCGGGCCGCCCGGAGAACGTGGTCAACGGGATTTGACCCCGCAGAAAATTTTTTCAAAAATTTTTCCTTTCCGCGCAATAAAATCCGCGTCTTGCGCATTACTTCATTGACAGGAGTTGAAGGACAATGGAATCGGAGGAGATCATCGCCTCACCCGCTCCCGCGGCCGAACTCGAGCGGCTGCTGAAGGAGACGGCGGGGGGCGGGATGGACGCCCTGGCGGAGCTGTACAGGCGGACACGCGGCGCGGTCTACGCGCTGGCGCTCTCCATGACGGGGGACGCCTACATGGCCGAGGAACTCTGCCACGACGCCTACCTTCGCATCTGGGACTACGCGGGGAGCTACCGGGCAAAGGGGTCGCCCATGGCCTGGATCCTCGCCGTCACCCGAAACCTGTGCCTCATGGAGCTTCGCAAAGCCAAACGGACCGCGCACCTCACGGACGAGGAGTGGAACGCCATCCCTGCGGACACGGACGTGTCCGCCGAGGACCGGGCGGCCCTCCAGACGGCCCTCTCCCGGCTCAACGCCGGGGAGCGGCAGATCGTCCTCCTGCACGCCTCCTCCGGGCTTCGCCACCGGGAGATCGCAAAGCTCCTGGGCCTCCCTCTGGGGACTGTCCTGTCAAAATACCGCCGCGCGATGACCAAATTGCGTGAGACTATGGAAGGAGAGTGAGCCGCATGACAGACAGGGACATCGAGCAGAGGCTGAGATCGGCCATTGACAACACGGCCCCCATGGGCCTGGACAGGCTCCTCTCCGACGTGGACATTCGGAAAGGAGAAAAGACCATGACAAACGAAAAAAGAACGCGCCGTTGGATCGGCCTTGCGGCCGCCTGCCTCGCCCTCGTCCTGCTGGCGGGCTTCGGCGGATTTTACTACGGACATAACTACACCGTGGCCACCACGGTCTCCCTGGACGTGAACCCCAGCGTCCAGATGGAGGTCAGCCGCGCGGAGAAGGTCATCTCCTGCGCGGGCCTCAACGACGAGGGCCGGGAGATCCTCGCCTCCATGAACGGCGGGGCCGATTTGAAGGGGGCCAAGCTCAACGTGGCCGTCAACGCCGTGGTGGAGGCCATCGTCAACGCCGGGTATCTGGACAGCCTCAGCTCCGCCATCCTCATCTCCGTGGAGGACAACGATCTTGCCCGGGGCGAGCGCCTTCAGGCCCAGCTTGTGGCCGAGGTGGACGGCATCCTCCAGACCGCCGCCAACTCCGCCGGGGTCCTCAGCCAGTACATGACCGCCGACAAGGACCTCCAGGCCCAGGCCCAGAGCAGCAGCATCTCCAACGGCAAGGCCGCCCTGGTCAACCAGGTCGTCGCCCTGAACCTCTCCCTGGATTTTGCCAAGCTGGCCGAGCTCTCCGTTGAGGAGCTGCGGGACCTCATCCGCATCGGCGCGCCCGCCATGCCCATCGGGAAGGACGCCGCCGCCCTCGCCGCCGAGGAGTACGCTGGGGTCAATGTTCTCGACTCCTATCTTGCCCAGTACACCGAGGTGGACCCGGAGCTGGACGACCTCACGCCCCACTATGACGTGGAGCTGAATTACAACGGCCGCGAGTACGACTATGAGATTGACGCCTTTACCGGCGAGGTCCTGCGGGGACTGAGCCGGATCGTAGTGGGTAACCCCGGCGAACCCCTCCCCGAAGGGCCGGCCCTCACCGCCGACGAGGCCTTCAACGCCGCCGCCGCGTATTTCGCGGCAAATCACCCGGAGCTTACGGGCAATTTCCTGAACATCAAGACGGAATACGACCGGGACGACGGTCACTACGACGTGGAGTTCTGGTGCTCCGGCTGCGAGTTCGACTACGACGTGGACGGCCAGACCGGCGCGGTCCTCCGGGAGGAGACGGACTACCTCTGCACGCTCCCCACCGTTCCCGATACCCCCGCCCCGGAAACCACCCCCACCACGCCCACCACCCCCTCCACCCCCGCCCAGACCGACATCGGGGCGGATGCGGCCAAGGCCGCGGCCCTGGCCCGCGCCGGCCTTGCCGACGATTCCTCCGTCACCTGGCTTAAATGCCAGCGGGAGTACGACGACGGAAGGCTGGAGTACGAGATCGAGTTCTACGCCGGGACCACCGAATACGACGTCACCGTCCTGGCCGCCGACGGTACCGTCCTCAAATATGAGACGGAGAGGGCCAAATACAGCTCCGGCGGCGGAAACGCCGGCAGCGGGCAGTCCGGCGACGTGGGCGCGGACGCGGCCAGGACCGCGGCCCTGGCCCACGCGGGCCTCACTGAGAGCCAGGTCACGCGCCTTAAATGCGAGCGCGACTACGACGACGGCCGGATCGAGTACGAGGTCTCCTTCAAGTATAACGGCTATGAGTACGAGTATAAGCTGGACGCCGCCACCGGCTCCATCCTGGAGCACGAGCGCGACTGGGACGACTAAAAAACATCTTTTACCTATTGGCCGCCGCCCCCAAGGGCGGCGGCCTTTGCTGTCGAAAAAAGCCTGAACGGAAGAGCGGATCGGATGAAATCTGCCTTCGCCTCTTGCAATCGGTCCCGGTCCGTAGTATAATACCCATATCTATGCGAATTTGCCAAGGAGGCGGTTTTATGGACGAGAGGACCCTGGCCTTTATCAATCTCCACGCGGTCCTGGGCGGGCTTTCCAAGCTTTGCGAGCTGGACGGCGAATGTCAAAAGCTCATCGAGGGCAAGGACATCGCCATCGGCATCACCGTCAAGGGCGGGCCGGAGGCGACGATCCGCTTCTCCGGCGGGGCCTGTACGGTGACGCCCGGCGTGGACAAGTGCGACATCAAGCTTCCCTTTTCCTCCTGCAAAAAGTTCAACGGTCTCATCGACGGGACGGTGACGCCCATCCCCTCCAAGGGGTTCACGAAGATCGGCTTTTTGCTCCACGAGTTTACGGCCCTGACGGACAAGCTCACGGCGTACCTCCGCCCGGCGGAGGGCGCGCTGGACGACCCGGAGTTCTTCCGCGTCAGCACCACCGTCATGTTCCACCTCATTCTGGACGCCATCGCCCAGATCGGCAACGAAGACAAGGTGGGCAGGGCCTCCGCCTCCTACATCGTCAACGGGGACATCCGCATGGGCATCGAGGGCGGCCCGGAGGGATTCATCCACGCCCGCGACCACGTCCTCACCGCCGTCCACACCCCCTGCGAGCACCCCACAAGCTACATGATCTTCGCCTCCATGCGGGACGCCCGCGACCTCTTCGACGGCAAGGTCAACGGCGTGGTGTGCGTCGGGACCGGCAAGGTGCGCATGGGCGGCATGATCTCCATGGTGGACAATGTGAACAGGATCCTGGACCGCGTGTCCATGTATCTGGCGTGAGGTGACAGTATGAGAAAGGTTTACGAGTACCCCAAATCCAGGGCCGCCTTTGAGCGCGCCTGCAAGCTGATCCCCTCCGGCATCTACGGCCACCAGGGCCCCGCCGAGGGCTGCTACGTCCCCGTGGAGGCGTTTCCCCTCTACTCCAGCCGCGCCCAGGGGAGCTACCTCTGGGATCTGGACGGCAACAAATTCATCGACTACATGGCCGCCTACGGCCCCAACGTCTTAGGCTACAACGACCCGGACGTGGACGAGGCCGCGGCGCGTCAGCGGGCCATCTCCGACTGCACCACCCTCCCGAACCCCGTGATGGTGGACTTCGCGGACCTCTTAGTGGAGACGGTGGCCTGTGCCGACTGGGCCTTCTTTGCCAAAAACGGCAACGATGTCACCACCTGCGCCGTGATGACCGCCCGCGCCTACACCCACCGCAAGAAGATCGTCTTTTTCAAGGGCTACTACCACGGCGTCTCCCCCTGGACCCAGAAGATCGACTACGCCGGGATTTTGGAGGAGGACGTTCAAAACAACCTCTACGTCACCTGGAACGACTTTGACGAGCTTCAGGAGGTTTTTGAGAAGAACAAGGGCCAGATCGCCTGCGTCATCGCCCAGCCCTATATGCACGGGAATTTCGCCGACAACGAGCTTCCCGCCGAGGGCTTCTGGAAGAAAGTCCGAAAGCTGTGCGACGACACGGGCACCGTGCTCATTATCGACGACGTGCGCGCCGGGTTCCGGCTGGACATCGCCGGGTCCGACCACTACTTCGGTTTCAAGGCGGACCTCATCTGCTTCTGCAAGGCCCTGGCCAACGGCTACAACGTCTCCGCCCTGTGCGGACGCGACTTCCTGAAAAACGCCGTGTCCTCCCTGAGCTTCACCGGCTCTTACTGGATGAGCGCCGTGCCCTTTGCCGCCGGCATCGCCTGTATCCAGAAGATGAAGCGCCTTAACTGCCCCCAGCTTCTCATCGACAAGGGCACCAAACTGAAAAACGGCCTTATCGCCACGGCCCTCAAGTACGGCTATGACCTGCACGTCTCCGGCGTGCCCAGCCTCTTCTATCTGCGCATCGCCGACGACCCCACGCTGATGCTCCATCAGGAGTGGATCGCCGAGTGCGTCAAGCGCGGCGTGTTCTTCACTAACCACCACAACCACTTCATCAACGCCTCCCTCACCGACGAGGACATCGAGGACACCCTTGAGATCGCGGACGAGGCGTTCATGGTGGTAAAAGACCGGCACTCTTGAAAAATGGGGGAGGACCGCCCATAAGCGGCCCTCCCTGTGACCCCCTGGAGAGGTTTTATGAAATTCCTTTTAAAAAATCTCAACGTCTATTATGACCGCGCCTTTCAGAAGGCGGACATCTTGATAGTTGATGGCAACGTTGCCGCCATAGGCTCCGGCCTTTTCGTTGGCGGTGACGCTGCCGTTTTTGATTTTCACGGCGCGCACGCCCTCCCCGGCCTTGCCGACCCCCACGTCCATCTGCGGGAGCCGGGCTTTGCCTGCAAGGAGACCGTCCGCACCGGGACGCTGGCGGCGGCCCGCGGCGGGTATACGGCGGTGTGTGCCATGCCGAATCTGAAGCCCGTGCCGGACACGTTAGAGCACCTGAACGTCCAGCGGGAGCTCATCGAGCGGGACGCCGCCGTGGCCGTGCGCCCCTACGGGGCCATCACCGCCGAGGAGCGGGGCGAGGCGCTTTCGGACATGGAGGCGCTGGCCCCCCATGTGGCCGGGTTTTCCGACGACGGGAAGGGCGTGCAGTCCGAGGCGCTGATGCGGGCGGCCATGGAGAAGGCCCGCCGCCTCGGAAAGCCCATCGTGGCCCACGCCGAGGACGAGAGCCTTCTCAAAAAGGGCTGGGCCGTCCACGACGGCGGCTACGCCCGCGCCCACGGCCTTGTGGGCAACCCCTCCGAGAGCGAGTGGCGGCAGGTGGAGCGGGACCTGGAGCTGGTGCGGGAGACGGGGTGCGCCTACCACGTCTGCCACGTCTCCGCCAAAGAGACCGTGGGCCTTGTGCGCCTTGCCAAAGGCGAGGGGCTGGACGTGACCTGCGAGACCGCCCCCCACTACCTGACGCTGACGGACGCGGACCTTCAGGACTCCGGGCGCTTCCGCATGAACCCGCCCATACGGTCGGCTGAGGACCGGGACGCCCTCATCGAGGGCGTCTGCGACGGCACGGTGGACATGATCGCCACAGACCACGCGCCCCACACCAAAGAGGAGAAGGCCGGGGGCCTTGCCCACAGCCTCAACGGCATCGTGGGTCTGGAGTGCGCCTTCCCGGTGCTCTATACAAAGCTGGTTTTGGGCCGGATTACCAGCCTTGAGCGGCTTATCGAGATGATGAGCGCCGCCCCGGCCCGGCGCTTCGGCCTCCCCGGCGGTGCCATCCGGCCGGGAGAACCTGCCAATATTGCGGTGTTCGACCTGGACCGGGAGTTTGCCATAGACCCGGCGGAATTTGCCTCCCTGGGCCGCGCCACCCCCTTTGAGGGCTGGCGGGTGCGGGGGCGGTGCCTTATGACCGTATCCGGCGGGAAAATCGTATGGAGGGATGACAATGATTGACACGGTCTTTACCGTCCTCAGCAACAGCCCCATCGCCCAAAACACCTTTGAAATGGTCCTCTCCGGCGACACGGAGGGTATCCGGCCCGGACAGTTTGTAAATTTGAAGCTTCCGGGGTACTATCTCAGGCGGCCCATCTCCGTGTGCGATCATGGGCCGGGGAGCCTCACCCTGGTCTACAAGGTGGTGGGCCACGGGACGGAGCTTATGGCCTCCCTCGAAAAGGGCGCGGCGCTGGACGCCCTCACCGGCCTTGGAAACGGCTACGACACGTCCCTGCCCGGCGAAAAGCCCCTGCTCATCGGCGGCGGCGCGGGCGTCCCGCCCCTCTACGCCCTGGCAAAAAAGCTCCTGGCGGAGGGGAAGCGTCCCGCCGCCATCCTGGGCTTCAACACGAAGAGCGAGGTCTTTTACGAGGACAAATTCCGCGCCCTGGGGCTGGAGACCTTTGTCGCCACCGCCGACGGGTCTTACGGGATCCGTGGGTTTGTGACAGACGCCATGGACGTGGAGTACACCTATTTTTATACTTGCGGCCCGGAACCCATGCTGAAGGCGGTCTACGAAAAATCCCGTACCTCCGGGCAGTTCAGCTTCGAGGAGCGCATGGGCTGCGGCTTCGGGGCCTGCATGGGATGTACCTGCAAGACGAAAACCGGCTACAAGCGCGTCTGCAAGGACGGGCCGGTGTTGACAAAGGAGGAGATCGTATGGTGAATACGTCCGTCACCCTCTCAGGGCTGACCCTCTCCAACCCCGTGATCCCCGCCAGCGGCACCTTCGGCTACGGGTACGAGTTTGCGGAAATTTACGACATCAACTGCCTCGGCTCCTTCTCCTTCAAGGGCACCACCCGCGAGCCGCGCTTTGGCAACGAGCCGCCCCGCATCGCGGAGGCCCCCTCCGGGATGCTCAACGCCGTGGGCCTTCAAAATCCCGGCATCGACAAGGTGATCTCGGAAGAGCTTCCCAAATTGCGAAAGGTCTTTCACAAGCCGGTCGTCGCCAACATCAGCGGCTTTTCCATTGATGAATATGTGGAATGCTGCGGGCGCATCGATAAAGAGGAGGGTGTGGGCCTCGTCGAGGTGAACATCTCCTGCCCCAACGTCCACAACGGCGGCATGAGCTTCGGGACAAGCCCTGAGTCCGCCGCCCAGGTCACAAGGGCCGTGAAGGCCGTGACGCGCAAGCCCGTCTATATGAAGCTCTCCCCCAACGTCACGGACATCGCCGCCATCGCCCGCGCCTGTGAGGACGCGGGGGCCGACGGCATCAGCCTCATCAACACGCTGATGGGGATGCGGATCGATTTGAAACGCCGCGCCCCGGTGATCCGCAACGTCACAGGGGGCCTCTCCGGCCCCGCCGTGTTCCCGGTGGCCCTTCGGATGGTCTGGCAGGTCTATGAGGCGGTCAACATCCCCATCATCGGCATGGGCGGGATCACAACGGCGGAGGACGTGATGGAAATGATGCTGGCCGGAGCCGCGGCGGTGGAGGTGGGCGCCGCCAACTTAGTGGACCCCTTCGCCTCGAAGAAGATCGTGGAGGCCCTGCCCGCCGTCATGGAAAAATATCATATCGAAAATCTCACAGACATTATTGGAGGTGCGCATCATGGGTAAGGACGTCATCGTGGCCTGCGACTTCGCCAGCGCCCGGCAGACAATGGAATTTCTGGACAAATTCGGCTCGGCCCGGCCCTTTGTGAAGATCGGCATGGAGCTTTATTACGCCGAGGGGCCGGACGTCGTGCGGAGGATCAAGGAGCGGGGCCACAAAATTTTCCTGGACCTGAAGCTCCACGACATCCCCAACACCGTCAAGAAGGCCATGGCGGTCCTCGCCGGCCTCAATGTGGATATGACGAACCTCCACGCCGGCGGAGGGGTGGAGATGATGAAGTACGCCTTGGAGGGCCTGACGCGCCCGGACGGCACCCGGCCCCTTCTCATCGCCGTCACCATGCTCACCAGCATATCTCAGGAGGTCATGACAAACGAGCTGGGCATCGGCGGCCGGCTGCCCGATACCGTCATTCGCTACGCCAAAAACGCCGCCTCCGCCGGGCTGGACGGGGTGGTCTGCTCGCCCTTGGAGGCCCAGGTGGTCCATGAAAACTGCGGCGCGGGCTTTGTCACCGTCACCCCCGGCGTGCGCTTTGCCGGCGGGGACGCGGGGGACCAGAAGCGCGTCATGACCCCCGCCGAGGCAAGACGCATCGGCTCCGACTATATCGTGGTGGGCCGGCCCATCACCGCCGCCCCCGACCCGGAGGAGGCGTACCTTCGCTGCGTCCACGACTTCGTGGGCTGACACCTTGACAATTTCGTGCCCCATCTCAGACAGCAGAGAAGAAAAAACGCAAAAAGCAATCCATAATTGCCTTGACGTAAACTGCTTGCGGTTTACGTCAGATGCTTTTTATCCTAAAATGGAGGTATAAAAAGATGAAATTGGCAGAAAAGCTGATTTATTTGAGAAAAGAAAAAGGGTTGTCCCAGCTAACCTTGGCAGGGATGATGAACGTGTCTCGGCAGGCTATATCCAGGTGGGAGACAGGCGTGGCGGTTCCCTCTTCCGAAAACTTAATATATTTGGGCAACCTTTATGGTGTGTCGTTAGATTACCTGTTTAACGACAATGAGGATGAGCCGGTCCAAAAGGACATGAATCTGGATAAGGCGGAGGATATGCCGGGCATGGGTTCGGATTTAGCGGATGAAAGAAGGGATAAGCGGAAGAATACAAAATGGGCGTTTATTGCCGTGGCCTTGTTAGCGTTAATAGAGGCAATCTACATTGTTGCGACCGTTGACGATGAGAGCGATGTTGTTTCCGTAAATGATGTCCCCAAAAAAGTGGTGGAGATAGAGGAGGGGATGGAATTTGACTTGGAATGGTTTCCTGGGGGTGAGTAAAAATTGAAAGGAAAGAAGCTTTTTTCTTTGCTGTTGGTTTTTTCTGTTTGCTTAAGCAATCTTAGCATAACCGCAATGGGAGTTGTTGTAGAGCCACAAACTGATGTGATGATTTTTCGCGCTACAGGACGGTTTAATATGGATGTTCCCGGAGGAACGACCATAAAAGCCAGTGAAAGTTTTTCACTGGAGGCAGGAGAGGAGGTAACAATAAAAGCGTCATATACGCCTTTTTCTGCAAGTGTAGATTTTGGTTTAATTATGCCAGACGGATATTTTCATTACATCAATGTTAATGGCGGAAGCTTCGACAAGACATTTAAGGTTGAAGAAAGAGGATATTATACGTTTGCCGTGAAGAACAATTCATCCGAAACAATCAGCGTATCCGGGTATGTAAACTACTAAATAGAAGATGATTTTCGATTCTCAAATGGTCGAGGTGAGATGGTCATGAAAAAGGTCATGTTATACGTTATGTTATGTGTAATGGTTCTTCTTCTCATGGCGTGTTCTAATCAAGCAAAAGAATTGCCTATTCCAGACTCCGCAATTTTTGGATATGAGGGAGAAACGGAAATAGTATTTAGAGAAGCATGTTCGTATTACAATGAAAATAAAGAAGACAATCAAATTTTTTTGCCGATTGTAGAGGTTTTAGGTTCATATAAGGAAGAAGAGGTAACAAAAATCGTTTCCTGCGTAATGGTAACGGAATTGGTTCTTGAGGGAGAAAATTTAACTGTAAAAAATCCTAAGTATTATCCAGTGGTAACAGATATAAAATACCGAGATGAAGAATATGACTTAATAAAATTTAATTCGGCAGAGGACATTCTGGAAGAAGCTGAAGCATCCTTCCCAGATGTTTTTGCACTGATTTGCGGGCCTCTTGAACAGGTTAAGCAAGACATAGAGTCATCAACCCTTGCTCTATCAGAATTAGGTGAAGAGCTTACCCGGCAAAGGGAATATGTTGAATGGGCAAATGTAGATGTCTCTACTGTAAATAATGAATATAGCTTTGAAGAGTATTTTGAAATTACGTAATAGGGGGGTATTATGAAAAAAACCATCAAACCATCAAGAGAGTTAGAGTTGCTCTGATTATTTTCGCACTATTGGCTCCACGATTTGAACGTAGGAACTGTTCTTGATACTAATGTGGATGAAGCAGACCTTGCGGCTGTGATGGAAGAAATCTCGGCCATGGATAATTCAAATGATGAGTTTCGCAGTGATGCCGTTGGAGGTCAAGCGAACAGTGCGGCTGTGATGGCAGAGAAACTGAAGAAGAATATGCAGTTTATGAAGGATAAAGCTGTCTATTTTTCGGAAATCAGGCAATATAACGGGTTGCAGAGGACGAATTTTAAGGTCGAATATGCTGTTCAAAATGCTGTTGTCCAGGGAAATCTATCCGTAATTGATATTCTGGAAAATATAAGCTTTCATTATGTAGGAGTAAAAGATCCGTCGTTTAGCCAAGAGGAGCATACAGTTTACTTGGTTAAGGCGGGTGGAGAATGGATTGTTGCAAATATTGAAACGAAATATGACTGGTTTGACGAGGAGTATAAGGATACGACCTACAAGCTGAGTTCTTTGATTGAAGCAGAGAAACAGACTATTCAGGCACAGGCTGTTAATTCTGCGAATGTTAATCTTGCAGAAATAGAGGCCGCTGCAGAGGAAGAGAGCGCCACTGAAGCTGAAATTATAGCTAATGCGGCATATGTGCGGTCATACAATAAAGACAACGCGTGGAAATACGCTTATACGTATACTACAAGTACAGCCACATCAAATCCGAATTCGTACTATAATGAGGCTGTTTTCAACGATTACTCAGGACCAAAGGCTGGAGACTGCATGAATTTTGCGTCTCAATCAATTTATGCAGGATTTGCAGGAAGCAATAGTTTAGACCAGGTGAAAGCTGGCGCGGCCCCTCAAGATACAGTTGGATTAGAGAAGAATCAAACGAATGCAGAGAAAACGAAGTGGTTTGGGAGACCGTCCGAAACATATTGGGCCTGGACGTCTTGTTCATATTTTAGAAACTATATAGACTATTCAGCGAGCGATGATGGTACAAGACTGTATGCGGTGAAAAAATCGATTTCTGCATCTTCGGATTTTTCAGAGGTCGGTACTGCAAACCTTATTGGTTCGATTATTCATGTAAATGGAACCGCAACATTAGGACATGCCGTCGTTGTAAATGCTGCTACTGGCACGGCACGCAATCAAATCTATTATTCAGCGCACTCTCCAAATTCAAAGAATCTTAATTTGGCGGATAAATATTCGGGTGCAATGGTTTCAATTCGGCCAGTATTCTTTTATGATATTACAGCATGTACCGGGACGTATGCTTCGCATACTTTCTCCGAAACTAATTCTAAATGTACCCGTTGTGGATATGTAAGAACATATATAACCCCAACTCTACTTTCGCCGGTGGAAAAGAATACAACGGTTACACTTACTGCGAAAACAAATCACACTGTGTCATCTATTGCAATGAGCGTAACAAATCCGAAAGGTGAAACTAAGACATTCACATCAGAGACCAATACCAATTCAATATCGAGGACATATACTCCGACAGTAGCATCGCATCCTGATGATTTGTATACAGTCACTGTTACTGCTGTTTCTGGGGATGATGTTACTACCACAAGCATTTGGACATTTAGGACATATTAAGCGTAGAGCTTTTGATAGTGAGTGAAGGGCGAGAGATTTGCCTCGCCCCCACTCACTGTTTTTTGCGGTTTAAACGGTTTACCTTTTTATACGTGAATGTGCAAACCGTTATACGATTAATATATGTTGACAACCTCATTTTTCTATGGTATATGATAAGAGCGGCGGTAGACGGTAAGAGTCCGCAGCTCGTGCGCGCACTCAAAGCCTTCCCCGCTCTGCGGGGAAGGCATTACCCTTTGACGGAAGCCCGTCCTATATACGCAGGAGGACTGCGTTTTGCAGAGCAAAAAGCCTTCCCCACTTGTGGGGAAGGTGGCCCCCGAAGGGGGCCGGATGAGGCCGACGAGCGCCCCGCCCCCCTCCGGGCCGCCTCCCCTCAAAGAGGGGAGGCCATTCCTCCGCTTCCACTTTCGTAATTCACCTCAAAAGGAGACACAATATGGAAACCTACAAGCACGAGTTTATCGAATTTTTAGAGTCTGCGGGCGTGCTGAAATTCGGCGACTTCACCGCCAAATCCGGGCGGAAGATCCCCTATTTCATCAACGCCGGGGACATCAAGACCGGGGAGCAGATCATGCGCCTGGGCCACTTCTACGCGCGGGCGTATCTGGACAACCTGGGGGACAGGCGGACGGTCCTATTCGGGCCGGCCTACAAGGGCATCCCCATCGCCGTGAGCGCGGCGGCTTCCCTGGCCAGGGAGGGCCTGGACCTGCCCTTCTGCTTCAACCGCAAGGAGGCCAAGGACCACGGCGAGGGCGGCGTGCTTGTGGGGTACAAGCCCCAGCCGGGGGAGGAGATCGTCATCACCGAGGACGTGATCACCGCCGGCACCGCCATCCGGGAGAGCATGGAGATCCTCTCCGGCCTGGAGGGCGTGAAGGTCGCCGCCTGCCTCATCATGGTCAACCGGGGCGAGAAGGGCAGGACCGACAAGGGCGCTATGGAGGAGATCGAGGAGGAGTTCGGCTTCCCGGTCTACTCGGTGGTGGACGTCTGGGACATCATCGAGTACCTGGAGGAGAAGCCGGGGAACGCCGAAAACGTCCGGCGGATCCGCGACTACCTTGCGGTGAACGGAGCGAAAAAATGAGAAGTCTTATTGATATTGCGGACCTGTCCGTCTCCGAGATCGACGAACTCATCGCCAAAGCCGAGGACATCATCGCAGATCCGGACAAATACGCGGAAAAATGCAAAAGAAAGAAGCTGGCCACCCTCTTCTACGAGCCGTCCACCAGGACGCGCCTGAGCTTTGAATCGGCCATGCTGGAACTGGGGGGCCAGGTCATCGGCTTTTCCGAGGCCCAGTCCAGCTCCGCCTCCAAGGGGGAGAGCGTGGCGGACACCGCCCGCGTTATCAGTTGCTTTGCGGACATCATCGCCATGCGCCACCCCATGGAGGGCGCGCCGCGTGTCGCGGCCATGAACGCCTCCATCCCCGTGATCAACGCCGGGGACGGCGGCCACAACCACCCCACCCAGACCCTCACCGACCTTCTCACCATCAAGCGGGAGAAGGGCAGGCTGGACCACATGACCGTGGGCTGCTGCGGCGACCTGAAGTTCGGGCGCACCGTCCACTCGCTGGTGGCGGCCATGAGCCGCTACGAGGACGTGGACTTCGTGCTGATCTCCCCGGAGGAGCTGCGCGTCCCGGAGCACGTGCGCACGGATATTTTAAACGCCTCCGGCGTCCGCTACCGGGAGACCGAGTCGCTTTCGGAGGCCATGGAGTCGCTGGACGTGCTCTACATGACGCGGGTGCAGCGCGAGCGGTTCATCTCCGAGGCCGACTACGTGCGCCTCAAGGACACCTACATCCTCACCCCCGACAAGTTGGAGACGGCAAAGCCCGACCTCTCCATCCTGCACCCCCTGCCCCGCGTCAACGAGATCAGCGTCGCCATCGACTCCGACCCCCGCGCCTGCTACTTCCGGCAGGTCCTCAACGGGAAATATATCCGCATGGCCCTTATTATGAAGCTTTTGGAGGTGGAGTGAGATGATCATTGGCACCATCGTAGACGGCATCGTCATCGACCACATCCCCGCCGGCCGGGGCATGGAGCTGTATGGGTATCTGGGGCTGGACAAGCTCTCCTGCGAGGTGGCGCTCATCAAGAACGCCCCCAGCGGCAAACGGGGGAAGAAGGACATCCTGAAGATCAACGAGGTCATCGACCTCAACTTTGACCTTTTGGGCTACATCGACCCCCACATCACCGTCAACATCATCCGGGGCGGCGAGCGGGTGGAGAAGCGCCACCCGGTGTTGCCGGAGGAGATACACGGCGTTATCAAGTGCAAAAACCCCCGGTGCATCACCGCCGTGGAGCAGGAGATCGAGCACATCTTCAGGCTCACCGACCGGGAAAACCGCGTCTACCGCTGCGTCTACTGCGACACGCGGGCGAAGTAAACCGTCGGAAAATGGCCTGCGGCCTTTTTCCAAGGCACGTGTCCTTTGGAAAAATATTGACGATTCGATTTTTGGGAGGCTTGTATCCTGAAAAAGCCGATTTTTCCGGGGCGCAACTATTGGTTGCGGAAAGTTCAAAGCGCCGGTTTACAGACAACCCGGCGCTTTTCTGATAAGATAAGGGCGAAAGGGGGCTATGGAATGAGCCTTGGAACGAATTTGTATACCCTCCGCCAGCGGGCCGGACTGTCTCAGGACGCCCTGGCGGAGAAGCTGGAGGTGTCGCGCCAGTCGGTTTCAAAGTGGGAGACGGACGCCTCGGTGCCGGAGCTGGAGAAGCTCATCCGGCTTGCGGAGATGTTCAACGTGACCCTGGACGAGCTTATACGCGGCGATGCGACGGCGTCCTCCCCGCCGGAGGAAACCCCGGAACCTGTGCCGGAGATCCCGGACGTGGAGACATCAGAGCAGCCCTCAAATCGTCCGCCGGCGCCCTCCCAGCCATATTGGACGGGAAAGCGCGTGGCAGGGGTGGTGCTTTTGAGTCTGGGCGGACTCATATTGGTGGCACTCATCTTACTTGGCGGTTTTGGAACGGGACTTTTTCTGTCATCCCCGTTTTTCATCTGCGGGACCATATTCCTCAAGTGCCCCAAGCGGCCGGGGCTGTGGTGCGCCTGGGCGGTGTTCATATTCCTGTATGCGTACCTTTCGGCGTTCATCGGGATCAGCTCCACCCTGGTTTTGACGCCTTTACTGCCCTGGTACGTCAATGTGCTTCCGCTGAGCGAGATGACGCGACAGCTCATCACCTCGGGCGCGATTCTGGCGGCGCTGCTGGCAATGACGGGGTGGACGTTGTGGTCATTTTGGAGGACGCCGTTTCCCCGGACAAGGAAAAACATTTTGACGGTGGTAATTTTGTGGATAGTCCGCATCGCGCTGGTGCAGATCATGGGCAGGCTGGTCCTTCCGGCGCTGTCTATGGGTGATCCCGGCGCGTGGACCTATTCCCTGCTGACCCCAGCGATGGTGCTGGATAACGTCGGGTGCGACCTTCTGACCGCGGCGGCGGTGGTCACAACAATTAAATTGGCAAAAAGGGCGTAAGCCCTTTTTCTACAGATTAAACCGGGCAGGTTCCACCTGCCCGGTTTTGGCTTTTTAATTGCATTTTTCCCGCGGAGCTTTTACAGGGAGTTTGCGCCCTCGGACTGGTCGTAGCGGAGGATGCCCGCTAGGAAGGCCAGCGCCAGGCCCTGGCCCCAGCCCTGGATCCAGTCGCGGCTGATGTTGCGGTAGCCATCCCGGTCGCGCATCACGGCGGTGCCGCCGGAGACGTTCAGCACCCGCCCGTCCGGCGAGATGTTGGAGAGGATGCCCGGAATGGCCTTATTGATGTACTTGATGTGCAGGGGGTTGCCCTTGGCAACCATGGCGGCGGCGATCCCGGCGGAGGCGGAGACCTCCTCGTAGCTCTCCGGGTCGTCAAGAATGGTGCGCCAGAGGCCGTTTTCCGTCTGGCAGAGCTTCAGCGCGGCCAGCTGGTCGTTGAGGGAGCCTGTCACGTCCAGGAACTTGGGGTACAGATAGGCCTCCGGCAGTCTGGCCCCCACCTGGGACATGGTGTACGCCGCCCAGGCGTTGGCCCGGCCCCAGTAGAAGCCGGACATATGGTCCTTCGTGATATTGTTGTACCCGTGGTAATAAAGCCCCGTGGCCGGGTCCTGCAAATATTTGATGTGCCAGTACCACTGGTTCAAAGCGTCGTCGATGAGCGACTCGTCCTTCAGCTCCACGCCCACCCGGAGCATAAAGAACGCCGCCATAAAGAGGGTGTCGGCCCACGCCTGTTCAGGGAAGTCGTTGTTGGCGGAGACCGTGTGCTGCAACACCCGGTCGCCGAAGCGCAGAGCGGAATTTTTAAGGTAGTCGATCTTGCTCATCACCACGTCCAGGTATTTCTTCTCCCCGGTGTGCTGATAGAGGGAGAGGCAGCAGTGGCCCATGGAGCAGGTGTTCACCGTCCAGACGGGCAGGCCCAGCTCTAAAAACTCGTCCACCCTCGCCCGGACCGCGTCCAGATACGCCTGTTTCCCCGTGGCCTCATACGCCTCGCAGATGCCGTAGTACGCCACGCCGCAGGGCCAGTCCCAGGTCATGTCCATCCGCATGGTGCGGTCCACCACCGCGTCCACGGTCTTTAAAACCTGCTCTTTGTCAAAGTTCAGCTTCATCCTTCGCCCTCCTCAGTCAAGCCGGAACACAGGCTCCAGCTTCGGCTGCGCGCCGGTGACCGGGTCCATCTCCAGCTCCAAAACGTCCTTCATGTACTCGTTCCACCTGTCCACCACGGGGCTTTGCGCCTGGGTGCGCTCGGCAAACTCGATGCCCTTCTCGCACTCGTAGTAGCCGAAAAGCTCCTCGCCGTTGGCGAAAATGGTGTAGTTGCAGATGCCGGCGGCCTTCAGGACCTCCACCATCTCCGGCCAGATCTCGTTGTGGCGGCGCACATACTCGGCCTTGCACCCGGCCTTGATGCGCCCCTTCCACGCCATGCGCTCCATAAAAATGCCTCCTTTGTATGAAGAATTTGAAGTATCCGCTCTCAAAGCCTTCCCCACTTGTGGGGAAGGTGGCCCCCGAAGGGGGCCGGACGAGGCCGATGCCCGTAAAATGGCGCCCCTCTCTGAGGGGAGCTGTCAGCGCAGCTGACTGAGGGGAGCATTCCGTTTATGCCCGGCTCCCCTCCGGCCCTCCGGGCCACCTCCCCTCAAAGAGGGGAGGCTTTTCCCACCTCATCCGTCGCCTGCGGCGACACCTTCCCCGCCTAAGCGGGGAAGGCATTTTCCCATAGTTGACAGCCGGACCCCATATATGCGGCTGGCCCCGTCTCGCGCTCTTAAAGCCTTCCCCACTTGTGGGGAAGGTGGCCCCCGAAGGGGGCCGGATGAGGCTGTTGCCCGCTGGGGACCCCGTTTTTCCACCGTCCCCCCTTCGGTTCACGGCTCTTGCCATCGCCCCATGGGGCATTGGATGTCCCGTCTCGCCGCGCGAATCTCCACAAAGCACCCGCACTGCATACAGGTGGCGTTGTTGAGGTACGGGCAGGCGCGGCAGGTCTCAAGCCGCGCCTCGAAGGCCCCGTCCGGGGTCCGCTGGTCCGGGGAAAGCGCCTCGCGGTAGGCTTTCACCGACGCATAAAGCTCCTGGCCCGCCTCCAGCTCCCGAAGGAGGCACCGGCGGCAGCGGTTCTCAGCCACGGGCGATCTCAAAGGCGGCCACGCCGCAGGGGGGCAGGGCGGCGGTGAAGCGCCTGTCGCCCGTCTCGATGCCGCCCATGGGGACGGGCTTCACCGTATCGGGCTTTTCAAAGGTGTTGTACGCGCCGGACTGAGCAGCCAGGAGCGTCCCGGTGACGGCGGTTTTCTCCGTCACGCCGTCCAGCAGCACCTCTAAGGGCGCGCTGTCCGTGTCGCTGAGGTTCACCACGGTCAAAAGGAGCTTCCCGTCCGCGCCCTCGCTGGCGGAGACGTGGATGTCCGGGATCGACCAGCCGCCGCAGGTGAGGAGCTTCGTCTCGGCGTAGGTCTCCACCTGCCGGGCGTCCTGGTGGCCCTTGTACATATCAAAGACGTGATAGGTGGGGGTCAGGAGCATCTTCGGCCCCTCGGTGAGGACCATGGCCTGGAGGACGTTCACCGTCTGGGCGATGTTGGCCATCACCACGGTGTCGCAGTGGTTGTTGAAGATGTTCAGGTTCAGCGCCGCCACCAGCGCGTCCCGCATGGTGTTCTGCTGGTAGAGGAAGCCCGGATTCGTCCCCGGCTCCACGTCGTACCAGGTGCCCCACTCGTCCACCACAAGCCCCAGCCGGCGGTCCTTGGGGGCGGCCTTGCGGAGGATGCGCCCGTGCTCGGTGACCAGCTCCTTCATGCGCAGCGTCTTTTGGAGCGTGGAAAAATACTCCTCTCTGCTGAACCCCGTGGCCGCGCCCTTGTGCTGCCATTCGTCGTGGGGCAGGGTGTAGTAGTGGAGGCTCAGGGCGTCGATGGCCCGCCCCGCGACCTCCGCCACCTTCCGGGTCCACTCGTAGTCGTCGCTGTTGGCCCCGGAGGCGATCTTGACGATGCGGTGCGCGGAGTAGTCCCGCAGATACGTGGCGTACTGGCGGGCGAGGTCCGCGTAGTACTCCGGCCGCATATTGCCGCCGCAGCCCCACGCCTCGTTGCCGATGCCCCAGTATTTCACGTTGAAAGGCTCCTCCCGGCCGTTTTGCCGCCGGAGGTCTGCCATGGGGGATTTGCCCGGCATATTGCAGTATTCCACCCAGTCGGAGAACTCCTGCACGGTGCCGGACCCCACGTTGCCGGAGAAGTAAGCCTCGCACCCTAATTGCCGGCACAGCTCCATGAACTCATGGGTGCCGAAGCGGTTGTCCTCGGTGACGCCGCCCCAGTTGGTGTTCACGATGGTCTTGCGGCTCTCCACGGGTCCCACACCGTCGCGCCAGTGGTAGGTGTCGGCAAAGCACCCGCCGGGCCAGCGCAGGACGGGGATATGGAGCTTTTTCAGCGCCTCCACCACGTCGCGCCGCAGGCCGTTTTCGTTGGGGATGGGGCTGTCAGGCCCCACCCACAGGCCCTCGTAGATGCACCGGCCCAGGTGCTCGGCAAAATGGCCGTAGATGTTGCGGTTGATGGTCCCGGCGGAGCGGTTGGGATTTACGATGATGCGCATACGATGTTCTCCTTTATATGGATTGGATGACAAGTCCGCAGGGGGGCATCTCTACGGTCCTGACGCCGTTTTCGGTGGCGACGGAAACCGTGCGGGCCTCGTCTGCGTTGTTGATGATCACGAGCTTCCGGGAGGCGGGGAAGACGGCGCACTCG
Organism: uncultured Oscillospiraceae bacterium; assembly: GCA_947627715.1. GTDB lineage: Bacteria > Bacillota > Clostridia > Oscillospirales > Oscillospiraceae > RUG626. The sequence goes on from CANQXK010000003.1 coordinate 126,116, forward strand.
GCCTCCGGCGTGTCGGTGAGCCACGGCTGCGCCAGGCCCTTCCCGGAGGCCCAGAGCATCAGGTTGAGAAGCATCCGGGTGTTGGCGTGGTTCACCTGGAAGCTGGAGAGATAGAGTCCGCAGCCCTTCCCCAGCGGGTGGGCGGCGATGGTGGGGAGGCCGTTCCCGGCGGCCAGCACCCGCGTCTTCCCGTCGGTGAGATAGAGGTGGTCCAGCCCGCGCACCCCCGCCCCCTCCGGCAGAAGGCCGGGGACGGTCTCCACGTCGAAGGTATAGCGGCCGTGGCAGACCCGCGCCCCGGTGTCCAGATCCACGCCCAGCACGTCCCGGAGCTTGAAATAGCCCCAGCCGCCCTGGGCGGCGGAGGGTTCGCCCACGCCCAGGAACACGCCGCCGTCCATGACCCAGCCGGTCACCGCGGCGACAAGCTGCGGGTCCTTCCACACGTCCCCGCCGCTCCAGGCGGTCCCGGCGCGGCCGGCGTTGATGAGCACGTCCACGCCCTCAAGAGCGCCGGACTTTACCTGGTCAAAATCAAGGAAGCGCACGTCCACGGGAAGGCCGGAGAGGGCCTCGATGATGTGGATGAGGTCGTGCATATACGTCTCGTGGAAGTGTCCCGACAGCGTCCAGGGGCGAAGCCCGCCCCAGGAGTGGACCACCGCCACGCAAAGGGGGAGCGCCGCGGGGGCGCCGCCGTCGTGGAGCGCCCGGATGGCCCGAAATTCGTCGGCGATCCCGGCGATGCAGTCCACAAAGTCCGGGAAGCCCTCCAAAAGGTGGATGTACCCGCCCAGGCCGATGCGGTCGATCTTGGCGCGCAGAAGGGCGCGGCGGACGCTCATCCAGTACTGCCGCGCGTCGCGCGTGGGGTCGCCGCCCTCCATGAAGGTGGGCGCGCCGCCCAGCCCCACCGGGAAGAGGTAGGGGTGAAGCCGCAGCTCGTGGATGTCCGCCGGGACCCCGGCGCAAAGCCGCGCCTCGTACCCGGAGAACACGCACTTGATGATGCCGTCAAAGCCGAAGGAGGGGAAGTGCGGGCCGTAAGGCTCCACCCCCACCCAGCTGTCATCGTAAAAGACATACGCCTTCTTGCCGTAGCTGTGGACCAGGTCCACAAGCTTCCGGCCAAAGTCCGCCACGAACCGCTGGGTGAACGCCATGTAGTCGCGCTTGTGGGCCGTGGGGGGCATATGCGTCACCTGCAGGTCGCCGTGATGGATGAAATCCTCCGCCGTCAGGGCGTAGCCGTACTCCCGCTCAAAGTCGGCGAGGGCCTTCTCGCTCACCGTGAAGTCGTAGCTGCCCCAGTCGGTGAAGAGCGTCCTGCGCCGCTCATCGGACCCCCAGATCCACACGAAGTTGTAGAACATACTGGTGAACCGTACCACCGTGGTGGCGGGGTGCTCCCGGCACCAGTTGTCGAGGTATCCGTAGAGGTACTCCTGCGCCGCCGGCAGGCGCGGGTCAATGGGCATCAGATGCTCGCTGGTCCAGGAGTTGGTCACATGGTTGTACATATTGATCTCCTCCCACAGCCGGTAGGCCAGGAAGCTCACCGTGTAGACGTGGAAGGGCACGGTCCCGGTGACGGTGACGGTCCCCTCCCGGTAGGTCCACCGCTCCCGTGGGACAAGGACGTTTTCCGTCCGATCCCAGACCTGCCAGTACCCCATGGACGCCTCCCCGTCGTTGACCCGGAACTGCTGGTCGAAGAACCCCGCCATCAGCCGGACGTCTAAGGCGTCCCCCTGGGCGATCTGAGGCTCGGTAGACAGGAAGGTCTGCTGTAGACATTCGGGGTGGGCGCGGCCAAACTCGTTGTGCTCCCGGATGATGCAGATGGTGGAGTAGACCCCGTAGCCGGCGTCGATGATCTCGTCGGACAGCTTAGTGCCGTCGCTGTCGCGCACCACGTCCGCGCCCCACCGCTCCGCAAGCTCCAGCGTCAGCTTCTCATAGCCCGCCTCGCCCGGCATGGTAAATCCGCCTTTTGTGTGCTCCATTGTATGATCTCCCTTCCATGCTTTTTCACTGACGAGAAAAAATAATCAAAAATATGCAAAAAGTACTTGACAAATACTTCATAATATGCTAATGTATAGGCAACAGACCCGTTGCGGCGCGAAATCTCAGGTTACGGGCCAGGGCGCGCCGGGGATGAGTCCGTAGTCCACCAGCTCCTTTACCTCCCCCGGAGGCGTGTTGCCGTGCCATTTTTCCGGCGGCGGGGGCGTGAGGGGGGCCATGGGCGGGTGTACGGGCCACTCCGGGGCGTGAAGCGCCGGGAGAAGCCCGGCGTCCCGGAGACCCTCCGCCACGAATCCGGCGGCCATATACGCGCCGAAGTCGTTGGGGTGGGCGTAGTCGCCGGGGCGGTACCACTTTTTCGCGCCGTTCATGCCGGCTCTCAGCACGGCCTCCATCATCCGGCCGTGCAGGTCGATGACGGGGACGTTTTCCGCCCGACCCAGATCGAGCATGGCGCGGGCGTAAGCCGCCAAAAGGTCGTTGTACTCCGTGGCGCTCTTCCAGGTGTTGCGGGCAAGGGAGGTGACCAGGATGGGCCGCGCGCCCACAGCGCGCAGCTCGCCGATGTATCGCCGGAGATTTTGGGTGTAGCCCGTACCGGCGGCGAGGTGTATGCGCTTTTGGTCGTTGTGTCCGAACTGAATGAGCACAATGTCGCCGGGCCTCACCTGGGGGAGCATCACGTCATAGTGGCCCTTATCCCGGAAGGTCTCGGTGGACAGGCCCGAATGGGCGTGGTTGGAGACGGCGTAGAGGGTCCCCAGGTAGACCTGGAGCATCTGGCCCCAGCCGCAGTAGCACGCGCCGGGGGCGTAGGGGGCCTCGGCGGGCTGGTCGGTGACGGTGGAGTCGCCCATGAGGAACACCGCCGGTCCGGCAAAGCGCCGGATCTGGAGGGCGCGGATCCCCGCGCCCAGGACGGTGAGATCGACGCTCACGTCCTCCGCCCGGCCCCTGTCGGAGACGGCCGCGTCGCCGCCGCCCACGGCGATAACGGGGGACACGTCGCACAGGACCTCCACCGTCCGGGATTCCCCGGCCCGCATATGGCCGGCCCAGGAGAGACGGCGGCGGGAGGTAAAGACCTGCACCTCGCAGCAGTCGCCTTTGGCCAGCAGCTCCACGGTGACGGCGTAGCGGCCGGGGCCGGCGTCGGCCTTGAACCACAGGGGCAGGGCGCGGTAGCGCATATCCTCCGGCAGGGCGTCCCGGCCGGGGGCGGCAAAGACGGCGCAGTCGTGGACCTCTAAGGCCGTCAGCTCCGCGCCGTTATACCACCAGGCCGGCAGAAACGCGCTGTTGACCTCCGGGATGCGCAGGGCGGGGAAGGCGGTCAGCTCCGCGTCCGCCACAAAGCCGTACCCGCCGGGGGTGTATCGCGTGACCGGGTCCTGGTGAAAGGACACGGAAAAAGGCACACTGATCATGGCGTTATCCTCTCAAAGGCTCACGAGCCGGCCGGCGGGGACCTCCAGCTTTTTGCCGTCCACCTCAAGCCATATGCTCTGGGCGTTGGGGTTGTAGACCCGGTCCCCGGCGGCGGTGTAGCGCAGGCGGCGGGCGTCCTCCAGGTAGTCCACGATCTCGATGTTGGTGGCGTACCAGATGTCCTCTTTGCCCTCCATCATGGAGCAGAACTCCTCCATCACGTTCCAGTTGTCGTAGATGGGGAACTCAAAGCTGTGGCCCCAGACGTACATCATGTAGAGGTACTGGGTCTTGTGCATATCGATAAACTGCCGGCCCAGCTCCAGGAGCTTCCCGTTGTGGTGGCAGGTACCCTTCCACGCCAGGAAGTTTTCCGGCATCCCGAAGCCCCCGGTGGTGGGCACCACGCGGGCGTATTTGATGCCTAAAGCGGGCAGGAGGTCCATGATCTCCTGGGAGTAGGAGCCGTTGGGGTAGGCAAGCCCCCGCACCGGCGCGCCCACGATGTTCTCCAGCTCGATCCGATCCTGGAGGATCTGGCGGGCCACCTGCTCCATGGGGCACCGCTCGATGGTGGGATGGGTGTAGGTGTGACAGGCAATCTCGTGGCCGGCGTAGAGGGAGGCGAATTCCTTCGCCGGGATCCTCTGGGGGTCGGAGGAGCGGCCCGAATTTAAGTTGAAGGTGCCTCGGATGCCGTGGGCGTTGAAGATGTCCACGAGCCGCCGGTCCTCCTCCCGGCCGTCGTCGTAGCTCATGGTCAGGACCTTGTGGCGTCCGCCGGGGAAGCAGATGTAGATGTTGCGCAGTGCGGGATTCAGCATGGATGTCCACCCCAATCAGTAAATTTGTTGAGAAAACGCCTTTGTTCGCGGGCCTGTCAGGCGTCGAAGGCGGCCTTCAGCAGGGAAAGGCGCGGGTCGCCGCTGGCCTTCAAAAGGTTTCTGAAGATGGTGCAGATGTGTTTTGCCCCGGCCATGGTGAGATGGACCCCGTCGGGCAGGAAGAACTCGGAGGTGCGCCGCGCGCCCAGCTTCTCCAGGCTCAGGCGGCTGGCCTTGCGCATATCGAGGACGGGCACGTCCAGCGCCTGCGCCGTCTCGCGCATGGCGGTGGAGTAGTCATTGAGGCCGGAGAGGGACTCCTGGGAACCCAGGTCCGTGATGGGGGTCACCAGCACGGGGGTGGCCCCGGCGCTGCGGGCGGCGTCGATAAAGGCGCTGAGATTCGCGGCGTACCCGGCAAGGTCGGTGTACCGCTCCGGGTGGGTGGGGTCGCAGTCGTTGTGGCCGAACTGGATGAGCAGGAAGTCGCCGAATTGGATGTTCCCGGCGATGTCCGCAAGCCGCCCCTCCTCCATGAAGGTCTTCGTGGACCTGCCGCTCATGGCGCAGTTGTCGATGACGATCTCCGGCAGGGTGTAGCGCCGCTCCGTCTCGAACGGGCACCCCTCCCGATGGCTCTCCAGCGCCAGCTTTCCGCCCACGGCCTCGTGGGCCAGGGCCTGGCCCCACCCGGCAAGACCCGTGCCGTCCGGCGGATAGGTCTGCATGGTGGAGTCCCCGGCCAGATAGAGGACAGGCCGGGCCTGCATCCCCTTCAGGACGTTTTTGAACTCCATGTCGGAGGCGTAGTAGAAGGAGGGGTACACGGGCTGGTTGTAGCAGTTGTTCTGCCACGCCACGCCGCAGCGGTACTGGGGGTCGTGCATCAGCGTGAAGAGCTTGTGGGGGGCGTCGTCCACGTTGGTGTAGATGCGGATGGCGGTGTTGTCCTTGTGGCGCAGCAGGATCTCCTCTCGCCAGTCGCCGAAGATGTCGGCCACCAAACAGGGGGTGGCCTTGGTGTAGTGGTTGGTGCCGGTGCCCTCCGGCTCCAGCATCACGCCCCGGCGCGGGTCCACCACCCGGCCGATGGCCTCCCCGGAGGCCCCCTGGCCCATGTAGTCCGGGCCGTCGGTGAGCTGCGTGGTCATGTCCCCGGCCCAGAAGATGCGCATATTTGTGGAGGGGGCGGGGATGTCCAGCTTGCGGCCCTTGCAGTCAAAGACGTCGTTGACCCACACCTGAAGGCCCCGCACGCCGTCGGCGATGTCGCCGATCATGCACCGGCCCAGGTCGCCCTCGTAATATTGGCCGAAGTACACCCGGCCCGTCTCCGCGTCCCGGAGGGCGTAGCCGTAGGGGGCGTTTTTGCCCTCCTCATAGACGTTGAAGATCTCCTTGCCGGGCCTGTCCGGGTCGATGTCCGCCACGTGCATGGCGTCCCCGTGGCCCAGCTTCGCGTCGCGCCCGTCGGGGAGCTTGCCCCGGGCGGAGTAGAGCAGCGCGCCGTCGTGGTCCACCACCGCCGCGCCGTAGATAAGCTCCATGCAGCCGTCGCCGTCGATGTCGGCGGTGGAGACGGAGTGGTTGCCCTGTCCGGCCAGGCCCCCCATGGCGGGGTGGCTGCCGGTGCGCTGGGTGGTGGTGTAGTCGAAGGGGTTGGACATGGGCATAAAGCCGGAGTCCGCCTGCCAGACCTTGTGGAATTTGTTCTCAAAGAAGTCGTAGGCGGCCACGAAGGCGCGGGTGTAGTAGCCGCGGCACATGAGCAGGTACGGCCGTTCCCCGTCCAGATACCCCACGCCCGCCAGAAAGCGGTCCACCCGGTTGCAGGGTTCGATGCGCGTCCAGGCGTAGTCGCCCCACATGAGGCCGTCGTCGCCGCGGGACGGCTCGTAGTGGATGGTGTCCAGCTCCGCGCCCATGCCGTCGAACATGGTCAGGTACTCAGGCCCCTCGTAGATGAAACCCTCGAACTCCCACAGCCTGTTCTTGGGGTCGCGGGCGGGGGCCCACTCGTCGATGAAGAAATCCGCCAGAAGCTCCGCCTCCCGCCGCGCCAGGGGGTAGGGGTAGCGCCGGGGGATGCCCAGGCACTCCTCCACGGTGGCGGGCCAGTGACCGGCGCGGACCTCCGGGTGGTCGGTCCAGGAGGCGAACATATCCGCCACGTGGCGGCGGTAATCCTCCGCCGAGCAGACGTAGTTGTCCGCGTGGGACCAGCCGGCGTCGATGTCCTCCTGGGGCATGGTGATATAGTCCTCGCTGCGGACGCTCCCGTCGGGGGCGTAGCGGGTCATTCTGGTGCCGGGGGCGGTCTTGACGGCCATCTCGGCCTTGCCGTCGCCGTTGAAATCGTAGACCATGAACTGGGTGTAGTGGTTCCCGGCGCGGATGTTGGGACCCATATCCAGCCGCCAGAGCTGCGTGCCGTCCAGCCTGTAGCAGTCGATGATGCAGTGGCCGGTGTACCCCCGGTGGCTCACGTCGTGGGCGTTGGAGGGACTCCACTTGAGGACGAACTCGTACTCCCCGTCCCCGTCCATGTCGCCGACGCTCATATCCGAGCAGTGGTATGTAAACGCCTGACCGGCGGGGGTGACGCCGCCCTCCGGGATGTGAAGAGGGATGTCGATGTAATTGTGCGCCCAGGGCTTCACGCCGTTGCAGGGGTGTTCCTCCGCCCCGGCGTAGACGGCGGCGACGGCGTAGGTGTCCTCCGGGGTCCCCCCCGCGTCCCGGTAGCTGGTGCGGTCGGTGACCGTGGCGATCTTCTGCCCGTTTTTGTAGACGTTGAAAGCGGCGCCGTCCAGGCCCGTGGCGGTATATCCGTTGACCTCGCCGCGCAGGAGCCGCCAGCTGAGGAACACGCCGCCACCCACGGCCACGGCCACCAGCCCACGGCCGAGCTTTTCAAGCTGCGGCCGGGCGAGCTTGCCCACGGGGGAGCGGACAACGGCGCTCTCGCCCAGCTTCTCCCCGTCCAGGGTGTACGCCTCCGCCTTCAGGTAATAGGGGATGTCCGTGGAGCGGCAAAAGACCGTGGAGAGGCCGCGCACGGGGGCGAGGGACTTCATGATGTGGGCGGGGGTGTCCCGGTCGGACCAGGAGACCATGTAATAATCCGCGCCGTCAACGGCGTCCCAGTGGAGCGTCACGCCGGAGGCGGTGAGATGGGAGAGTCGGAGGTTCATTGTAACCATAGATCCAGATATTCCTTTCTTGTGGTGCGCAAGATCCGCCGCCGGGGTCCGGCGGCAGGAGGAGGCTCAGGGGCGCAGTCCGTAGGGGACGGCCTTTCCGTAGAGGTTGGCCCGCGAGCCGGTGACGGTCAGGCGCAGAAGGTTCGTCCTCTCGGTGAGCAGACCCGTCAGGTCGAAGCGGTGGGGTCCCCAGAAGGAGACGCCGGCGGGCCGCCCGTTGACGGAAAGCTCCGCCATCTCGTCCGCCTCCACGGTGAGAAGGCCGGCGGCGGCGGGGACGCGGGCCTCGTACACCTTCACGGCGGAGGCCGGGTCGTGGGAGACCAGGGTGAAATCCGGCGTGGGGAGCGGGGCGGGGACGGCGCGGACGGGCAGGGCCTCGAAGGTCTCCTCCGGGCAGGAGAAGAGCAGAAGGCTGCCCCGCCGGGGGAGGCGGAGAACGCCGTCAAAGCGGGAGGCGCGGCCTGTCCACAGGTCGTATTCCCCCACCCTCCCGGCGAAGGGGAGGGCGGCCGGGGTCTCGATGTCCGTCTCCCCGGCGTTCACCAAAAAGACGCAGGCGGTCCCGCACCGGTCGAAGCGGATGGCGCGCACGTCCCGCGCCGGGGCGGGGAAGCGGATGTCGCGGGGGGAGGCCAGGAGGTCCCGGCTCACGCCGGGGAAGCGGTCCTCCGGGTCCACCACGGCGGAGAAGCGCATATCCCCGCAGACGAGGTCCCCCGCCTCCTCCCGGCAGCTGTCCCAGAAGCTCCGGGGGATGTACATAAAGCCGATCTGATTTTCAAAGAGGGGCGCGACGGTCTCCGGCGTCAGGTCCCGGTTGCGGCACAGCACCGCCACGGGGGCGTGGAGGACGGTATCTGTCATCAGGGCGGAGACGCGCTTGAGATACGCGGTCCACATCTGGTAGTGGGGCCACCACGCGGAGTGAGGGCCGACGTCGGGGGGCCGCTCGTCCTTGCGGGACCCCACGATGGAGTAATAGAAGGCGTGGGGGATGAAGAGGTTGACCCCGCGCACGGCCAGATAGTCCAGGAACCACTTCACATCGGCGGCGGTCATGCTCCAGGGGTTCTCCTCGCCGCCGCACACGCCCAGGCACTCGTTGGAGTTGCGCCGCCGGCCCAGAAGCCGGGCCGCGTCGGCGGAGCACTTGCCCTGGACGCTGTCGCGCCCCGTCAGGTCCCCTGTCTCCGGGGAGACCTGGCGGTAGACCAGGTCCTGGCCGGGGATATGGAAGTGCCGCTCGCGCTCGATGTCGTCGGAGGAATCCGGGTGGCCCATGAGGCTGATGTTGTGATCCGCGCACCATTTGGACAGGGCGGCGTAATAGACCTGGTTTTCCCGTTCCACGATGAGGCGGTTATAGAGGCGCGTGTCGTCGTTCTCGCCGTCCTCAAAGAGGGCGAAGAGGTTTTGCAGGGACCCGCCGGCCTGGGTGAAGAGCTTGTCAAAGCCGCGTGTCCAGGGCTTCATGCCGGTGACGCAGCGGCCCGTGATGCTGGGTTCGTCGGTGAAAAAGCCGATGACAGTGGACCCGAAATAGTCCTTGAAGCGCCGCCAGTACGCCTCGTGGGTAAGCTCAATGAAGCGCCGGACGGCGTCGGGGTTGAGCAGGTCGGCGCTGAGAGGGGCGTCCGGCTCGAAATCGTCCTCGCCGAAGTGGACGCCGCGTATGGTGCCGCCGGTGGGGCGGCAGACCAGGAGCTTTCCGTCCTTCTCCGCCAGGACCTCATCCCCCGGACGGGGGCTGCCGGTGACGGCGATGCCCAGGCTTGCGTACTCCGGGTGGTCCCGCACCACCTGGCCGCAAGCGGAGCCGGAGGGGTACATCCCCTCGTCATAAAAAACGGCGCGCATCCCCAGCTCCCGGCACGTCTCAAGGGCGGCGCGGATATAGGAGAAGAAGGTCTCGGAGAGGTAGCCGATGCGCCGGGGAAGGCCCATCCGAGGGTGGAGCACCACCCCGTCCACGCCGTGGGCGTGGAAATCCTGAAGCTGGCGGCGTATCTCCCCACGGCGCAGATCGCCGTTCAGGAACCAGAAGGGGATGGGGGTAAACTCAGGACCGGGACGGTCAAGCAGCTTTAAAAGCTCCAAAGGTATCACCCTTTCACAGATAACTCTACTATAAACCCGTTTTCGGATTTGTCAATCCAAATGAGGGGGCAGCGGGCCTTTTATGAGCTTTTGGCCGCCCGGCCCTCTATCGTCGTTGCGATGCTTCCAGCGGCGGGCGGTGCGGAAGAAGCAGACGGTGAAGCCCACGCACGCCACGAACCAGTAAAGCGCCACCAGCAGGGAGAAGAAACCGATGCCGGGGACAAACTGGACGGCCACGGTACAGGCGAAGACGGCGGCGTAGCCCACCACCGTCAGGAGCCGCCAGCGGTCCAGGGAGGCCCAGCGCAGAGAGCACTTCTCCGTCTCCTCGTACTCCCCGACACCCCTGGCGAGAAGGATAACGAGCCAGACGACGCCGGCGGTCTCCAGGCCGCTGACGGCGAGGCCCAGAAGGCCCGTGGGGGCCAGAATGTGAGCCAGCGCGGAATAGACGGCCATCACCCCGGACAGCCACAGGACGTGGGAGAAGGTGTAGGAGTTGGCCCGGAGCTTCCACGCGCTCCAGAACACAAGGGCGTAGCCCACAGGGTCCGGCAGCAGGTCGATGACGGGGCCGAAAATATCCATGGTGAAGGAGAAGAAAATGAAGATGAGGCCGAAGGCGATGGGGTACATGGGCAGTCCTCCGTTCGTGATGCGTCTCCCGCATTTGTGACGGGCAAAAGAGACGGGGCGGCTTTTGCCTCTCACAAGTCCGGGAAAGGGGCGCGATTCCGGGAAAAGGGCGTGCGCCGCGCCTTGCGGCGCGGCGCACGGTTAAATTATGCTGCGATAGGGAGCGTATGTACGCTCAAATCAGCCCTGGTTGGCGTGATAGAGATCGTTGATCTCCTGCTTGATGGCAGCGCCGCCAAGCTGCTCCCACTCGGCGACAGCGGCCTGGAACTGCTCCCAGGTGTCAACACCGGCGCAGTAACGGACCTTGGCGTCGTTGAGAGACTGAGCAATGTTGGTGTTCTCGCTGACGTAGGTGGGGGACTGAAGCTCATAGGCCGCAGCCACATCGACGACAGCGGCCTCCTGGGCGACCAGCATGGCCGCGGTGCAGGCAGCACCGGCAGCGTCGTCCTTGGCCTTAACAGCATCCTCAAGGGTGTAGGGCAGCATGGCCTGGGCCTGGTTGATGCCCTGGCTGGGCAGCAGGTTGGCGTCGCCGCCGATGTCGGAGACGGCGTAGCCGTTCT
>CANQXK010000004.1 GCA_947627715.1 uncultured Oscillospiraceae bacterium
GGACATGCCCTCTACGACCTGCACTCCGACGACAGGTTCTGCTTCACCTCCCTGGAGGGCGGCGTTTCCATGGGCGTCCACGAGAGCCAGTCCCGGTTTTACGAGAACATCATCGGCCGCAGCCGGGAGTTCGTGGAGCTTGTCTACCCTGAGATCGTGAGGCTCTGCCCCGCCCTGGCCGCCCAAAGCCCGGAGGCGCTGTGGCGGGCCGCCAACGTGGCCCAGCCCAGCCTCATCCGCACCGAGGCCGACGAGCTGACATACCCCCTGCACATCATGGTGCGGTATGAGATGGAGAAGGCCATGATAGGTGGCGATGTGAAGCCCGCCGACCTGCCCGGTATGTGGAATGACCTCTATAGGGAGTATTTGGGGGTGGACGTGCCGGACGACAAAAACGGCATCCTTCAGGACTCCCACTGGTCCGGCGGCGGCATCGGCTACTTCCCCTCCTACGCCCTGGGCAGCGCCTACGGCGCGCAGCTTCTCCACAAGATGCGGGAGGACTTCGACGTGCGCAAGGCCGTGAGGGACAACGACCTCATTCAGGTCAACAACTGGCTGGAGGATAAGATCTGGAAATACGGCTCCCTCTACAAGCCGGCGGAGCTGATGGAGAGGGCCTTCGGCGGACCCTTCGACCCGGCGTACTACACCGGCTATCTGGAGCGCAAATTTACGGAGGTGTACGGCCTGTGAGCACCGTGACGGTCACGCGGGAAAGGCCCGGCCTCGGCCACCCGGAGACGGCGGCGCTGGTGAAGCGGGCCATATTGGCCGCGCTGGCCTCGGAGGGGATCGGCGCGCCCTGCCGGGTGGACGTGATGCTCACGGACGACCGGGGCATCCACGCCATCAACCTGGAGCACCGGGGGGTGGACGCCCCCACGGACGTGCTGAGCTTCCCCTTAAACGACCTGACGCCGGGGGCGTTTGACCCGGAGACGTGCGAGACGGACCTGGACGCCGGGGAGGTCCTGCTGGGGGACATGGTCATTGACATCCCCCGGTGCGAGGCCCAGGGGGAGGAGTACGGCCACGGATACCGGCGCGAGGTCAGCTACCTGGCCGTCCACTCCACCCTGCACCTTTTGGGCTACGACCACCTGGACGAGGGGGAGGAAAAGGCGCTCATGAGGAGCAGGGAAGAGGCGGTCATGGAGAGGCTGGGGGTCCCCAGGGGGGAGTGAGAAGCAAAGAGGGCCGGAAGAAGGTACGGCTTGTTTAGGGAAAAGCCTTCCCCGCTTGTGGGGAAGGTGGCCCCCGAAGGGGGCCGGATGAGGCCGACGAGAGCCAGGCTCCCCTCCGGCCCTTCGGGCCACCTCCCCTCAGAGAGGGGAGGCGATTCCCACCTCATCCGTCGCCTCCGGCGACACCTTCCCCGCCCTGCGGGGAAGGCATTTGCCTTGACGACCCCGTTGCGCGTTTAAATGGCGCCCTTGCCGCGAAGCGGGAAGGGAGCTGTCCGGCAACGCCGGACTGAGGGTTAAAACGACGATAGAGCGGTCCCGTGGGTTACACCGATAATAGAGCGGTCCCGCAACGATTAACCCTCAGTCACGCTGGTGCGTGACAGCTCCCTTTATCAAAGGGAGCCAAAGCGGTAATTTGATTTTATTCCGTCGCCTGCGGCGACACTTTCCTCACTTGTGGGGGAAGGCTTTGGGAGCGCGATGTTTACATTATCTGGCCGATGGCTCAGGAGGATAGAAAGATGATCAAACGAACTGCCTTGATCACCGTGGTGGGGCGGCCCAATGTGGGCAAGTCCACCTTAGTCAACGCCATGGTGGGGGAGAAGGTGTCCATTGTGACCCCCAAGCCCCAGACCACCCGCAACCGCATCTTCGGCGTGGCCGAGCGGGGGGAGACTCAGCTTGTCTTTGCCGACACCCCCGGCTTTCACCGGGCGCGGACGAAGCTGGGGGATTATATGGTCCATGTGGTGGAGGAGTCCGTGGAGGACGACGTGGACGCCGTCTGCCTGGTGGTGGAGCCCAAGGCCAACATCGGCCGCCAGGAGGAGGGGCTGATCGCCCGGATCAAAGCCTCCAAGGCCCCGGCGGTGCTGGTGATCAACAAGATCGACACCGTGGAAAAGCCGGAGCTTCTGCCTGTCATCGCCCTCTACGCCAAGGCCCTCGACTGGGCCGCCGTGGTGCCTGTCTCGGCGCGGCGCGGCCAGGGGGTGGACGAGCTTTTTGACGAGCTTGAAAAATTTGCCAAGGAGGACCAGCAGCTCTTCCCGAAGGACATGATCACCGATCAGACCACCCGCCAGATGTGCGCGGAGATCATACGGGAGAAGCTTCTTCTGCGCCTCCAGTCCGAGGTCCCCCACGGCACGGCGGTGGAGATCACGGCCTTCACGGAGCGCCAGGACGGGGTGACGGAGATCACCGCCACCATCTACTGCGAGCGGGAGAGCCACAAGGGCATCATCATCGGGAAAAACGGGGAGATGCTCAAAGCCGTGGGCGAGGCCGCGCGGCGGGACATGGAGAAGCTCCTGGACGGGAAGGTCTACCTCAACACCTGGGTGAAGGTGAAGGAGAACTGGCGGGACTCCGGGGCGAACCTCAAGACCTTCGGGTACACGGACTGACAGACAAAAATCGCCGCTATGGAAACCGCTTGTAAACGGCGCGAAAATATTCCCTCTCATACTTCCCGCGCTCGTGCAGAAACTACTCTCGAAGCGGGAGAGCAGAGAGGAACAGGGAATGAGTATTGCTGGACTGTGGCGGCTTTTCTGGGCGACGGGGGATATACGGATATTCCTCGCCGTCCGGGAGCTTGAGAACGAGAGAGAGGAAGAGAGGACGGCGCGGTGACGCCGTCCGGGGGCCGGGATGTACATAACGACGCCGGGATTGATCCTCAGAGAAACGGAATACAAGGAGTCGAGCCTCATTTTGACGGTGCTCACCGCAGATCGCGGAAAGCTCACCGTCCAGGCCAGGGGCGCCAGGCGGAAGGGCAGCAAGGTGGCGGCGGCCACGCAGCTTTTGACGCTGTCGGAGATGACGCTTTTTGAGAACCGGGAGCGGTACACCCTCACGGAGGCTCGCAGCGTGGAGGAGTTCCGGGGGCTGCGGGAGGACCTGGGGAAGTTGGCCCTGGGGACGTATTTTGCCGAGCTTATGGACAGCCTCGCGGACGAGGACGCGCCGAACCCGGAGCTTCTGCCCCTGGGGCTGAACGCCCTCTACGCGCTGTCGGAGTCGCTGAACACGGACGCTTTGGTGAAGGCGGCCTTTGAGCTGCGCGCCATGTGCACGGCGGGGTTTGAGCCGGCGCTGGCGGCCTGCGGCGTGTGCGGCAAGGAGCGGCCCACGGCGGCGGTCCTGTCCCTGGAGGGCGGGGGCCTCTACTGCGCCGGGTGCAGGCCGGAGGGGGCGGGGGAGTGCGTGACCCTCTCTCCGGGGGTGCTGGACGCCATGCGGCATATTATATCCGTGAGTCCCAAGCGGCTCTACGCCTTTTCCGTGGGGCCGGAGACGGAGAGGCGGCTTGCCAGGGTGTGCGAGGCGTATCTGCTGACGCAGCTGGGCAGGGGCTTCGGGACGCTGGATTTTTATAAGAGCGTCAAATGACGGCGTTTTCGGCATTTGAATGCGGGAAAGGAAGACGCGGCTATGGAAATGGAACTTGGCTTCGGCGCGGGGGTACAGAAGATCGCAGTGCCGGACAAAAATCTGATGGGGGTCCTGACGCCCAATGAGGTGAAAAGGGAGCTTGTGGGGGAGGCGGAGGTCCGCAGGGCCTTGGAAAATCCTATCGGCTCGCCGCGCCTGCGGGACATTGTGAGGCCCGGAGAGAAGATCGCGGTGGTCACCAGCGACGTGACGAGGCCCATGCCCACCTATAAGGTGATGCCGGCCCTGCTGGACGAGCTGTACGCCGCCGGAGTGAGGCCGGAGGACGTCACCCTTGTCTTTGCCCTGGGAAGTCACAGGGCGCAGACCGAAGAGGAGAGGCGGAGGCTGGCCGGGGAGCGGGCGTACGCCGAGATCCGCTGTATCGACTCAGACCCCGACGATTTTGTACATATGGGGGTCACCGGCCGTGGAACGCCGGTGGACATCTTCACCCCCGTGGCGCGGGCCGACAGGCGCATCTGCCTTGGGAACATCGAGTTTCACTACTTTGCCGGGTACTCCGGCGGGGCCAAGGCGCTGATGCCCGGCGTGTCCACCCGCGCCGCCATCCAGGCGAACCACGCCCGGATGGTGGAGGACACCTCCAGGGCGGGGCTTATTGAGGGGAACGGCGTCCGGGCCGACATCGAGGAGGCCGGGGCCGTCGTGGGCGTTGATTTCATCGTCAATGTGGTGCTGGACGAGCACAAGGAGATCATCCGGGCGGTGGCCGGGGATGTGACGCTGGCCCACCGGGCCGGGTGCGCGTTTCTGGACACGCTGTACCTGAAGAAATTGGACAGGCGCGCGGACATCGTGGTGGTCTCCCAGGGGGGCGCGCCCAAGGACCTGAACCTCTATCAGACGCAAAAGGCTCTGGACAACGCCAAGCACGCCGTCAAAAAGGGCGGCACCGTCATTTTGGTGGGGTCGTGCAGGGAGGGTTACGGCGAGCGGGTGTTCGCCCAGTGGCTCCGCGAGGCCCCGGACGCCCACAGCCTCATCGAGAGGGTGGAGCGGGACTTCCAGCTGGGGGGCCACAAGGCCGCGGCCATCGCCATGGTGCTGGAAAACGCCAAGGTGGTGCTGGTGAGCGAGCTTGACGACGACACGGTCCGGGGGGCGTTCCTGACGCCGGCGAGGTCGGCCCAGGAGGCGCTGGACGCGGCCCTTGCGGAGTACGGCCCGGAGGCGTCGGTGCTGGTGATGCCCTACGGCGGCTCGACCCTGCCGGTGGCGAAGGAGGAGTGAGGCATGACAGAGGAGCTGCTGTGCGAAAAGGCCGTGGAGATGCTGAAAATGTCCTATTCGCCCTATTCGGGCTTCCCCGTGGGGGCGGCCCTGGAGTGCGCGGACGGGACGGTGTACACCGGCTGCAACATTGAAAACGCCGCCTACGGCGCGACCATGTGCGCGGAGAGGACGGCGGTGTTTAAGGCGGTCAGCGAGGGACACAGGCGCTTCCGGCGGCTGGCCGTGGCGGGGGGAACGGAGTCCTTCTGCCCGCCCTGCGGCGCGTGCCGCCAGGTGATGGCGGAGTTTTCGCCGGATATGGACATCATCATGGTGACCCCGTCGGGGAAAAAGAGGACGGTGAACCTCCGGGAACTTCTCCCTTACGGGTTCGACAGCGCGATGCTGGAGTGACGGCGCGGGTCGGCTCCCGGTCAAGGTGACGGAAATCGAACCACGCTGAAAGAAAAACGCCCGGACGACAAAACCCTTGTCGTCCGGGCGCGGCTATATTTACGGAAGGTCGGGGCGGAGGTCCTTGACCAGCTTTATGACGCGGCTGGTGCCCAGGCGCGACGCGCCCAGGGCGAGATAGGACGCGGCGTCCTCCAGGGAGGAGATGCCGCCGGCGGCCTTCACCCCCACATCGGGGGAGACGTGCGCCCGCAAAAGCGCCACGTCCTCCGGCGTAGCCCCGTGGGCGGAAAACCCGGTGGAGGTCTTGATGAAGTCCGCGCCGGAGAGGGAGACAAGCTGGCAGAGCTTTATTTTTTCGTCCCCGGTGAGGAGACACGTCTCGATGATGACCTTCAGGATATGGCCGCCGCAGGCAGCCTTGACGGCGCGTATCTCCGCAAGCACCTCGTCCCAGAGGCCGTCCTTCACCCAGCCTAAGTTGACCACCATGTCGATCTCCCCGGCCCCGTTCTTTACGGCGTCCGCCGTCTCAAAGACCTTGACCGCCGTGGTGGAGCTTCCGTTGGGAAAGCCCACCACGGTGCAGATCGTCAGGCCGCCCCCGGCGTAGGCGCGGGCACGGCTCACATAGGAGGGCGGGATGCAGGCCGAGGCGGCCCGGTACCGTATGGCGTCGTCAAGGACGGCGCGGATCTCCTCCCAGGTGGCGGCGGGGGAGAGAAGGGTGTGATCGACCCGCGAGAGGATCTCCTGAATGTCCATGGAAAAGGCCCCTTTACAAAAAAATACCCGGCCATGCCGGGAAGGCGGAGGCTGCCCCCTTCAGGGCGGTATCGCGGGATACGCGCCCTGAATTGTCTTTCGACGGGGCCCCCTTCATAAGAGCGACGGCGCATACCGCGCCAGAATCAGACAAAAACGTCTCATTCGGGACAAAGAAAATACTTTGTATTTTACGCAGGACCGTCCAAATTCATGTTAACATATTCTTACGAATTTTGCAAGACCCGGAAGCGAAAAAATATGGAAAAATTCTATTTTTCGCTAATTTAAAGAAAGAATAGGGCGCATTTTTACGGGGGAGGTCAAAAGCGGAAATCAAAATGAGACGCAAATGTGTCTCGTTTGTTAAACTGACGTTATAGTTTCATAAAGCATAAAAGCTTCGCTTTCGGAGGACGGCGAAAAAATACGAATAGGGACAAATCCCGGCGGAATAGGATGTGGGGAAGTCAAAGAAACGGTGGTGCGTCCCATGCTGTCCATAACCTTTGCCGCGCTCCTCAGCTATCCCTTCCTCCTGCTGAAGCTTGTAAACCCCGCGGGGTCGTTCCCACGGACGCTCACCGCCGCCGAGGAGCGGGACTGCCTGGAGCGGGCGGCGGAGGGGGACGAGGAGGCCAGGAACAAGCTGATCGAGCACAATCTGCGCTTAGTGGCGCACATCGTCAAGAAGTACTACACCAGGACGCCGGACCAGGACGACCTCATCTCCATCGGGACCATCGGGCTTATCAAGGGCATCTCCACCTACAGGCCGGACAAGGGCGTAAGGCTTGCCACCTATGCCAGCCGGTGCATCGAGAACGAGATCCTGATGTATTTCCGTTCCCAGCGCAAATCCGCCGGGGACCTGTCGCTGTCGGACACCATCGACGCGGACGGGGACGGGAACAACCTGTCGCTCATGGACGTTATCTGCGCGGAGGACGACGTGTTCGAGCGGCTGAGCGCCCAGGAGATCTACGGGCGGCTGCGGGAGTTTGTGGAGACGGGGCTGGAGGAGCGGGAGCGGCAGATCGTCAAATTGCGCTACGGGCTGGGGCGGGAGACCCGCCTGACGCAGCGGGAGACGGCGGAGAAGCTGGGCATCTCGCGGTCCTATGTCTCGCGCATCGAGAAGAGGGCGTTGGAGAAGCTGAAGGCGCTGCTGGCGGCGGAGGGGGAGTTTTGATTTTCCGAAAAAAGCCGTCATATCCGCCGCGCTTTTGCGACAGATAGAGTGACGGGCCTGTCAGAAAGAGAGAGGGGGCGCGGCTGTGGAGGACAAGGGGATCATTGCGCTTTATTTTGCCAGAGACGAGCGGGCCATAGGGCAGACGCGGTCAAAATACGGGGCGTTTATCGCCGGCCTTGCCGGGCGGCTTTTGGACGACCGGCGCGACCGGGAGGAGTGCGCCGCCGACACGTATCTGGCGGCCTGGAACGCCATCCCGCCCCAGCGCCCCGACAGCCTGAGAGCGTTCCTGGGGCGGCTTGTGCGGAATCTGGCTATCTCCCGGTTTCGGAAAAACCGCGCGGAAAAGCGGTACGCGGCCATGGAGGCGCAGCTTTCGGAGCTGGCCGAGACGATCCCCGCGGGGGACGACGTGGAGCGGGAAATCGAGGGCCGGGAGCTGGGGCGGCTCCTGTCGCGCTGGCTGGACGCGCTCCCGGCGGGGGAGCGGGACCTCTTTGTCCGCCGGTATTTCTACGCGGAGAGCGTGGAGGCGCTGGCGCGGGAGGCGGGGGAGAAGCCGAACACCCTGGCCCAGCGGCTCCGGCGGCTGCGCCTTGCCCTGCGGGACGAGCTTGAAAAGGAGGAGTTTACAAATGAAGCCTGAGGATATGTACGACGGGGTCACGAATATCCGGGACGACCTCATCGAGAACGCGAAAAAGCCGAAAAAAAGGAAGCTCTGGCCCGCCGCCGTGGCGGCGGCGCTGGCGGCGGCCGTGGCGTTGGGGGGCGTCGCCGCCCTCCGCTCAGGGAACGGCGGCCCCGTCTTTGACGGGGGAGGGAAGGTCGTGACCCTGGCCTCGGCGGTGTACCCCAAAAGGCCGGCCTACGCGGGGGACGGCAACGGCGAAGGGAGCGCCTACGAGGCGTGGAGAGAGGCCCTGCGGGAGCGGCGTCTTGACCAAGAGGAGCGGGAGGCGCTGGATACCTGGGAGCGGGCCATGATACCGGCGCTGCTGTCCGGGGATAACGGGGAGAACGCCGTCTGCTCGCCGGTGAGCCTCTATCTGGCGCTGGGGATGCTAGCGGAGGCGACGGACGGGGCGAGCCGCCAGCAGATATTGGACGCGCTGGGGGCGGACAGCCTGGAGGCCCTGCGAAGCCAGGCCAACCGGGTGTGGAACGCCCTCTACAACGACGACGGCAGCTACACCCTGAGCCTGGGAAGCTCGATCTGGCTGAGGGACGACTATTCCTATGAGAAGACGCCCCTGGAGCGAATGGCCGAGAGCTACTACGCCTCCGCCTTCTCAGGGGAGATGGGCAGCGCGGAATATAACGAGGCCCTGCAAAAATGGCTCAACGACAACACCGGCGGCCTTTTGGAGGAGGCCGTGGACGGGGTGGAGCTGAAGTCCGACACCGCCCTGGCGCTGGCCACCACGGTGCTTTTCAAGGACAAGTGGGCGGTGAGATTCAATCCGGGCCTCACCAAAACCGGCGTCTTTCACGCCCCGTCCGGGGACGTGGAGCGGGAGTTCATGTTTGAGAGCGGCCTGATGACGTATTACTGGGCGGACAAGTTCTGCTGCGTGAGGCTGGAGTTTGAGTCCGCCGGCGTTATGGCGCTCCTTCTGCCGGACGAGGGGGTCACCGTGGAGGAGGTCCTGGCGGACCCCGCCGCCGTGGCGCTTCTGGCCGGGACAGTGAATCCCGACGGGGCGGAGTCGGAGTATTTGAGAGTCAACCTCACTCTGCCGAAATTCGACGTGACCCAGGACGGGGACATCGGGGAAAGGGTCCGGGCGCTGGGGATCACGGAGGCGTTTGACCAGTGGAGGGCGGACTTTTCCCCCATCATGGGGGACGGGCTCAGCCCGGAGAACAACGTGTACCTCTCCAAGGTGCTCCACGGGGCACGGGTGACCGTGGACGAGAAGGGCTGCGTGGGCGCGGCCTACACGGTGATGGTCGCCAACGCCGGGGCCATGCCCCCTCCCGACCAGGAGGTGGATATGGTCCTTGACAGGCCGTTCCTCTTCTCCGTCCTATCGGAGGGCGTCCCCGTGTTTGCCGGGATCGTCAACGACCCATAAAAAATTTCTTGGTAAGGGCCGATTTTCAAAACAATCTGAGGCCGCCTGCCAGCAGACGCCGGCAGGCGGCTTTTGCACGAAAAAAATACCGGGGAAATTGAATTTTTCAGCAAGAAACGCAAAGAATTTTTTGAAAAAAGTATGGAAAAGCCCATTTGCTTGTGCTATAATACAAATCCCTGCCGAATCTGTGGCTCCGGCGGGGGATTTTTCTGTGAGAGGTTTGCCAACGCAATCTGAGGTTTGAGGAACGAGACATGATATTCGGAAAGCACATCAACAAGTATTATCTGAAATACGGACCCCTCCTGCTGCTGGGCCTTCTGGCCCTGGGGCTGGTGGACTATATGCAGCTCGTGGTGCCAAGGCTCTACCAGCAGGTGGTCAACGGCATGAACGACGGGGAGGTCCTGGTGGACGGCGTGATGTACGCCTTCGATATGCCCTTCCTGCTGGACAAGATCTGCCTGCCCATGCTGGTGGTGGTGATCTCCATGGTCTTTGGGCGGTTTTTGTGGCGCGTCTGCTTCTTCGGCTCCGCCATTCGGGTGGAGGCGGACATCCGCAACGCCATGTTCGACCACTGCAAGGACCTCTCCCAGCAGTATTTCCAGGTCAACAAGGTGGGCAACCTCATGAGCCTCTTCACCAACGACCTGGACACGGTGCAGGACTGCTACGGAAACGGCCTTCTCATGCTGGCGGACGCCCTGATGCTGGGCGTCCTCTCCGTCGCCCGTATGTGGGGGATGAACAAAATTTTGACGGGCCTCTCCCTCATCCCCATGGTGTTCCTCTTCGCCATCTCCACGGTGGTGGGGCGCTACATGGAGAAGAAGTGGGACATCCGGCAGGCGGCGTTTTCAAAGCTCTCGGACTTCTCCCAGGAGTCCTTCTCCGGCATCGCGGTGATCAAAGCCTTCGTCAAGGAGGCCAAGGAGCTTTGGGCCTTCAAAAAGCTCAATCAGGAGAACGAGAAGGCCAACGTGGACTTCACCCGCGCCTCGGTGCTGCTGCATATTTTGGTGACGCTCTTTGTGGAGTCGGTCATCTGCGTGGTGCTGGGCTACGGCGGGTATCTGGTCCACGAGAAGGTCTTTAACGCCGGGCAGCTGGTGGAGTACATAGGCTATTTCAACTCCATCGTCTGGCCCATTATGGCGGTCTCCGAGCTTATCGACATGACCAGCCGGGGCAAGGCCAGCCTCAAGCGCATCAGCGAGCTTTTGGACGCCAGGCGCGACGTGGTGGACCGGGAGGGCGCGGAGGCCCTTGAGAACGTGCGCGGGGACATCGAGTTTAAGGACCTCACCTTCCGCTATCCCGGCGGGGAGTACGACGTCTTGAAGGACGTCTCCTTCCAGATCCGCGCCGGGGAGAGCGTGGGCATCGTGGGGCGCACGGGCGCGGGCAAGACCACGCTGGTGGACCTCATTTTGCGCACCTACAACGTGCCGGACGGCACCGTCTTTGTGGACGGGCACGACGTGAACGATGTGAAGATCCACGACGTGCGGGCCGCCTGCGCCTACGTGCCCCAGGACAACTTCCTCTTCTCCGACACCATCGCCAGGAACATCGCCTTCTCCTCCGGGGACGCGGACATGGAGAAGGTCACAAACGCCGCCGTCCTCTCCGACGTGGACGACAACATCCGGGAGTTTACGGAGGGGTACGCCACCGTCCTGGGCGAGCGCGGCGTCACCGTCTCCGGCGGGCAGAAGCAGCGCATCTCCATCGCAAGGGCGCTGATGAAGGACGCGCCGATCCTCATTTTGGACGACTCCGTCTCCGCCGTGGACACCAGCACGGAGAAGACCATCCTGGACAACTTAAAGCGCACGCGGGAGGGCAAGACCACCATCCTCATTGCCCACCGCATCTCCACCATCGAGCGGATGGATAAGATCCTCTATCTGGAGGACGGAAAGCTCATCGCCGTGGGCAGTCACGCGCAGCTTTTGGAGAGCTGCCCTGAATACAGGCACATGGTTGACCTCCAGAAGCTTGAGGAGGAGGGAGGCGAGCACAATGGGTGAGTTCACACCGCTCTATATCGTGGGCGCCATCATCGGCGTGTTCACCGTCCTCTTTGTGGCGGCGTATGTCACGCTCAAGAAGAGAAAGGCCGCCGTGACCTTTGACCGCAGCGTGCCCGACCGGGAGATCATGGCCCGGATGCTGCCCTACGCCAGGCCCTACATCCTCAACTTCGTGGCGGTGCTTTTCATGATGATGCTGGCCATCGCCTACGACATCATCTCGCCGCTGCTGGTGGGGGAGATCGAGGGCATCATCAAAAACGACTTTGAGCTGAGGGAGCTGTTCGTGCGGGTGGCGGTCTACGCCTCCATCCTCATCGTCTCGCTGATCAGCACCTACTTCCAGTCCATCCTCCTGCAAAAGACGGGGCAGAAGATCCTCTCGGCCCTGCGGCAGGACCTGTTTACCCACATCGAGAGCCTCTCCCACAACCAGCTCAATCAGATCCCCGTGGGGAAGCTGGTGACCCGCGTCACCAACGACACCAACGCCATCTCCATGATGTTCACCAACATCCTGGTGAACATGATCCGCAACGCCTTCGTCATCGTGGGCGTGCTGGCGGCGATGCTCCTTTTGAATTTGGAGCTTACGCTGATGATCTTGTGCTTCATCCCGTTTTTGGTGCTTTTCACCGTCATTTTCCGGGCGTTTACCCGCCGGGTGTTCCGCACGGTGAAGGACAGGACCACGGACATCAACACCTATCTCTCGGAAAACCTCTCCGGCATCAAGATCACCCAGATCTTCAACCGGGAGGACGCCAAGATGGAGGAGTTTTTGGAGAAATCCAACGGCTTGAAGAAGGCCAAGCGCAATCAGATGTTCGTCTTTGGCATCTTCCGGCCCATGGTGTATATGCTCTACATAAGCTCGGTGCTGTGCCTTCTCTACCTGTGCGGGCGGGGGTACATCAAGGACACCCCCTTCCTGGGGCAGACCATCGCCAGCGAGACGCTGGTGAGCTTCTATATGTACATCTCCAAGTTCTTCAACCCCATTCAGACCCTGGCCGAGCAGTTCAACCAGCTCCAGTCCGCCTTTGCCAGCGCGGAGAAGATCTTCACCATCTTCGATTTGGAGCCGGAGCTTTACGACGAGCCGGACGCCATCGAGCTTGACCACATCGAGGGGGACATCGAGTTCCGGGACGTGTGGTTCTCCTACATCCCCGGCGAGTGGGTCTTGAAGGGCGTCAGCTTCCATGTGAAGCCCCGGGAGACCGTGGCCTTCGTGGGGTCCACAGGCTCCGGCAAGACCACCATCCTCAGCCTCATCTGCCGCAACTACGACATCCAGAAGGGCCAGATCCTCATTGACGGCATCGACATCCGGCACATCAAGATCGCCTCCCTCCGCCGCCACTTCGGGCAGATGCTCCAGGACGTGTTCCTCTTCTCCGGCACCATCCGCTCCAACATCGTCCTGCGGGAGGACTCCTTCACCGACGAGGAGGTCTGGCAGGCCTGCCGGTACGTCAACGCCGACCGCTTCATCAACAAGTTAGAGGGCGGCCTGGACGAGGAGGTGCGCGAGCGCGGCAACAACTTCTCCGCCGGGCAGAGGCAGCTTCTCAGCTTCGCCCGCACCATCCTCCACCGGCCTGAGGTGATGATCCTGGACGAGGCCACCGCCAACATCGACACGGAGACGGAGCTCCTCATTCAGGACTCCCTGGAGAAGATGAAGAACATCGGGACCATGCTCATTGTGGCCCACCGCCTCTCCACCATCCAGCACTCGGACAACATCATCCTTCTCTCCCACGGCGTTATCCGCGAGCAGGGCACCCATCAGGAGCTTCTCCACCGAAAGGGGAGGTACTACAAGCTCTACACCCTCCAGTTTGACGAGCAGCAGCGGGCGCTGGCAAGGAAAAACGCCTGAGTCCGCCGCGCGTTCCCCCTTGCCGGAAAGGGCCGCAGGTCTTTTTCGACAATGTAAACGCCCCGCGCCGAAATGGCGCCGGTGGTAAAATAGACATAAAAAGACCGTTGACTTTTCACCGGGTGCCGGTGTGTCAACGGTCTTTTTTCGGTATTCGATTTTCAGACTTGTTGAACAGAGCGTTCCTATCCGCGGTTTCAGTCCGCCCTATGGGTTGCACCGCTTGCAGGGGACGTAGCCCTGGGCGACGATCTCCTCGCGGGTGAGGGAGGAGTCCAGGCGGTTTTTGGCCTTTATGTCCTTCACGCTGGAACAGGTGGGGAGATGGAATTTCATGGTGTTGGTGTTCAGCACGTAGGTGACGGTAGTGCTCTGCCCGTCAGGAGGCGTAGTCTCCGGGGGCGTAGTCTCCGGGGGCGTTGTCTCAGGAGGCGTGGTTTCGGGAGGGGTCGTCTCAGGAGGCGCGGTCTCAGGAGGCGCGGTCTCAGGAGGCGCGGTCTCAGGAGGCGCGGTCTCAGGAGGCGCGGTTTCGGGAGGCATTGTCTCAGGGGGAACCGTCTCAGGAGGCGTTGTCCCAGGAGGAACCGTTTCCGGGGGCGATGTCTCGGCGGCGGTCTGGGCGGCGGGCTGGCCGTCCGCGTCGTCGGTGAGGGCGGTTTTGATGGCAAAGGGCAGGGAGACGGCCACCGCAAGGACAATGACGTAGAACCACCATTTTTTGAAAATATCCACAAAAATCACCCCCGCAGCCCTATTATAGCAGGGCGCGGGGGCGGAGTAAAGAAAAAATGTCAAATAACGGCGGCGAGGGGCGGGCCGGAGAAGCGGATCACCGTGTCTGCCAGGGCCAGGGACCCGGCGTCGTGGGCGGAGAGGACGATGGGGATGCCCAGGGCGCGCAGATGCTCCATGATCCCCGCGGCGTTCTCCGCGTCCACCCCGGTGAAGGGTTCGTCCAGAAGGAGAAGCCGCTTTCCAGCGGCGTAGGCCATGGCGCGGGCCAGCGCCACCCGGCGGCGCATCCCGCCGGAGAGAGATTCCACGGGGGTATCGGCCTCCCCCTCCAGCCCGACGGCGGAGAGGGCCGCCCCCACGTCCGCGCCCCTGGGAAGGACGGCCCGGAGCTGGCTTGCGGCGGAGAAGCCGGGGAGAAGGCGGTCCTCCTGAAAGAGGATGGCGGTGTCCGAAAGGCCGGGGGCCTCCACAAGGCCGCTCAGGGGCGTCTCCAGACCCGCCAGCAGACGCAGGAGGGTGGTCTTTCCACAGCCGGAGGGGCCGGACAGGGCGGTGACGTCGGAGCCGGGGAGGGTCAGGGTCAGGCCGTCAAGGACACGCTTCTCCCCGTAGGAGAAGGTCACGTTTTCAAGACGCACGGTCCCGGCCCCCTTTCGTCAGCGCCCGGCGGATGAGCTTTTCAAAGACCCAGGAGAGGGCCACCACCACGATGGTCCAGGCGAAGAGGGAGGGGATCTCCAGGTAGAGCTTGGACCAGTAGATCTGGGTGCCGATGGCCTCGCGCGGGTAGGCCAGCACCTCCGCCGCCACGCCGGACTTCCACGCAAGGCCGATGGAGGTGAGTACTGCGGCCCGCAGATGGGGGAGGGCCGCCGGGAGATAGATGTACCGAAGCCGCCGGGGCAAGCCCATGCGGTAGGCCCCGGCGGCCTCTAAGAGAAGGGGGTCGGGGCTTTTAAGGCCGGTGACGGCGCTCTCCCACACCACCGGGGCGACCATCAGGGCCGAGATGACCACGGGGACCTGGTCCGAACCCACCCACAGCAGCACAAGGATGATGAAGCTGGCTACGGGGGTGGCGCGGATCACCCGGAGGGCGGGGGAGAGAAGGGCGTCCGCCAGGGGGAGGGAGAAGGTCAAAAGCCCCGCCGCGACCCCTCCGGCGACCCCCAAAAGGGTCCCCGCCAGGATGCGCAGCAGCGTCCGCCCGGCGGCCCGCCAGAAGGCGGCGCGGCCCGCCAGCGCCCAGAGGGTCCGGGCCACCGTCAGCGGATAGGGGATGAACAGCTCCTGATCCACCAAATGGGCCGCCAACTGCCAAAGCCCCAGCCAGAAAACGACCGGGGCGATGACCTTGATGCACTTTTTCAGGCGCTTACCCGGCATTCCAGTAGAAGCCGCTGTCCGGCATCGCGCCGCCGATGGAGGCGGGGTTGGCGTCAAAGAGCACCTGGAAATACGGCTCCAGGGTGGTGCGGACGCTGTCCCCGGCCACGTATGTCAGGGAGTCGCCCAGGTCCGCGATGGCCTTTTTGGCGATGGGGGCCTTGGGGACGATGCCGTAGCTCTCGCACAGGGCGGCGGCCCCCTCCGGGTCGGCCTTCACGGCGGTAATGGACGCCTCATAGTCGGCCAGGAAATGCTCCATGGCCTGGGGGTTTTCCTGGGCAAACTCCGTGCGGACCACCACACAGCCCATGGTGAGCTGCCCGCCGGTCTCCAGGGCGTCCCACTCGGCGGTCATGTCCAGGGCGGAGCGGACCTCCTGATTCTGGATCAAAACGGCGGTGGCGGCGGGGACGGGGAGCATGGCAAGGTCGATCTCCCCGGCGGCCATCTTGGTCTGAATAACGCCGGCGTCGTCAAAGACGATCTGCACGTCCGCGTCCTCCACAGGCTCCTGGTCGGTGCTGACGGTGAGGCCGTTCCGGGTCAGGATATATTTGAGGGCGTACTCAGGGTTCGCGCCCTGGCCGGGGGAGTAGACGGTCTTGCCCTTCAGGTCCGCCACGGAGTGGACGGTGTCGCCCTTCTCCAAAATGTAGAGCACGCCCAGGGTGTTGAGGGCGACCACCTGCACCTGTCCCTGTGTCTTGTTGTAGAGGGCGGCGGCCACGTTGGTGGCCACGGCGGCGATGTCAAAGTCGCCGTTGATGAGGCCCGCCTGGATCTGCTGGTTGTCCGCCAGGGCGGAGACCGTGTAGCGGTTCCGGGTCTCGCCCTTATCGCTGCTCTCCATGAGCTTCACCGCGCCCATGCCCGTGGGGCCGGTGAGGACGGCAAAGTTCACGGGCACCGCCTGCTCCGGGGTCCCGGAGGTCTCGCCGCCGGAGGTCTCGCTGCCGGTGGTTTCGTTATTAACGGTTTCGCTGCCCGCGGTCTCGCCGCCGGGGGCGGAGGTCTCGCCGGGGGCTTCCGTCTCCTTCCCGGACTGCCCTGCGCCGCAGGCGGCCAGAGAGAGGACCAGGGCGGCGGCGAGAAGGAGAAGTAATGTTTTTTTCATGTTGTTCCTTTCCAGACGGAATCGGCCAGTTTCATTTCAGCGATTCCGGCTTTAACACAGTTATTGTTTTCCCGGATTTTGCGATTATCCCGGCGTCAAGGAGTCTGTCCAACTGCCGGTAGAGGGAGGCGCGGGCGACGCCCAGACGCGAGGCCAGCTCCGTCAGGGACCGCACGGTGATGACCCCCGACTCCCCCATGTTCTTCAAAAGGAAATCGGAGAGCTTGCGCTCGCCGGAGCCGGAGGACAGGGCGTCCACCTTGGCCGAGAGGAAGCGGATGCGCTGGGCCAGGTAGCGCAGATAGTTGTCCCGGACGACGGAGCTTTGGTGGATGAGGGAGGCCACCTGCTCCTGGGTGAGGAAGAGGATATGGCTGGCCTTGCGGGCGGTGAGGGTGGAGACGTACAGCTCCTCGTCGGTGAAGAGGGCCGCCGCGCCAAAGAGGTCGCCGGGGGCAAGCTCGCTGACGGTGAGCGCGCCCTTGCGGACGGTGACCGCGCCGCTCAGCACGATCCCCAGCTCCCGCCGGAAGCTTTCGGGGGAGTAGATCACCTCGCCCTTGCGGTAGGAGCGGGCGACGCACCGGCCCTCCACCGCCTCGGCCACGTCCTCCGCCGTCAGGCCCCGGAAAAGAAACGTCTGTTGAAGAAGCGCAAGCTCTTCGCCGGTCATGGGGGTATCCTCCTGAAAGTGTCTCATATGAGACGGAATATAAGAATTATAGCAGACCGCCGGGGAAATGTCAACACCAATCGTTAAAAAAATATCAAATTGACCCGGTAACACGGACAAAAAAAATCCCCCGGCCGATGGCCGGGGGAGAAAGGGCGCTGTGAGGAGGGTTTACTGGGCGTCGACCAGCTGCGCGGCGGCAACCTGGGCGAATACCACCAGGACCTTGGCAAGCTCGCCCCGCTGGATGGCGGAGGTGGGGTTCAGGTGGTTCCCGCTTCCCTCAAAGATCGCGTTGTCCACGCACCAAACCAGGGCGTCCTCGGCCCAGCTGTCGATCTTGTCCGCGTCGGCGAAGGGAAGGGCCTCGTCGCTGACGGAGGTGTCAAGCTCCAAGTACGCGGCGGCGTTGTAGAGCATCAGGGCCACCTGCTCGCGGGTGACCTTGGCCTCGCCGTTGAAGCTGCCGTACATCCCCTCGATGATGCCGTTTTCATACGCCCAGTTGGCGTAATCGGTGTACCACGTGCCGGCGGTGTCCTTGAAATTGTCCTGCTCCGGGGCCTCGCTGCCCAGCAGGTTGCAGATGGCGGTGACGGCCTCGGCGCGCTTTGTACGGCTCTCCGGGGAGAAGGTGGAGTCGCTGATGCCGCTCATGATGTCGTTTTCATAGGCGGTGCAGACGTACTCATAATACCAGGCGTCCATATCCACGTCGTCGAAGTAGTACATACGCATACCGTCCTGGGCGCGCTCCTCCAAATTCAGGATGGAGGACACGTTTTTGGCGATCTCCGCGATGTACTCCGGGTCCATGGGGTTGACGCCGCAGATGTCCATAAACTGGTCCTGGAAGGCGTCGTAGTAGGGACAGGCCATAAACGCGAGGTACTGGTCAACCGCCGTATCCAGACCCTCCTCCTGGGCGATGTTCCAGAAGGTGAGCGCGCCGATGGCGGAGGTGGCGTAGCTTATGTAGTAGAAGGGACTCTGGGTCATGTGGGGGATGCCGATGAAGGCGTAATCGTAACCCTTAAGGCCGTACTCATGGGCGATCTCCAGGAACTTCTCGTTGATCATGTCAATGGTCACGTCCGGGGTGGAGTAGGCGTAAAGCTCCAGCTCGGCGACCAACGCGCCGTTGAGGATGCCGCCGATGACCATGTTGTTGAGAAGCTCGTCCATGGCGATATTGGCTGCGTCGCCGAAGATGTCCTCATAGAAGCTGGAGAAGAGAAGCTCAAGGGCCTGAGAGTGGACCTCGCCCACGTCAAAGGAGCAGGTGCCGTCGTTCCAGGTGTGGGGGTGCCAGTAGAAGTTGCTGTAGTGGCCAAACTCGTGGACGATGGTGGTGAAATCGTAGAACTCACCGTAGGGGGAGTTGAAGAAGAAGGGGGCGCCGTAGGTGGGGATGTTGGTGGTGAAGCCGCCGTCATACTTCGTCTCGCGGTATTCGATGTCGTAGAGATGGTGGTCGATCATGTAGTCCCAGGTCTCCAAAAGTTCGCTGGAGAGCTGGCCGATATAGGGGCGGATGACGTCCAGCGTCTCGCTGGTGGTGTAGTCGCTGTAAAGAAGATCGCCCGCCGCGACAGGGTCCTGCGCCAGGTCGTAGTCCTCGGCATAGGAGATTTGTCTGGCCAGGGGGACGATGTACTTCTTGACGGCGGCGAAGAACGTCTCGGCCTCCTCCGGGGTGTAGTCGCGCCCGAAGACCTGCTCGTAGGCGTAGTCGGCGTAGCCGTCATACTGGGGATAGAGCGCAGCCAGGGCCTTGTTGAGCCGGATGGACTCCATGTAGACGTTGACCATGCCCTCCAGGTCTCCGGCGTTAGCGGCCTGGTCATATGCGGAGTCGATGCCGCTGATTTCGCTGAGCAGGGCCGCCTCCTCGTCGCTCATGCCGCCGTAGTTGACATAATACTCAATGTCCGAAGCGGTGAGGTTGTCGTCGCTGATGATCTTATCCGCGGCCTTGGAGTCGAGAATGTCCTGAATGAGGTAGATGAAGGGGTCGTAACAGGCGAGATAGACATCATAGGTGGAAAGATACAGCTCCAGGGAGTCTTCGTCCGTCACGTCGATGGAGGTCAGGATGTTCAGGAGGTTCAGGTCGCTGGAAAACGTCTGCATCATGTCCGTCACCACGTGGAAAGCGTCCTCGATCTCCTGTACAGACGCATCCGCCTCGATGAGCGCCTCCACGTCGTCGATGGCGGCCAGGAACTCCTCCTCGGTGACGGGGACATATTCCATATCCTCAAAATTTACGTCCTCATGGGGGTAGTCGGAGAAAACGTTGGTCTCCCGCACGGCGGTATCGTCGTCACCGGCGGCCAGAACGGCGGGGGCCAGGGAGACGACCATGCACAGGGCCAGGAGCGCGGCTAAGAGCTTCTTCATTAGGGTGGTCCTCCATTATTGTATGTTCTTCAGCGAATCACGCCGCCAAATCGCTATCAGTATATCAGGTTTTGTCAGAAAATGCAATCCGCCTGAGCGGGAAAAATTTATGCCGGGGGCAAAAATTTCATTCCGGGCTTTTCTTTTGGGGAGAATGGGTGTAAAATAGACCCAGAAAGGGAGTGATCGCATGGATAAGATCTACGTCACCGGGCACAAAAACCCCGACACGGATTCCATCGTGGCGGCGCTGAGCTACGCCGCCCTGAGAAACGCCTCCGGCGACCGCCAGTTCGTGGCGGCAAGACTGGGGCATCTCTCCGACGAGACCCACATGATCCTGGAGCGGTTCGGCTTCGACCCTCCCCTCTATGTCAAAGATATGCGCACCCAGGTGCAGGACCTGGACTTCGACGTGCCGCCCATCCTGAGCGGCGCGGTCACGGTGAACCGGGTGTGGTCGGCCATGGAGGAGGACAAGCACATCTCCGCCATTCCCATCACCGACGAGGACGGACGGCTCACCGGCATGATGACGGCGGGGGACGTGGCGGCCTATGACATCGCCACCATCGAGGACCCCGCGCTTCGGGACGTGCCGCTGTTCAACATCCTCTCGGCGCTGGAGGGGCAGGTACTGGGGGACGGCGGCCTTGCCAACACGGTCACAGGCGAGGTGGTGCTGGCGCTGCCCCAGGGGGCGGGCCTGCCGCTTTTCAAGTCGAAGGACACCATCCTCATCTGCGGCGACCAGCCGGAGCTTCTGAAAAAGGCCCTGGAGGCCGGTATCCGCTGCGTGGTGCTGTGCAGGGCGCAGCTGCCGGAGGACGTGGACGTCTCCGCCGGCAATACCACGGTCATCTCCACGCCCTATGACAGCCTGCGGGCCGTCCGGCGCATCTTCCAGGCCATCCCCGTGGAGCGGCTGGCCGGGGGGCGCGACATCGAGGCGTTCCACCTCACCGACTACATAGACGACGTGAAGGAAGTGGTGCTCCAGAGCCGCTATCGGAGCTACCCCATCCTGGACGGGAACGACCGGGTGGTGGGGACGCTCTCCCGCTTCCACCTTCTGAGGCCCCGCCGGAAAAAGGTGGTGTTGGTGGACCACAACGAGCTGGCCCAGTCCGTCCCCGGCCTTGACGAGACGGAGATCATGGAGATCATCGACCACCACCGCCTGGCGGACATTCAGACCCAGAACCCCATCTACGTGCGCAACGAGCCGGTGGGGAGCACCTGCACCATCATTGCGATGATGTACCAGGAGCGGGGCCTGATGCCCTCCCGGAAGCTGGCGGGCCTGATGGCGGCGGCCATCGTCTCCGACACCGTCATGTTCAAATCCCCCACCGCCACAAAGCGCGACAGGCAGATGGCGGAGCGGCTCGCCAATATAGGCGACCTGGACCTGGAGGAGCTGGGGCGGTTCATCTTTTCCGCCTCCGCCCCGGAGGACAAGCCGGTGCGGGATATGCTCTCGGCGGACTTCAAGGAGTTCCACATCGCCGGACACGCCTTTGGCATCTCCCAGATCACGTGCGTGGACTCCATGCGCCACTTAAAGCGCAAGAAGGAATTTTTAGAGGAGATGGGGGAGATTAAAAAGAAGAACGGCTACGCCATGATGATCCTGATGCTCACCGACGTGCTCATCGAGGGCAGCCGCGTGCTGTGCCTTGGCGGCGAGGACATCTTCGCCCAGGCGTTCAACGTGGAGCTTCACGACAGCGAGGCGTTCCTGCCGGGAGTCATGTCCCGGAAAAAGCAGGTCGTCCCCATGCTGTCGGCATTGTGGGGGTAAGGGGGTCCTCAACATCATCATCGCGGAAGCCGCTTCCTCATACGCCGGAGGCTTGCGATATGGAGAGAAAAAGCCTTCCCCACTTGTGGGGAAGGTGGCCCCCGAAGGGGGCCGGATGAGGCCGATGTGTGCCAGGGTTCCCACCTCATCCGTCGCCTGCGGCGACACCTTCCCCGCCCTGCGGGGAAGGCATTTTTCTACGAATTCCGTTTGCGCGTCAAATGGCTCCCTTGCCGCGTAAGCGGGAAGGGAGCTGTCGAGCGAAGCGAGACTGAGGGTTAAACCGATGATAGAGCGGTCCGTTGACGGTGAACCCTCAGTCGCCTGCGGCGACAGCTCCCTTTATCAAAGGGAGCCAAAGAGGTAATTGGATTTACATTCCGTCGCCGAAGTCGTCGTCCTTATTCTTCACTCCACCATGATAAGCTCATACTCGGTGGTGCCGAAGCCCAGCTTCTCGGCGGCCTCGATGATATGGCCTCCGTGGCGGGACTCCACGCGCTCTATGAAGTGCTTCTGGCCGGGGTCGTCCACGGCGGCGTAGATGAGGTCGAGGCACGCCTTATCCAGGGCCACGGGGTCCAGGGAGGAGAGGGTGCCGATGTCGGCCATGCAGGGGTCCTCGGCGACCTCGCAGCAGTCGCAGTCCACGGAGAGGTTGCACATCATGGAGACGAAGGCGCAGCGCCCCTCAAAATGGCGGTACACGGCGCTGGCTGCGTCGGCCATCGCCTCGGTGAAGCCGTCCTTGGAGGCGTGGTTGCCCCAGCAGCTCTCCGCGTTCCCGTCCGTTCCGCCGGAGTGGATGAGGGCCTTGCCGGCGGCGGAGGCGCAGCCGATGGAAAGCTGCTTCAGCGCCCCGCCGAAGCCCCCCATGGGGTGGCCCTTGAAGTGGGAGAGCACTAAGAGGGAGTCGTAGTTGAGAAGGTCCTTTCCCACCAGGTCCTGCTTCAGGATCTTGCCGCCGGGGATGGGCAGGACGGCGTCGGGGCCGGTCTCGTCCAGCAGGTCCACCTGGAAGGTGTCGCTCCAGCCGTGGTTTTTCAGGAGCTTCAGGTGCTTCTCGGACGTGTTCCGCTGGCCGCTGTAGGCGGTGTTTGCCTCGCAGATGGTGCCCTTTACGCGCTCCACCATGGGGCGCATGAACTCCGGGCGCAGGTAATTCTGGTTCCCCTCCTCGCCGGAGTGGACCTTCACGGCCACGCGGCCGGGGAGGTCAACGCCCAGACGCTCATACATCTCCACCACGGTCTCCGGGGAGATCTTTTTCGTGAAATATACCTTGGATCTTGCCATAACAATGCCTCCTTAGTGGGATGAAGATTTTGCGGTTTGTTTATATGGATATTCTACCACACTTCTCTGGGGAATGTAAATAGATTTTGCCAAAGGCGATAAAAAATCCCGGAGCTTTTTGAAAAACGCCCCATGAAAAAAGACCGCCCGGAGGCGGTCTTTTCAGATTATCAGCACGTTCCCCTTTGCCGGCGCCGCGCTCAGTCGAGCCGCGCCTTTTTCACAAGGCTGAAGCCCAGGGGGTAGGGGCCGGTGTGGACGGAGATGGCCGCGCCGATGTGATAGATGGGCAGGTCCGCCTTGTGGCCCACGGACTCTAAATGCTGGGCGATGAGGTCCCGGAAAACGACGCCCTCGTCGTAGTCAAACCCGTAGCCGATGTCGGCCACGTACTCATCGGGGGAGGAGAAGGTCTCGGTGACGTACTTCTGGGCGAGCTTGCCCACCATGTCCATGGACTTCTTCCGGGAGCGGGTGATGCCGGAGGGGAAGATCTCCCCCTCCTTGAGGGTGATGAGGGGCCGGATGCCCAAAAGCGCCCCGGCCATGCCGGCCAGCTTCCCGATGCGCCCTCCCGCCCGGAGGTAGTCAAGGTTCCCCACGGTGAAGAAGATGCGCCCGGTGGGGAGGATCTCCCGCAGCCGCTTCACCGACTCCTCAAAGCCGATCCCGGCGTCCCGCAGCTTGCACAGCTCCAGCACCACAAGCCCCTGAAGGACGGTGTCCACGGTGGAGTCGATGACCTCCACCTTCGTGTCGGGGTATTCGTCCTTTAAGAGCGCCTTGGCCGCCAGGGCCACCTCGTAGCAGGAGGAGAACTTGCGGGTGATGGTGATGCAGACGATGTCCTGCCCCGCCTTCGCGGCCTCCTCAAAGGCCGTCAGGAAGTCGGAGGTGGGGGGCATGGAGCTTTTGGGGAACTGGCCCTTGTGCTCCACCATCCACTTGTAGAAGTCGGACTTGGAGATGTCCACGTTTTCTTTGATGTAGTTTTTGTCATCCATGGTGACGTAGAAGGGGACCACCTGGATGCCGCGTTCCCGCACGATCTCCTCTGGAAGATCGCAGGAGCCGTCGGAGATGATGGCGTAATTCGACATTTTTACACCTCCACAGAGTAACCCTTTATACAATACAGTATAAGCCAAAAGCAGGCAATTGACAATATGCAAAGTTTCGGGGGAGTGTGCCTTTTAAGCGAACACAATGTGGAAATTATGTTTAAGATTTCAAAAAAAGCAGAAAACGGCGGGAGGATCCGGCAGGTGGAGCGTCTAAAGAGTGAAGGCCCGGACAGGGAGGGAAAGGAGCAGGGAAATGGACAACGGTGAGCGCGCGTACCGGCGTTTCCTTGACGGCGACGATGAGGGGCTTGTGGAGCTGATAGACCAATACCGGGAGGGGCTGACGCTGTACCTGACGGGGATCACCGGGGACGTCTTCCTGGCGGAGGAGGCCGTGGAGGATGTGTTTTTCCGGCTGGCGGTCAAAAAACCGAGATTCGGCGGGAAAAGCGCCTTCAAGACCTGGCTCTACGCCATCGGGCGCAACCTGGCGCTGGACGGGCTGAGGCGGCGCAAGCGGGGGCGGGAAAGGCCCCTGGAGGAGGCCGCGGAGGAGGAGAGCCTGGAGAGCGCCTGCCTGCGGGAGGAGCGGAAGCTGACGCTCCACCGGGCGATGAAGAGGCTGCTGCCGCAGTACAGACAGGCGCTGTATCTCAAATACTTCGAGGGCTTTTCCAACGCGCAGATCGCAAAGGTGCGGGGAAAGAGCCTGCATCAGACGGAAAATCTACTGTACAGGGCGGGACTTGCCCTGAAGGCTGAGCTTGAAAAGGAGGGCTTTGCGTATGAAGACCAGTGAGGAAATGGCCAGGGACGTGCTGAGACGAAGGGACGCGTATGAGGCGAAAATGAGGGCGAGACGGCAGGGCGCGGCCCGCGCCGGCGTATGCGCCGTGGCGTGCGTGGCCATCGGCGCCGGGGCCTGGCGGCTCCAGGCCGGAGGGCGGCTGGCGGCTGTGCCGGGCGAGACCGCCGAGACCGGGAGGACCACCGCGCCGGAGGAGACGGCGGCGAAGGAGACGGAGAGGACCGAGCATCCCGGAGAGACCGCCGCGTCCGGGGAGACCGGGAACAGCGGAGAAAACTCCCCCTCCGGGGAGACGGGCGCCGTCGGGGGACTTGCTTGGATGACAGGTACGCCGGACCCCAACGCCGGGTTGGAGTACAGGACGGTGATCTCCGGCTACGGCGACAACGGGGCCGGTTCGGCGGCGTGCTACGCCCTCCCCGGCGAGGGGAAGACGGGTATGTCCGCCCCGCTCCGGGACGCCATGGAGGAGTACGGTGACACGGTCATGTACCGGGTGGTGGTGGACGTCTTTGACTGGTCCGGCGGCGAGGGGGAAATACTGGACTCCGGCAGCCGGGAGGTCCAGGCGGAGGCGGAGGCGCTGGGAGATCAGGGGTACACGGTGGCACGGGAGACGTATTTTGACGGGGAGGCGTATCACCACTCCCTCAGCCTGTTCGCGAGCCTTAATGACCTGGAGAGCCTGACGCCGGGACAGGGACGGGCGTACTTCCTGCGGCTCTATCAGGAGAGCTTCCCGGAGACAGAGACGGCCGGCCCGGCATTCGCCGGCCCGGCCGTGGAGGCAGACGGAACAAGTCTTACGCAGTGAGGCGGCGCGGTCAACTATTCGGGGATGAAGCCCTCGAAGATGGTCACCGCCCCCTGGGACTCCAGATCCCGCTGGACCTCCGGGTCGCGGACGGTCCAGCTCACCTCGTGGACGCCGTAGAGGGAGCGCATCGCCTTGAGGCTGGGCTGGCTGCGGTCTACCCAGTTGTACGCGATGAAGTCCGGCTTTGTGAGGAAGGTGGTCAGGAGGTTGGACATGGCGAAGCGCGTCAGCGCCGAGACGGAGGGGGAGCGGGAGCGCATGAAGTTCTCGGAGAGCTGGCCGCGGATCACCTCCGGGTAGCCGGAACGGAGGCACAGGAGCACGTGGGGGTCGAAGGACTCCACGCAGAAAAGGCCCTTGTAGCCGCCCAGGCGGGCCATCACCGCGTCCGTCAGGGCGGGGGCGTTGCCGCCGGAGGTCTTCAGCTCCACGATGAGGGGCGTTTTCCCCGCGAACACGTCCAGCACGTCCTCAAAGAGCGGGATGGTCTCCCCGGAACCCAAGAGGGGATAGCCGGGGAGGTCCTCCGCGGTCAGGTCCTCGATCCGGGCGGAGAGGCCCGTGACCCGCGTAAGGTCGCTGTCGTGGACGACGGCCAGGTTCCCGTCGCGCATCAGGTGTACGTCCAGCTCCGCGCCGAACCCGGCGTCCACGGCGGCCCGGAAGGCGGAGAGGGAGTTTTCCGGGCGGCCCTCCGCCTCGTTGTGAAGGCCCCGGTGGGCGTAACGGTGGGCCTCAAATTCCTCCCAGCCCGGCTGCCCCCGGCGGGGGGAGAGGGCGAGAAGGTAGATCCCCGCCGTCACCGCCGCCCCGGCGGCGACGGTGAGGGCGGTCTTTGTCAGAGCTTTCATAACGGTCCTTCCTTTCATCGCGTCAGTCGTCCATGTCCTCAAAGGCCTCTAATCCCTTCTTCGCCTTGACCTTCACGTCCCCGTGCTTCACGAAGTGCATGGTGACGAAGCTCAGGCCCACGAAGAAGGCGGCGTAGGGGAACAGCACCCAGTACCCGACGGCCCGCATCAGGGTGCCCGCCAGGGCGGGGGTGATCACCTGGGCCGCCATGGAGGCGGTGTAGTAGTAGCCGGTGAATTTGCCCACGTCGGAGCCGCGGCACATCTCCACCACCATGGGCAGGGAGTTTACGTTGATGGCCGCCCAGGCCAGGCCCACGGCGGCGAAGGCCACGAACATGATGGGGACGATGGAGTCGAACACGGTGGTGAGGACGCCCCCCGCCAGGAACATGGCCGCCAGCAGGATGACGCCCGCCTGGATGGTCTTTTTCCGGCCGATCTTGGAGGCCACCACGCCAATGGGGATGTAGCTGACGATGGCCCCGGCGGTAGCCACCAAAAGGCAGGTGGACGCGCCGCCCAGCCCCTCGCCCATGACCTCGCCGATGTACCGGGTGAACCAGGTGGTGACGCCGTTGTAGCCGATGAACCACAGGGCGATGGAGGCCAGCAGGAAGCCCAGACTGCGCTTCACCGGGGCGGGCAGCTCCTCATGGCCGGAGCCGTCGTCCTCCGCCAGGTTCCACTCCGGGTGCTTCGCCTCCAGCGCCTGGTTCTCGGCGGCCAGCTTGGGTTCCCGGATGGTGACCAGCAGCACGATCACCGCCACGGCCATGATGCCGGACACGATCAGGAAAAGGGGCTGGTAGTTCACGTGCGCCAGCCCCTCCACCTTGGAGGTGGGGTACATCACGGCGGCGATGGCAAGGTATATGATGCCGCCCACGGCCCCCATCAGGTTGATGATGGCGTTGCCCCTGGAGCGCAGGGGCTTGGGGGTCACGTCGGGCATCAGGGCCACGGCGGGGGAGCGGTAGACGCCCATGGCGATGAGCAGCAGGCCCAGCACCACCACGAAGGACACGAACTTGTAGGGGGCGGCCTCGGCGGCGTAGCTGTTGTCCAGCATGGGCAGGATGTTCATTAAGATCACCGCGGCGGCGGTGCCCGCTAAGATGTAAGGGGTGCGGCGGCCCAGCCTGCCGGGCTTCGTTCGGTCGGAAAGGCCCCCGAAGAAGGGCAGCAGAAACAGCGCCAGCACGTTGTCCGCCGCCATGATGACGCCGGAGATGGTCTCGTTTAAGTGGAAGGTGTTGCCCAGGATCAGCTGGATCACGTTGTCGTACATCTGCCAGAAGGCGCTGATGGAGAGGAACGCCAGCCCCACCAGTACCGTGCGCTTGTTGTTCAGCTTCATTTTTTCCATGGTTCTGCCTCCTTTTTTCTTTGGGGGCGGAGCGGGACCTATGCGCGACCAGCTCCTTCCAAATCAACATTTTAACAGAAAAAGTTCAAAAAAGCAACTCCTTTTTTGTATAAATTGACTTTACCGAAGCAATTAAGCAGGGCGGGGAAGAATCCCCGCCCTACGCAGATCGTCAAAAAACTCAACTTGAGTATTTTTTCCGATGGCACGTACGTCGGAAAAAATCCCTTTTGTTTTGCGGAGTGTGCGGCCCCAAGGGGGCCGTGCGCGGAGCAAAACGGCAGGGAAATTCTGCGTGAATTTCGCAAAATTCACGTAGAGTTTCCCGCACGTTCCCTTTTGTCGGAAAAGGCCAAAGGCCTTTTTCGACAGGTTAAAAAGGGCGGGGAAGAATCCCCGCCCTGCGGCTGTCATAGATTTGATTTTCTCTGCTTCTATGGGCGCCCGTCCGTCAGCCGAACATCTCCTTGGGGACGGGGAGGGTGCGCTCCTCGCCGTCTAAGGTGAAGCGGACGGTGAAGTTGTCCGCGTCGAAGGAGACGTTCTCCGCCGTGGAGAGGTGAACAAGCTCCTTATAAAGGGCGCGCTGGCTCTCCATATAGGAGCCGGGGTCGTCGGAGATGAGCAGCACGCCGCCGAAGAGGGCGTTGATCCGCGCCAGGAGCAGCTTTTGGTCGTCCCGGAGTTCGATGTTCCCGTCCCGGAGGAAAAAGACGTCCGGGTCGTTCACATGGGCGCGGCCGTTCAGCTCCCGCCGGAAGAGGGTGTTGAGAATGGCGTTCTTCGTGCTGACCCGCTCCCGGTGGCAGAGGCGCATGAAGGGCGTGTCGTCCCAGGTGAGGCACACGTCGCAGCTCACGCGGCAGTACTCCACCTGCCCGAAGGCGGGCATCACGGGCACGCCGCAGCCCAAAATGGGGGTGTCGCCGCAGACCTCCCGCAAAAACCGAAGCGCCCTGATCATCCGGGCGGCGCGGGTCTCCTCCGGCGTCCCGAAGGGGGCGGCCCCGTAGAGGAAGTCCAGCTTGAGAAAGTCGAAGCCCCACTCATGTATGACCCGGTGAAAGACGCGCCTTACATACTCCGTGACCTCCGGGTTGTCGATGTCCAGGGCGTAGAAGCCGCCCCAGTTGGAACCCAAAGCCCAGGGCTGGCCGTTGACCCTCAAAAGCCAGTCCGGGTGCTCGCGGCAAAGCCCGGAGCCTTCCTGGGCCACAAAGGGGGCCAGCCACAGCCCCGCCTGAAAGCCGGCTGCGTGGATGGAGCCGGCCAGGGCTTTCATCCCGGAGGGGAATTTCCCGCCGTCGCACGCAAGCCAGTCGCCCACCGCCGGCTCCCAGCCGTCGTCCACCTGGAAGAGGTCGCCGGGGGACAGGAGCGTCCCGCAGCCTTCAAGGTCGGCGCGGACGGAGGACTCGGTGATGGCGGTGAAGCGGTTATACCAACTGGTGTAGCCCCGGATGGGCCGGGCGGGCAGGGGCTTTACGCACATGGCGCGAAACCAGCCGTCGAACACCTGGTCCTCGTTCCCGCGCCCGGCGAACAGCTCAAAGAGGCGGTACGTCCCGCCGCACCGCAGACCGGCGCAGTCCCGCTTTAAAAACAGCGCGGCCAGGGGCGCGTCGTAGGTAAACTCGGTGTACCCCGGCGTCTCGTCCAGGGACGCCAAAAGCCGGAAGGTCTCCCGCCGCCGTATGTAGCAGTAGGAGAAGCCGTGGGTGATCCCCGGCGTGTTGGGGTAGCGGACAAAATGGTAGTCGCCGTAGCGGTCGAAGCGGTTCTTCCGCACGGTCCGCTCCGGCAGGGCGGAAAGGCCGGGGATCCTGTCAAGCGTGGTGTACTCCGGGCAGGAGGTCCAGGTCTGATAGCCGTTCATGAATATGCGCTCATACTCCCCGGCGGCCAGGGGGATCCGGGCCGTCACCGAGGCCACGACCCCTTCGGGAAGCTCGGCGGTGACGCGAAGGGAGCTGTTCCAGTCAAAGGCCTGCCGTCCCGTGAGAACCCGGCGGCCGGAGGGCGTGTCGATTTCCGCTTTCCAGGAGAGCAGCATCACTCCACGCCTTTCTTATCCCGGAGGGTGTCCGCGATCTCCTGAACCCTGGCGTCGGTGAGGGTGAACTTCTTCACGAAGAAGGCGAACGCGGTCACAAGCCCGATGATGGGCAGCACGGTCATCAAAAGCCGCAGGCCCAGAATGGTGTCCGCCGACTGGGCCGCCACCACGCTCTCCTCGTCGGCGTTCCCCACAAGCCCGATGAGGTCAAGGCCGATGCCGGTGATGAACACGGCAAGGCCGGAGGCGGCCTTCACCACGAAGGTCTGCATGGAGAAGATGACGGACTCCTCGCGCTTGCCGGTCTTAAGCTCGCCGTAGTCCACGGAGTTGGAGAGGAACACGGTGGTGAGCACCGTGAGGATGCCGTTGGCGGCAAAGACCAGCGCGCCGCACACGCAGATGAGCGCCATGTTGTCCGCAAGTCCGGCGAAACACACCGCGAGAATGAGGGCGTAGCCCAGCATAGCCGTGCCCAGAGCCGCCTTGAAGATCTGGGTGTTGCCGAACTTTTTCCGCAGCAGGGGGTAGACCACCATCATGCCCAAAATCTGGAACACGCCGCCCACCAGGGTAAAGAGGGTGTAGCTGTTGTGCCAGTCGGAGCCGCCGATGTCGTATTTGAAGAAGTAGATCACAAGGTTGGAGGTGAGGTAGAGCGCGGCGTTGATGAGAAGGATGGAGAGGACCGTGATCATCGCCTGGTCGTTGCGGAACAGCGCCTTGAACATCTGGGGGACGGTGGAGGTCTCCATCTTCCCGATGTCGTGCTCCTTCACCTTCAACACGCAGACGACCTCGGTGACCACGAAGATCGCCGCCACGATGAGGGCGAAAACGCCAAAGCCCAGCTTGTCGTTGCCGCCGCCGATGATCTCAACGATCTTCACGGTGCCCACGGTGATGAGCGCGGAACCCACGCCGGCGCAGGTGCGGCCGATGACGGAGAGGTTCTCCCGGTCGGCGGGGGTGTCGGTGATGGCGGGGATCATGGACCAGTAGGGAATGTCCATCATGGTGTAGGTGACGCCCCAGAGGATGTAGACCACGGAGAAGAACACCATGAGGCCCGCGCCCTTGAGGTCGGGGGCGGAAAAGAGGGCGTAGAGGGTGAAGGCGTTGAGCACCGTGCCGGATAAGAGCCAGGGCCTGAACCTGCCCCATTTCGTTCTGGTTTTCGCCACGAGAATCCCCATGAAGGGGTCGTTCAGCGCGTCAAACACGCGGGCGATCATCAGAATAAGCCCCACGAACGTGGCGGAGAGGCCCAAAAGATCCTGATAGTAGTACATGACATAGGTGGCCGACAGGGCGTACACCATGTCCTTGCCCACGGCCCCGATGCCGTAGGCGGCTTTTTGCGAACGGGTGAGCTTCATAAAGGTTTCCTCCTTGAATCGTTCTTCCGCGCTCCCTCAACGCGGTCCCCCTAATTATGCGATTTTCACATCGT
Organism: uncultured Oscillospiraceae bacterium; assembly: GCA_947627715.1. Classification (GTDB taxonomy): domain Bacteria; phylum Bacillota; class Clostridia; order Oscillospirales; family Oscillospiraceae; genus RUG626. The sequence continues at coordinate 31,089 of CANQXK010000004.1, forward strand.
TTTTTCAAGCCCGTTTTTCCAAAATCAACAATTTCCACAAAAATCAGGGGGCGGGCTTGTACAAAATGACGGGGGCGGCCGCGTTCAGCCGTCCCCGTCCCGTGAGGTCCGTCAGAAAAAGTTGCAGTAAGCCGGTCCCGCCGCCTCACCCCAGAAGGTACGCCATCAGCAGGGCGTAGGTGTTGCGCAGGCCGTCCATGTGGGTGCGCTCGTAGCCGTGGGAATTGGAGGTGCCGGGGCCGATGCAGGCGTGGCGCACGTCATGCCCGGCGGCGATGGAGGTGTCCCCGTCGGAGCCGTAGTGGGGGGTGAAAACGTCCGTCACGTAGTCCACGCCGGCCCGCCGCGCCGCGTCGCGCAGCTCGCTTGTCAGCTCGTAGTGGTAGGGGTAGCGGGAGTCCTTGCAGAAGATGCTGACCTTGTGCTCGTCGGAGGTCTGCTGGGGGCCGGTGGGGGCGATGTCGATGGCCAGGATGTCCCGCACCTCCTCCGGCAGGACGGAAGCGCCGTGGCCGATCTCCTCGTAGACGGAGAAGTACGCCAGCACCTTCCGGGGGAGCTTGACCCCCTGCTCCCGGATGGCCTTCATGGCGGCGAGGAGCAGGGCGGCGTTGGCCTTGTCGTCGATGAAGCGGGACTTGATGTAGCCGTTGGAGACGTGGAGCCTCGGCTCCAGGGCGATCATGTCCCCGGCCTCGATCCCCAGGGCGGCGGTGTCCGCGGCGGTTTTCACGTCCTCGTCCAGAACGACGCAGACGTTTTTGCGAAAGTCCCCCGGCGTGCCCCGCAGCTCCTCCTCGGTGACGTGGATGGAGTTGGGCGTCCGGCAGACGGCGCCGGTGAACACCCTCCCGTCCCTGGTGTGGACCCGCACGTTCTCCGTGACGCAGTAGAAGGGGTAAAGCCCGCCCACGGGGCAGACGTTCAGCGTCCCGTCGGCGTTCACGTGCCGCACCATGAGGCCGATGTCGTCCACGTGGGCTGTCACCGCAAGGCAGCTGCCCTCGCCGCCCAGGTCCGCGATCAGCCCGCCCTTGTGGGGCGTGGAGACGGGAAAGCCCAGACGGCCGATCTCCCCGGCCAGATATTCCTGGACCGCGCGAAACTGCCCCGTGGTGGAGTCGATAGCCAAAAGCTTCTTAAATTGCGTGAGGAAATAGTCCTCATCGAACGTGTACATGCAAAACGCCTCTTTCCCTTTAATTTACCCCCTATTTTATCAAAATCCCGCCGGGGAATCAACCCCTTTTTCCCGCGAGCCAGCGTCGGAAAAGGCATAGCCACTGGATATACAAAATGTCTCCAGACCGTTTGATTGGCGGAAGGCCCGCAAATTTCAGCGCCGCCGCGATCTGCGCCTTTGTGAGCGGAGACCGGGGGCCAAACAAACCGCGACGGAGGCCGTGAGACACAAAGGTGTAAAATTCGCGCCTTTGCGCCGGCGCAATATCCGGTTTGTCCCTGCGTTTCAGCTCCAACAGCACCGCGTCCACCCGTGGGGCGGGGTGAAAATCCTCGCGTCGGAAATGATAGACGATTCTTCCCTCAAAGAACGGCTTGAGCAGCAGAGAATTCAAGTTCTCCTTGGGCAGCCCGCAAAAGCGTTTGGCCGCGCCCTTCTCCATCACAAGCCAGATACCGCTGGGGAGATTTGCGGCGCCGGTCAGCTTGTGAATGATCTCGGTCGTCCTCGAAAAGGGAATGTTTGAAAACACTTTATACGGTGATTCCGGCAATCTGCATTTCAAAAAATCCGCATGATAAAGCCGGACGTTCGCCGGGGCATGGGGGAGGAGGCGTTGGTACAATTTTTCGTCGATCTCGTATGCGACGACCTCTTTGCAGCGCTCTGACAATACCTTTGTGATGTGGCCCTTTCCGGCGCCGATCTCCAGAACCGTGTCCTGGGCGGAAATATCCGTTTTTTGAATAAGCCGCTCAATGAGCGCCCGACTGGTCAGAAAATTTTGCGATACGCTATAGGGCAGACTGCCCCTATATTGATTTTTGGACATCAAAATACACCACACCTCATTTGCAGCACACAAACGCAAAAAAGGCGCAGTAATACCGTTGAATCAAATTCGGCAATACCGCGCCTTATTTACGAATGCGAATAACGCACATGAGATGTACTCCCGTCACCTTATGATATGCAACAATATAACATTTGCCGCTTATCACCAATACCGGCAAATCCTTTGAAAAGAATAACACATATCCGCGCGTATGTCAATTCGTTTCTTTTCCTTTGGTAACAGGAAGAGCCAGAACGAATACCCCGCTGGCCATGTAGATGGTCACCAGGTTCGTCTGGCTCTTCTTTTGGTGGAGGCGAGGGGAGTTGAACCCCTGTCCGAAAACACATCCACTCAAACTTCTCCGGGCGCAGACGGTTATTGCGGCACGGGGCCGGTTCCCGCCCTCACAGGCAAGCCGTCACGCCTGTGAGCTTGGTAGCTTCATGGTGCATGGCGCGCTCAAAGCTTTGCGCGCGCACGTTCTCCACTCATCGACGCCCCGTCCCCGGCCGTGGACCTCCGGGGCGGGACGGTCACTGCTTAAGCAGCGACAGGAACAAACTCGTCGTTGTTCTTTAATTTATAATTGCCCGTTTTAAGGATGCCAGGCGCATCCGCCCGCTGTTCAAGCTTCCGCGTCCCCGTCGAAACCGGTACGCCCCCTCGTCGTCGCGGAAGTCGCGTTGGTTCGGGGCACGGCAGTCGCCAAAGGCGCCCGCCGCACCCCTCACACGCTGACTTCGCTCCTCCTCTCCAAACGCGACCCGCTGCGCTGGGCTCGCGTTTGGGCGAGGGGAATAAGGAAGAAGATCAGAATTTATTCGCTGCGCGAATTTATGTCTTTGCCAGCTTGACTACAAGAGTGCTGGGGAGGACCTTGGCAAGGCCGCGGTAGAGCTTGAAGAAGGCGCGGGGGGTGTGGAAGGCCCGGTCGGCCTTGGCGGCCCTGTAGCTCCCGGCGGCGACCTTTTTGGGGTCGCAGTAGGGGAGGGTCTTAAACATTTTCGAGTTGCCCTTTATCCCGCCCACGTCCAAAAACTCCGTGTCCATGGGGCCGGAGCAGACGGCGGTGACGGAGATCTTCCGCTCCCGCAGTTCCTCCCGCAGGCCCAGAGAGAAGCTGGACACGTACGCCTTGGTGGAGCTGTACACCGTCATCCTGGCGTTGGGGCAGAAGGAGGCGATGGAGCTGACGTTCACGATATGCCCGCCCTCGCCCATGTAGGGGAGGACGGCGCGCGTCACCAGCGTCATGGCGCGCATATTGAGATCGGTCATCCGGGAGAGGAGCTGGGGGTCGGTGTCCGCCACGTTGGCAAGATACCCGCACCCGGCGCAGTTGACCAGCACCGTCACGTCGGGGGCCTCCTCCCGGAGCTTCCGGGCGAGGGCGTCCAGATCCCCGTCGCTTGTCAGGTCCAGCGGCAGGCTGACGGCGGGGACGGAGAGCTTCGCGCCCAGCTCGTCAAGAAGCGGCTTTCTGCGCGCGATGAGCCAGACTTCCTCCACCTCCGGGAAGTTTTCCGCAAGCTGGAGGGCGTACTCCCGGCCGAGGCCGGAGGACGCGCCTGTGATGATGGCCGTTTTCATGGTCACACCTTCTCAGGCTCGCCGTATTCCACGCCGAAGGTCTCCACGGTGACGGACTTCATCACCTGGGGCTGGCGGGGCTTGTCGTTGTAGTCCACCCGGACGGAGGCGATCTCGTCCACCGTGTCCATCCCCTCGGTGACCTTGCCGAAGGCGGCGTACTGGCCGTCCAGATGGGGAGAGTCGGCGTGGACGATGAAGAACTGGCTTCCGGCGGAGTCGGGCACGGAGGTGCGGGCCATGGAGAGGACGCCGCGCTCGTGCTTCAGGGGGTTGGCAACGCCGTTGGCGTCAAACTCCCCCTTGATGCAGTAGCCGGGGCCGCCGGTGCCGTTCCCCTTGGGGCAGCCGCCCTGGATCATGAAGTCGCGGATCACCCGGTGGAAGATGAGGCCGTTATAGAAGCCGCGATTTGCCAGAGAGATGAAGTTTGCCACGGAGATGGGGGCGACGTCGGGGTAAAGCTCCGCCTTGATGGTCTTGCCGTTTTCCATTTCAATGGTGACGATGGGATTTGCCATGTTCTTTTCTCCTTTTATCTGAATTTTTCCTTCATGGTGCGGTCGATCTCCCGCTCCGCGTCCCGTTTGGCCGAGGCGTCCCGCTTATCGTAGAGCTTCTTGCCGCGCGCAAGGCCCAGCTCCACCTTCACCAGTGAGTCCTTGAGGTACAGCGACAGGGGGATAAGGGTGAGGCCGTCCTGCGCGATGCGGGCGTGAAGCTTGTTGATCTCCCGCCTGTGCATCAAAAGCCGCTTGGGGCGCATGGGGTCGCGGTTGAAGATGTTGCCCTTCTCATAGGGGGAGATGTGCAGTCCGTGGGCAAAAAGCTCCCCGTTCTTCACGGTGCAGAAGGAGTCCTTGAGGTTCACGTTGCCCGCGCGGACAGACTTGACCTCCGTGCCGAAAAGCTCGATACCGGCCTCATATTTTTCTTCGATGAAATAGTCGTGCCAGGCTTTTCTGTTCTGGGCGACAGGCTTGACGCCCGTATTTTTCGGCATGGAGACGCCTCCTTCCGTGCTTCGGAAACACACGTAAGGGGATTATATCACACCGAAGGGAAAAATAAAAGGGGAAAATGGCAAATTTTTATGAACCTTTTGCGAGGCTCCCGCGCCGAAGCAGGGGCGAGAGGGCCTGGACGGCGTTGCCCTCAGCGATGGGCCGGGCGTGCTCCCGCAGGTGCAGAAGATACGTCCCGCGCCGGGGGACGGGCGTTGCGAATTCGCAAAGGGCGTGGGCGGGGAGGTCCCCGTCGGGCCACACGGCCAGTATGTAAACGCCATTGTCGTAGTAGAGCGAGGACGCCGCGTCCCGTGGGAGGGCCGAGAGCGCCAGCAGCAGCGCCTCCAGGTCCGTGAACTCGTAGAACTCCGGGTCCCCGGCGCTGCGGCGGACGAAGATGAGAAGCTCATGCCGGCCTGGGTACAGCTCCAGGCTGACAAGGCCGGTGTCCGGGCAGTCCAGCACCCCCCTCACCAGCTCGCGGGCGTCCCTCTCCGTCACGGACTGGGGTTCGATGTTCCTGCTGCGCAGCTCCGGCTCCCCGATGTATACCGTAAAGGCCCTGCTGCCGATGGCCTGTATGTCCATAGTGCATCCTCCGTTCGGCCCCGCATCTCCGGGACAGCTCCAGTATACATCGCGCCGGGGGAAAAAGAAAGGGCAAATACTTGGAAGCCGTGGCGGCGGGACCCGCGCCCGGCCAGAAGCTGCCGCGCGTTCGTCAAAATCGAAAATTTTGTAAACATCCATTTACCCACTTCCAATTTTGGCGAAGATGGGCTATAATGAACATAAATACGCTCAAGACCCAAAATGTTGTGTGGGAGGAAGAAACAATGGACAACGCAAAACCTGTCTACAAGCGGGTGCTCCTGAAGCTCTCCGGCGAGGCGCTGGCGGGGGAGAGAGGCTTCGGCCTGGACTTCGCCGTCATCGAGAAGGTCTGCCGGGTGGTGAAGGAGTGCGCCGATATGGGCGTGGAGATCGGCATCGTCATCGGCGGCGGCAACTTCTGGCGCGGCGTCAAGGACGGGGGCGGCTACATGGAGCGCACCCGCGCCGACCATATGGGGATGCTGGCCACGGTGATGAACTGCCTTGCGGTGGCGGACGTTTTAGAGCACATGGGCGCTCAGGTCCGGGTGCAGACCGCCGTGCAGATGAGCTCCATCGCCGAACCTTATATCCGCCTGAAGGCCGACAAGCACCTGAAGAACGGGCGCATCGTGATCTTCGGCTGCGGCACCGGCAGCCCCTACTTCTCCACGGACACCGCCGCGGTCCTCCGGGCCGCGGAGATCAACGCGGACGTGATCCTCCTGGCCAAGAACGTGGACGGCGTCTATTCCGCCGACCCCAAAAAGGATCCCGACGCCGTGAAATTCGACCATATCTCCTATGACGACGTACTGGCAAAGCACCTGGCCGTCATGGACTCCACCGCCACCAGTCTTTCCATGGACAACAACATCCCCGTCCTGCTCTTCGCCCTGAAGGACCCGGAGAACATCAAACGGGCCATTTTGGGGGAGAAGATCGGGACTGTGGTGAAGTGAACGAGAAGGAGGGATGCCTGAGTGAGCGTTTTTTATCTCATCCTCTACATTATTGTCATCGTGGGCGGGATCTTTATGGCGCTGAATCCCGAAAAGATCTATTATTTTCAGCAGTCCTTTCGCACAAATGATCCGGGGGAACCCCGGAAATCCTACCTGAAAAGTACTCGTTTCATGGGCTGGTTCCTTGCCCTGCTGGGCCTTGTCTGCGTCATCCTGTATTTTGTTTGTTTGAGTCCAGGCGTTTCCCCAAAACCGTGAACACTATTTTTATCACAATTAAAGGAGGATAAATCATGTATACCGACGACATTGCCTTCAAAGAGTATCTTGACAAGATGAACAAGACCATCGAGGCGCTGGAGAGCCAGTTTGCCACGGTGCGGGCAGGCCGGGCCAACGCCTCCGTGCTCAACCACCTGAGAGTGGACTACTACGGCGTGCCCACGCCCATCAACCAGGTGGGCACCATCTCCTCCCCGGACCCCCGGACGCTGGTGATCCAGCCCTGGGACAAGACCCTCCTGAAACCCATCGAGAAGGCCATTCTCGCCTCCGACGTGGGCATCAACCCCCAAAACGACGGCACGGTCATTCGCCTGGCCTTCCCGCAGCTCACCGAGGAGCGCCGCGCCGACCTTATCAAGCAGGTGCGTAAATACGCCGAGACGGCCAAGACCGCCGTGCGCAACGTCCGCCGGGACGCCAACGAGAAATTCAAGAAGATGCAGAAGGCCGGCGACGTCACCGAGGACGATCTGAAGCTCATGGAGCGGGACCTTCAGACCATGACCGACGACTACATCAAGAAGGTGGACGAGTCCACGGCCAAGAAGGAGAAGGAACTGACACAGATCTGATGGCCATATTAGACAAACAAAAGACGGCGGGGCAGGGGACGGTCCTGCCCCGTCATATTGCCATCATCATGGATGGCAACGGCCGCTGGGCGCAAAAGCGCGGCCTTCCCCGCACCGCCGGCCACGCCGCCGGGGCGGAGACCTTCCGGCGCATCGCCGCCTACTGCCGGGACCTGGGGGTGGAATACCTCACCGTCTACGCCTTCTCCACGGAGAACTGGAAGCGCAGTCAAGAGGAGGTCTCCGCCATCATGGGCCTGCTCAAGAAGTATTTGGAGGAGGCCATCGAGAAGATGCGCCGGGAGAACGTGCGCATCCACATTTTGGGGGACACCTCCGTCCTATCCTCGGAGCTGCGCGCCCTCATTGCGCGGGTGGAGGCCATCGACGAGACGCTGGAGACCCGCACCCAGGCCAATCTCTGCGTCAACTACGGCGGCCGGGACGAGATCGTCCGGGCTGTGAAGGCGTGGCAGGCCGACCCCGGCCACGGGGAGCTTACCGAGGCGGAGCTGTCCCGCTACCTCTACACCGCCGGGATGCCGGACCCGGACCTGGTCATCCGCCCCAGCGGGGAGGAGCGCATCTCCAACTTCCTCCTGTGGCAGTCGGCCTACTCGGAGTTTTACTTCACCGACACCCTCTGGCCGGATTTCACGGAAAAGGACATGGACGCCGCCATCGAAGCCTACCGATCCCGCGACCGCCGCTACGGCGGCGTGAAAAAGTAAGGAGTGGACCCCATGATAAAGCCCCCGCGCCTGCGCCCGGGAGACACCTGCGCCATCGTCAGCCTCTCCGCCGGGACTCTGGGGGAGCCTTGGGCTATTCACAAGCTCCATATTGCCCAAGAGCGCCTGGAGCGGGACTTCGGCCTTAAAGTCAAGGTCATGCCCAACGCCCTCCGGGGCCGGCAGTACCTTTACGAACACCCGGAGGCTCGCGCCGCGGACCTCATGGACGCCTTTCGGGACAAAAGCGTCAGGGCCGTCTTCAACGCCATCGGCGGGGACGACACCATACGGCTTTTGCCTTACATCGACTTTGACGTTCTCCGGGAAAACCCCAAGATCTTCACGGGCTTTTCCGACACCACCACCAACCATTTTATGATGTTCAAGGCCAGCCTCGTCTCCTACTACGGGGCCAGCGTCATGACGAATTTTTCGGAGTATGTCAAAATCAACGATTACACCGACCAGATGATCCGCAGGACCCTCTTTGACCCGCCGGCAACGCTGGAGATTCCGTCGGCGCCCTACTGGTACGATGACGAGGACCCGAAAATCTGGTGGAGCGAGGAGAACATGAATACCCCCAAGCCCTACCACCCGGAGGAGATCGGCTATGAGGTCCTCCAGGGCACAGGCGCCGTGGAGGGGGAGCTTTTGGGCGGGTGTATCGACGTCTTCGTGGAGCTTTTGGGCACGTCCCTCTGGCCCACAAAGGAACAGTGGGCGGGAAAGCTCATGTTTTTGGAGACCAGCGAGGACGACACGTCCTGTGAACTTTTGACCTGGTATCTTCGCAATTTCGCCGCTCAGGGCCTCTTTGACGTGATCCGGGGCATTATCGTTGGCAAGCCCGCGAGACGGAGCAAATACGAGCCTTACAAAGAGGTCTATCGGAAGGTGGTGGGCGGGGAAGCCGGACACCCGGAGCTGCCCATCCTCTACAACGTGAACATCGGCCACGCGGAACCCATTGGCGTGTTGCCCATCGGCGTCCGCGCCCGCCTGGACGCGGACAGAAAGACCCTGACGCTCTTAGAGCCCGCCACGGCAACCTAATCGAGACAGAAAAGAAGGTTTTGACTATGCTTTTGACAAGAACCGTCATGGCGGCGGTGATGATCGCGCTGCTGCTGGTGCTCTCTTTGTGGCTGCCGCCCGTCTGGATGGCGGCGGTCATCGCCGTCCTCCTGTTCATCGGCGCTTATGAGCTGATGCGCACGGTGGGCGACACCAAAAAGCCCCGGCACTTCCTCTGGCCGGGCCTCACCGCCGCAGCCATCCCCTGGGGGTTCTACTTCGGCTGCGCGGAGATCGTCCTGCGGGTGAGCCTCACCTTTTTGATGGTGGTCCTCTTCGGCGAGGCCATTTTCACCTACGGCACGGAAAAGCCTGTGAAATTCCAGACGGTCCTCTCCGGCTTCTTCGGCGGGATCCTGGTGCCGGTGTGTATGTCCGCCCTTCTCCAACTGCGGATGATGGTGCATGGGGGGTATCTGGTCATTATGGCCTTCGTCATCACCGCCATGTCCGACACCGGCGGGTACTTCGGCGGTATGTTCTTCGGCAAGCACAAGGGCGTTTTGAAGTGCAGTCCCCACAAGTCCCTGGAGGGCTTCATCGGGAGCTTCCTCTTTGGCATTTTGGGCATCCTGATCTTCGGGGTCATAATGGACAAGGCCGCCGGCATAAGCGTTCAGTACGGACTGCTGGTCCTCTATGCCGCCCTGGGCAACGTCACCACCCAGCTGGGGGACCTGGCCTTCTCCGTTATCAAGCGGGAGCACAATATCAAGGACTACGGCAACCTCATCCCCGGCCACGGCGGCGTGCTGGACAGGTTTGACAGCATCATCTTCACCGCCCCCCTGGTGTGGATGCTGGTCACGTACATACCGGCGCTTTGACGCCGGAGCGCATGGAAAAGAAGGGATCGACTATGGCCCGCACGCTCACCGTCCTCGGCTCCACCGGCTCCATCGGGACACAGACCCTGGAGGCGGCGGAGCTGTTGGGCTATCAGATCATTGCCCTCACCGGCAACAAAAACGCATCGCTCATGGAGCGTCAGGCCAGGAAGTTCGCCCCAAAGCTGGCGGCGATGGCGGACGAGGCCGCCGCCGCGGACCTGAAAGCAAGGCTGGCGGACACCTCCGTCCGGGTCCTCTCCGGCCCCGCCGGGGTGTGCGAGGCCGCGGCTCAGGAGGCGGAAATCGTGGAGTCGTCCCTGGTGGGGGTGGCGGGGCTTTTGCCCACGCTGGCCGCCATCCGGGCGGGAAACCGGCGCGTCGCCCTGGCCAATAAGGAGACGCTGGTGTGCGCCGGACACATCGTCAGGGCCGAGATCAAAAAGCACGGCTGTGAGCTGATCCCCGTGGACTCCGAACACTCCGCCATCTTCCAGTGCCTCATGGGCGGGGCCGGGAGCGAGGTGAAGAGGATCCTTCTCACCGCCTCCGGGGGACCCTTCAGGGGCTTTTCCAGGGAGAGGCTCAGGGACGTCACCCCGGAAATGGCGCTGAGGCACCCCAACTGGGACATGGGAGCCAAGGTGACCATCGACTCCGCCACCATGATGAACAAGGGGCTGGAGGTCATCGAGGCCATGCACCTCTTTAACGTGGGGCCGGAGAGGATCGTCCCTCTGGTCCACCCCCAGAGCGTCGTCCACTCCGCCGTGGAGTTTTGCGACAACTCCGTCATTGCCCAGCTGGGGGTGCCGGATATGCGCCTGCCCATCCAGCTGGCGCTCACATACCCTGCGCGGCTGCCCTCTCTGGCGGGAGAGCTTGACCTTGCCAAAATCGGCTCCCTCACCTTTGAGAAGCCGGACCTGGAGACCTTCCGCTGTCTCGCCATCGCCCTGAAGACCGCCCCCCGCACCGACGCCGCCCCCGCCGTGATGAACGCCGCCAACGAGGTGGCCGTCAGGGCCTTCCTCCGGGGGAAGACGGGCTTTGCGGACATCCCGGACATCATTGAGGGGGCCATCGCCCAATACGGTAATCTCCCCGCGGCGACCACGGAGGACGTCCTGTCCGCCGACGCGCTCACGCGGGCATCTATAAAGGTGAAGTAAGAATGTATTATGTCATAGCGATCCTGGCCTTCGGCGTTCTCATCGCCCTCCACGAGCTGGGGCATTTCCTCGCCGCCAAGGCGTGCCATGTGAAGGTCAACGAGTTCTCCATCGGCATGGGTCCGGCGATCTTTAAAAAACAGGCGGGGGAGACCCTCTACGCCCTGCGGCTCCTGCCCATCGGCGGCTACTGCGCCATGGAGGGGGAGGACGCCGCCCCGGGGGGCAGCGCCGACCCCCGCGCCTTCTTCAACAAGCCCTGGTGGCAGAAGGCCATTATCCTGGTGGCGGGGGCGGCCATGAATTTCCTCATCGGCGTCCTCATCGTGGGGGCCATCTACTCCTCCGCCGCCGCCTTCACCACCAACGAGGTGGTGGAGACCGTGGACGGCTTCCTCTACGCCGAGAACGGGATCCAGGCCGGGGACAGGATATGGTCCATCGACGGACACCGGGTCTTTTACTCATCCGATTTCTCCATCTACATGGACCGGGCGGGGGAGACCGTGGACATGGTGGTAATCCGCGACGGCAAAAAGGTGAAGCTTGAGGACTACGGCCTGAAGCCCGCCCAGTACGCCGACGGCTACCGCTACGGCGTCACCTTCGGCTCCGTCCCCGCCGATCTCGGCGTCAAGGCGAAGTACACCCTCTACACCTCCGTCAACTTCGTGCGCACCGTCTGGATGGGCCTCTCCGACCTTGTCACCGGGGCCGTGGGGCTGCGGGAGATGTCGGGGGTCGTGGGGATCGTGGGCATCATCAACGACACGGGCCAGCAGGTGGAGGAGGAGACCCAGTCCAGGGCCGCGGCGCTGGAGCAGGTCTTTTACCTCATCGCCGTTATCGCCGTGAACCTGGCGGTGATGAACCTCCTGCCCATTCCCGCCCTGGACGGCGGAAGGCTCCTTTTCGTCCTGCTCAATGCCGTCACCATGCTCCTCTTCAAAAAGCAGATCGACCCCAAGTACGAAAGCTGGGTCCACGCCGCCGGCATGGTGGCGCTCCTGGCCCTTATGGCCGTCATTATGGTCAGCGATGTGTTGAAATATATCAAATGACGCTGTGCAAACTAACTAAAATAAAGTGTAGAGCATTGATTATTTTTAGTTAATATTCCATCTGGACAATACTTCGCATTAGTGCTATAATACGATTGGAAAAAAGGGAAGAGACATGACACGTAAAATCATCGCCGGGGGCGTGGAGATCGGCGGAGGCGCGCCCATATCCGTTCAGTCCATGTGCAGCACCCCCACGGGGGACGTGGAGGCCACGGTGGCGCAGATCGCCCGCCTGGAGGCCGCCGGCTGTGACATCGTCCGGGTGGCCGTCCCGGATATGGAGGCGGCGCGGGCCGTGGCCGCCATCAAAAAGCGCATCCGCATCCCCCTGGTGGCGGACGTCCACTTCGACTACCGCCTGGCCCTGGGGGCCCTGGACGGGGGCGTGGACAAGGTGCGCATCAACCCCGGTAACATCGGGGGCGTGGAGCGGGTCCGGGCCGTGGCGAGGGCCTGCGAGAAGCGGCGCGTCCCCATCCGCGTGGGGGTGAACTCCGGGAGCGTGGAGCGGGCGCTTTTGCAAAAATACGGCGGTCCCACCGCCCAGGCCCTGGTGGAAAGCGCCCTGGGCCACGCGCGCCTTTTGGAGGACGTGGGCTTTTCGGACATCTGCCTGTCCGTGAAATCCTCCACGGTGACGTGTACCGTGGAGGCGTACAGGCTCCTTTCGCAGCGATGCGATTACCCCCTGCACCTGGGGGTCACCGAGGCGGGCACCGAGTTTCTGGGGTCCGTCAACTCCGCCGTGGGCATCGGCACGCTCTTAAACGAGGGCATCGGCGACACGATCCGTGTCAGCCTCACCGCCGACCCGGTGCGGGAGGTGGAGACGGGCATCGCCATTTTGAAGGCCGCCGGCAAGCGAAGCGGCGGGGTGAGGATCGTCTCCTGCCCCACCTGCGGCAGGACGCGCATCGACCTTGTGGCGCTGGCCCACGAGGTGGAGACCCGGCTGAAGGACTGCAAAAAGGACGTCACCGTGGCCGTCATGGGCTGCGCCGTCAACGGCCCCGGGGAGGCCCGGGAGGCCGACTTCGGCGTGGCCGGGGGCGACGGGGAGGGCCTGCTTTTCAAAAAGGGCGAGATCGTGGCCAAGCTGCCCTATGAGAAGCTGGCGGACGGCCTTTTGGAGCTTATGGGGGAGTAAACCTTTTTCCGTGTACACAAGACCCGGCATCAGGAGATAGACACGATGGATTATGTAAACTTACTGGATATGTTTCCCGGACTCTCCGGCTGCGGCGCGCCCCAGCGGACCCTCAGCACCGGCAAGGTGACGGGGGCCACGGTGGAGCGGGAGCATATGACCATGACGCTGGACGTGAGCTTTGACGAGAACCTGCCCCCGGTGTACGCCGCCATGGTGGAGCGGTGCCTGGAGCGGGAGTACAGCCTTTCCCGGTGCACCATGAACGTAAAGGCCCCGGAGCCAAAGACGGCCCCCGCCGCCGCGCCCCGCCGGGAGCGGAAGGCCGGAAAGGCCATTTTGGGGCGGGTCTCCGCCGTGAAGGAGACGCCCATGGGGGAGCTGACGCTGGAGTCCGGGCGGGTCGCCGTCACGGGGAAGATTTTCGCCATGAACTGCCGGGACGTGAAGAGCGGCGCGTTTATCCTGAACTTCGACATGACCGACGGCACGGGGTCCGTGCGCGTCTCAAAATTCATCAAGGACGAGAACGAGAAGGCCGCGGCGCGGACCATCTCCACGGGCATGACCGTCACCTGCCAGGGGACCATGTCCTTCAATCGGTTTGACAACGACGTGGTCCTGGAGCCTTACGGCATCGCCTCCGCCCCGGAGAAGGAGCCGCGCCGGGACACGGCGGAGGAGAAGCGGGTGGAGCTCCACCTGCACACAAAAATGAGCGCCATGGACGCGGTGACGGACGTGGGGGAGGCCGTCAGGCGCGCCATTGCCTGGGGCCACCCGGCCATCGCCATCACCGACCACGGCGTGTGCCAGTCCTTCCCGGACGCCATGAAGGCGGCGGGGGACAAGATCAAGGTCCTCTACGGCGTGGAGGGGTATTATGTAAACGACGTGGACGACCGGGTGGCCCTGATGGGGACGGGGGACGGCCCCCTCTCCGGGGACTTTGTGGCCTTTGACATCGAGACCACGGGCCTCTCCTCCCGGACGGACGCCCTCACCGAGATCGGCGCGGTGCGCTTTCACGGCGGGATGGAGGCGGGGCGCTTCCAGACCTTTGTGGATCCGGGGCGGCGCATCCCCCCGGAGATCGTGAACCTGACGGGCATCACCGACGAGATGGTGGCCGGCGCGCCGGACCAGGAGACCGCCGTGCGGGACTTCCTGGCCTTCGCCGGGGACCTGCCCTTGGTGGCGCACAACGCCAACTTCGACATCGGCTTCATCGACGAGGTGTGCCGCCGCGCCGGGATCGCTTTCGACCCCACCTTTTTGGACACCCTCACCATGGCCCAGGGGATGCTCCCGGAGCTGCGCAACCACAAGCTGGACATGGTGGCGGGGAACCTGGGCCTCCCCGATTTCAACCACCACCGGGCCTCGGACGACGCCTGCACCTGCGGGCTTATCTTCGCCCGCTTCGCCCTTCAGCTGGCCGAGCGGGGCGTCAAACGGCTCTCGGAGATCGACGGGGCCATCCGGGAGGACAGGCAAAAAGGGTCTGCCCGCCGCCGGCCCAGGCCCCAGCACATCATCCTTCTGGCCCGGACCCAGGCCGGGATCAAGAACCTCTACAAGATCGTCACCGCCAGCCACCTGGAGTATCTCCACACCAACCCCATCATGCCCAAGTCCCTCATCACCCGCTACCGGGAGGGACTGATCGTGGGTTCCGCCTGCGAGGCCGGGGAGGTGTTCCAGACCCTGGTGGACGGCAGGAGCCGCTTTGAACTCAGGCGTGTGGCGCGGTTTTACGACTATCTGGAGATCCAGCCCATCTGCAACAATATGTTCATGCTCCGGGGCGACCGCCCCCGCGCCCGCGACGAGGAGGAGCTGAGGAGCTTCAACCGCCGCATTTTGGAGCTGGGGGACGAGCTGGGCAAGCCCACCGTCGCCACGGGGGACGTCCACTTTTTAGACCCGGAGGACGAGATCTTCCGCCATGTCCTGCTGGTGGCCAAGGACTTTGAGGACGGGGACAAGCCCCTGCCCATCTATTTTCGCACCACGGACGAGATGCTGGAGGAGTTTTCGTATCTGGGCAGCCGCGCAAAGGAGGTGGTGGTGGACAACCCCCGGAAGATCGCGGAGCTGTGCGACACCGTCCGCCCCCTGCCCCCCGCCGGGGTGCTCTACCCGCCCAGGATCGAGAACTCCGAGCAGCAGCTCAAGGACCTGGTCTACGGCAGGATGCGGGAGCTTTACGGGGAGGACCCGCCGGAGATCGTCACCGGCCGCGTGGAGCAGGAGCTTCACGACATCCTCTCCCGCCACTACGACGTGATCTATATGTCCGCCCAGAAGCTGGTGCAGGACTCCCTGGCCCACGGGTATCTGGTGGGGTCCAGAGGGTCCGTGGGGTCCTCCATCGTGGCCTTCCTCTCCGGCATCACCGAGGTCAACTCCCTGCCGCCCCACTACCGCTGCCCCAAGTGCCGGCACACGGAATTTCCCCAGGACACGGGCTGCGGCTGCGGCGCGGATATGCCCGACAAGGTCTGCCCCGTGTGCGGGACGGAGTACGTCAAGGACGGCTTCGACATCCCCTTTGAGACCTTCCTGGGCTTCGGGGGAGACAAGGTGCCGGATATCGACCTCAACTTCTCCGGCGAGTATCAGGCTAACGCCCACAGATACACCAACGAGCTTTTCGGCTCCGACCACGTATTCCGCGCCGGCACCATTGGGGGCGTCGCGGAAAAGACCGCCTACGGCTACGTGAAGAGATACATGGAAAAGACCGGCTACCACGCCTCCAGGGCGGAGGAGACGCGCCTTGCCCTGGGCTGTGTGGGGGTCAAGCGCACCACCGGCCAGCACCCCGGCGGCCTTGTGGTCATCCCCCAGGATATGGAGATCTGCGACTTCTGCCCGGCCCAGCACCCGGCGGACGACAAGGACACGGACATCATCACTACCCACTTTGAGTACCACTGCATGGAGGACAACCTCCTGAAGCTGGACGAGCTGGGCCACGACGACCCCACCATGATCCGTATGCTGGAGGACCTG
The DNA here is from genome assembly GCA_947627715.1 of uncultured Oscillospiraceae bacterium. Classification (GTDB taxonomy): domain Bacteria; phylum Bacillota; class Clostridia; order Oscillospirales; family Oscillospiraceae; genus RUG626. The sequence continues at coordinate 47,162 of CANQXK010000004.1, forward strand.
ACGGGCCTTGACGCCAGGAAGATACGCCTGGACGACGCGGAGACCATGGGCATCTTCAAATCCGCCGCGCCCTTAGGGCTGACGGACGACGACCCCATCGTGGGGAGGACCGGGACCATCGGCATCCCGGAGTTCGGCACCGGCTTTACCCGCCAGATGCTGGTGGACACCCAGCCGGAGAATTTCGACACCCTGGTGCGCCTTTCGGGCTTCTCCCACGGCACCGACGTGTGGCTGGGAAACGCCAAGGACCTTATCACCTCCGGCACCGCCTCGGTCCGGGAGACCGTGGGCTGCCGCGACGACATCATGCTCTACCTCATCTCCAGGGGGATGGAGCCAAAGCTGAGCTTTAAGATCATGGAGGCCGTGCGAAAGGGGAAGGTGAAGAAGGGCGGCTTCCAGGAGGGCTGGGTGGAGACCATGAAGGCCCACGGCGTGCCCGACTGGTACATAGACTCCCTGGCGAAGATCGCCTACCTCTTCCCCAAGGCCCACGCCGTGGCCTACGTGATGATGGCCTTCCGCATCGCCTGGTTCAAGGTCCACAGGCCGCTGGAATTTTACGCCGCGTACTTCTACCGGCGCAGCCAGAAGGGCGGCTTCGACGCAAAGCTCATGTGCATGGGGGAGGAGACGGTGCGCGCCGCCATCCGAAATATAAAAGAAAATCCCGACGCCACCGACAAGGACGACGACCTCATGACCACCCTGGAGGCGTGCTGGGAATTTTATAAGCGGGGCTTCACCTTCCTGCCCATCGACCTCTATCAGTCCGACGCACTGAAATTCAAGGTGGAGGGCGCCGCCCTGCGACCGCCCTTTGTGGCGGTGTCGGGTCTGGGGGAGGCCACGGCGCAGGACCTGGCCGAGCACGGCCGGGGCGCGCAGTTCGTGTCCGTGGAGGAGCTGCTGGCCACCTGCCCCAAGCTCTCCCGCGCCAACGCGCTGGACCTGCGGGAGCTGGGGGCGCTGGGCAATATGCCTGAGTCCAGCCAGATAAGCCTGTTTTGACGCTTCCCGAAAGCGGGGGCCGGGCAGACTGGCGGCCTTCGGTCCGGCCGCGGGTTTGACGGCGCGCCGGAAAGGGATGGCGCGGAGGGGGATCGGATGAGCATAAAATCAGTTGACCTCTTTATGTTTATGGGGCAGTCCAATATGGCCGGACGGGGGATCGTCACTGTGGAGCGCCCGGAGGCCGCCCCGGAGCTTCTTCCAAATGCCGGGTATGAGTATAGGGCGGTGTCGGCGCCCGGAGAGCTTATTCCCATCTCCGAGCCGTTTGGCCGGAGGGAGAACCGGCGCGGCGGCATAGACGACGGGGACATGAAGACAGGCTCCATGGTCACGGCCTTTGTAAACGCGTATTATACTCGCACGGGTACGCCGGTGGTTGGCGTGTCGGCTTCCAAGGGCGGCAGCGTCATCTCCCAATGGCGGCCGGGCGGGGCGTATCTCACCGACGCCATCCGCCGAATGGACTCCGCGTTGGAGTTCCTGCGCGGCAGCAAGATCACCGTCCGCCACCGATTCATGCTGTGGTGCCAGGGGGAATCCGACGCAGACACCGGCAACGCGGGCGCGGCCTATGTGCGGGACCTCACGCTCATGCTGGACGATATGTTCTCCCACGGCATCGAGCGGTGCTTCCTCGTTCAAATCGGACGGTTCAACGGAGCGGGACGCACCTACGCGCCAATGCGGGCGCTTCAGGACAGGATCGCCGCGGAGAATGAGCGCGTCACAATGGTCTCGCGCCTCTTTGAAAAAATGAAGGAACGTGGCCTTATGAAAGACCCGTTCCACTACTTTCAGCAGGCCTACAACGAGGTGGGCCGCGACGCCGGGGAAAACACGGCGAAGTTTGTTCTGGCTCATGAAAGCGCCGCAGACGGTTGAATCTGTATGAGAGATCCGGGAAAAGCGCCGGGCACGTCCTGCCCGGTACTTTCTTTACCGGGCGTTGGGCGCGATAAAGTGGGAGAAGAATGCTTGCAATGGAAGCGGCGGTGTGGTAAAATCAATAAGTTAAGGTGACGCGATCGAAAAGGGGACGCGAGACGGGGCGGCGGCCTGGGGGAAAGGTCCGGCGCGCTTTGGCGGCCCCTTTGTACCGGGGGCGTCCGCCTGCCGCCGCGCGGGGGAGCGGGGAGCGCCCCATTCAGACAGACAGGGAGGTCAAAGCTATGAGCGAATTGGATGTCTCGAAAATTTTTCCCGGCTGGAGCGCCGAGGGCATACTTGGCTCCGGGGAATTCGGCACCGTCTATCTCATTCGGAACGAGGAGAACGGCGCGTTTTCGTCCATGAAGGTCCTCCGGGTGCCGCCGGCCCCGGAGGCCATCGACAACGCGGTGAAGATGGGGGTGAGCCGCGATCTGCTCACCACGTACTTCACCAAATTCAAAAACGACCTGAGCTGGGAGATCGCCATGTACGGCAACGTGAAGGACGCCGCCCTGGCCCCGGTGGAGGAGTTGAAAACGGCCTCCCTCAACGGACCGGGCTGGCTGGGCTTCCTGCGCTCCGGCCTCTACACCCCCATCTCCACCTATTTTGAGAAGGCCGCCCCCACCCAGGAGGACGCGGTCCGCATGGGCCTGGAGCTGTCCGGGGCGCTGGAGTCGCTGGCCCAGTACAGCATGGTCCACGGGGACATCCGGCCCTCCAACGTGATGGTCACGGACGCCGGGAGCTACGTGCTGACAGACTACGCCGTCCGGCGGTGCCTTGAGCGGGCGGGGAGCGGCATCTTCGACCCCGGCGACCGCAGCTTCGACGCGCCGGAGACGGAGGGGGAGACGCGCACCTACACCGCCCTCAGCGACATCTACTCCCTGGGCGCGCTCCTGTGCTGGACCGCCAACGGCGGCTCCATGCCGGAGCACGGGGACCCCAACCACATCAGGAACATCGACCCGGCGCTGGCCGCCGTCATCAAGAAGGCCATGGCCGCCGACCCTGCGGAACGATATCAGACGGCGGCGCAGCTGAAGGCGGAGCTTTCCAAGCTGACCCCGCCCTCCAGGACGCGGCGCAGAGCCATGGCCGCCGCAGCGGCCTTCGAGGCCGTCAAGCGCAACGGCGGCGCGGTGATGACCGGCGCAAGGGCCGCCGGGAGCGGGGACAAGCCCCAGGAAAAGGGCGCCACGGCGTATGATTTTACCGAGACAAAGCCGCCCCGGAAGGAGGGCGGCGTGAAGAAGTCCAAGGCCGGGTGGATCGTGGGCCTTGCGGCGATGCTGGCCTGTCTTGCGGTGATCCTGGTCATCTGGACCCCTTGGAAGAGGCCGGACGTTGCCGGTCAGACCGGGAGCGGCGGGCAGTCCGGGAGCCTCAGCGACGAGACCGGGGGCAAGGGCGGCGAGACCGAAGACAACGGCGGCCGGAGCGAAACTGCCGGCGGGCAGACCGCGGATATTGGCGGCCAGACGACGGATATTGGAAGCCAGACTGCGGACAACGGAAATCAGACTGAAGGCAACGGCGGACAAACCGCCGGAAATGGCGGCCAGACTGCCGGGAATGGCGGCCAAACGGCCGGGAACGGCGGACAGACTGCCGGGAATGGCGGGCAGACGACCGGGAACGGCGGGCAGACGACTGGGAACGGCGGACAGACGACGGGCAATGGCGGACAGACGACGGGCAACGGCGGACAAACCCGCCCCCAGCCCACAAACAACGACATCCTCTACCCCTCCGACACCCAGCGCATCACCAGGGAGGAGCTTGAGGGCAAGACCAGGGCGGAGAGCTATATGCTCCTCAACGAGATCTACGCCCGCCACGGGTACATATTCAAATCCGGCGGCGACGCGGAGAAATACTTCATGTCCCAGAAGTGGTACAAGCCCGTCACCTCCAACGCCGCCAGAGTCGAGGCGCAGTTCAACGACGTGGAGAAGGACAACATGAGGACGCTGATGGACTATCAGCGGGAGATGGGCTGGCGCAGCGGAACGCCCTCCACCACCACCCCCGGCGGGGAAACGGAACCCGGCGGGGAGACCACACCTGGCGGGGAGACCGACCCCGGTGGAGAGACGGAACCCGGCGGAGAAACAACGCCCGGCGGAGAAACAACGCCCAGCGGGGAGACCACGCCCGGCGGAGAAACAACACCTGGCGGGGAGACCGACCCCGGTGGGGAGACGGAGCCTGTTGGACCCACGGAGAACGTGGTGCTGTTCCCCTCGGACACGCGGCTCGTCACCGCCGAGGACCTGGCGGGCAGGAGCCGAGAGGAGGTCACGCTGATGATCAACGAGATCTACGCCCGGCACGGCTACATCTTCACCAACGCCTCCATCAAGGCCCACTTTGAGGCCCAGAGCTGGTACACCCCGGTCACCGGGAACATAAGCCTCGTGGTGTCCATGCTCAATGACACGGAGAAGGCCAACGCGGACTTCATTAACGCGTATATGAAGGAGCAGGGATGGCGGTGACGCCTCGCCCCGGCGGGGGGACTGCCGTGACCACGGCAGGGGGTGTCCGCCGGTGGCGGACGGGGGATTTACTTTCCTCTTTTTGGATTCCCAAAAAGAGGAAAGTAACAAAGGGAAGAAAACCGCCCAGGGGAGGGATTTCGATTTTCCCTCCCCTGGACCCCACCTTTTAAAAACGACCAGCTTAGGGGGCCTGCGGACCCCCTGCTGGACACACCCCCAGGGGAGCGCCCCAACGGAGGTGCGGCTATCGTCAGGGCGTTCTTGCGCCCTTGCCGCGTAAGCGGGAAGGGAGCTGTCAGCGAAGCTGACTGAGGGTTAAAACGATGACGCACTGGCCACGTCTCACGCACCCAAAGCCTTCCCCACTTGTGGGGAAGGTGGCCCCCGAAGGGGGTCGGATGAGGCCGATGAGCGCCAGGCTCCCCTCCGGCCCTACGGGCCACCTCCCCTCAAAGAGGGGAGGCGATTCCCACCTCATCCGTCGCCTGCGGCGATACCTTCCCCGCCTAAGCGGGGAAGGCATTACCCTTTGTCGGTCCCGTTCCGCGCACCCAAATGGCGCCCCTCTCTGAGGGGAGCTGTCGAGCGAAGCGAGACTGAGGGGAGCAGGGGATTTTGCAATCCCCTCTTACATACTTCTCAATCCCCGGTGGGCGCGGATGGCATGGACGGGGCACATCTCCTGACAGCAGAAGCAGGAGATACATCCGCGGCGGGGCATACCGGCCTTTTTATTCTCGATGCGGATGATCTTCTGCGGGCAGCTCTCCGCGCATTTCCCGCAGCCGATACAGACGGACTTGTCCACCTGGGGGTAGGAGCGCAGCAGCGCGTCCAGGACCTTCTCCACGGGCTTGCGCAGGATCCTGGGGACCGAGTCGCCGAAGCCGGTGCTTTTTCTGGCGTCCGGCAGGCGGAAGGCGGGGGAGCAGGGGATGAGGTCGTCCCCGGTGACGGTCACCGTCTCCGGCAGGAGCTTCATGTCCCGCGCCGCCGCCAGATGGGGCATATCGAAGGCGTTCAGACCCATGAATTTTACCGCCATCATGTCCAGAGCGTAGACGTCCCTGGAGCAGAGGGTGACGCCGGTGTGTTTTACGGTGCCGCCGCCGGGGCCGTTGCCCTCCATGGAGTCCACCGCGTCCAAAAGCGTGAGGCTCGGCTTCACCGTCTCGCACAGCTCGCAGAGCATATGGACAAAATCCTCCGTCCTGGGGTAACGGCGGTGCATATCCGGCTTCTGGAGGCCGGGGATGGTGCCGAAGAGGTTCTTCACCCCGATGGAAACGGTGGTCATGGCGTGGGTCTTGAGCTTGGGCAGGTTGATGATGTATTCGGCCTGAGCGGCGGGGGTGATGAGGTTGAAGCTCTTCACCGTAAAGCCCTTCCCGGTGGGGACGGTCTGGAAGGTGAAGTCCCGGTTCAGGTACTCCTCGATCCCCGGAACACGCAGGCCTGAGGCGGAGTAGACCCCCCGCATATACTCGGCGGTAAAGAGGCCGCCGGAGCTGTCCGCCACCACGATGTTGGTAAAGCCGCGAGAGGTGAGCCAGCGGATCGCCGCCTTCAATATGGCGGGGTTGGTGGTGACGCCGGCCTCCGGCTTCTTGCCGTAGAGGAGATTGGGCTTTAAGAGGATCCGGGTCTCAGGCTTTAAGTCCTCCGCCACGCCCAGGGCCTCAAAATGACGGCACACGGCGGAATAGACGGTCTCCTCGTCATAGGACGGGGTTTTCACGACGTTGACAACAGACATACCGCACCTCCGGGATGTTTTTTCCCATCATACCAAAAAATCCCTCGGATTGCAAATACTTCTTAACAAGGAAAGACAGCCATGATACTTGAATTTTGCGCCCCCTGCCTGTTCGGGCTGGAGGGGCCGCTGGGCAACGAGCTGAGGCACATGGGGCTTTCGGACGTGCGCGGCGAGGACGGGCGCGTCTATTTTACCGGCACTGAGCGGGACGTCGCCCGCGTCAACATCAGAAGCCGCTTCGCCGAGCGCCTGCTCATCGTGATCGGGCGGACGGACGGCTCCACCTTCGACGCCCTCTTTGAGGGGGTGCGGGCCATGGAGTGGGAACGCTTCATCCCCAGGACCGGGGCCTTCCCGGTGAAGGGCTACTCCCACCAAAGCGCCATCACCTCCGTCCCCGCCCTCCAGCGCAGCGTCAACAGGGCCGTGGCAGACCGGCTTGGCCGCGCCTACCGGCTGGAGCGCCTGCCGGAGACCGGGGAGACGTATCAGATCCAGTTCGCCCTGGTCCGGGATACGGCGACCCTCTACATCGACACCTCCGGCCCCGGCCTCCACAAGCGCGGCTGGCGGCCGGCCCAGGTGGAGGCCCCCATCCGGGAGACCCTGGCCGCCGCCATGGTGGACCTGGCGGGATACCGGGGCCGGGGCGACTTCTGCGACCCCTTCTGCGGCAGCGGCACCATCGCCATCGAGGCCGCCCTGGCGGCGAAAAACCGCGCCCCCGGCATCGGCCGGACCTTCGCCGCCGAGAGGTGGGGCAGCTGGCCCCTCCCCTGGGACGAGGTGAGGGCGGAGGCCAGGGCCGGGGAGTTTGACAGGGCGTACAGCCTCTTCGCCTCGGACATCGACGAAAAGGCCGTGGACATCGCCCGGCAGAACGCCAAAAGGGCGGGGGTGGCGGATCTGATCCGCTTCTCCGTGGCGGACGCCGCCGCCTTCGACAGGCGGACCCAGCGGGGCATCCTGGTCACCAATCCCCCCTACGGGGAGCGGATGCTGGACATCCGGGCCGCCCAGGGGCTGATGCGGGATTTCGGGCGGGCGATGCGCGGCCTCTCCGGCTGGGAGGTCAACGTTATCTCCCCCGACCCGGAGCTGGAAAAGTGCTTCGGCCGCCGGGCCGCCAGGACCCGCCGGCTCTACAACGGCACCATCCGCTGCAACTACTATATGTTCAAATAACATCCCGAAAAGACAGAGAGAGGGAAGCGTATGAGACATCTCTTTATTGTAAATCCCGTGGCCGGGGGGAAGGACTCCCGCAAGGACGCCGTCAAGGCCGCCATTGCCGCCGCCATGGAAAAGCGCGGGGAACCCTTTGAGATCTACGAGACGGTGGGGGTCATGGACGCCGCCGAGAAGGTGAAGCGGGAGGCCATCCGTGGGGACGAGCTGCGGGTCTACGCCTGCGGCGGGGACGGGACGCTCTCCGAGTGCGCCCACGGCGCGGCGGGGTTCAAAAACTGCGCCGTCACCCACTACCCCTGCGGCACGGGCAACGACTTCGTGCGTATGTTCGGCCCGGACGCGCCGCTCTTCTCGGACCTTGAGGCGCTCTTGGACGGCACGGCCGCCCCCGTGGACATCATCGACGTCAACGGGCGTATGTGCCTGAACATCGCCTCCATCGGCATCGATGCGCGGGTGGGGCTGGACGTGCACAAATACTCCAACCTGCCCGTTGTGGGCGGGGCAGGGGGGTATGTCATCTCCCTGCTGGTCAATGTGGTCAAGGGCATCAACCGGCCCTTCACCGTCCGGGCGGGGGACGTGGAGCGGACCGGGAAATTCGCCCTCATCTCCGCCTGCAACGGCCAGTATTACGGCGGGGGCTTCAACCCCTCCCGGACCGCCTCCCCGGAGGACGGCGTGCTGGACATCCTCATCGTCAGGGCCGTCTCGCGCCTGACGTTGGCAAGGCTCCTTAAATATTACGCCTCCGGGCAGTATGCCAAATTCCCAGAGATCATAGAGTATGTGGCGGGCCGCCGCCTGGAGGTGGAGAGCGACCGGGAGTTTTCCGTCAGCATCGACGGGGAGGCGCTGTACACCAAGCGGGCCGTCCTCCGCCTCATCCCCGGCGGCGTCAACTTTATCTACCCCCGTGGCTGCCGCAAGGTGACGGAACTGGTCAAAATGACTGCCGGGACAAATTAAATCCGCAATTATATGTACAAAATGACTATTGCTTAAATTCCCCGTCTGGGGTATTATATAGACAGTTTAGCACTCAGATGGAAAGAGTGCTAAAACCGAACAGCGTCGATTTAAAATTCATATAGGAGGCAAAACCAGCATGAAGCTCAAACCTTTGGCAGACAGAGTGATTATCAAGCGTGTTCCGGCTGAGGAGACCACCAAGAGCGGCCTTATCCTCACAAGCGCGGCCCAGGAGAAGCCCCAGGTCTACGAGGTGGTAGCCGTGGGACCCGGCGGGTTCATCGACGGCAACGAGGTGGAGATGGAGGTCGAACCCGGCGACAAGGTCATCACCGGCAAGTACACCGGCACCGAGGTCAAGTTTGAGGGCGAGGAGTACACCATCGTCAAGCAGAGCGAGATACTCGCCATCGTCGAATAAAAGGCGTACCGCCTTTTATTCGAGAGGGGGACGCGGGGATAAAATTTCTGAAATTGGAATTTCAAAAATTTTATCCTGCCGTTTTGCTCCGCGCACGGCCCGAAGGGCCGCACACTCCGCAAAACAAGCGGGATTTTTCGCAAGGCGCGTGTCCTTGCGAAAAATATCGGACAGTTTGATTTGAATGTTAGGAGGCAATTTATACTATGTCTAAAATGATCGTCTACGGCGAGGAAGCCCGCCGCAATCTGGAAGCCGGCGTCAACAAGCTGGCCGACACCGTAAAGCTCACCATCGGCCCCAAGGGCCGCAACGTGGTCCTGGACAAGAAGTTCGGCTCCCCGCTGATCACCAACGACGGCGTGACCATCGCCAAGGAGATCGAGTTAGAGGACCCCTTTGAGAACATGGGCGCGCAGCTGGTCAAGGAGGTTGCCTCCAAGACCAACGACGTGGCCGGCGACGGCACCACCACTGCCACGGTCCTGGCCCAGGCCATGATCCACGAGGGCATCAAGAACGTGGCCGCCGGGGCCAACCCCATGGTCATGAAGCGCGGCATCCAGAAGGCCGTGGAGACCGCCGTTGCCGCCGTCCGCGAGCACTCCCAGCCCGTCACCGGCACCGAGGACATCGCCCGCGTGGGCACCGTCTCCTCCGGCGAGGAGACCATCGGCAAGCTCATCGCCGAGGCCATGGAGAAGGTGGGCCAGAACGGCGTTATCACCGTGGAGGAGTCCAAGACCGCCGAGACGTATTCCGAGGTGGTGGAAGGGATGCAGTTCGACCGGGGCTACATCACCCCCTACATGGTCACCGACACCGACAAGATGGAGGCCGTCTACGACGAGCCGCTGATCCTCATCACCGATAAGAAGATCTCCAACATTCAGGAGGTCCTGCCCCTTTTGGAGCAGGTGATCCAGGCCGGCAAGAAGCTGGTGATCATCGCCGAGGACGTGGAGGGCGAGGCCCTTGCCACCCTGATCCTCAACAAGATCCGCGGCACCTTCAACTGCCTGTGCGTCAAGGCCCCCGGCTTTGGCGACCGCCGCAAGGAGATGCTTCAGGACATCGCCGTCCTCACCGGCGGACAGGTCATCTCCAGCGACCTGGGCATGGAGCTGAAGGATGCGACCCTGGATATGCTGGGCAGCGCCCGCCAGGTGAAGTCCACCAAGGAGAACACCATCATCGTGGACGGCTCCGGCGAGAAGTCCGAGATCGCCGCCCGCGTGGCCCAGATCAAGAACGAGTACGAGGTTTCCACCTCCGACTACGACCGGGAGAAGCTTCAGGAGAGGCTGGCGAAGCTGGCCGGAGGCGTGGCGGTCATCAAGGTTGGCGCCGCTACCGAGACCGAGATGAAGGATAAGAAGCTGCGCATCGAGGACGCGCTCAACGCCACCCGCGCCGCTGTGGAGGAGGGCATCGTCGCCGGAGGCGGCACCGCCTATGTGGTGGCCTCCAAGGCCGTCAGCAAGCTCCTGAAGGAGACTCACGGCGATGAAAAGACCGGCGTTGCCATGATCGCCAAGGCGCTGGAGGCCCCCATCAAGCAGATCGCCGCCAACGCGGGCCTTGAGGGCGCGGTGATCCTCAACAACGTCAAGAACTCCAAGTCCGCCTCCTACGGCTTCAACGCCGCCACCGAGGAGTACTGCGACATGATCGCCGCCGGCGTTGTGGACCCCACCAAGGTCTGCCGCAGCGCCTTGGAGAACGCCGCGTCCATCGCCTCCATCGTCCTGACCACCGAGTCCCTGGTGGCCGACAAGCCGGAACCCCCCGCGCCTCCTGCGGCCCCCGGCCCCGACATGGGCGGAATGTATTGATGAGACCCCGGCTGTAAGGCGAGGGCCTTTCAGAGAGAAAAGGGAAAATGCCCCGGACTGAGGTGACTCGGTCCGGGGCAGTGTTTGTTTATGGGGGGACTGCCGTGACCACGGCAGGGGGTTTGCCGTGACCACGGCAGGGGGTTTGCCGTGACCACGGCAGGGGTGTTGCCGTGAGCACGGCAGAGGTGTCCGCCGCTGGCGGACGGGGGATTTACTTTCCGTTCTTTTGTTTCGTCAAAAGAACGGAAAGTAACAAAGGGAAGAAAACCGCCCAGGGGAGGGATTTCGATTTTCCCTCCCCTGGACCCCACCTTTTAAAAACGACCAGCTTAGGGGGCCTGCGGACCCCCTGCTGGACACACCCCCGGAGGACGCCCCGAAGATAGCCTTGCTATAGTCAAGGGAAAAAGCCTTCCCCGCAGGGCGGGGAAGGTGTCGCCGCAGGCGACGGATGAGGTGGGATACCTTGGCGCTCATCGGCCTCATCCGGCCCCCTTCGGGGGCCACCTTCCCCACAAGTGGGGAAGGCATTTCCTTTGACGGCCCCGTTGCGCATCAAATGGCGCCCTTGCCGCGAAGCGGGAAGGGAGCTGTCAGCGAAGCTGACTGAGGGTTAAAACGATAACAGAGCGGTCCTTTGACGGTGTAACCCTCAGTCGCCTGCGGCGACAGCTCCCTTTATCAAAGGGAGCCAAAAAGGTAGTTTGATTTGATTTCGTCGCCTGTGGCGACGGCCATGCTAAAAGCCTCCCCTCTTTGAGGGGAGGTGGCCCGGAGGGCCGGAGGGGAGCAGGGGCGCGGACTCCTTGCTCCCCTCAGTCAGCTTCGCTGACAGCTCCCCTCAGAGAGGGGAGCCTTTTGGCGCGCGGATTCCTCAGAGAGGGGGTCTTTTGGTGCGCGAGTGGGGAAAGCTTTTTTGCCGCTCCTTCCGGCATTGGGAGGCGTTGACATTGGGCGCGGGGTGTGGTAAGATAATGATGTGTCATTATACGGAAAATCTGGCGCTTGCGCCGTTGGGAAGGAGACGCGCTCTTATGGACCTCAAAAGGACCGCACTGGGCATCGAGCTGGGATCGACCCGGATCAAGGCGGTGCTCATCGACGAGACCCACACCCCCATCGCCTCCGGCGAGCACGAGTGGGAGAACCGGCTTGTGGACGGGCTATGGACCTACTCCATGGAGGATATTCACCAGGGGCTTCGGGCCTGCTACGCCGGGCTTAAAAGGGACGTGAAGGAGAAATACGGCGTGGAGCTGACCGCCGTGGGGGCCATCGGCGTCTCCGCCATGATGCACGGATATCTGCCCTTTGACCGGGATATGAAGCAGCTTGCGGCGTTTCGCACCTGGCGGAACACCGTCACAGGCAGGGCCTCCGCCGCGTTGACGGAGCTGTTCGGCTTCAACATCCCCCAGAGGTGGTCCATCGCCCACCTCTACGAGGCCATCCTGAATGGCGAGGAGCACCTGGAGCGTCTGGCGCACCTGACCACGCTGGCCGGGTACATACACTATGAGCTGACGGGCCGCCACGTCATGGGCGTGGGGGAGGCCTCCGGGATGTTCCCCATCGACAGCGGCGTCTGCGACTACGACAGGCGGATGGTGGAGAAGTTTGACGCGCTCATCGCCCCTAAGGGCTACGGCTGGAAGCTCCGGGACGTGCTGCCGGAGGTGCTGCCGGCGGGAGCCGCCGCCGGGACGCTGACTGAGGCGGGCGCGCGGTTTTTGGACCCCTCCGGGGACCTTCTGCCCGGCATCCCCGTGGCCCCCTGCGAGGGCGACGCGGGCACCGGGATGGCGGCCACCAACTCCGTGCGGGTGGGCACCGGCAACGTGTCCGCCGGGACCTCGGACTTCGCCATGGTGGTGGTGGACAAGCCCCTGGGCGTACACCGGGAGATCGACATGGTGACCACCCCCGCCGGCGCGCCTGTGGCGATGGTCCATTGCAACAACTGCACCTCGGACATCAACGCCTGGGCGGGGCTTTTCGCGGACTTCGCCTCCGCCGTGGGGGTGGAGTTGGACCGGGGCGCGCTCTTTACGCTCCTTTTCAAAAAGGCGCTGGAGGGCGAGCCGGACTGCGGCGGGCTTATGAGCTACAACTACTTCTCCGGGGAGGGAGTTACGAACCTTGACGAGGGCAGGCCCCTCTTCCTGCGCGCGCCCGACGCCCGGATGACCCTGGCCAATTTTATGCGCACGCACCTGCTCTCGGCCCTGGCCACCCTGAAGATCGGCCTGGACATCCTGACAGGGGAGGAGAAGGTGGAGATTCAAAAGCTCTACGGCCACGGGGGCTTCTTCAAGACGCCGGGCGTGGGGCAGACCATGCTCTCCGCCGCCGCCGGCGTGCCGGTGAGCGTCATGGAGACCGCCGGGGAGGGCGGCCCCTACGGCATGGCCCTGCTGGCCGCGTACATGGTCTGGAGGGACCGGGACGAGACCTTGGAGGACTACCTGGAGAACAGGGTGTTCCGCGACGCTAAGTCCTCCTCCCTGACGGCCGGGAAGGCGGACATTGACGGCTTCAACGCCTTTTTGGAGAAATACGTGAAGGCCATGCCGGTGGAGCGGCTGGCTGCCCAGGTCCTGTGACCGGGGGAGACGGCCCCCGCAGGGCGGAGGCGGCCGGCAGGGCCCCCCTTGAGGGGCGTTTCCCTTCGCGGCGGAAGTTCAAGCTCCTGCTCTTCGACCTGGACGACACCCTGCTGCGCCGGGACAAGACCGTCTCTCCGCGCGATCTTGAGGCGCTGCGGGCGGTCCGAAGGGCCGCCAAGATCGGCGTATCCACCTCCCGAAGCGAGAAAAACGCCCAGGTGTTCACAAGCCTGCTTCAGCCCGACGTGCTGATCACCAGCGCCGGGGCGCGGGTGCGCGTGGGGGAGCGGGTGGTTTTCTCCGCGCCCTTCACGGACGGGGAGGCGGAGGAGATCGTCAGGGCGGCGCGGGCGGCCGCGGGGCCGGACGTGCTGATGGATACGGACACACCGGCGGGGCATTACCGCAACTACCCCATGACGGAGCTTGCCTTCCCCGCGGGGTTTGAGGAGAGCGTGGAGACGGACTTCTCCCGCCTGCCCGGCGAGGCGCTGATGTTCTGCGTGAAGCTCCCCGGCGGGGCGGGCGCGGACAGGTTCAGGGCGGCGCTGCCCTTTGCGGACGTGGTGAGATTCGTCCGCTCCGACTGGTTCAAGGTGACGAAGAAGGGGATCACCAAGGCGTCGGGCCTCAGGGCGCTGTGCGGGGAGCTTGGGTGTACGCCCAGGGACGTTATGGCCTTCGGCGACGACCTTGCGGACGTGGAGATGCTGGCGCTTTCCGGCCTTGGGGTCGCCATGGGCAATGCCGTGCCGGAGGCGAAGCGCGCCGCGGACGTGGTCATCGGGGACAGCGGCTCCGACGCCATCGCGGACTTTTTGGAGGACTTTTTTGAGATAGATACGGAGAACAGCCGGTAAAGGAGGAGACATATGCTGGAGGAACTGAAGCGGCAGGTGTTGGAGGCGAATCTGATGCTGCCGAAGTACGGGCTTGTGACCTTCACCTGGGGGAACGTGTCGGGCATCGACCGGGAACGTGGCCTTGTGGTCATCAAGCCCTCCGGGGTGGACTATGAGGGGATGAGCGCCGAGGACATGGTGGTGGTGGACCTGGCGGGGAACCGTGTGGAGGGGCGCTGGAAGCCCTCCTCCGACACGCCCAGCCACGTGGCGCTTTACAAGGCGTTCCCAACGCTGGGGGGCATCGTCCACACCCACTCCCGGTGGGCCACCAGTTTTGCCCAGGCGGGGCGTGGCATCCCGCCCTTCGGCACCACCCAGGGAGACTACTTCTACGGGGAGATCCCCTGCACCAGGCGCATGACCCCGGAGGAGATCGGGGGGGAGTACGAGTTGGAGACGGGCAACGTGATCATCGAGACGTTTGTGAAAAGGGACATCTCCCCGGCGGACATCCCGGCGGTGCTGGTGTGCTCCCACGGGCCTTTCGCCTGGGGCACGGACCCCATGAACGCGGTACACAACGCGGTGGTGCTGGAGGAGGTGGCTTTCATGGCGTTCCACGCCATGGCCCTGACGCCGGGGCTTCCCCAGATGCAGCAGGAGCTTTTGGATAAGCACTACCTGCGTAAGCACGGGGCCAACGCCTATTACGGACAGAACTAAGTACATTTCCGGGTTTCCGCCCGGTAACGACAGGTACAACCATTGGGAAAACTATTCATAGGAGGAAACAATGACAGAACTTGAGAAAAAAGACCTGGCCGTCAAGGCCACAAAGGTGCGCATGGGCATCATCGAGGGCACCCACGCGGCCAAAGCGGGACACCCCGGCGGGAGCCTGTCCGCCGCGGATATGTTCACGTACCTCTATTTCAAGGAGCTTCGGGTGGACCCGGCGGACCCCAAGAACCCGGACCGGGATAGGTTCGTGCTCTCCAAGGGGCACACCGCGCCGGGACTGTACGCGGCGCTGGCGCTGCGGGGGTTCTTCCCGTGGGAGGACCTCCTGACGCTGCGGCAGATCGGCAGCCACCTGCAGGGACACCCCAACATGAACCTGACGCCTGGGGTGGATATGTCCACCGGCTCCCTGGGGCAGGGCGTCAGCTGCGCCGCCGGGATGGCCAAGGCCGCCAAGTACATGGGCAAGACCTGCCGGGTGTATACGCTTCTCGGCGATGGTGAGATCGAGGAGGGCGAGGTCTGGGAGGCGTTCATGTTCGCCGCCCACTATAAGCTGGACAACTTCGTGGCGATCGTAGATAAGAACGGACTTCAGATCGACGGCCCCACAAAGGACGTGATGGACTCCGGCGACATCGCCGCCAAGATGCGGGCCTTCGGCTTCGAGGTCATGGAGATCAACGGCCACGACTTTGACGAGATGGAGGCCGCGTTCCAGAAGGCGAAGGAGACAAAGGGCAAGCCCTTCGGCATCGTGATGCACACCGTCAAGGGCACCGGCGTCAGTTACATGACAAACTCCGTCGAGTGGCACGGCAAAGCCCCCAACGACGCGGAGTACGAGATAGCCATGGGCGAGCTGAACGCCCACCTTGCGGAACTGGAGGCGAAATAAGATGAGTGAAGTAAAGAAAATGGCGACCCGCGACGCCTACGGGCAGGCGTTGGCAAAGCTTGGCGCGGAGAAAACCGACCTTGTGGTCTTTGAGGCGGACCTGGCCGCCGCCACCAAGACGGGCGTATTCAGGAAAGCGTTCCCGGAGCGGCACTTCGAGTGCGGCATCGCGGAGGGGAACATGATGGCCGTGGCCGCGGGAGCGGCCAGCATGGGCCTTGTGCCCTTTGCCAGCTCCTTTGCCATGTTCGCGGCGGGGCGGGCCTTTGAGCAGGTGCGCAACTCCATCGGCTACCCGCATCTCAACGTGAAGATCGGGGCCACCCACGGCGGCATCAGTGTGGGGGAGGACGGCGCGTCCCACCAGTGCTGCGAGGACTTCGCGCTGATGCGGTCCATCCCCGGCATGGTGGTGCTTTGCCCCTCCGACGCGGTGGAGGCCGAGGCCGCCGTCCGCGCCGCCTACGAGCACGTGGGGCCGGTGTATCTCAGGTTCGGAAGGCTCGCCATCCCCGTTTTCCACGATGAGAACAAGTTTAAATTTGAGATAGGAAAGGGCGAGACGCTGACGGAGGGAACGGACGTCGCCATCATCGCCACGGGCCTTATGGTGTACGAGGCGCTGGAGGCCGCCGAGGCGCTGAAGGCCGAGGGCGTCCAGGCGCGGGTCATCAATATGTGCTCCGTAAAGCCCCTGGACGAGGCGCTGGTGCTGAAGGCCGCCCGCGAGTGCGGCAGGATCGTCACCGCCGAGGAGCACTCGATCATCGGCGGGCTGGGCGAGGCCGTGTGCGCCGTGGTGGCGGAGAGCGGCGTCCCCTGCAAGGTAAAGCGCGTGGGCGTCAACGACGAGTTCGGCCACTCCGGCCCGGCCGTGCCGCTCTTGAAGCAGTTCGGCCTCTCGGCGGAGAATATCTGCAAGGCGGCCAAGGAGCTGTAAGGCCGGCGGGCGGGTTTGGGACCCGCCCCCGCGAACAAGGAAACTCAAAAAATTACTATAGGAGGAATAACCCATGAAACTCTTCATCGACACCGCCCACGTGGAGGACATCCGCAAGGCCAACGACCTTGGCGTCATCTGCGGCGTGACCACGAACCCCAGCCTCATCGCCAAGGAGGGCCGGGACTTCAAGGAGGTCATAAAGGAGATCACGTCCATCGTGGACGGCCCTATCTCCGGCGAGGTGAAGGCCACCACCACGGACGCGGAGGGCATGATCGCCGAGGGGCGTGAGATCGCGGCCATCCACCCCAACATGGTGGTGAAGATCCCCATGACGGCGGAGGGCCTGAAGGCTGTGAAGGTCCTGCACAGCGAGGGCATCAAGACCAACGTGACGCTGGTGTTCACGGCCAATCAGGCGCTGCTGGCCGCCCGCGCGGGGGCCACCTACGTCAGCCCCTTCCTGGGGCGTCTCGACGACATCAGCACCGAGGGCGTGGCGCTCATCGAGGACATCGTGACCATCTTCGACAACTACGGCTTCGACACGGAGATCATCTGCGCCTCCATCCGCAACCCCATCCACGTGACCCAGTGCGCGCTGGCGGGGGCGCACATCGCCACCATCCCCTATTCCGTCATCGAGCAGATGCTTCACCATCCGCTGACCGACGCCGGGATCGAGAAGTTCAAGAAGGACTACATCGCGGTTTTTGGAGAATAAGGGAAAAACTTCATAAAAAGTCTATTGACTTTTTGTAAGGTTTGAGCTAAACTAAGTTTTGATATTGGTTTTCGCGGCGGGGTACCCCGCCGTCTGGCGTGTGACACACGCCAGACGATGACCTTTCAACACTATTTGAGGAGGTATACTTATGAAGAACAGGACAGGCAAGCTTCTGGCCGTACTTCTGGCGCTGGCAATGGTGGCGGCGCTGGCGCCGGCGACGGCGCTGGCGGACGAAGTCCCCACAGAAGTGAAGAGCGCAGAAGATCTTGCCAAAATACTGGCAAACAGTTCTACGGTGGATGACGGCGTTGCCGCGGTCAGTGAGAATACCGTAACGCTGAAACAGTCGGTCGAGATCGAAAATTACATCAGTATGACCGAGGGCGAGATCACGCTTGACCTTGGAACATATGACCTCACCCGCACCGGCGAAGGCGCTACGGTGTTCAGCGTTACGGGCGGTACTTTGACGATTCAGGGTTCGGGCACTATTAGTTGTGAAGCAACGGAAGGCACTCTGCTCCTTGTCCAAGCCGGTGCAAAACTGATAATGAACGGCGGCACGGTTTCAATGGATTCAGTTGAGACAGGAAAACCGGCCGTAGGAGCGTCGGGAGCTGGCGCGGAATTTACCTTGAACGACGGCGAGATCACCGGCAATAATGCCCTTCTCGTGGCAGATTCCGGCGGCAAGGTGATCCTCAACGGCGGAAGGATCACGCAGAATTCAACCGATACCGAACCGGGCATGAGCGCGGTCTATTCGCAGAAGGGCAGTACCGTCGAGGTCCATGAGGGAGCTGTGATCGAGGCACAGGCCGGTATAATGGTGTCGGATGTTGGCAGCAACACGCTGACCATGGACGGCGGGACCATCACCGCAAGGGAGGGCGCGATCTACACCAACGGCTCCTCCAACAGTTCCGGCGATTACAGCGATACGCAGACCATCACCATCACCGGCGGCGCCGTTGAAAGCACCGAGGGCACCGCGATCTATCTCCCCGGTAAGGGCGGCAAGACCACCATCAGCGGCGAAGCCACTTCGATCAGCGGCGCAGTTACCGGCATCGAGCTTCGTGCCGGGGAGCTGACGGTCGAAGGCGGCAACATCTCCGGCGGTATGGGCGAGGCGGCCACCGGGGAAACTCCCGATGTGGGCGGCTCTGTCACCTGGAACGCCGGTATCGGCGTGGCCCCCTATGAGGGGCAGTCGGTCAAGGTCACCATCGAGGGCGGCAGCATCTCCGGCGGTTCCGCGTTCTATCAGAACGAGGAGGAAGGAAACGAAACGGATACAGGCAATTACACCTTTAGCATCACAGGCGGCGAATTTGAGGGCGAATACAAGGACGTTGACGTGAGCAAAGAGGGCCTTGGTCAGTTCATTTCCGGCGGCACGTTCAAGAGCGGCAATGTGCCCATGCCTTTCCTGACCGAGGGCAAGGTCGTCAACAAGGACGGCGAAGTCGTTGACTGCGAAGACGCTTTGGAAATCGGTCTGGCTGCCGCAAACGACACCAGCGAGGACCCGCTTATCGTGGAAGAGATGATCCCCGGAGCCGATCTCGTAATGACAGTCGATACGGACGGTGATACAAACATCTACAACGTTCAAATCACCGCCGACGGGGTCAGATACCACAAGAACGGCGAGGGCAAGAACGGCTACTGGATCGGCTTCTATGTGAAGGCCCCTGAGGGGGCGGAGAGCGCCAGCGGCACGTTCGCAGGGGAGGACTTCAGCCTCGACGAGCTTGAGATTCTTGACGATGAGGGCAGCAGGGGCGTCGCCTTCTACTATGACCTGGCCTCCAACATAACGGAGGATACCGTGGAGATCACGTTTAAGGGCGAAAGCGGCGATCCTCTCGGCGCCGGCATCATCAACGTGGACCTTACGGGCGCGCAGAAGGACGACATGACGCTGGTCACCGCCGATTTTATATATAACTGGGGCGACGACGGCGAGGGAAATTTGTTGTCTGGCTTTTCTATCTTATTCAATAACAACATGATGCGGGGGAAATACTTAGTCACCGTTATTGGACCCGAGGGTGATATAGACTACTGCGAAACGTGGAGGGACCTGGAAGAAGAGATAGAATACAGGAGAAGTTCATGGGCGTGTTACAGCGATGAAGTGCACCCCGGAACCTATACCTTCCAGACCTATACCTATACGGGCAGGAATATAGGTGATTTACTCGTGGAATTGGAGGAATCAGGAAGCGAAGACGACCCGGTTACCATTGACCCCGAATCCGGCGTACCGAGCGTTGAGGGCCATGAATTTGCGCCCATCGGCGACACTTTGACCGTCAACGTGGTGGACGCCATCACCGGCGTTGAGGTGACAAATGTGGAGGTCAAGAGCGAATCCGAATCCAAGGCCGTTGCCTCTGCCGAAGCCTCTGTCTCCGACCGCACCATCACCATCACCGGCGGCGCGACAGCTCTGGGTGATGAGGAGACGGTCCAGGTCACCTTGTTCCTTACAAACCCCATCGGCAACCCCGCTATGGAGCTCGTTGTTACCATCGCCAAGGATGAAGAGGGAACCTACAAGGTCACCAAGGTCGGAATAAAGTCGGGCGAAACCGTAGTCGGCGAAAATGACGGCGACACCTTCAAGCTGCTGGTCAACGGGAAGGATTTCAAAGTTGAAGCAGTCGACTTCACGGTCAAGCCCATTGAGGTCGCCGCAGGCGAGACGCCCACCCCGGAGGTTTCTGACGAGCTGAAGGGCAAACTTGGCAATGATGAAGGAGTAAAGAAGATCGCCGAAGCGACCAAACCCGCAGAGGACGACACCACCCTCCAGGAGCTTGCCACCGCAGAAGTGACGAAGCCGGACGCGGTGGACCCCGATGCGAGTGATGCGGCATCCGCGCTCACAGATAAAGGCATCAAGGGATCCAGCGGCGGGGATGTGACCGTAGAGGAGGTCAACTTCTTTGTACAGCCCCACCTGACGCTGGATATTACCCGCTACATCGATGATTCCTCCAACAAGACTCTCTCGGTGGACATCAGCGCGGTCTACGATTTGGTCGCCACCACCGCCGAGACGGCGGATGATATCATATTATTAGAGGAAAGCGGCGGCGGTGCGAATGACCCAAACGCCGTCAGGATTGGCACTCAGCCTCTTACGGTGAGCAAGCCTATTCAATTGACCGTGGGCCTGCCCGGGGGATTTGTCGCGGTGGATTCCGATCCTGTTAATATCTATGTCAAGCATACCAAAAACGGCGGCGAGCATTACCACGAGGCCGAGGTCAGGAATGACGACGGCAGCTTGACTGCCTCCTTCACCTCCACCGACGGCCTGAGTCCCTTCACGTTTGAATCAGACGCCCACATTGTCGCCGAAGTCGGCTGGGGAGGAGAAGAACCCACCTATTTCGACACCCTCCAGGCAGCCTTTGACGCCGTTCAGGACGGCGGGAACATCACCGTGACCAGCGACTGCTCCGAGGTGGTAGTGACCGTCAGCAGGGAGGTGACCTTCACCGTCTATACCTATGGAGACGGCCAAATCGGCACCATCAAAGCCGGTTCCGGGTACACCATCACCATGGATTTTGACAAGGACACGAACTCTTACACCGTCAAGGCCAAACCCAGCAGCCGGCCCTCTGCCCCCGGACAGGCGGAGGACGACCCTTTCCAGTGCGACGGCGGGGACGACTGCCCGTCCCACAGCTACACCGATGTGACGGCGGACTACTGGGCGCACCCGTACATCGACTATGTGAAGACCCACGGCGTTATGGACGGCATCAGCAGCACACAGTTCGCCCCTGAGAGCACCGTAAACCGCGCCACCATGGCCACGGCCCTTTGGAAGCTGGCCGACAAGCCCGTCGTGACGGGCGAGATCGCCTTCGTGGACGTGGATGAGGACACGTGGTATGCCGACGCCATTCGCTGGGCGGCGAAGCTGGGCATCATCAACGGGTATGACGACACGCACTTCGGGCCTGACGACGCCATCACCCGCGAGCAGATGGCGCTGATGCTGTACCGCTATGAGAAGAACGTGATGGAGGGCGGCTTCACAGGCGACTGGAGCTATGAGCTGACCTTCAGCGACAGGGCGGGCATAAACGACTACGCCGTGGAGGCGGTGTCGTGGCTGAACATGAACAAGGTGATGGAGGGGATCGACGGGGCGTTCTCGCCCGCCGGCAAAGCCCGCCGCTGCGAGCTTGCCAAGATCCTGACGGTCTACCTCACCCTGGACGAGTAAACGGAACAAAAAGCAATCTAAGGCCCGTGGGGAACCCCACGGGCCTGTGTTTGCCTTTCAGGGCGCTTTTGGCTGTTGAATTTTTCCGCGATCTGTGATAAAGTGGGTCCAGGAAAGGAGCGGCGAACAATGTACATTGACGTGGAGTACCCCTCCGTCAGGGGGGAGGAATTTTATGCCCTGCTGGACCGGCAGCTGAAGCTCTACACCGGGCAGGAGGCCGACGTCACGGCGGCGCTGGCCAATTTCTCCGCGGTGCTGGCCCTGGCGTTCCCCAAGGCGAACTGGGTGGGCTTCTACCTGGTCTCCGGGGAGGAGCTGGTGCTGGGACCCTTCCAGGGGCGGCCCGCCGTCAGCCGTATCGGCTTCGGGGAGGGCGTGTGCGGCACGGCCTGGCGGGAGGACGCCTCCCAGGTGGTGGAGGACGTGGACTGCTTTTCCGGGCACATCGCCTGTGACTGCAACACCCACTCGGAGATCGTCGTCCCCCTGCGCGGGACGGACGGGCGCATCTGGGGGGTGCTGGATATGGACAGCTTCCTTCCGGGACATTTTACCGATGAGGACAGGCGCGAGCTGGAACACTGCGTTTTGAGCCTGCGCAGATTTGCGTGAGGTGAGACGATGATCATGGAAAAAAGCTGCGGCGCGGTGGTGTTCACGGTCCGGGACGGACGGCGCCTCTATCTTTTGGAGCATATGGTCAGGGGCCACGTGTCCCTGTGCAAGGGCCATGTGGAGGGCGCGGAGACGGAGCATGAGACCGCCCTCCGGGAGATCAGGGAGGAGACGGGCCTTGCGGTGGAGCTTTTGGACGGCTTTTCCCGCACCATCCGCTATTCCCCCGGCGAGGGGCATCTGAAGGACGTCACCTTCTTCCTGGCGTACGCCCCGTCCTGGGAGACACGCCCCCAGCCGGAGGAGGTCAGCTCCATCCAGTGGGCGGACCTGCCCCGCGCCCTCACGCTCCTGACGCACCAGTCCGACCGGGAGACGCTTTTGGCGGCGGACAGGTATCTCAACCGGCACCCGGAGGCGCGGTTTTTCCGCCCCATGCGGCGGCGCGGCCGGGAGCTGGACCGGGAGCAGTGCGAAAAGCTCCTGGAGGAGGGGCTTCACGGCGTTTTGTCCCTCAGCGGGGACGGGGGCTGGCCCTACGCCGTGCCGCTGAATTATGTCTACCGGGACGGGAAGCTCTACTTCCACGGCGCGAAGGCCGGCCACAAGTTGGACGCGCTCCGGCGCGACCCCAGGGCGTCCTTCTGCGTGGTGACCCGAGACCGGGTGATCCCTGAAAAGTATACCACCGATTACCGCAGCGTTGTCGCCTTCGGCTTTTTGCGGGAGGTGACGGAGGAGGCGGAGAAGCGGGCGGCCCTCCATGCCCTGGCGGCCAAATACGCCCCCGCCGAGACAGAAGAGAGCCGGGAGCGGGCCGTCAACGCCGAGCTTGCGGCCACAGCCGTCTTAGAGCTGACGGTGGTTCACGTGACCGGGAAGGAGCGCAGATGACGAGGATCCTGAAGCTTTTCTCCGCCATTCTTCTCATGCTGGCCCAGCTTTTGGCCGCCCCCTCCGCCGGAACGCCCGGCGCGGTTCAGGGGACGCCCGGCGCGGCCCAGGGAGTGGAGACAGGCGCGGCCCAGGGGACACAGACGGGCGCGGAACAGGCGGACGGTCCCCGGCAGGGGAGCGCAGCCCGGCCCTCCACGGCGGGGAAGCTGGCGGTGAAGGGGACGGACCTTGTGGGGGAGGACGGACAGAAGGTCCAGCTGCGCGGGGCCAGCACCCACGGCCTTGCGTGGTTCCCGCAATTTGTGAATAAGGCCCTCTTTCAGGAGATGTCGGAGGACTGGGGGGCCAACTGCGTGCGCCTGGCCCTCTACACCGCCGAATACGGCGGCTACTGCACAGGCGGGGACCGGGAGGCGCTCCGAAAGCTGGTGCAGGACGGGGTGAGCTATGCCGCCGCCAGCGATATGTACGTCATCGTGGACTGGCACATCCTCTCCGACGGCGACCCCAACACCCACAAGGCCGAGGCGGTGGAATTCTTCGGGGAGATGAGCCGGGCGCTGGCAGGCTTCGACAACGTGCTCTATGAGATCTGCAACGAACCCAACAGCGGGACCACCTGGGCGCAGATCAAAAGCTACGCCGGGGAGGTCATCCCCGTGATCCGGGAGAACGCCCCGGACGCGGTGATCTTAGTGGGGACCCCCAACTGGTCCCAGCGGGTGGACGAGGCCGCCCGCGACCCCCTGACAGGCTATGAGAATATTATGTATACCCTCCACTTCTACGCCGCCACCCACAAGGACCAGCTTCGCGCCGTTTTGAAGAACGCCGTGGAGGCGGGCCTGCCGGTCTTTGTCTCCGAGTACGGCATCTGCGACGCCTCCGGCAGCGGCACGGTGGACACGGCGGAGGCCGCCCGGTGGATGGAGCTTCTGGATCGGTACAACATCAGCTCCATGATGTGGAGCCTTTCCAACAAGGCCGAGTCCGCGTCGATCATCTCCAGCGCCGTCAACAAGACCTCCGGCTTCACCCGGGACGACCTGACACAGTCGGGGAAGTTTTTACTGGAAATTCTGTCGGGCACTGCCTCAAAACCCGCCCCGGAGGGGGGTCAAACACCCCTCGAAGGGGGGTCAAACGCCCCTCAAACCACCCCCGAAGACCCCTCGGAAGGGGGTCAACAGGGGGGCGAAAGCCTCAACTGGAAATTGGAAAATATCAATTCGTGGCGATCCGGGGGCAAAATCTGCACGCAATACCGCCTTACGGTGTCAAATTCAGGCGCCGCGCCCGTCTCCACCTGGTCCGTCACCCTCGCCCTCGGCGGGGAGTTTGCGCTGGTGGACAGTTGGAACGGCGTTTTCACCGCGGAGGGCGGGAGCCTCACGGTGACGCCTATGGAGTATAACGCCGCCATCCCCGCCGGGGGATCGGTGGGGGACATCGGGTTTATCGTGGAGCAGGACCCCTGAGCCGGGAGAGGAAAACCACCCTCAGAGGAATCTTTAACCTATTCTGAAAGATGCGAAAAGCCGCCTACCCCTGCGGGGATGGGCGGCTTTGGATCGTCGATAGGTCACTCCGTGTGGTGGATGTGGGTGTTGATGTGGTCGGCGCAGTAGCAGTGGTAGCCCTGGCACCGGGAGCAGTAGCGGAACTCCAGGTCCGGGTCGGACACGTCGGTCCTGCCGCAGACCTCGCACTTGTGGCGGTAGCCCTGAAGCTTCTCCTCGTTCTGCGCCTGATGGACCGAGGCCCGGAACTCGCTGCGCCGCCGGGAGACGGTCCTGTCGCGCTTGAGGTTCACGTTGAGATTCCCCCAGCAGAAGAGGAAGAAATTCAAAATGGCGATGACCGGCAGGAGGTTGAAGGGGAAAGCGGGCATATTCCCCAGGATCCCGGCGGCGAAAACGGCCGCGTCGATCCAGGCGGCCCACTTCATCTTGATGGGGATGAAGAAGAAAAGCCGCACGATGGCGTCCGGCCAGATGGAGGCGAAGGCGAAGAACAGGGACAGGTTCAGGTACTCCGCGTTCATGGTGTACTCCACGATCATGTCCGCACCGGCGGTCCCCGCGCCGGAGGCGGCCAGGGCGTAGTAGCTGATGAAGCCGAAGATCACGTTCAGGGCGACGCCGCTGAGGTAATAGATGGTGAAGCGGTTGGTGCCCCACTGGCGCTCCAGGTTGGAGCCGATGAAGAAGTAGAAGTAGAGGGCGACGATCTCCCAGAAGGGACTGGAGCCGGAGGGCATGAAGAGGAACGTCACAAGCCGCCAGACCTGCCCGCGCACGATGAGGCCGGGGTTGAAGCTCAGATACCCCAACAGCGTATTGGTGGTGTCCATCATGGCGAAAATATACACAAGGCCGCTGCCGGCGATGATATACAGCATCAGGTTGCGGATGCCGAAATGGGGATGCTTATAGCAGAATTTCGTGACAGCGCGGTCAATGGCTTTCATAACGATCACCTCACGGACATTATACCCCTCTTTTGAAGAAATGTCCATACGGCGGGACGGAAAAACATATCCCCGCCGGGAAATTGTCGGCCTCAGTGGAGACGGCAGGACGGGAAACATACGTAAAATGGGGCGTTTTTCAGGAGGGGAACGGTGAAATTCATTTGTTTTTCGAGAAAAATGGTAAAATTCCGTGAAAAAATAAAAAATCTTGTGGCGGAATCGCGCAAGGTGTGCTAAAATATAGTGGATATTTTATCTTTGTCAGGAGGACAACCATGGCCAACAGGATCTTTACCTCGGAATCAGTGACGGAGGGGCATCCCGATAAGATCTGCGATCAGATCTCCGACGCTGTTCTGGACAATATACTGGCCCACGACAAGCGCGCCCACGTGGCCTGCGAGACGGTCTGCACCACGGGCGTGGTGATGGTGATGGGGGAGATCAGCACCGAGCATTACGCCGACATCGCCTCCATCGCCAGGGAGACCATCCGGCGGATCGGCTATGACAAGCCGGAGTACGGCTTCGACTGCAACTCCTGCGCCGTCATCACCACCATCGACGAGCAGTCGCCGGACATCGCCCAGGGCGTGAACTCCGCCTATGACGACAAGGACGACGAGGGGGCCGGGGACCAGGGCATGATGTTCGGCTACGCCTGCGACGAGACGCCGGAGCTGATGCCCGCGCCCATCTCCATGGCCCACAAGCTGTCGAGACGGCTGGCGGAGGTGCGCAAGACGGGGGAGCTTTCGTTCCTCCGGCCTGACGGCAAGACCCAGGTGACGGTGCGGTACGACGGGGACGGGCACGTGGAGAGCTGCCCTGCCATCGTTGTCTCCTCCCAGCACGCGCCGGAGATCGGCATTGAGCAGCTGCGGGAGGCCATTGTGGACACGGTCATCAAGCCCGTGATCCCGGCAAAATTCATCACCCGCGACACCAAGATCTTCGTCAACCCCACCGGGCGCTTCGTGGTGGGAGGGCCGGTGGGCGACTCCGGCCTTACCGGGCGGAAGATCATTGTGGACACCTACGGCGGCGTGGGCGGCCACGGCGGCGGGTGCTTCTCCGGCAAGGACCCCAGCAAGGTGGACAGGTCCGGCGCGTATATGGCCCGCTACATCGCCAAGAACATCGTGGCGTCCGGGCTTGCCCGCCGCTGCCAGATCGAGATCGCCTACGCCATCGGCGTGGCCAGGCCCGTCAGCGTCCACATCGACACCATGGGCACCGGGCGGATGGACGACGACAGGCTCGCAGGGATCGTCCAGGAGCTTTTCGACATGAGGCCGGCGCGGATCATCCAGCGCCTGGGGCTTCTGGCGCCCATCTACAGCCAGACGGCGGCCTACGGCCACTTCGGGCGGACCGACGTGGACCTGCCCTGGGAGCGGCTTGACATGGTGGACGCCCTGCGGGAGACACTTTGAGCATGGACGACAGGAGAAGGCCCGGCCAGGGCGCGCCGGGGGGAAAGAGACTGCCCAAGGGCGCGCCGGGGCGTCCCCGCCGGCCTGAGCCGGAGGAGGATCCCTCCCAGCGGGAGGAGAGCGTCTTAGAGGGCAGGAACGCCGTCAACGAGGCGCTTCGCGCCGGGAGGACCCTGAACAAGGTCTTTATCGCCGCCGGGGACACCGACGCGGGGCTGAGACGCCTGGCCGCTCTGGCGCGGGACGCCGGAGCGGTGGTGGTGGAGACGGACAGGCGCAAGCTTGACGCCATGAGCGCCACCGGGGCGCACCAGGGGATCGTGGCCGTCGCGGCGGTGAAGGAGTACTGCACGGTGGAGGACATCCTGCGCGCGGCCCGGGAGAAGGGGGAAGCGCCCCTCATCCTCATCTGCGACGAGGTGTCCGACGGGCACAACCTGGGGGCGATGATCCGCACCGGGGAGTGCGCCGGGGTACACGGGGTGATCATCCCCAAAAGGCGCAGCGCGTCCCTGACGGCGGTGGTGTCCAAGACCTCCGCCGGGGCGGTGGAATATATGCCCGTGGCGCGGGTGCCCAATCTGGCGGCCGCCATCCGGGAGCTGAAGGACGCCGGGGTCTGGATCTACGGCACCGCGGCGGACGGGGAGAAGAGCCTTTACGAGACGGATCTGCGGGGTCCCATGGCCCTGGTCATCGGCTCGGAGGGAGAGGGGATGCGCAGACTGGTGACGGAGAGCTGCGATTTCACCGTGTCCATCCCCATGAAGGGGAAGATCTCCTCCCTCAACGCCTCGGCCAGCGCCGCCATCGTCCTCTATGAGGCCGTGCGGCAGAGGCTGGGCAAATAGGGGCTTTGCCGCGGGGCGAAGCCAAATGAGCGTTTCCGGGTTTGGTCCGCGTACCGGGAAGAAACGGAGGCTGTAGCGTATGGCTAACGAGAAATACGGCTTGGACGGGATGGAGCTGTCCGGGGAGTACGGCGCGGAGAGCGGCGGGTTCTCCCTTGAGTCCATTTTGGCCGAATACAAGGGGAGCGCCTTCATGGACGGCGACAGGAAAACGCCGTCCGACGAGCTTCAGCGCAAGACCGACGAGATCCTTCGGGAGGTGCTGGGGGAGCAGAGCGCCCCGGCCGGGAACGGGGAGACGGACGGCGGCGGGAGCGGCCTTCCCGATTCCCTCTTCCAGGGGGAGGATTTTGCCCGTATGAGCCGGGACAGGGCCGCCAGGGCCGCCTCGGACCCGGAGTTGGACCGTTTTATCAGCCGGGAGCCGGCAAGCCAAGAGCCAGTAAGCCGGGAATTTGCAGGCCGGGAGCCGGATCTGACGGACGGCGCGGAGCGGCGGGACAGGCGCGCCCGGAAGGCCGCGCAGAGGGAGGCCCACCGGGCCTCCAGGTCCCGGAGGACGTGGGAGGAGCCGGAGGCCGGGGAGACGCGGGAGAGACCCGCGCCCGGCGGCGAAAAGCGTCCGGGAAGGCCGGAGAAGAGCTATTTGGATGAGAGGGCGGAGCCGGCCTACGAGTCCGCGCCGGAGATCGACCTGTCGGTTTTTGACGAGCCGGACCCCGCCGTGTTCCCCCCGGCGGAGAAGGAGATGGACAAATTCCTCTTCTCGCTGGAGGAGGACGGCTTTGAGGAGCCGGAGAGCGCCGCCCCTCCGTGGGAGAGCGACCCGTGGGAGAGCGCCCCGGAGGAGAAGCTGCCGGAGGAGTTAGAGGAGACGGTGAGGACCGGGGAGCGGGAGCTTCGCCGGGACCGCCGGACAAGGCGCAGGGGCCTCTTCTCCCGGCCTGAGACGCCGGAGGAGGGGGACTTGGGCGAGACCGCCGGGAGGCGGGACGCCTTTGACGGCGCTTTCGACGGCGAGTTTGACGATACGCCCGCCGCTGTGGAGCCGGAGGAGAGCGGAGACTATTACGACATCGAGCCGGACCCGGATTTCAAAAAGACCGCCTCCAAATACGCAAAGCGCGTGCCGGTGCTGAGGTTCCGCATCCTGGGCGCGGCGGTGCTGGTGATTTTGATGCTGGTCAACACCTGGCTCTACACCGCCGGGAAGGCCATGCCCCTCATCGGGAGCGGACCGAGAGGGAACACCGCGTCCCTGCTCATCATGGAGCTTTTGGTGATGGCCGTGGGCATGGAGGTGCTGGTGCGGGGTCTGGAGGACATCCTGAGACTTGCGCCGGGGGCGGAGTCGCTGGTGTTTGTCTCGTGCCTGATGTCCGTGGCGGACGGGTTCGTGATGCTGCTGACGGGGGACTACTCCAAGGGGCTTCCCATGGCGGCGGTGTCCGCCGTCTCCCTCCTTGCCGCGCTGAGCGGGAGAAAATCCATGTATATGGCCTACTGCGACTCCCTCCGGGGGGCTGTGTCCACCTCCTCCTTCTACGGGGTCGCCGCTGACAGCGGCGACATGGCGGGACGCCGGGTCCTCAAGAAGGTGACGGGGGAGCGGGAGGGCTTCTACGCCAAGCTCACAAGCCCCGACCTTTCGGAGACGCTGTATGACGACCTGGCGCCGCTTCTGGTGATCGTCTCCTTCGTGCTGGCGTTCCTGGCCTCCGTGGGGAGGGGGAACGGCGGGGCCTTCGCCCACACCTTCTCCATCCTGACGGCGGTTTCGGCGGCGTTCCCCGCCACGGTACTTTTCGCGCTGCCCTTTAAATACGCCGCGGCGGCCATCAAGAGGGCCGGGGCGGCGCTGGCGGGCTACGCCGGGGCGCGGGAGCTTTATGAGTCGGACGGCGCTCTCATCACGGACCTGGACCTCTTCCCGCTGGGGAGCGTCAAGTTAGAGGGCGTGAAGATGTTCGAGGGGGTCAACCAGCAAAAGGTCCTCTCCGCCTCCGCCTCGCTGCTGATCTCCTCCGATTCCGGGCTTCGCCGGGTCTTTGAGGAGCTTTTGAAGACCCAGGGCCTCACCTTCAGGCGGGTGGACGACTTCTCCTGCTACGAGGGCGGCGGCATCGGCGGACTTGTGGACGGGGAGCGTGTGCTGGCCGGAACAGGGGCGTTTATGAACCTGATGGGCCTGCGCGTGCCGGATAAGCTCAACGCCGCCGGGAACGTGTTCGCGGCCATCAACGACGAGCTGGTGTGCGTCTACACCCTCTCGTATGTGCCCTCGGACTCCGTCCAGTCGGCGCTGGTGTCGCTGCTGGGGACCAGGACGCGGGTGCTGATGGCGGTGCGGGACTTCAATGTGACGCCCAACACCGTCAAGCAGCGGTTCAAGGTCTCCATGGACGGGGTGGAGTACCTGCCCATCGAGACGGCCTACGCCCTGAGCCAGAACGAGCTGCCGGAGGGGTGCGGCGGCGTCTCCGCCGTGCTGTGCCGGGGCGGGCTGGCCCCCTTCTCCGAGGTCATCACACGCGGAAGGCTCCTGAAGCTCATCACGGGCCTCAACACCGTCATAAGCTCCCTGGGGACGGGCCTTTCCCTGCTCATCCTCTTTTACCTGTGCTGGAGCGGGGCTTTCGCCGCCGCCAGCGCCCTGAACATCACGATTTTCATGTCCGTGATCGCCGCGTCAGTTTACATAATGAGCCAAGGCGCGCGGAAGCGGATAAAATAAGAAAAATTCCCCAAAAAGCAGAAAATAATTGTTGTGTTTCTTGTCAAAGTGTATTATAATGTACCTTTAGATGGGCGAACAGCCAACAGAGTGACGGAAGTCAACTCGCAACTAAATGAATGAGAGGAATTTACGTTTATGGGCTATGCTGCTGAAAAGATTCGCAATATTGCGCTCCTGGGCCACGGCGGGAGCGGCAAGACCACGCTGGCGGAAAGTATGCTCTATATCTCCGGCGCGGTGACGAGGCAGGGGACCGTTACGGCGGGCAACACCGTCTCCGACTACGACGCGGAGGAGGTCAAGCGCCAGACGAGTATTTCCGCCACCACCATGTTCGCGGAGTTCAAGGGCCATAAGCTGAACATCATCGACACGCCGGGCTATTTCGACTTCGTGGGCGAGGTGTTCGAGGCGCTGCGGGTGGCCGACACCGCCATCATCTGTGTGTCCGCCAAGGACCAGATGAACGTGGGCGCGGAGAAGGCGTGGAAATACGTCAACGAGAGGGACCTGCCCCGCGCCATTTACATCTCCAAGGTGGACGAGGAGCACGCCAATTTCGAGAAGGCCTTCGACACCCTGCGCAACGCCTTCGGGTCCTCCGTCTGCGCCCTGACCGAGCCTGTGATGGAGGGCGAGAAGGTCGTGGGCATCGTGGACGTGCTCAAGAAGAAGGCGTACAAGTTCGTCTCCGGCAAGCGCCAGGTGACGCCCATGCCCCCGGAGTTGGCAGGCAAGGTGGAGGAGCATTACTCCGAGCTTGTGGAGAACGCCGCCGGCACCAGCGAGGAGCTGATGGAGAAGTACTTCGAGGAGGGGGACCTCTCCGAGCAGGAGCTTTTCTCCGCGCTGGGACAGGGCATTGCCTCCGGGGAGATTTGCCCCGTGTTCTTTGGCAGCGCCGCCACCGGCCTTGGCACCGAGGTGCTGATGGACAGCATCCTGAGCCTCTTCCCCGCGCCTCGGGAGGGCGGCCAGCCCATCGACGGCAGCGCCCCCACCAAGCTCATCGTCTACAAGACCATCTCCGACCAGTTCGGTAAATTCAGCCTCTTCAAGGTGGTCTCCGGCAAGGTCAGCGCCGATATGACGCTGGTGAACGCCCGCAGCGGCGCGCAGGAGAAGCTGGGACACATCTACACCATGCGGGGCAAGCAGAACATCGAGGTCACGGACCTGGCCCCCGGCGACATCGGCGCCGTCTCCAAGCTCAGCGACACTAAGACCGGGGACACGCTGTGCGACCCCAAGGCCGTGGAGGCCGTGGCCGGGATCGACTTCCCCGCCCCCTGCTACTCCATGGCCATCCGGCCCAAGACCAAGGGCCAGGAGGACAAGGTGGCCCAGGGCCTGTCGAGGCTGCGGGAGGAGGACGTGACCTTCACCGTCCTGAACAACGCCGAGACCCGGCAGATGGTGATCTCCGGCGCGGGCGATATGCAGCTGGACGTGCTCTGCTCCAAGCTGAAGAACAAGTTCGGCGTGGACGTGGAGTTGGAGCCGGCCAAGGTGCCCTACAGGGAGAAGATCCGCAAGAAGATCGAGGCCCATGGCCGCCACAAGAAGCAGTCCGGCGGACACGGCCAGTTCGGCGACGTGTGGATCCGCTTCGAGCCGCAGGACGAGAGCGAGGACCTGATCTTCGCCGAGGAGGTGTTCGGCGGCGCGGTGCCCAAGAACTTCTTCCCCGCCGTTGAGAAGGGCCTTCGGGAGTCCGTGACGCGGGGCGTTCTGGCCGGGTATCCCATGGTTTACCTCAAGGCCACGCTGTACGACGGGTCCTACCACCCGGTGGACTCCTCGGAAATGGCCTTCAAGACCGCCGCGAACCTGGCTTTCAAGGAGCTTGTCAACGCCAGCCCCGCCCTTCTGGAGCCGATCGGACTTCTGAAGGTGACCATCCCCGACTCCAACATGGGCGACATCATGTCCGACCTCTCCAAGCGGCGCGGCAGCCCCATGGGCATGAGCGTCGTGGACGGGATGCAGGTGGTGGAGGCCGAGGTGCCGATGGCGGAGATGGGCACATACGCCATTGATCTGCGCAGCATGACCCAGGGGCGCGGGTCCTTCACCTTCGAGTTCGTCCGCTATGACGAGGCCCCGCTGAACGTTCAGCAGAAGGTCATCGAGGAGGCCAAGGCCGCCGGAGACGCCGAGTAAGCATACGGTTTTTCACGGTTTTTCAATTCCGCCCGGACATACGTTCGGGCGGAATTTTTGACGGCGAGGCATTTTTTTGCGCGGGGAGTGGGAGTATGCTCAAAATCGTGATGATCGACGGGAACGACTGGTTCCGTCAGCTCGCCGCGGAGGCGCTGCTGGACCACGGCATCGAGACCGTGGGGAGCGCCCGAAGGCCGGAGCAGGTCAGGGAGTTCATCCTGCGGTACGCCCCGGAGGTGATGACCTGGACGGTGCGGCTTGACGACCAGGAGGGGGAGAGCGCGGCGCGGCTGCTGGCGGGGCTTCCCGTGGCGCTGGTGCCCGGCGTTGTGGTGCTGGGGGACAATCTGGCACCCAGACTTGCCGGGAAGCTGGGGCTTTGCCCCTCCGCCGGGAAGTCGGAGGGCGTGGGGAAGCTGGCGTCCCAGATCCGGGCTGCCGCAGAGAGCAGGGCGCGGCTGGAGGCCGTCCTCTCCGGGCGGGTGCAGGGAGAGGCGGCGCTGGATATTTTGGAGGATGCCCTGGGCCTGGGAGACGCGGTCCAGGGCGCGGACCGGGTGCGGCGCGCCTTGGAGCTTTGCCGGCAGGAGGGGGCCGTCCCCGCCGGGCTTTACCGGCAGATCGCGCTGGAGCGGGGCGAGTCCGCATCGGCGGCGGAGCGCGACATCCGCCTTACGCTGGAGGAGGCGTGGCGGCGGGCCGGTATCTCCTGCCGGATCGCGGCGTTCGGGCGGGACTGGGAGGCCCTGCCGGAGAACGAGGCGTTTTTCGGCGCGGTGACCGGGCTTCTTGCCGGGGACGGTTGACGGCGCGTCCCGCGATTTCAATTTGCCGCAGATACGGCGGCGGAACGGAGTTTACCATGTGGTTTGACGAGGCATTTGTATATCAGATCTATCCCCTGGGGCTGTGCGGCGCGCCGGAGGAGAACGACGGCGTCCTGGCCCACAGGCTCCCGGCCCTCACGGGCTGGGCCGAGCATATCAAAAAACTGGGCGCGACCGCCGTGCTGCTCAACCCCCTCTTTGAGAGCGACAGGCACGGGTACGACACCAGGGACTATTTCACCGTGGACTGCCGCCTGGGGGATGAGGGGGACCTGCGGGAGGTCTGCGACGCCTTTCACGCGGCGGGGCTGCGGGTGATGCTGGACGCGGTCCTCAACCACGTGGGGCGCGGCTTCTGGGCGTTCCGGGACCTCCGGGAACGCCGGTGGGACAGCCCGTATAAGGACTGGTTCCAGGTGAGCTTTGAGGGCAACACGGGGTACAACGACGGCTTTTGGTACAAGGGCTGGGAGGGACATCAGGAGCTGCCGGAGCTGAACCTGTGGAACGACGCGGTGGTGGAACACCAGTTTGCCGCCATCAGGAGCTGGGTGGACAGGTTCGGCATCGACGGCCTGCGGCTGGACGTGGCCTACTGCCTGCCGCCGGAGTATCTGCGCCGCCTGCGGAGCTTTACAAACGGCCTGAAGCCGGACTTTGTCCTCATGGGCGAGACGCTCCACGGGGACTACAACCGCTGGATGAACGGGGAGATGTGCCACTCGGTGACCAATTACGAGTGCTACAAGGGCCTGTGGTCCAGCATGAACGACATGAACCTCTTTGAGATCGGCCACTCCCTGGCCCGGCAGTTCGGGCCGGAACCCTGGACGCTCTACAAGGGGGCGCACCTGCTCAGCTTCCTGGACAACCACGACGTGGAGCGCATTGCCTCCAAGCTCCGGGACAAAAGGCAGCTGAAGCCGGCCTGGGGGCTGGTGTTCGGGATGCCGGGGACCCCCTGCATCTACTACGGCAGCGAGTGGGGCCTGGAGGGGCGCAAGTCCGACGGGGACGGGGCGCTGAGGCCCGCCCTGAAGGGTCCTGAGTGGAACGGGCTTACGGAGCATATCGCGCGTCTGGCCGCGGCAAGAAGCCAAAGCCCCGCCCTTTTGCGGGGCGGCTACAGGAACCTGCAGATCCAGAATAAATGCCTCGTTTTTGAGCGGGAGACGGAGGGGGAGCGGGTCATCGTGGCCGTCAACGCCTCCCCGGAGACGCAGTGGGCGCACTTCGACGCCCGCGCCGGGCGCGGGGTGGACCTGATCACCGGGGAGGCCCACGATTTCGGCGGCGGAAGCGAGCTTATGCCGTACTCGGTATATTTTTGGAGGACGGAGGGGTAAACATGACGGGTTCCATCTATCTTGTGGCACGGGATTTTGACAAATCTATGGACTTTTACGAAAAGCTCTTCCAAGAGCCCGCGGACAGAGCAAACGGGCGCTTTGCGGTCTTTGGCATTCCGGGGCTTTCGCTCTGTGTGATGAACGGCTATTTCGATGCCCTCTACCCCGAGCGGGTGGAGTGCTGGGGGGAGGAGCGCCCGGAGTTTGACGACCTGGCGGCCATCGCCGAGAGCGAAAACACCCGCAAGGTGTTCATAAACCTCGCCGTTCCCGACCTCCCGGCGGAGTATGAGCGGATAGCCGGACTCAGGATCGCGGAGGATCTGACGGAGATCCGTTATATCGAGGTCTTTTCGCCCTATTGGTACTTCACCTTCTCCGACCCGGACGGCAACCCCATTGAGATCACAGGAGGCATGGAGGATAAATATTGAACTGAGAAAGCTGTCCCCGGAGGGCGGGGAAGGCGTTTCCTTAGTCGATAGCCCGACCTTTTTATGCGGCTGGCCGGGTGCTGCGCGCAAAACGCCTCCCCTCTTTGAGGGGAGGTGGCCCGGAGGGCCGGAGGGGAGCAGGGTCATAGCGGAATGCTCCCCTCAGAGAGGGGCGCCTTTTGACTCCGCGAACGTGGTCGGGCAGGGAAAAGCCTTCCCCACTTGTGGGGAAGGTGGCCCCCGAAGGGGGCCGGATGAGGTCGATGAGCGCCAGGGTTCCCACCTCATCCGTCGCCTCCGGCGACACCTTCCCCGCACTGCGGGGAAGGCATTGTCCTTTGATAGCCCCGTTCCGCGTTCAAATGGCTCCCTTGCCGCGAAGCGGGAAGGGAGCTGTCAGCGGAGCTGACTGAGGGTTAAACCGATGATAGAGCGTCCACGTAATGGCGAACCCTCAGTTACGCTGGCGCGTGACAGCTCCCTTTATCAAAGGGAGCCAAAGAGGTAATTTGATTGAATCCGCCGCCTGCGGCGGCGTCAAAAATGCGTCAGCCTGGGGACGGGGTCCCGGAGGCTGACGCATCATTTTTTATTTGCTTCGGAAAACCGGGGCGGGGTCACGCCCGCTTAAAGACGGGCATATACGCGATGGGGGCGTCCACCTCCACGGTCCTGCCGCCGGTGAAGGTCTCCCCGGTGGAGGTGAGCTTCCAGCGCCCCGCCGGGAGGTAGACGTCCCGCCGGAACTGATCAAGGTGGAGGATGGGGGCCACCAGGTACTTATCGCCGAACATATACTGGTCGGCAAGGTCCCAGCAGACCGGGTCCTCCGGGAACTCGTAGAACATGGCGCGGATGAGAGGGGAGCCGTCGGTGTGGGCCTCCTCAAAGAGGGCGCGGATATAGCCGCGCATGGACAGGCGCAGGTCGTAGTAGCGGCGCATGATGGCGTAATTTTCCTCCCCGTAGCTCCAAAGCTCGTTGGGCTGGCCCGTGTGGAGGTAGCCGCCGCCCCAGTCCCGGTCGTCCAGGGCGGGGATGTCGTAGGGGCCTCGGTCCCCGTGCATCCGCAGCACGGGGGAGTAGACGGCGAACTGATACCAGCGGATGAGGAGCTGCCGGAAGGCCGGGTCGTTGACGTCGTCGGTCATGAAGCCGCCGATGTCGGTGGTCCACCAGGGGATCCCGGCCAGGCCCATGTTGATGCCGCATTGGAGCTGGTCCTGAAGGGCCTCGAAGGTGGAGGGGATGTCCCCGGACCACACCACGTTGCCGTACTTCTGGGACCCGGCCCAGGCGCACCGCAGGAGGTTCACCACGGGCCGCCCGGTCTTTTTCATCTCGTCGTAGAAGGCGCGGCTGTAAAGCTGCGGGTAGAGGTTGCTGACGGACAGGGCCGGGCCTGCGAAGTAGCGGTAGTGGTCGAAGTCGTAGACGCCGTAGTCAGGTTCGGAGTTATCCAGCCAGAAGCCGTCGATGCCGTAATCGAAGTAGTTGCGCTTGCAGACCTCCCAGATATACCGGCGCGCCTCCGGGTTGAAGGGGTCGATCTCCACGCAGTCGCCCTGGTAGTCGTAGGTCTGGGCCGCGCCCCGCTCGGTCCTGATGAGAAGGCCCCGCTCCATCATGGGGGCGAAGTTCTCGCTGCGCCTGTCCACCGAGGGCCAGACGGAGACGATGACGCGGGTCCCCATGCTGTGCAGCTCGTCCACCATGGCCTTGGGGTCGGGCCAGTAGGTACTGTCAAACTTCCAGTCCCCCTGGAGCGTCCAGTGGAAGAAGTCGATGACGATCTGATCGAGCCGGATGCCCTCCTCCCGGTACCGCCGGGCCACGGACAGCACCTCCTCCTGGGTCCTGTAGCGCAGCTTGCACTGCCACAGGCCCATCAGCTCCTCCGGGAAGTGATCGGCGCGGCCCGTGGCGGCGGTGTAGTTTGCCAAGATCTCACGTGGGGTATCCGCCACGGTGATGTAGTAGTCCATCTCCCGCGTGGAGCGGGCGATCCACTCGGTCATGTTCATGCCGAAGGTGACGCGGCCCACGGCGGGGTTGTTCCACAAAAAGCCGTAGCCCAGGGAGGAGACGGCGAAGGGCACGGAGATCTGGGAGTTGCGCTGGGCAAGCTCCAGCACGCAGCCCTTGAGGTCCAGGCGGTTTTGCTGATACTGCCCCATGCCGAAGAGCTTTTCGGCGGGGTCCGACTCGAACTTCACGTTCAGGGAGTACTCCGTCCCGCCGGGGATGCCCTTCCACGCGCGGTTCACCACCTTCAGGCACCGGCTCTCACGGGAGATGGTCCCGTCGTAGCTGCGGTAATACTCCCGGAGGATGAGGGTATCGTCCCTGTAGAAGGAGATGACCCCGGCGAAGTTGACCTCGGCCCTGAGACGGCCGTTGACGATGGAGGCGGTCTCCCGCCCCGGAAGCGCGCCGAAGCCCGACTGCCCGCCGGCCGGCCTCACCGTCACGGTGGAGCTTGTCCGGGCGGGGGTCTCGGTCAGCGCCCAGTCGTTCCCGGTAAAGCCCTGGGACATGGCGCTCCTGACGCGCAGAGAGTCCCGGCCCCAGGGTTCGATCCGCAGCGTCTCTCCGTTGTGGCGGCACACCAGCGCGCCGCCGATCTCTTCAAATCTCATGGCAGGCCTCCTGAAAAATCCGCACCGTCAGGCGTTGACGATGGCGTCGATGCGCTCCAGCTCCTGGGGGGAGAAGGAGAGGTTGTCAAGGCATTTCACATTCTCCGCGATCTGCGCCGGGCGGCTGGCCCCGATGAGGACGGTGGTGACGGCGGGGTTTCGGAGCACCCAGCTCAGGGCCATCTGGGGCATGGTCTGGCCGCGTGCCTCGGCGATGTCCCGGAGGGCGCGGAGCTTGGAGAGCATTTTTTCATCCAGCCGCGAGGCCAGGCCCTGCCGGGTCTGGGCGCGGGAGCCGTCCGGGATGCCGTTCAGGTATTTCCCGGTGAGCAGGCCCTGCGCCAGGGGGCAGAAGACGGCGATGCCCGTGCCGTTTTCAAGGCAGAGCTTGTCCAGCCCGTCCGTCTCGATGTGCCTGTCCAGCAGGTTGTAGGAGGGCTGGTTGAGGATGAAGGGCGTGTGAAGCTCCCGGAAGATGGCGGCGATCTGCGCCGTCTGGGCGGCGTTGTAGTTGGAGACGCCCACGTACAGGGCCTTCCCCCGGCGCACCGCGTTGTCCAGGGCCAGGGCCGTCTCCTCCAGGGGGGTGTTGGGGTCGAAGATGTGGTGGTAGTAGATGTCCACGTAGTCCAGGCCCAGCCGCTTGAGAGACTGGTCCAGAGAGGCCGTCAGGTACTTGCGGGAGCCGTTCCTGTCGCCGTAGGGGCCGGGCCACATCCCGTAGCCGGCCTTGGTGGTGACGCAAAGCTCGTCCCGGAGGCCCGGCATCCCCCGGAGGATGCGCCCGAAGTTCTCCTCGGCGCTGCCGGGGTAGGGGTCGCCGTAGTTGTTGGCCAGGTCAAAGTGGGTGATGCCCAGGTCAAAGGCGGTGTGGACCATGGCCTCCATGGTCTCAAAATTGCCAGTGCGGCCAAAATTCTGCCACAGGCCCAGGGAGAGGGCCGGGAGACGCAGGCCGCTGACGCCGGCGTGGCGGTAGAGCATGGCGTCGTAACGCTTCTCGTTGGGGGTGTACATATCGCTCCTCCTTGTATTTTGAGAATGAAAAGACCCGGCGCAGGAAACCGCCGGGTCATTTGGCTTAATCCATATATCCCTGGGCGCACAGAAGCTCCGCCAGCAGGATGGCCCCGCCGGCCGCGCCGCGAAGGGTGTTGTGGCTCAGGCACACGAATTTGTAGTCGTACTGGGTGTCCTCCCGGAGACGGCCCACGCTGACGGCCATGCCGTTTTCCAAATTGCGGTCCAGCTTCGTCTGGGGGCGGTTGTCCTCCTCGAAGTAGTGGATGAACTGCTTGGGGGCGGAGGGGAGCTGGAGCTTCTGGGGCAGGGCGGAAAAGCTTGCCCAACGGGCCTTGATTTCATCCATAGTGGGCTTTTTGGCGAAGGAGGCGAACACGGCGGCCATGTGGCCGTCACTGCACGCCACCCGGAAGCACTGGGCGGTGATGGAGGGGGAGGCGGCCTTGACGATCTGGCCGTTTTCCACCTTGCCCCAGAGCTTCAAAGGCTCCTGCTC
Organism: uncultured Oscillospiraceae bacterium; assembly: GCA_947627715.1. GTDB lineage: Bacteria > Bacillota > Clostridia > Oscillospirales > Oscillospiraceae > RUG626. The sequence continues at coordinate 86,761 of CANQXK010000004.1, forward strand.
GCTCTTCTCCTCCTCGCCGCCGATGAAGGGGATCACGTTGTCCACGATGTCCGGGAAGGTCTCGAAGGTCTTGCCCGCGCCGGAGATGGCCTGATAGGTGCAGACCAGGGCCTTCTCAAGGCCAAACTCGTCCTTCAGGGGGTGCAGGGCGGGGACGTAGCTCTGCAAGGAGCAGTTGGACTTCACGGCGATGAAGCCGCGAGAGGTGCCCAGGCGCTTGCGCTGGCAGGGGATGACCTCTAAGTGCTCCGGGTTTATCTCCGGCACCACCATGGGTACGTCCGGCGTCCAGCGGTGGGCGGAGTTGTTGGAGACCACGGGGCACTCGCGGCGGGCATACGCCTCCTCAAGGGCCTTGATCTCGTCCTTTTTCATGTCCACGGCGGAAAAGACGAAGTCCACGTTGGCGCAGATCTCGTCCATGTCCGTCTCGGCGCACTTGACGGTCAGGTCCGCGGCGCGCGCGGGGACGGGCGAGGTCATGAGCCACCGGCCCGCCACGGCCTCGGAATAGGGCTTCCCGGCGCTGCGGGCGCTGGCGGCCACCTCCGTAAGCTCAAACCAGGGGTGCTGGGCGATGAGCGTCACAAAACGCTGGCCCACCATGCCGGTGGCGCCGATGACGCCGACCTTGTATTTTTTCATGCTGTCTCCTCCATTCGTCAGATACGGACGGGCAAAAATGGCGTTTTTTGGCCCGTTCCAAAAATAAACAATAAAAAATACGTCAAAAGGGGTAGCCAAAACGAAAAGAATGTTGTATAATGTAGTTTACATAAGTGGCGCCGCCGCTGTGGGAGGCGTACTTTGATACTGTATCACAGCTTAAATGCCGTGTCAACGGTGAAAACTCTCAAAAAATGCGGCCCTTCTTGCGTTTTAACGTGATAAATAAACAGAAAACCGCATCCGGGGGTTTGGAGGGAACTATGCATACGAAAGTCAGAAGGATCCTGGCCGTGGCGCTGGCCCTGGGGCTGGCCGCCGCGCTGGCCCCGTCTGGCAGGGCGGAGCAGACGTACACGCCGCCCTACAGCACGGTGAGGATCGGTATTTACACCTACAACGACGACGGAAGCCCCAAAGAAAAGACCTTCCCCTCGGCCAATCTTGAAGTCGTCTCCGGGATGGGGGACGGGTACGAGGTGGGCTACTACGACTCAAACCGGGAGTTTATCCCCGTCGGGCCTCGGATCGAGGGGACGCCGAGGGTCTCCGTCCTCATGGACAGGAACATGGTCTACAACGCCGGGAGCAACTCCTACACCGAGACGGAGGGGGCCTCCGGGACGGTGGTGGGGTGCGTCCATCTGCGCCTGGGCGGGAGCTTCGGCACGTATGAGGAGGCCGCGGAGCTGGCCGGGCAGGTGGAGGGCGGATTCGTCCGCTATGAAAACGGCTCCTTCGCGGTCCTGCGCGGGCAGTACACCGACCGGGACGACGCCATCGCGGCGTCGGGCGACGGCTGGAGCGTGGACAGCGGCTCCTCCTACACCGTGACGGTGGTGGAGACGGGGACCAACAGGATCCTGCTGGAGTTCGACTGCGGGACCTCCAGGAACCTGGCCCTGCGCCCCTACGCCAACGACGGGTCCAAGACCCAGACGTGGCACAGACAGAGCAAGTACTACGGTGGCTTCGCGTTCTTGCGCAACACCGGGAGCCTCATCACCACCGTAAACTACGTGGACATTGACGACTACGTCAAGGGGGTCATCTGCTACGAGATGAATACCAGCTGGCCCCTGGAGGCGCTGAAGGCCCAGGCCATCTGCGCCAGGACCTTCCTGATGAGCAACATCACCAAGCACAGGACGCTGGGGTACGACCTGTGCAACACCACCTGCTGTCAGGCGTATCACGGCACCGGCGGCGCCGGCGCCAACTCCGACAGGGCGGCGGAGGAGACTTCGGGGCAGTACCTCATGTACGACGGGAAGCTTTGCTCCACAGTCTACTACTCCTCCAACGGCGGCGCTTCGGAGGACGTGAAGAACGTCTGGGGGACCGATTATCCCTACCTCAAGGGGGTGGTGGACCCCTACGAGGCGGAGATCGCCGGGTCCATCTCCAACTACTACTGGACGGTAAAATATACCCCCAGCCAGCTTGCGGCGCGTCTGCGTGCCAGGGGCCGCGACTGCGGCGACATCAGGACCATCAAGCTTGTCTTTACTCCCATGGGGAACGTGAAGAGCATCACCTTCATCGACGTGAACGGCAGGAGCTTCACTGCCCAGAGCGACAACGTGCGCGGATACCCCGGATGCCGGTCCATCCGCTACACCGTCAACGGTCTGGGACAGGGGGCCGCGGGGAGCGTGTATGTGAACGGCGGGACCGTGCTGGACGGCGGGCTTTCCGGCGCGTATGCCCTGGGTTCCGGCGGCGCGGCGGAGGAGCTGCCCTCCGGGGAGCTGTACGCCATCACCGGGACGGGGAACGTGGAGAAGCTGGAGACCGGCGGGGGAAGCGCCTCCGACTCCGTGGGTGTCAACGCCCAGGGCCTCTTTGTATTCACAGGCTCAGGCTGGGGGCATAATGTGGGTATGAGCCAGTGGGGAGCCTACGTCATGGCGAAGAACCACAACATGACCTGCGAGGAGATATTGACCTTCTATTACACCGGCGTGACCATCACTCAGGGCGGCGCGGCGTGAACGAAGGCGGGGACCGGGAATGAAAACATCGGATTTTTCTTATGAGCTTCCAGAGGAGCTGATTGCGCAGACGCCGCTGGAGCGGCGGGACGAGTCCCGCCTTATGGTGCTGGACAAGGCCACGGGCCGGACCAGCCACCGGCATTTTTACGAGCTGCCGGAGCTTTTGGCCCCCGGCGACTGCCTTGTGCTCAACGACTCCCGCGTTCTCCCGGCGCGGCTCATCGGCCGCAGGCCCACAGGCGGCGCGGTGGAGGTCCTGCTGCTCACCGACAAGGGGGGCGGGTGCTGGGAGTGCCTGGTGCGCCCCGGCCGGAAGGCCCGGCCCGGCGACCGGGTCATCTTTGGCGGCGGGGAGCTGGAGGCGGAGGTCCTGGAGGTGCTGGACGGCGGGAACAGGCTCATCCGCTTTTACTGCCAGGGCATCTTTTTGGAGACGCTGGAGAAGCTGGGCAGGACGCCCCTGCCCCCGTATATCCACGAGGAGCTGAAGGACGCGGAGCGGTATCAGACGGTGTACTCGCGGGAGCTGGGGTCCGCCGCCGCGCCCACGGCGGGGCTTCATTTCACGCCGGAGCTGCTGGACGCGGTCCGGGCCAGGGGCGTGGAGACCGCCTTCGTCACCCTCCACGTGGGGCTGGGGACCTTCCGGCCCGTGAAGGAGGAGGAGATCGAGGACCACGATATGCACGCGGAGTTCTGCATGATCTCTGAGGACGCGGCCCGGATCGTCAACGATACCAAAGAGCGCGGCGGGCGCGTGGTCTCCGTGGGGACCACCTCCTGCCGGACGCTGGAGTCCTTCGCGGACGGGAACGGGCGGCTGAAGCCCGCCTCCGGCTGGACGGACATCTTCATCTATCCCGGCTACCGCTTTAAGTGCGTGGACGCGCTGGTGACCAACTTCCACCTGCCGGAGAGCACCCTGGTGATGCTGGTGTCGGCCCTGGCCGGGCGCGAGCACGTGCTGGCGGCCTACGAGGAGGCTGTCAGGGAGCGGTACAGATTCTTCTCCTTCGGGGACGCCATGCTGATCGTATAAGCTCAAAAAATGTGTTTTCCACAACGGAAGGCCCCGGAGAACCGGGGCCGCAACCTGTCGGAAAAGGCCGTTGGCCTTTTCCGACAAAGGGGAACGTGCGGGCGATTTCTCTGAATTTTGCGAAATTCAGAGAAAATCCCCCTGCTGCCGCGCTGCAGCACACGCCCGCAGGCGTACGTTTGCGCGACAAAAGGGATTTTTTCCGACGTAGTGCCGCCGGAAAAAATATTCAATTTGAGTTTTTTGACAATCTGAGGCCCTGGGGAACCGGGGCCTTTGCTATTGCCGGCAACCAAGGCGGGAGCCTGCCTGCCGGAGCTGGCGGGCGCTGCGGGACTGGGTGTTGACGATGGCGTTCAGGACCGGGACGAGGCCGGGGCAGAGGGGGAAGCGCAGCGCAAGGCGCGACATGGCGATGGCCCCCTCATGGTGGGGGAGCATCTCGGAAATGAAGTTGCAGTCGATGGAGTTCACGGCGCGGGTGGATTCCATGGAGGAGAGCATCCCGTCTACGATCCGGCTGACGCACGCGGCGTACCGGGCGGCGCTCTGGGGCGTATTGCGGGTGTTCACGCAGGTATTACGGAGCTGGAGCATATCGGCGATGGAGCGGGTTTGCTCGGTGATGATGTTTTGCGCGATGCGCTGAAGCTCCAGGTCCGTCGTGTAGCGCAGAAGGTTCTCGCTCATGGCGATGGCGGCCCGGTGGTGGGGGAGCATCTGGCGGATGAAGGAGCCGGAGATGGAGGCGTTGGGCGCGGCGTCCTCCATCTCCCGCGCCATCTGCGCCAGTATGCGGTTATACTCTGCCAGATAGGTCTGGGTATTTTGGCTTAGATCACATAGAACACTCATAAGATGTACCTCCTTTTTCATTCTATGCGGGAAAAGATTTATTGTCATTGCCAGTAGAAAAAACAGGACGGCTGTGTTATACTGTTTATCAGTATAAAAGCCCCGAAAAAAGAGAGTTGGGAACGGAGGATGGATATGGAATACAAGTCTGACATTGAGATCGCCCAGGAGTGCGTGATGGACCCCATCACCACGGTGGCGGACAGGTGCGGTATCGCCCCTGAATACGTGGAGCAGTACGGCAGGTACAAGGCGAAGATCGATTTAAAGCTCCTGGCGGACAGCGCGGAACGGCCCAACGGCAAGCTGGTGCTGGTCACCGCCATCACCCCCACCCCGGCCGGGGAGGGCAAGACCACCACCACGGTGGGGCTGGGCGACGCTTTGCGCAAAATCGGCAGGAAGTCCGTTATCGCCCTGCGGGAGCCGTCCCTGGGGCCTGTGTTCGGGGTCAAGGGCGGCGCGGCCGGCGGCGGCTACGCCCAGGTGGTGCCCATGGAGGATATCAACCTCCACTTCACCGGGGACTTCCACGCCATCGGCGCGGCCAACAACCTGCTGGCGGCGATGCTGGACAACCACATCTATCAGGGCAACGCCCTGGGCATCGACCCCAAGAGCATCACCTGGCGGCGGTGCGTGGACATGAACGACCGGCAGCTCCGCTTCGTGGTGGACGGCCTGGGGGGCCGGGTCAACGGCACGCCCCGCGAGGACGGCTACGACATCACCGTGGCCAGCGAGATCATGGCGGTCTTCTGCCTGTCCTCCGACATCACGGACTTAAAGCGGCGGCTTGCCTCCATCATCGTGGCCTATACCTACGATGGAAAGCCCGTCACCGCCGGGGATCTGAAGGCGGCGGGGGCCATGGCGGCCCTTTTGAAGGACGCTTTGAAGCCCAACCTGGTCCAGACGCTGGAGCACACCCCGGCCTTTGTCCACGGCGGGCCGTTTGCCAACATCGCCCACGGGTGCAACTCCATCGTGGCCACGAAGCTGGCGCTGAAGTTAGGGGACTACTGCGTCACGGAGGCCGGCTTCGGCGCGGACCTGGGCGCGGAGAAGTTTTTGGACATCAAGTGCCGCATGGCGGGCCTCTGGCCCGACGCCGTGGTCATCGTCGCCACGGTCCGGGCGCTGAAGATGCACGGGGGGCTGGACAAAAAGCAGCTGGGCACCGAGGACCTGGAGGCCCTCCGGCGCGGCCTTCCCAACCTTTTACAGCACGTGGAGAACATCACCCAGGTCTACCATCTGCCCGCCGTGGTGGCGATCAACCGCTTCCCCACGGACACGGAGGCGGAACTCCGGCTCGTCGAGGACGAGTGCAGGAAGTTAGGCGTCAACGTGGCCCTCTCCCAGGTCTGGGGCAAGGGCGGCGAGGGCGGCGTGGCCCTGGCGGAAGAGGTGGTGCGCCTGTGTGAACAGCCGAACGGCTTCACCTTCTCCTACGACGCGGAGAAGCCCATCGTGGAGAAGTTGGAGGAGATTTCCCAAAAGATCTACCACGCCGACGGCGTGGAGCTTACCGCCGGGGCGAAGAAGCAGGCAAAGCAGCTCACGGAGCTGGGCTTCGGCGGGATGCCCATCTGCATGGCCAAGACCCAGTACAGCTTTTCCGACGACCCGAAGCTCCTGGGCGCGCCACGTGGGTTCAAGATCACGGTGCGGAATTTGAAGGTCTCCGCCGGGGCGGGCTTCATCGTGGCCCTCACCGGGGACGTGATGACCATGCCGGGCCTTCCCAAGGTCCCGGCGGCGGAGAAGATCGACGTGGACGAGAACGGGGTCATTTCAGGACTCTTTTAAAAAACCGGGGCGGGCCTGAGACCCGCCCGCATGAGGGGTGCTTTGAAGGATGGACAACGGCATGACGGGACTGCGCCTTACGGAATTTGCGGACGCTCTGGCCTCCAAGGCCCCGGTCCCCGGCGGGGGCGGAGCCTCGGCGCTGGCGGGGGCATTGGCCTCGGCGCTGGCCTCCATGGTCTGCGCGCTTACCTTTGGAAAGAAGAAATACGCCCCATACGAGGAGGACCTCCGGCGTATCTCCCGGCGCGCCGGGGAGCTGCGGGAGGAGCTTCTGGCCCTCATCGACGCGGACGCGGCGGCCTTTGAGCCGCTCTCCCGCGCCTATGCCATCCCGAAGGACGCCCCGGAGCGGGCGGAGGTGATGGAGGCGGCCCTGTGCGCGGCCTCCCGGCCGCCCATGGATATGGCGGAAAAATGCGGGGAGGCGCTGACGCTTCTCCACGAGCTTTCGGAGAAGGGCAGCGCCATCGCCGTCTCCGACGTGGGCGTGGGGGCGCAGCTGGCGCGGGCGGCGCTGCTGTCCGCCGGGCTGAACGTGCGCATCAACGCGAAAAGCATGACGGATCGGGCGCACGCGCGGGAGCTTCTTGACCGGCTGGACGCGCTGGAGGCGCGGTATGTGCCCCTGGCGGAGGCGACCTTCGGGAAGGTCAGGGAACGCCTCGAAGGGAGCGCGAGTATTACAGGAAAAAGCCTTCCCCGCTTAGGCGGGGAAGGTGTCGCCGGAGGCGACGGATGAGGTGGGAATCGCCTCCCCTCTCTGAGGGGAGGTGGCCCGAAGGGCCGGAGGGGAGCCGGGCGATAACGGAATGCTCCCCTCAGTCAGCTACGCTGACAGCTCCCCTCAGAGAGGGGCGCCATTTGGTGCGCGCAACGGGGCCATCAAGGCAAATGCCTTCCCCGCTTAGGCGGGGAAGGTGTCGCCGCAGGCGACGGATGAGGTGGGAATTGCCTCCCCTCATTGAGGGGAGGTGGCCCGAAGGGCCGAAGGGGAGCCGGGCGATAACGGAATGCTCCCCTCAGTCAGCTACGCTGACAGCTCCCCTCAGAGAGGGGCGCCATTTGGTGCGCGCAACGGGGCCATCAAGGCAAATGCCTTCCCCGCAGGGCGGGGAAGGTGTCGCCGGAGGCGACGGATGAGGTGGGAAAAGCCTCCCCTCTCTGAGGGGAGGTGGCCCGGAGGGCCGGAGGGGAGCCGGGCGCGTATCGGCCTCATCCGACCCCCTTCGGGGGCCACCTTCCCCACAAGTGGGGAAGGCTTTATTTGACTGACTTCATTACAGAAAGGAGAAGGGTTCGTGAGGAAGCTTGCGTGGTTTGCCTTCTCCTTCTCCTTTGGGGTGTTTCTGTGCCAATACCTGGTGCCGGTGCGGCTGAGGCTCCTGCTGGCGGGGGCGGCGGCTCTGCTGGGACTGATCCTCTACGCGCTCCTTCGGGGCGGCGGACGGCGGGCGGCTGTGGTGGCCGGCGTGGGGCTGGCCCTGGGATTTGCGTGGTGCTTCGGGTTTGACACCCTTATCTTCTCCGGGGCGCGGGCCATGGACGGGGCCACCGCCCAGGTCCGGGCGGAGGTGCTGGACTTCCCCGTGGAGACAGACCGGGGGTCCTATGTGGACGTGCGGCTCTCCGACAGCGCCGCCCACGGGCTGAAGGCGCGGGCCTATTTTTATGAGGACGAGACGGACGGGCTGAGGCCGGGGGATGAGGTGGCCTTTGAGGCGCTTTTCTCCGCCTCGGACCGGGTGGGGGACGAGCCTGTGACCTCCTTCACCTCCAAGGGCATCTTCCTCTTTGCCCGGAGCGCCAGGGACCTGCAGGTCCTGGCCTCGCCGGGGATGCGCTTTCACAACTTCCACGTGTACCTGGCAAAGTCGATCCGGGAGAAGATCCGGGAGGCGTTCCCGGCGGACACGGAGGACTTCATGCTGGCCCTGCTCACCGGGGACAGGACGGGCCTCAACCGGGACGTGGAGACCACCGCCGCCATGGAGCGCGCCGGCGTGACCCACATCGTGGCCATCTCCGGGATGCACGTGTCCATTTTGGCGGGCTTTCTGCTGACGGTGCTGGGGCGCTCGCCCCTGGGCGTGGCGCTGACGATCCCGGTCCTGCTCATCTTTATGGCGGTGTCCGGGTTCTCCGCCTCGGTGGTGCGGGCGGTGGTGATGCAGGCGGCGGTGCTTCTGGCGCCTATGGTCTACCGGGAGAGCGACAGCCTGACCAGCCTCTCCCTGGCTATGCTCCTTTTACTGCTGGTGAACCCCTTCGCCGCAGCGGGGGTGGGCTTCCAGCTCTCCTTCGCCGCCACGCTGGGGATCATCCTCTTTACGCCCCGGTTCCAAAAGGCCCTCACCGCGCGGCTCCCCAAAAAGGGGGCGGGGCGGGCCGTGTGCCTGTGGCTGGCCGGGACGTTCTCCGCCACCCTGGGGGCGCTGCTGCTGACGCTGCCCATCTCGGCGCTCTATTTCGGGTGCGTGTCGCTTGTGTCGCCCCTGGTGAATCTTCTGATCCTGTGGGCGGTGTCCCCGGCGTTCCTCATAGGGGCGCTGGCGGTGGGTCTTTCGTTTTTGTGGCTGCCCCTGGGGCGGACGGCGGCCTTTTACCCCTCCCTCCTTGTCCGCTACATCCTCCTTGTGGTGAAGTTGGCGGCCCGTCCCTTCCTGGCGGCGGTGTATTTGGACGGGACGGCGGTGAAGCTGTGGTTTGCGGCGGTGTATCTGACGCTGTTGGGCTTCGCCGTCTTTCGTGTCAGCCCCCGGCGGCTCATTGCGCCCATGTCGGCGGCCACGGTGGCGCTGTGCGCCATATTCGTTGTGAAGGACGCCTCCGCCGCCGCCCGGCCCGGCTACACGCTGACGGCGCTGGACGTGGGGCAGGGGCAGAGCCTTGTGGTCACGGCGGGGCGGTATACCGCCATCGTGGACTGCGGCACCTCCTCCGGCGTGGACGCCGGGGAGACGGCGGAGCGGTTCGTGCGGGGCATGGGCCGTGGGCGCGTGGACCTTCTTGTGCTGACCCACTACCACGCCGACCACGCCAACGGGGTGGAGCGGCTGCTGGCCTCCCTGCAGGTGGAGGTCCTGGCGGTGCCGGAGCCGCGGTTTACCGAGAGCGAACTGGACGAGGAGATTTTGGCCGCCGCCGAGAGCGCCGGGTGCCGCGTCCTCTACGTGGACGAGGACACGGCGGTGGAGCTGGGCGAGACGACCTTCAACCTCTTCCCGCCTCTGGGGATGGAGACGGAGAACGAGCGGGGGCTGACGGCCCTCATTTCAGGCGGGGACTTCGACACCCTCATCACGGGGGACGCCCCGGCGGAGCAGGAGATCCAGCTTGCGGGGAAGTACCGCCTGCCCGATACGGAGGTGCTTGTGGTGGGCCATCACGGCTCGGCCACGTCCACCACGGAGCGGCTGTTGAACGCGATAAGGCCGGAGACGGCGGTGATTTCCGTGGGGGAGAACAGCTACGGGCACCCCGCCCCGGAGGTGCTGGACAGGCTGGAGGAGCGCGGGATCGCGGTCTTTCGGACGGACGAGAACGGAACGATTTCCATAAGGTCGGTGAGTTGAGTATGGCTTCCTACACCAAAAGGGAACAGGACAACACGGAATACGAGCGGCTGAAGGCGGACCTGAAGGCCGGAACGCCCAGGGGGGCGTATGTCTTTTACGGCGAGGAGCGGTATCTGCTGGCGGACGCCGTAAAGAAACTGCGGGACATGATCCCGGCGGAGACGGCGGAATTTAACCACCACAGGATGGACGGGCGCAGCTTCTCCCCGGACGCCTTCGCCGAGGCGGTGGACGCCCTGCCGGTGTTCGCGGAGCGGACGCTGATCGAGGTGAACGACGCGGACTTTGCAAAGCTTGGCGACGAGACGCGCCGCGCCATTGTCCAGACGCTTCGGGACGTGCCGGAGTACGCCTGCGTCGTGTTCGTCTGCCCGGAGGGGACGGCCCCGGACTGGCGGGCCGCGTCGTCCAAAGAGATCGCCTCCCTTGTCACCAAAGTGGAGTTTCAAAGGCTGGACGAGCAGAAGCTTGTGAGCTGGACGGCCCGGCGGCTGGCCGCCTCCGGGAAGAAGATGACCCGTCAGGCCGCGGAGCGGTTCGTGATGATGACCGGCGGGCTGATGACCAACATGGTCACCGAGCTTGAAAAGCTCTCCGCCTACTGCGCGGGGGACACCGTGGACGTGAAGGACGTGGAGCTTTTGGTGACGCCGGTGGCGGACGTAAAGACCTGGAAATTCACGGACACGGTGCTGAGACGCCGGGCGGACGACGCCTTTTCCCTCATGGGGGAGCTTCTGCGGATGCCGGATATGGACGGCTATACCGTGATCTACGCCCTGGCCGGGACGGTGCGGCAGCTGATGATCGCCCGCGTCTGCGCGCAAAAGCGGGTCTCGGTGAAGGAGTTTATGGCCCTGGCCGGCGTGCGCAGCGAGTACCCCGCCAAAAATCTGATGAGCGCCGCCGGGGGCGTGACCCTCTCCCAGTGCGTCCAGGCGTGCAGGGCCGCCAACGAGACGCTTTTGCGCCTCAACAGCACCGGCGAGGACGAGACGGGCGCGGCCAAGGAGCTGACGGCCAGGGTCCTGCTGGCCCTGGGGGTGAGGGCGTGAGGCCCCGCGTCGCCGAGGCCATCGTGGTGGAGGGGCGGTACGACAAGAATACCCTCAGCCGCATTGTGGACGCCGTGATCGTGGAGACACGCGGCTTCGGGGTCTTTTCCGACGCGGAGCTTGTGTCGCTTATACGGACGCTGGCAAGGGCGCGGGGCGTGGTGATCCTCACCGACTCCGACTCCGCCGGGTTCCTCATCCGGGGCTGCCTGAAGGGGCGGCTGGCGGGGGAGAACGTGAAGCACGCCTATATCCCGGACCTGTACGGCAAGGAAAAGCGCAAGCGCGCGCCCTCGAAGGAGGGCAAGCTGGGGGTGGAGGGCGTGCCGGGGGAGGTCCTGCTGGAGGCCCTGCGCCGCGCCGGAGCCACCTTTGAGCAGGAGGACGCCGCCCCCGTCCGCGGCGGCCTCACCAAGACGGATTTTTACGAGCTGGGCCTCTCAGGCGGGCCGGACAGCGCGATGAGGCGGGCGGAGCTTTTGAAAAAGCTGGGCTTTCCCGCCCGCATGACGGCCAACGCCCTTTTGGACGCGGTGAACGCGCTGATGGACAGACCCGCCCTGGAGCGGCTCATGAAAGACGCTCCTCCACCAGAAGCGCCCCCAGATGCGTAAGGAGCAGTACCCCCAGAGGGGCGCGGTAGAGGTCCGCCGCCAGGCGGTGGATATGTACGTTGTGGGCGCTCAGGGGTCCCGCGTGAAGCACTAAGGCCAGCGAGGCGGCCAGAAGCGCGCACGAGAGGACCAGGCCCCCCTTGATCAGCCCGTAGGCCGGGGGCGATAGAACCCGGCGGCGGGGCCATTTTCCTGTCGGTCTGCGCATACGTCTCCCTCCCTGTATCCATTGTAAGGGCGGCGGCGTGGGTTTTCAATGCAAAAATATTTCCTGCCGGGGGAGAAAAAATTTGAAAAAAATCGAGAAAGTTATGTACAACAGGCGGGTTCTTTGATATAATAAAAGGTAGTTTTTTGACGGGAGGCATAGACAGATGAGGTGTCCGTACTGCGGTTTTTCTGAGAGCAAGGTGATCGACTCGCGCCCCACGGAGGACAGCATCAGACGCCGCCGGGAGTGTATGTCCTGCGGAAAGAGGTTCACTACCTATGAATCCGTGGAGCGGATGCCCATTGTGGTGGTGAAGAAGGACGGCAGCCGTCAGGCGTTCGACCGGGTGAAGATCATCAACTCCATGCTCCACGCCTGCGAAAAGCGCACCGTGGGGCTTTCGGAGATCGAGGCCGTCGCCAACGAGATCGAGCAGGAGGCGCAGAACTACCCGGAGCGGGAGATCCCTTCCAGCTACATCGGGGAGTTGGTGATGCGCCACCTCAAGCAGCTGGACGAGGTGGCCTATGTGCGCTTCGCCTCGGTGTACCGGCAGTTTAAGGACATCAACACCTTCATGGAGGAGCTGAACAAGCTGCTCATGGAGAAGTGACCCTGCCGGAATAAGCCCAAAACGAAAAAGCCCCCCGGTCCTTGCGTTGGAGGACCGGGGGTAAGCTTGTCTATGGGGGCATCAAAGGAGGGCGGCCCTCCTTACGCCGGGCGTTATCGGCCCAGGCTAAAAGAGGACGAGGTTGGACATGACGGCGATGAAGAGAAAGACGGTGACGATGCTGAAAACGGTGGTCAGCGCCACGATCTCCCCGGCCAGGCGTACGTTGCCGCCCAGAGTCTGGGCCATGGGGGTGGAGGCCACGGCGGTGGGGGAGGCGAAGACCGCCAGCAGAGCCGCCATGGCGGGACCTCTATAGCCCAGCAGGGCGAGGAAGGTGAGGCACACCGCCGGGACGGCCACCAGTTTGCAGAACACCGCCGCCAGCAGGCGGCCCCTGTGGCTGACCATGCTCTTGAGCGAGAGCATCCCGCCCAGGACCACTAAGGCCAGGGGGGAGGCCAGCTCCCCCAGGGTGACCAGCGGGGCGCAGAGCAGCTCCGGGAGGCGAATGCCGGTGAGATTCACGGCCCCGCCCAGAAGTCCGGCCAGGACCAGGGGGTTCTTGGCGATCTGCCACAGGGTCTTTTTCCAGTTCACCTTCCCGCCGCGCATGACCTCAAAATCAATGACGGCGAGGATGTTCAGCAGTGGGACCACCACCACGAAGAGGGCGGCCATGATGGCCGCGCCCGTCTCCCCGGCGATGGAGCGGCTGATAACGGTTCCAAAGAGGACGGTGTTGGAGCGGTAGATGCCCTGGGCCACGGTGGGGACGTCGGCCCGGTCGGGGATGGTGCGCTTGCATATGAGCAGCGCCGTCACGAAGGTGAGGGTGATAAGCCCCGCCGTCCACGCCGTCAGCGGTCCGTCCACGGCGGAGCTTAAGTCGGCGCGGTAGATGTCAAAGAAGAGCGACAGGGGGATCAGCACCTTGAAAATAACGTCGTTGAGTTCCTTCAGGGTGTCCTGGGAGAAAAGCCCCAGCAGCCGGATGAGGACGCCCACGCCCATATAGATCATCAGCGGCACCACCACGTTGAAGGCCAGGGTGAAGCCCTGCATATCCATCACCTCAAAATTCAGCCTCCGCGCAACAGGGTCTGCCCGGCGCGGGACGGGCGTGAAAAATCCCCGGAATTCCGTTCTGCGGCCTTCCGGGGAGGGAAGTCATTTTTTCCTGGTCTCCTGGTCGCGCTTGCGGAAGATTGCCTCGATCTCCTCGAAGGTGAGGCCCGTGGTGGTCTCCGCCGGGCGCTGAGGCCGCGTCTGGGGGACGGCGTCCCGCGGAGCGGCGCTGTCCTGCCGGACGGTATCGTCCCGGCGGGGGACGTCGGAGGCGGCGCGGACGGAGACGCTTTCCGGGCGGGGCGCGGCGGGGACCGATTCCTCCGGGACGTTCTGCCCACGGCGGTACTCCTGCACCCGGCGGCGGGCCAGGTCTGCGGCGACACGCCGCTTGTTGGCGCGGCGGATGTTGTAGTATATGATGAAGGCGATGTAGAGGATGATCAGTACCACAAGGACGGTGATGGCCAGCCTCACATACTTGTTGCGCAGGGTGCTTCTGATCTCCGAGCCGATGTACGCGGCGCGGTCAAGCTCCACGGCGGTGTTGGTCACCAGCCGGACGGAGCCGTAATCGCGGCCCTGGAAGGTCACGGACACCTCCCCCATGACGCGGCCCTCCTCCACCGGGGCCACCAGGGGTTCGTCGCTGAGCAGGGTGTGGTGAAGCTCCACCTGGCTCAGGTCCGCGTCCCTGGGCAGCAGGGCGGTGATCTTCTCCTCCGGGCGCAGGACCACGGAGGACACGCCCAGCCCCAATTTGACGGGGACCTCGTCGATGAGCTTCAGGGTGCTGAGAAGGTCGGTATACACGAAGTTGTCAAAGCCCCAGTTCATGAGGTTTTTGGTGTCGCTGAAGCTCTGCACCATGGTCCGCCCGTCCTCGGCGGTATAGGACTGCGCGCCCAGCACCACGCTCAGGAGGGTCCGGCCGTCCTTGGAGGCGGTGGCGATGGCGCAGTACCCGGCGGCGTCGGTGTACCCGGTCTTGACGCCGGAGGCGTATTCGTAGAAGTAGGCGCTCTGGGCGTTGAGAAGGCTGTTGCCGTTGCGAATGACGCGGGACGGGTTCAGGTTGGTGTCCGGGATGGCGTAGCTCTCCGTGGAGCAAAGGCGCTTGAAGAGGTTGTGTTTCCACGCGGCGCTGGTGATGAGGTAGAGGTCATAGGCGGTGGAGTAGCTGTGCTCGTTGGGCAGGCCGTGGGTGTTGGCGAAGTTGGTGCCGGTACAGCCCAACTCGATGGCCCTGGCGTTCATGGCCGCCACAAAGGAGACGACGCTGCCGGAGACCCGCTGGGCGATGGCGTTGCACGCCTCGTTGCCGGAGGTGAGCATGACGCTGTACAAAAGCGCCTCGAAGGGGACCTGCTCGCCGGGGGAGAAGGCCCCGGAGTTGTCGCCGGAGCCGACGTCGAAGAAAGCGTCCTCCGTCACGTCCACAAGGTCCGTGAGGGCCACGTCGCCGCGCTCATACGCCTCGATGCCCAACAGCACCGTCATGATCTTCACCATGCTGGCGGGGGCGCGGGTGTCCCGCTCGCCCTTGGCGTAGAGGACCTGGTCCTCGTCCAGGTCCACGAGCAGGGCGGCGGCGGACTCAGCCGCCGGGGCGTCCTCGGCCCGGACCTCCGGCCCCGAAAGGGCCAGAAGCGGCGCGCACAGCGAGAGAAGGCACAAGGTCAGCGCGGTGAGGCGGAATGCTTTTTTTCGTAAAACGTTCATTTCAAATCTCCGGCAATAAAGTGGTGGACAAAGCCGATTTTTTATTGTAAAATAAGAAGGCGGAGGCGCGGTGTGCGCCTACTCCCTATAATAACGTTTTTCCGCTTCAAAATCAAGGTAAAATGTCGAATTTAAATTTTTTTAGGCGAAGGGCCGCGCTCTCCCCGCTCCGGCCCGCGCCGGGGACGAAATCAAGGGGGATCTGACGGATGAAGCGCAAAGCTGTGGAGCTTGTCTTTCTCGGCCTTGCCGTGGGGGCGGTCTTTTTCACGGCGGGATATTTTACGGGCCGCCGGGGCGGCGGGGACATCGCCGTGACGGTGGAAAACCGCGTGGTGGAGCCTGTGGGAGAGGCCGCGGCGGAGCCGGGGGTCATCGACCTCAACACGGCGGGGCGCTGGCAGCTCATGAGCCTCCCCGGCGTCGGGGAGACGCTGTCCGGGCGGATCCTGGACTACCGGGAGGAGCACGGGGCCTTCACCTACAAGGAGGAGCTGCTGGCCGTGCCGGGCATCGGGGAGACGCTGTATGAGGCCATCGCCGATTTGGTCACCGTCTGACGGCGGGACATAGGATGCCGCAAAGGGCCGCGCCGCCGGACAGGGGCGCGGACGGGAATATAAGGTTGAGGTGACGATATGAAGATACTTGTGGTGGACGATGAGAAGCTGTTGGTGCGGGGCATCAAATTCAATCTTGAGAACGAGGGCTACCAGGTGGAGACGGCCTACGACGGGGAGGAGGGGCTGAACCTGGCCAGGACGGGGGACTTTGACCTCATTATCCTGGACCTGATGATGCCCAAGCTCTCCGGCCTTGAGGTGTGCATGAGGCTCCGGGAGACCTCCAGCGTGCCCATCATCATGCTCACCGCCCGCTCGGACGACATGGACAAGATCATCGGCTTTGAGTACGGGGCGGACGACTACGTGACAAAGCCCTTCAACATTTTGGAGCTGAAGGCGCGGGTGCGGGCGCTTCTGCGCCGCTCGGCCCTGAAGGCCCAGGCGGAGGAGCAGAACCTCATCTCCATCGGCCCCATCGCCATCGACTGCGAGCGGCGCATGGCCTTCAAAAGCGGCGAGAGCGTGGAGCTGACGGGCCGGGAGTTCGACGTGATCGAGCTTCTGATGAAAAATCCGGGGCGGGTGTACAGCCGGGAGAACCTGCTGAACATCATCTGGGGCTACGACTTCCAGGGGGACATCCGCACCGTGGACGTGCACGTCCACCGCCTCCGGGAGAAGCTGGAGGCCAATCCCGCCGAGCCGGAGTATATCATCACCAAATGGGGGGTCGGGTACTATTTCAAGGGCTGAGGGCGGACGCCGCCTGTTTATCAGCCTCCGAACGAAGTACCTGCTGACGTATCTGCTGGTCACGATGGTGGCCATTGTCGCCCTGAACACCTACCCCGTGGCCATCGCCAGGGACCTGGTGTTCGTCTCCAAGGAGAACGCCATCCTGCCCCAGACGCTCCAGATCGGCTCCTCGGTGGAGCTGCTGGAGCGCATGACGCCCAACACGGTGGGTCAGGTCGTGAGGCTGACGGAGACGGGGAACCTCTCCCGCGTCTCCGTGATGAACACGAATATGGACGAGCTTTACTCCGTGCGCAACGACGTGACGGGGTACGATGAGCGCGTCCTTTTTTCCCTTGTGAACATCGCCGTCAGCCAGCGGAAGGACGAATTTCGCTCCTTCTTCAACGACGGGGCGTTTATGAGCTACGCCGCCGTCCCCATCGTGGACGGGGGGCAGGTGGTGGGAGCCGTGGGCGTCTACGAGTACGACGCCGCCGAGGGGGCCATCGTCCTGGGCCTGCGCAACGACATGACCAGCATCTCCCTGGGCCTGGGCGCGGCGGCCATGGTGGTCAGCGTCCTCCTGTCCCAGACCATGGGCTACCGCCTCCGGCGCATCCTGGACGCCATCAAGAACGTCCGGGAGGGGGAGTACACCTATCGAATCGCCGTCACAGGCCACGACGAGCTGACCACCCTCTCCCAGGAGTTCAACAGCCTCACCGACAGGCTCCAGAAAACCGAGGAGATCCGCCGCCGCTTCGTGGCGGACGCCTCCCACGAGCTGAAAACGCCCCTGGCGGCCATACGCCTCCTGTCCGACAGCATTTTGGAGACGGAGAACATGGACGGCGAGACGGTGAAGGAGTTCGTGGGCGGCATCCGGGAGGAGTCGGAGCGCCTGGCCCGCACCACGGGACAGCTTTTGGAGCTGACGAAGCTGGACAACAACCCCTCCGCGGCGGCCAGGGTGGACGTCAACTGCGTGGAGGTGGCCCAGCGCGTGGCCGCGACCCTCAGCCCCATCGCCCGCCGGGCGGAGGTGGAGCTGGTGACCCACTTTGACAGGGCGCACATCATGGCCACCTCCGACGAGCTTTTCCAGATCGTCTACAACCTGGTGGAGAACGCCATCAAGTATAACCGCCCCGGCGGGGAGGTGGTCCTCTCCGTGGGCCGGGACGGGGAGAAGGTGAAGATCACCGTGGAGGACACGGGCATCGGCATCCCGGAGGAGGATATGCCCTACATCTTCGACCGCTTCTACCGGGTGGAGAAATCCAGGGACCGGGACGAGGGGGGTACGGGCCTGGGCCTTTCCATCGTCAAGGCCACCGTGGCCCGCCACGGCGGCGAGGTGACTGCCGGGCCGCGCCCCGGCGGGGGGACCCGCTTCACCGTGGCCTTCCCGGCCTACACCCAGGGGAAGGATTGACGAAAAATCGAAAAGAAGGCCGGAAGAGGGACCGCCCCTTTTCCGGCCTTCTTTTTTCCTCCAGACCCCGGAGGAAATTTTTTTGCGAAAGCCCTTGACAAACCCGGCGGGGAATGCTACTATAACTGTACTAACACACTTAGTACAGTTAACACAGTTTCGGAAGGGGAGGTCGTATGCTCCAGCTCAATTACCGGGACAGCCGGCCCATCTACGAGCAGGTCCGGGACGGACTTCGGCGGCTCATCATCACCGGGGCCATCCCGGCGGGGGACAAGCTGCCCTCGGTGCGCGCCCTGTCGGCGTCCCTGGCCATCAACCCCAACACCATCCAGCGGGCCTACGAGTCCCTGGAGCAGGAGGGCTACGCCTACACCGTGGCGGGGAAGGGGAGCTTCGCGGCTCTCCCGGCGGACGTGCGGGAGGAGCGGCGGGAGGAGCTTTTTTCAAAGCTGGACGCCATCGTCCAGGAGCTTCGCTTCCTGGGGGTGACGGACGGGGAGCTGTCCGCCCGCCTGGGGGATAAGAAGGAGGAGAAGGAACCATGATCGAGGTAAAAAACGTTGTCAAGAGCTTTGACGGCTTCCACGCCCTGGACGGGCTGACCATGACGGTGCCCAAGGGGGCGGTCTACGGGCTTGTGGGTCCCAACGGGGCGGGGAAGTCCACCATTCTCCGGCACCTCACCGGGGCGTACAAGCCGGACTCCGGGGAGATCGCCCTGGAGGGGGAGCCGGTGTGGGAAAATCCGGCGGTGAAGCGCCGGGTCGCGGTGATCCCGGACGAGGTCTACTGGTTCGGCTCTGCCGCCACGGCGGACATGATGCGCTTTTACCGGGGGATCTACCCCAAGTTCGACATGGAGCGGTACCGCCGTCTCCGGGAGGCGTTCCCGGAGGTGGACGAGAAACGGCCCATCCGCAGGCTCTCCAAGGGGATGCAGAAGCAGTCGGCCTTCTGGCTGGCGCTCAGCTGCCGGCCGGATTACCTGCTGCTGGACGAGCCGGTGGACGGGCTGGACCCGGTGATGCGCCGGCAGGTGTGGTCCATTCTGATGAACGACGTCAGCGAGTACGGCACCACGGTGCTGGTGTCCTCCCACAACCTCCGGGAGCTGGAGGACGTGTGCGACCACGTGGGGATCCTGAGCCACGGGCGGGTGGCGCTGGAGCGGTCCCTCTCGGAGCTTCAGGGCGGATTGGTGAAGCTCCAGATCGCTTTCCCCTCGGAAAAGTCCCCGGAGCTGCCGGAGGGGCTGGAGGTGCTGCACACCTCCAGCCTGGGGCGCATCTACACCTACATCGTCCGGGGGAACGCCCAGGCGGTGCGGGAGCGGTTCGAGGCGCTGAAGCCCCTCTTCATGGAGGCGCTTCCCCTGACGCTGGAGGAGATCTTTATTTACGAGATGGGAGGTGAGGACTATGCGGTCCGGGACATCGTTCTTTGATTGGACGGTCTTTAAGAAGAATTTCACCCGCTTCTGGCCGGTGTGGGCGTCCTATCTTGTGATCTGGGTGTTCCTCATCCCGGTGAACATGGTGATGCAGGGGCCGGGGCAGGCCAACGACCATTTTCAGGACATCCTCTGCGGAGCCAGCGAGATGAACCCCATTTTCGCCTTCTTCTACGCGGCGGTGTGCGCCATGGCGGTGCTGAGCCACCTCTATTCCGCAAGGTCCGCCAATTTCTACGGCGCGCTGCCGGTGCGGCGGGAGGGGCTTTTCCTGACCCAGTTCGCCGCGGGCTTCGCCTTCACCCTGGTCCCGCAGCTGGCGGTGGCCGTGCTGGTGGGGATCGTCTCGGCGGCAAACGGCGTGGACACGGGCCTTGCGCTGCTGACGTGGCTGGGGACCGGGGCGGGGAGTATGTTTTTCTTCTACTCCATGGCGTTCCTGTGCGGCCTCTTCGCCGGGCATATCCTGGCGCTGCCGGCCTTCTACGTCATCGCAAACTTCCTCTACGCCTGCCTTTACGAGCTGGTGCAGACCGTGCTGGAGAAAGCCTACTACGGCTTTGTGGGCTTCGTCCCCCACGCCCGCCAGGTGATGCGGTGGTTCACCCCGGTCACCACCTTCTCCACCGTCTCCTGGGGCTACACCGTGGACCGCCGGGTGGTGAGCTACCCCGCGGGCCAGGGGTGGACGGTGGTGGGCGTCTACGCGGCGGTGGGCGTGGTCTTTGCGGTCCTGTCCTTCTTCCTCTACCGCGCCCGGAGGCTGGAGAGCGCCGGGGACGTGGTGGCGGTGCGCTTCATGCGGCCCGTATTCAAGTACGGCGCGGCCCTCTGCACGGGGCTGGCCCTGGGATACGTGACCGCCGCCATCTTAGGGGACGCCACGCTTCCCTATACGGCGGTGATCTGCACGGTCATCGGCTGCTTCCTGGCGCAGATGGTGCTGGACAAGTCCTTCCGGGTCTTCCACAAGTGGCGCGGGGCGCTGGCTGTGGGGGCGGTGATGGCCGCGCTGGCGGCCTGCGTGGAGTTTGATCTCACCGGCTTTGAGACGTGGCTGCCGGAGGCGGAGAAGGTGGACAGCGCCGTCATTGATACGCTCTACAGCAGCGGCGCGTCCTTCTACGACGACGGCGACCTCCAGAACGTCACCGTCACGGACCCGGAGATCATCCAAAAGCTCATCACCATCCACCGGGAGGCCATCGAGAAGCGGGACATTGCGGACAGGCCCACATCCGGCGTCTCGTCGGAGAGGGAGACCGGGCGCATCATTTTTGAGGTCACCTACGTCACCGGCCACGCCCGCCGTTCCCGCTGGTACAACATCCCCTTCGACGTGTCCGACGTCTCCCGCCCCGGCACGGCGGCCAACGCCCTCCAGAGCCTCTACTCCGACAGGGACTTCGTCTGGGAGGTCTACGGCTTTGACAAGTTGGAGCAGTATCTGGCCTCCGGCGGGCGCATCCGGGAGCTGAACTACGAATACCGGGATTATTACGGCGCGGAGACCGACCCAGAGAGGAACTACGCCTACCTCCTGAAGAACGGGGCCGTGACCTTCGCGGGCTACGACCACGTGATGGAGATCTTCGAGGCGGTGAAGCAGGACTTCGCCCAGGGGACTTTGGGCGTGCGCAACGTCTCAGGCGGCGACGATACCGGCCGCAGCCGGGTCCTCTACTTCCGCTTCGGGGGCCTTGAGAAGTTCGACCTCCCCGTGGACGACAGCACCGTCAGCGGGTATTCCGACGCCATCTGCATCTGCGTGGGACCTGACGCCCGCCGCACCTTAGAGGCCATCCACCGCTGTCTCCCCCTGGAGTTAGAGACCCAGGGCCTTTTGGAGCCGGAGGAACAGGAGCTGTTGGAGCCGGAGTACACCAAGTGCCCCTGAACCCCTTTCAAACCCATAAATATAAAGAAGCGCACGGCCTGTTGGCCGTGCGCTTACTGTGTGCGGAATAATTACTTCGAGGCTTTGCCGCTTTTGCGGGTGAGCAGGACGTTGGTGAGGATGCCGAGGATGAGGGCGCAGGCGACCTCGGTGATGGTGACCTTCCCGAAGGAGACGGCCATGCCGCCCACGCCGGCGATGAGGATAACGGAGACCACGAAGAGGTTGTGGTTGTCGTTCAGGTCCACGCTCTGGATCATCTTAAGGCCGGAGACGGCGATGAAGCCGTAGAGGGCGATGCACACGCCGCCCATGACGCAGCTGGGGATGGTGGCCAGGAACGTGGCGAAGGGGCCGAAGAAGCTGATGACCATGGCGAGAACGGCGGTGTAGAGGATGGTGATGACGGAGGCGTTGCCGGAGATGGCCACGCACCCCACGCTCTCGCCGTAGGTGGTGTTGGGGCAGCCGCCGAAGATGGCGCCCGCCATGGAGCCGACGCCGTCACCCAGCAGGGTGTTGGCAAGGCCGGGGTCCTTCAGAAGGTCCTGGCCGATGATGGAGCTGAGGTTCTTGTGGTCGGCGATGTGCTCGGCAAAGACCACGAAGGCCACGGGAGCGTAAGCCACGGCCAGGGTGGCAAGATAGGAGCCGGTGACGCCCTTGAGGCCCTTGCCGGCCTTCAGGAAGGTGAAGTCAGGCACCCAGGTCATGTGGGAGAACTTGCTGAAGTCGATGATCTGGAGGGCGGCGTTCTGGGTGGCGTTGCCGATGAGGGTGAAGCACAGCGCCACGGCGTACCCGGCCAGAATGCCGATGATGAAGGGGATCATCTTCACCATCTTCTTGCCGTAGACGGAGCAGACCATGGTGACGGCCAGGGTCACAAGGCCGCAGATCATGCACACATAGGTGGAGGCCCCGGCGGCCACGGCCCCGGAGGTGCCCAGAAGGTCGCCCACGGCGTTGCCCGCCAGAGAAAGCCCGATGATAGCCACCGTCGGCCCGATGATCACGGGGGGCATCAGCTTGTCGATCCACTTCACGCCCACCGCCTTGATGACCAGGGCGATGACCACGTACACAAGGCCGGCCATCAGCGCGCCGATGACGAGGCCGGCGTAGCCGATCTCAACGGAGGCCGCCCCGGCGAAGGCCGCGGACATGGAGCCTAAGAACGCGAAGGAACTTCCCAGAAACACGGGGCTTTTGAACTTGGTGAACGCGAGATACACCAGCGTGCCCACACCTGCGCCGAAGAGGGCGGCGGTCTGGCTCATGCCGTTGCCCACGATGCTGGGCACCGCGATGGTGGCCGCCATGATGGCCAGCAGCTGCTGGAGGGCGAAGACCAGGGTCTTTGCGAAGCCGGGCTTGTCCTTGATGTTGTAAGTCAGATTCATTCTTGCTTGTACCCCCTGTAAATTTTTATGATTTCGCTGTGGCAAATATAGCACCGTTTTCGCGCCCCTGTCAAGTAAATCGTCCAAACCTGACTATTTTTGTCGAAAAGGATAAAAAACCGCGGAAGCGGCGTCAAAAATCGGTATAATATTCTCCGCGCCAAAAGGTTGCAATGCGCAATAAAATGGTTTAAAATAGCTGTGTATTCTCACTTTGGAGGGAACAGCGGATGAAAAAGACCTTTGCCTCAAAAGAAAAATTCGAGGAGATCGCCGCGCAGTACGGCACTCCCATCCATATTTACGACGAGCGGGGCATCCGGGAGAACGCCCGCCGCCTGAATCGGGCCTTCTCCTGGAATCCCGGCTACAGGGAATATTTCGCCGTCAAGGCCACGCCCACGCCCAAAATTTTGAAGATCCTCCGGGAGGAGGGCTGCGGGGTAGACTGCTCCAGCCTTACGGAGCTTGTGATGAGCGAGCGGTGCGGGTTTTCGGGGCACGACATCATGTTTTCCTCCAACGAGACCCCGGCGGCGGACATGAAAAAGGCGCGGGAGCTGGGGGCGTACATCAACCTGGACGACTACACTCACGTCAAATTCCTGGAAAATCTCTGCGGGGTCCCGGAGTCCATCTGCTGCCGCTTCAATCCCGGCGGCGTGTTCTCCGTAGCCAATCAGATCATGGATAACCCCAGGGACGCCAAATACGGCATGACCCGCGGCCAGATGAAGAGCGCCTACCGGGACCTTCTGGCCCTGGGGGCCAGGAATTTCGGCATCCACGCCTTCCTCGTGTCCAACGCCATCTTCAACGAGTACTACCCCATGATGGCCCGGCAGCTTTTTCAGCTGGCGGTGGAGCTTCACGAGGCCACCGGCGCGCACATCGAGTTTGTGAACCTCTCCGGCGGCATCGGCATCCCGTACTACCCCGACCAAACCGCCCCCAACATCGAGCTTATCGCGGGCGGCGTCCGGGAGGCGTACAACGAGATCCTGGTCCCCGCCGGGCTGGGGGACGTGAAGATCTTCACGGAGCTTGGCCGCTATATGCTCGGCCCCTACGGGTGCCTGCTGACCCGCGCCATCCACGAAAAACACATCTACAAGGAGTACGTGGGCGTGGACGCCTGCGCCTGCAACCTGATGCGCCCGGCCATGTACGGCGCTTACCACCACATCACCGTCCTGGGCAAGGAGGACGCCCCCCATGACCACCTCTACGACGTGGTGGGGAGCCTGTGCGAGAATAACGACAAATTCGCCATCGACCGGGAACTCCCGGAGATCGACACCGGGGACCTCTTGGTCATCCACGACACCGGGGCGCACGGCCACGCTATGGGGTATAACTATAACGGCAAGCTCAGAAGCGCCGAGGTCCTTTTAAAGGAGGACGGCTCCACGGAGCTGATCCGCCGCGCAGAGACCATGGACGACTATTTTGCGACCATGATCTTCTGACGAGAGAGCCGCGACCGGGACTTGCCGTGACCACGATAAAATGTGTCCGCCCACCGGCAAAGCAAAAGCCTTCCCCGCACCGGGGAGGGCTTTTTTCATACAATGCCTTCCCCGCAGGGCGGGGAAGGTGTCGCCGCAGGCGACGGATGAGGTGGGAAAAGCCTCCCCTCTCTGAGGGGAGGTGGCCCGAAGGGCCGGAGGGGAGCCGGGCGCGTATCGGCCTCATCCGACCCCCTTCGGGGGCCACCTTCCCCACAAGTGGGGAAGGCATTTTGCTCTGCGTTTGTGAGCCTTCAGCGAATGGAGGCGGCCGCCGTCAAAGGAAACGCCTTCCCCGCAGGGCGGGGAAGGTGTCGCCGCAGGCGACGGATGAGGTGGGAACCCCTACCTACTCCCCATCGCCTCCTCCGCCTGCTTCGCCAACGCCTCCAGCTCCTCCCCGGTGAGGGCGAAGAGGTCCACGGTGTCGCCGGGGGCCTCCACCGACGCGCCGGGGGTATAGGCAAGGCGCAGGGGCAGGGCGCGGGCGCTGCCGTCCTCTTCAAGGACGATGTCCGAGAGGGTGAAGCCCTCCCGCCCGGCGGCGAGAGTGCCGCGCAGAGCCGCCTCCCGCCCGGTCCCGTCCCGGAGGCGCAGCTCCAGCGCCTCCTCCCGCCACGTGACGGTGAGCTGGAGGGAGCCGCCCTCCGCCTCGGCGGCGGAGAGGGTGTGCCTGTACCCCTCCGGCCCGGAGGCGACGTCGCTTTGGAACGTCAGCGTCTGGCCGCCGGAGGTGAGAAACCCGGTGACGCTCTCCCCGGTGAGCAGCTCCACGCCCAGGCGCGTGAGCGCGCCGTCCTCTTCTAAAATGGAGACCCCCACGGCGCACAAAAGCCCCTCCGCCGTGACGAACTCCACCCGGACACGCGCCCCGGAGGCGCGCAGGGCCTCCTCCGTGCGCAAAAACCAGCTTTCCGATAGAAACGCGCCGTCCCCCTCCGCAAGCGCACACAGCTTCCGCAGGGCCGACAGGGCGGGGCTTGCCTCCACGGCCTCCCGCCACAGGGCCGTCAGGTCCCCCAGCGCCCCGCCGTCCAGGTCGCCGGTGATGAGGGTCCCCTCCGCGCCGCGCCCATCCAGGTCAACCGAGGTCCGCTGGCTGGTGAGGGCCATGACGGACACAAGGTCACGAAACCGCGCCTCAGTCCCCTCCCGTAGGGCGCGCCCATCGGGGACCGGGGCCTCGTCCAGCGCGTCAAGGACCTCGTCCACAGGCCGGAGGGCATTCAGGGCCGCCCTGCCTAAAAGTTCCGAAAGGGCGCTGGCGGCCGCCTGACCGTAGAGGCCGCGGGGCATAGCGCCGTAAAATGCCCCGTCGCCGAAAAGAGCTTCCGAGGACAGCCCGGCAAAATCGGGGCTGAGGTACAAAGAGCCGGACAGGTCGTCCATGCCCGTGGAAAGCTCCCCGTCCAGACGGGCCGTCCGCGCCTTACCGTCAAAAGTAAGCGACCCGGAAAAGGCCGCGTCCCCGCCGTCCTCCGGGCCGTAGTGGAGGTCAAACCGGCCGGAGGAGGCCGCCGCCTCCGCCACCGCCGCCAGGGGCGCGCCGCCGTACCGCTCCCGGAGGCGCGCCGCCGTACCGTCCATGGCGTACAGGAGATAGCCCGCCGGGTCAGCGGTGGGGGAGGGTATGTCCTCCACGGAAAGGCCGCCGCCCTCCCGCCGGGGATCGCTCTCCGCATGGCGGCCGCACCCCGCGCCGGCAAGCGCAAGGCACACCGCCAGAACCGCCGCCCCGGCCCTTACAATGGGGGATTTCATCCGATCCCTTCTTTCGATCCGTTTCGCTCCCATTATACCCCCGCCGGGGGCAAAGTCAAGAGGTGAGGGGGAGGTAGGCCCCGTTCCCGCACCCAAATGGCTCCCTTGCCGCGAAGCGGGAAGGGAGCTGTCCGGCAACGCCGGACTGAGGGTTAAACCGACGATAGAGCGGCCTCTTAGGGGATAACCCGATAATAGAGCGGCCCTTTGACGGTGAACCCTCAGTCACGCTGGCGCGTGACAGCTCCCTTTATCAAAGGGAGCCAAAGAGGTATTTTGATTTTGATTCCGTCGCCTGCGGCGACACCTTCCCCGCCCTGCGGGGAAGGCATTTTCCTTAACAAACCCGCACCTCCGTTGGGGCGCTCCCCGGGGGTGTGTCCAGCAGGGGGCCCGCAGGCCCCCTAAGCTGGTCGTTTTTAAAAGAAAGGGTCCAGGGGAGGGAAAATTGAAATCCCTCCCCTGGTTCTTTTTTCTCCTTTGTTACTTTCTCTCTTTTTGGGAATCCAAAAAGAGGAAAGTAAATCCCCGTCCGCCGGCGGCGGACACCTCTGCCGTGGTCACGGCACCCCCCGCCGGGGTAAGGCGCTCACTGTAATTCAAACATCAGCTTCAACGTCAGCCTCGCAAGGTCTGCTTCGGTGAGGGCACCGGCGTTTTTCGTCTCCGCAGGGCTGGCGACCGTGCCGCCCTGGGTGAGGGTCAGGGTGAGGGGGTTGCGGTCCCCGCGCTCGCCCCGGTACCATATGCCGTCAAACCGGGCCGCCCCGTCCTCCACGGAGGCGGTCCCCTCTAAGGCGAAGTCCGTGATGTCCAAAGTGTAGCTGTTATAATTGAGCGCCCCGTCCGGCTCCCACATAAGCCCGGTGATGGTGGGGGTCTCCGACCCCTGGGCGGCGTGAAGCTCCACCCCGGAGGCAAGGTCCAGGCTCACATTGAGCAGGGACTCCACGGTGAGGGCCAGCTCCGCGCCGGACTGGCCGTAGAGGGAGAGGGTGAAGAGAGGACCGTCGTCCTCCAAGGCGACGGTCTCCACCCGCCCGTCCTTCAAGGTGAAGGTGAGAACAGCGTCCCCGGCCCCCTCGGAGAGGGCGGCAAACCGGGCCGACAGGTCCTCGCCCCCGTCCACGGGGGACGACGCCAGGGCGGGGGGCAAAAGGGCGGCCAGGTCCTCTAAGAGCGCCCCGGCCTCCTCCCCGGTGAGGGCGGCGGTGATGACGGTCCCCCCGTTGCTCTCGCTGAGGGTCAACTCCGCATTTTGGGCGGCGTCCTTGAGTACGCTCCGTGCGCTGTTCACAAGGCCGGGGGCGGTGAGGGCCGGGATGGCCCCGGCCTCGTCAAGGGCGGCCTGGGCCTCGTCAAGGGCATCGTCGTCCAGCTCCAAAAGCTTTGCGATGGCGGACCCCGCCAGCTGGCCCTTCAGGTCCTGGGGGACAAGGCCGTAGTAGAGGCCGGGCTGGCCCAGCTTCTCCGAGGCCACCCCCACAAAATCCGGCCCGTAGTAGAGGGACAGGGGCAGCTCCGCCCCGTCCCCCTCCCCGGAGGGGATGCGCAGGACAAGGTCCGCGCCGGCGCGCCGTCCGGCGCTGTCGTAAACGACGGTCCCGGCCACGGTCAAAGCCAGTTCGCCGCTCTCATCGGGGAAGCCCACGTCCACATCGGCGGTGAGGGCTTCTGCCTCCAAAAGGGCAAAGAGGGCGGGCAGGGGGCTTGCGTCCAGGCGGGCCTCCAGGTCCGAAAGGGTGACGTCCGCGGCGTCGGAGAGAATTTTGCCGGGGTCGGGCTTCTCCTCCGGCGGGAGGGTGGGGGCGGGACCGGCGGTCTGGGTTTCCCCGCCGTCCGGCGGGGCCTTTTTCTCACACCCGGCGGGGAGGAGCATCAGCAGGCACAGACCGAGCGCCGCGAGGGCGCGGGGAAGGGTAGAGCGTTTCATTCAGATCACCTCATGATCATAGCGGTGTTCAGCACCAGGGTGGAGTTGATAAAGAGAACGTCCGAACCCGGCGTGAACGTGACGGCGTTGGGCAGGTACGCGCTGGACACGTACCGAAGGTCGATCACCGTGATTTTCTTATACGCCCCGGCAAACAGGGGGGCCAGGGACGAGCCGAAGGAGTCCCGGAAGATGTAGAGTTCCCTGTCCGTGCGCGCGCCGGGACACTCTATCTCAATGATAGGCTGAGTGCCGCCCAAAAATACATCGTATCCGTCCATTCCCTCAAAAAGCTCCGTGGGGTAGAGGGTATCGTACTTGTACATGGGGCCGGAGACGATGGCCGCGTCGGTGTCCGGGCTTGTGAGGTACGTTAAGGAGTCCGGCGGCACAGGCACCGCCGCCTGGCCCAGATACACCCCCCGGAAGGGGGAGAGGGTGCGGGCGGTGTAGGCGCTCTCCGGGGTCAGGGCGTCCTCCGTGCCCATGGCGCGGGCAAGCGCCGCCACGGTGTCAAACAGCGCCGGCTGCATCCAATGGGTGTCGGTGCGGTAGTACTTGTCCGCGGAGAGGGTGTCCAGAATGTCGATGTACCGCGCCCCGGTGACGGAGGAGCGCATGATGGAAAAGAGTCCGTCGTAGTCAAGCGTGGGCCTCCCCTCCTCCCGCACAAACCAGCTCTTGTCCGGGACCACGGTGAAGTAGACGTTGCACTCTGACAGCAGATCCTGGCAGACGGTGTTGTAGAGCCGGGCGGCGTACTGGATCTGATCGGTGTTGGTCACCGTCTCGGTCTTGTAAATGCCCCCGTCCTTCAGGAAGATGCCGTTGGAGTCCATCTGCCGGAGAACGTCGAAGCGGAAGAGCGCGTTCACCGTTCGGAAGCCCTCCCGCAGAGGGAACTGGTCCAAAAGGTAGCTCTCCAAATCGTCGGAGAACTGGCGGTTGAAGAGGGCCTTCGCGGACAGCTCCGGGGCCTGCGCCAGCTCCCGCCGCTCCGTTTCGCTGTTGGCCCGGTCGGGGAGAAGGAGCTGCCCCAGGGCGAAGCCGAAGATGAGGCAGACGAACACGGCCACGGTGAGGATATATTTCACTTTTTTCATGTCCGTCCCCCCTTAAAAGCGGAAATACAAAAACGGATTGAAGGACCCGTTGATGATGAACGCGGTGCTCAGCGCCAGCAGCACCGCCGTGGCCAGAGGCTCCAGCGCCACCTTGGGGGCCTCGTGGAGCTTGTTGTAGAGGAGCTTCGGCAGGGGCGTAGCGCCGATGACGGCGGCCAAAATCGCCACGGCGTAGCTTCTCAGGTAATAGACCGCCTCGCCGGACACCAAGGGGATGCCCCCCGCGCCGAAGAGGCCGCCGATGTCGGACACCACGCCCTTCAGCCCGGCGGCGTTGAACACCACGAAGCTCAGCACCACCACAAAGAGGACGTAGACGTGGTTCACAAAGCCGGGAAGCTTCTCCAAGAGCTTGCCCAGCCAGAGTTTTTCCACAATGAGTAGCACCCCGAACATCACGCCCCACAGGACGAAATTCCACTCCGCCCCGTGCCACAGGCCCGTGAGGATCCACACCACGGCTATGTTCCGAAGCCACTTGAGTTTGGTGGTGCGGTTGCCCCCCAGGGGGATGTACACGTAGTCCCGGAACCAGCCGCCCAGGGTCATGTGCCAGCGCCGCCAGAACTCGGTGATGGACTTGGAGATGTAGGGGTAGTTGAAGTTCTCCGGGAACTTAAAGCCGAACATGGCCCCCAATCCGATGGCCATATCCGAGTAGCCGGAGAAGTCGAAGTAGATCTGCAGGGCGTAAGCCACGGCGTAGAGCCAGTAGAAGAGCACCGACTTGTCCCCGGAGTCCCGGAAGATCTGGGTCAGCTCCCCCATGACGTTGGCGATAAGCACCTTCTTGCCCATGCCGAAGGCGAAGCGCCGGATGCCCAGGGCCGCCCCCTCCAGGGTGTGACGGCGGTCCTCAAGCTCCGCGGCCACGTCCACATACCGCACGATGGGGCCGGCGATGAGCTGGGGGAAGAGGCACACGAAGGTGGCCATGGTGGCAAGGTCGCGCTGAGCGTGGGCGCGGCCGCGGTACACGTCGATGGTGTAGCTCATGGTCTGGAAGGTGAAGAAGCTGATGCCGATGGGCAGGGGGACCCCGGTCTTGGGGATGGAGGCGCCGAAGACGGCGTTCACCGTCCCGATGAGGAAGTCCGTGTATTTGAAAAAGCCCAGCATCCCCAGATTGATAACGATGCTGGAGATGAGGGCGATTTTGGCCTTGCGGTCCCCCCGGTGCTTTTCAATGACGAGGCTGTGGATCCAGTCCGACAGGGACGAAAAGACCAGCAGCAGCACGTAGACCGGCTCGCCGAAGAAGTAGAAGATCAGGCTCCCCACAAGGAGCACGGCGTTTTTCCAGCGCACGCCCGGCGCGATGAAGTAGCACAGCAGAATGGCGGGCAGGAAGGCGTAGAGGAAGGTCGCTCCCGAAAACAGCATAGGCGTTTCTCCCTTGCGTGTATTGATGGAAAAGGGCGGGTATGGAACCCGCCCCTGCGGCGATCACGCGAATGAGCTTCTCAGGCGTTGAAGGCGTCGATGAAATCCTGCGCCTTCAGGCCCAGTTCGGAGGAGGTCATCACAAAGAGCACCAACCCGTCCTTGACCGCCGAACCCACGGAGTCCGCCGTCATGCAGATCATCCAGCCGGGGTTGGCGTTCTTCTCCAGCTCCGCCTTCAGGTCCTCCGCGCTCTGGCCCTCGCCGGGCTGGATGAGCAGGACCACGTGGGCCTGGCCCATCATGGGCTGGTTCACGGCGACCTTGGCCCCTGCGGGTACGTCCATGTTGTTGAACCAGTTCTTGAAAAGCCCGTCGGTCTCAAAGCCGGCGTCCTTCAGGGCGGCGAAGGAGGTGGTCTCCACGGGCATCTCCCCGGTCTTGCCCTCGCAGATGGCGGAGAGCTTCTCCACCAGCTCCTCATCGGTGAGGTTGGAGGCGTTCTCGCCCTGCTCCCCGCCCTTGCCGCAGGCGGCCAGAGCCAGGACCAGCACAAGGGCCAGTGTAAACGCGATTGCCTTTTTCATTGTCATTTCTCCTTAAAAATAGTATTTATCATCACCCGTTGAACGCGGCGATAACTGCATCGGCGATCTCCTCGCTGGACATGACGAAGAGGACAAGGCCGTCCTTCACGGCAGCTTGCACCGACTCCGCCGTGGCGCACACAAGCCAGCGGGGATTGGCGTTCTGCTCCAGGGTCCTGGCGTAATCCTCCGCGCTCTGGCCCTCCGGCGGCTCCAGGAGCATCACCACATGGGCGGGCGGGGCCATCTCCAGATGGTTCAGGGCCACCCGCTGGCCCTGGGCATATTGAACCGCCCCGCCGAAGTAGTTGGAAAACTCCCCGGCGTTCCGAAGGCCCGCGCAGAAGGAACCCTCCACGGTGTCCGCGCACAGGGCCTCCAGCTTGTCCACCAGGTCCCCCGCGTCGGCTACGGGCACATCCGGGGCCTCTTCGCCGCCCTGGCTGCCGGGGGTCACGATGCCGCCGGGGCCGAGCTGGAAGCCGGGGCCGCCAAAGCCGGGGGTCCCGCCCCCGCCGGGTCCCGTCTCCGGGGGCGTGGTCTCAGGAGGTGTGGTCTCAGGAGGCGTGGTCTCAGGAGGCGTCGTCTCAGGGGGTGTGGTCTCAGGAGGCCGCGTCTCAGGGGGCGTCGTCTCAGGAGGCGTCGTCTCAGGAGGCGTCGTCTCAGGGGGCGTTGTCTCAGGGGGCGTTGTCTCAGGGGGCCGCGTCTCAGGAGGCGTTGTTTCAGGGGGTGTCGTCTCAGGAGGGGTTGTCTCAGGGGGATTCGTCTCAGGAGGTGTCGTCTCCTGGGATTGCGTCTCCGGGGACTGAGTCCCCGAGGGCGGGTCATTCCGCCCGCCGCAGGCGGCCAGGGACATCGCCAACGCCAGGCAGAGGACAAAAAGAAGGGGCTTTCTCATTTCATTACGCTCCTTTTCCTTGATGAGGCGGCGAAGCGCGCCGCCTTGGGTACTGTCCTTATGACACCGCGCCCTTCTAAAATGTTCCACGAAAAGCAAAAAAGCTTTCCAATCATTTCCCGTCTATGCCGGCGATGGCCCGCACCACGGCCCCGGCCAGAATGAGGCCGGCGGCGGAGGGGACGAAGGCGCAGCTTCCGGGGACGGCCCGGCGGCCCGGCTCGGAGCGTGTCCCGGCCTCCTCCGGGGAGGGGGTCCGGGGCGGCTCAGGGGACCACACCACCCGGAGGCTCAAAATGCCCCGGCGGCGCAGCTCCCGGCGCATCACCCGCGCCAGGGGGTCGAACTGCGTCTCATAGAGGTCGGCGACCCGGAAAGCCGTGGGGTCCAGCTTGTTCCCCGCGCCCATGGAGGAGATCACCGGCGTGCCGGCCTCGTGACACCGGGTCACCAGCTCCAGCTTGGCGGACACGGTGTCCACCGCGTCCACCACGTAGTCGTAGCGGGAGAAGTCAAAGAGGGAGGCGGTGTCCGGGCCGAAGAAGAGGGGATAGGTCCGCACCTCGATCTCCGGGTCGATGTCCCGGATGCGGGCGGCGGCGGCCTCGGTCTTCAGCATCCCCACGGTGGAGTGGAGGGCAAAGAGCTGGCGGTTTATGTTGGAGAGGCTCACCGTGTCCCGGTCCACAAGCTCCAGGTGTCCCACGCCGGAGCGGGCCAGCGCCTCAGCCGCGTGGCCCCCCACGCCGCCCAGGCCAAAGACGGCCACGCGGCTCTCCCGGAGCCTGCGAAGCCCGTCCTCCCCCAGGAGCATGGCGGTGCGGCCCAGCTCCTCCTTCATTCCTCCGTCCCCTCCCAGTCGTCGTCAAAAGGCCCCGGCCAGAGGCGGTTGGAGCTGTCGGCGTCCCCGGCGATGGCGTCGTGCCAGGAGCTGGGCTGCGTGCGCAGGGAGATATTGCGCCGGAACACCCCGGCGGGCGGGATGAGGGGGTTATCCCGGAAGATGTAGTTCTGCTGGCCGTTGTCCGCGGACAGGCACCCCGTCACCCGGAGTTCGCCGGGGTTGAAGTTGTCGGAGAAGCCCGCCATAAGGTTGCGGTAGGAGATGCACCGCTCCATCACGTGGCCCACGGGAAGGCCCTCGCCCCCCGCCTTGAAGCCGTTTCCGCCGCCGCCCCCTAAGATAACGTGGTCCGGGTCGTCGGGGTCGGTCCAGTAGCCGTTGCGGTAGGCCGTGCAGCCGCGCAGCACCACGGGGGAGCTTTTCCCGCTCTCCACCTTGTTGTAGAGGTCAAAACCGTCGTCCACGTTGTCGTGGGCGATGCAGGAGTCAAAGACGTTCCCCGGCCCCACTCCCACCTTGGCGGCAAAGCCGTCGGCGTTCATGTGCTTGGGGTCCAGGTTGCCGAAGCTTTCGCATCGGAGGACCAGGTTGTAGCTGGGCCAGGCGAAGTTGAAGCCCGCCGGCTTGCCCCGGCCGATCATCAGACCCGTCTCGTTGCAGTAGCAGAATATGCAGTTCTCCACCCGGTTGAAGCTGCCTAAGATGAGGCACCGCTCCCCGGTGAACGTCAGGTCCTCCACGCGCCAGAAGCAGGACTCCAGCCAAAGCCCGCCCTCCACGGTGGGCTGAGCGCCGGGGGCGGCGGCCACGGTCTTTTCCCGGCCCAGCGCCCCGGCC
This sequence comes from uncultured Oscillospiraceae bacterium, assembly GCA_947627715.1. Lineage (GTDB taxonomy): Bacteria > Bacillota > Clostridia > Oscillospirales > Oscillospiraceae > RUG626. Next base: position 120,358 of record CANQXK010000004.1, read on the forward strand.
TCCGAGGGCGTCATGCGCAGAGCCTCCGGGTATACGCCGTCTAAGAGCAGCACCGTCCCCCCTTGGGGGACGCGGTGCAAGGCGGCGGCCAGGGTGAGGGGGTCGTCCTGCGTCCCCGGAGCGTCCTCCCGCCCCTGGGGGGCGGCGTACAGCCTCCCGGGGACCGGCCCCTCATCCAAATATGTCACGGTAAACCGCTCCACCAGCGGCCCGCCCTCAAAGCGGTAGAGGCAGGAAAGCTCATTCTCTCCCGGCCGGAGGGTCAGGGGCAGGGCGGCAGGGGCCTCGCCCTTCAGGGCCAGCGTCCCGGCGGCCTCCCCGTTTAAGGAGACCTCCGCCTCCCCGTCCTCGTTGCCCTGGAGGGTCAGGGTGTAGGCCGCCTCGCGGCTCACATCGCCGGAGCGCATGAAGAGCGTGGGCCGGACGGCGTCGTTCACCGGGACCCACAGCTCCGGGGCCGGGACCGGGGGCGCGTAGGGGGTGAGCTGGAGGTCGATGTTTTCAAAGCGCACCTGGGCGTTCCGGGAGGCGAACAGCCCCACGTACATCCGGGCCGGGTCCTGCTGCTCCAAAAGGTTGGGCGGGCAGTCGGGGACAAACCAGGGGGCGCTCATGGCCCCGTCCTCCGTCTGAACGGAGACGAAAAAGCCCTCCGCGTTCCGGCCAAGGCACAGCCGCACCCCGGCCCCGCCGGTGACGATGTTCTGTTCAAAGGGCGGGTCCAGATGGTCCAGGGTCACCCCCACCAGCTCCGCCGGGGAGCGCACCCCCCGCCGCCGGGTCACCCGCAGACGGTTCACGTCCCGGTCCCCGCCAAAGACCCCCAGATACACCATGTTGGAGGCGGCGGGGATCTCCTGGAAGGAGGGGTCCTTGGGTTCGCGCCGGGCCGGACCCACCGTGTCCCGCGCCATGAGGCCGAAGCCGCACTGCTGGGGCGCGTCCTGCGTCCCCTCCCGGCCGTAGTTCTCCACGAACACGTCGGCGCTGAGAACAAAGCCCTGGCGCCGGGGATCCAGCTCCACATAGTAGAAAAGAAGCCCGTCGTGGCCGCCGGTGATCTTCCCGCCCCGGCTCTCCAGCGTCACCGCGCCGTCCGGGGCGACCCTGGCCTCGTGAAGCCCCACCTTCCCGGCGTACTGGGGCAAAAGCAGGGTGGAGGTGAAGTCCAAGTCCGTGGACTGGCCAAATACCCGCGTGGTCCATTGAAGAGATTTCATAACACGTCCTCCTGTTCGTAATAGACGGGTGGGGCCTCATCCGGCCCCCTTCGGGGGCCACCTTCCCCACAAGTGGGGAAGGCTTTAGAGGAACGCAACGGGGCCGCGTGGGGAAATGCCTTCCCCGCAGGGCGGGGAAGGTGTCGCCAGAGGCGACGGATGAGGCGGGAAGCCCCGGCACTCGTCGGCCTCATCCGGCCCCCTACGGGGGCCACCTTCCCCACAAGTGGGGAAGGCTTTAGAGGAACGCAACGGGGCCGGGTGGGGAAATGCCTTCCCCGCAGGGCGGGGAAGGTGTCGCCGGAGGCGACGGATGAGGTGGGAAGATCCCATTTTCCCCCATCCTCCCCGGAATTTTCCACTTTCCATTATACGTCCCGGCTATGGCAAAGTCAAGAAATATTACGATTTGTGGAAATTCCCCCCGTCTCCGTCTCCGGCCCCCTGGCGGGCCTTTCTTGACAGCGCCGCCGGAAGGGTGTAAACTTGTGCAAAGGGCCGGGGCCTTACGCCCGGCGGCCCGGAAAAGGAGGGCGTCCTATGGATCGCTTGGAGGATATTTTTTTGGACGACTGCCCCTGCTGCGGCGGGGCGGGGAGCCTGGAGGAGGAGGGCGGCTGGTGCGTCTTTGTCCAGTGCGCCGACTGCGGGGCACACACCGGGGCCATCGCCTATGAGGGCGCGGACGGCCTCATGGACGCGGCCCGCCGGGCGGCGGACAACTGGAATATGCGCAAGGTCATCGCCCCCGGCCCCGGCGAATGACCGGCGCTGAGGTGACGCGGCTCCATCTCCCGTCACCCTGAGTAAACTTGCGGAAGGGAGATTCTGTCATGGCGCTTTTGCGCGTCGCGGTGATGAGCGACATCCATCTCAGCCGCCGGGGAGGCCGCCTTGTCCGGGCGCTGTCGCGCCTTGGAACGCCCAATATTCTGCTCCTGGCCGGGGACGTGGTGAACGACGGCACGGCGGAGCAGTTCGCCCTGGCGCGGGAGGCGTTTTCCGCCCTCCCCGGCGAGGTGTGCGTCTTTGCCGTCTCCGGGAATCACGACATCCCCGGCAACGACAGCTCCGCCTTCCGGGACTTCCAGAGCTTCCTTTTGGAGCGGTCACGGGGGCGGTTTGACGTGGAGCAGGACCCCTCCGGGGCGTTTTACGTCCGGCTGGGGGAGAGCGTCGATCTCACCGGCCTCGACCCCCTCTACAGCCAGAAGCTCTTTCGCTTCCCGGAGAAGGGGTTGCAGCTTGCCTTTTTGGAGCGGAAGCTTGAGGAGAGCGGCTGCGCCAACCACATCGTCCTGTGCCACCCGCCGCTGGCCGCCCACAACCCCCAGGGGAGCCGGCCGTACTTCCCCCGTGAGCAGGAGGAGCGGCTTCAGAGGCTTTTGGACGCGCACCCCCGCGTCCTCGCCCTCTCCGGCCACACCCACCTTCTGCCGGAGGTGGAGCCGGAGGACGCCTTCGGCAATCTCTACGTCAACGACGGCGCGGTCTGTCCCACCGTGTCCAGGTCCGCCCCCGGCGAGAGCTTCCCCGGCTGCGTGATGCTCTTCGAGGCGGGGGAGGCGGGCTTCTCCGGGTTCCGCGCAGTCCCGCTGTGGGGCGGGACGGACTGAGCCTGACAGGCGGGAAAACCCGCTGGGATATATTTAAACTAAGTATACCTTACCATAGTTCCAACGTAATGTCAAGCATAAAAATATAAATTGTAGCATTGCACAACAAAATACTTCGGCTTTTGTGCGATTTGCCGTTCCCCGTGTCCGGGAGGGGGAGACCCTCCGCGGCCGGGGAATGAATTTTGTCCCCCCGAATATACTTATCTGTCCCCCGCGCATCCGGCGCGGGGCAGAGGGAGGCGGCGCGGCCTCACAGGGGATTTGGGGGGATGGTCCATGCAGGGAAAGCGGCTTTTTGTCAACTCACTGATGCTCACCGTCTGCTCCCTTCTGCTGCGCACCCTGGGGCTGTGGTTCCAGGTGGCGCTGTCGCGGAGGATGGGGGCGGCGGGGATGGGGCTTCTGTCCCTGACCACCTCGGTGGGGTCCCTGGCGGCCACCTTCGCCATCTCCGGCATCCGCTTCGCCACCACGCGTCTTGTCTCCGAGGAGATGGGCCGGGGGAACCTGCGAAACGCCGGGCGGGTGGTGCGCCGGTGCCTGGCCTACGCCGCCGTGTTCGGGTGCGCCGCCTCCGCCGTCCTCTACGCCGGGGCGGAGGGGATCGCCGTCCGCTTTTTGGGGGACGCGCGGACGGCGCTCTCCCTGCGGGTGCTGGCGGCGGGGATGCCGTTCATCTCCGTCGGGGCGGTGCTGGGGGGCTATTTCACCGGCCAGTGCCGGGCGGGGAAGGCCCTGGTGGGGACGGTGGCCGAGGAGGTCACGCGGGTGGCCGTGGCCATGGGCCTGCTCTCCACGGTGAGGACGGCAAACCCGGAGCTGATGTGCGCCTGCGCCGCCGCCGGGAGCGCCCTGGGGGAGCTGGTGTCCTTCCTGGCCCTGCTTTTGCTCTACGCCCTGGAGCGCCTCCGTCGCCGGGGCGGGGACAGGGGAGAGGGGGCGGGCCTTACCCGCCGGATGATGTCCATTGCCCTGCCCCTGGCCGCCACGGCCTATGCGCGGGTGGCGCTGAACACCGTCCAGCATATGCTCATCCCCGCCGGACTGCGCCGGTCCGGGGCCTCCGCGGAGGCGGCCCTGGCCGGGTACGGGCTTATCCAGGGGATGGTCTTCCCGGTGATCACCTTCCCCATGGTGCTGTTCGCCTCCATCTCCGAGCTTCTTGTGCCGGAGCTTACCGAGGAGCAGGTCCAGGGGAACGTGAGGCGCATCGGCGCGGCCTCCAGCGCGCTTTTGCAGGTGACCTTCACCTTCTCCGCCGCTGTGTCGGCCTTCCTCCTGTGCTTCTCCGGGGAGCTGGGGCAGACGCTGTATCAGAGCGCCGAGGCGGGCCGCACCATCGGCCTTCTGGCCCTGCTGGCCCCGGTGATGTACATGGACAACATCACCGACGGGATGCTCCGGGGGCTGGGGGAACACCTCTACTCCATGCGGGTGAACATCATCGACTCGCTTCTGTCCACCCTGCTCATCTGGCTTCTGCTGCCGCGCTGCGCCCTCAACGGGTACATCGCCATCCTCTACGCCTCGGAGTTATTTAACTTCGCCCTGAGCCTCCGCCGCCTGGCCCGCGCCGCCAGCCTCACCTGGAGCTTCAAGGCCATGGCGGGGCGCGCGGCCGGGGCCGTCCTCTCCGCCGCCGCCGCCAGGGCGGTCCTCACGGCCACGGGCGGGGCCAACGGAGTGGTGGGGCTTCTCGCCGGGGGCGCGGTCTTTGCCGCCGTCTACGTCCTCCTCTTGCGGGTCCTCCCGGCCTTCCCCGGCCCCCTGAAGCGCCAAAGCCTGGGCAAATGGGCCGCGAATCCATGAGTTGCCGCCCTTTTTCGGCGGAGAGGCAAAAAAATGCCGCCCCTTTTCCGGGCGGCATGGATGTTTATTTAAAAGCGTTGATTAGAGGATGTCATTCGTCTTCGTCTGCCTGGAGGAGCTTGTAGAGCATGAGGTAGAGGCTGCTTTGTTCCTCTTCCGTCAGGTTGAGCTGTTTGCGGACCTCGGCGGGGATGCCGGCGCATTTTTCACGCAGGGACTTGCCCTTGTCGGTGATGGTGACGATAAGGTTGCGCTCGTCCTTGTCGGAGCGGACGCGGGTCACAAAGCCCTTCTGTTCCATCTTCTTCAGAAGCGGCGTGAGGGTGCCGGAGTCCAGATACAGGCGCTGGCCCAGCTTCTTCACGTTGAGCTGCGGTGTCTCCCAAAGGACCATCAGGGCGATGTACTGCGTGTAGGTGAGGCCCAGGGGTTCGAGGAAGGGCGTGTACCGCTTGATCACCTCGCGGGAGGCCACGTACAACGGGAAACACAGTTGATTTTCCAGCCTCAGAGCATCATACTTTTTCTCTTTCATAGAACCAATTCCTCCAAGTGTTAAATAGTATTATAGCGGACTTTCGGCACTCCTCTAAAAGCCGTCAGTCCATAAAGCTCCCCGGTGAGGAGGGCTTTACATCAGATTTGACAGCGGCCCGTCCCGCGCCGCCGCGCTCTCCGCCCCGCCAGACCCCTTTTGGGGGAGGCAAAACGCGCCGTTGGGGCGGTTTTCTTCTCCCAATTTTTTATTATACTCTTTTCTGCCAGCAAATGCAAGCTGAAACAGCAAAAAATTGGTCAATTCCTGCAAAAAATTTTTGAAATTGAAGTGACGCCGGGGATTTTCCGCTGAAAAGCCGGAAAAACCGGGCGTTTTTTCCTCTTTTGGGGTGGGAAAGCTCCTATCACGCCCCGCCCAGCCGGAGGACCGCGCCGATGAGGGCGGACGCGCCGATGTAGACGATGGGGTGGAGCTTGCGCAGGGGCTTCACCCGCATGAGGACAAACACCGCCAAGGCCAGAAGGAGGGAGGGCCAGTTGAAAAGAAGGGAGAAGCTCTCCCTGGCGGCCCCGGCGCGGAGAAGCACGTTTTTCGCCACGCTCAGGCCCGCCGCCGCGATGAGGGCGGTGGAGGCGGGGCGCAGGCCCCGGAAGGCGGAGTCCACCAATTTGGAGTCACGAAACCGCGCCAGGAACCCGGCGATAAGGAGGATGACGATGATGGAGGGGGTGATAAGGCCCAGAGTCGCCAAAATGGCGCCGGGGATCCCGCCGATGTGGTAGCCCACGTAGGTGGCCATGTTCACCCCCATGGGGCCGGGGGTGGACTCGCTCACCGCAATCATGGTGGTGAGGTCCGCGTCGGTAAACCAGCCGGTGGACGTGCCCATGTCCCGCAGGAAGGGGATGGTGGCCAGGCCCCCGCCCACGGCGAAGAGGCCCGTCTTGAAAAACTCGTAGATGAGCCGGAGATACACCATCATTTCCCGCCTCCCTTCTTCCCATCGGGGAACCACAGCAGGACCCCGGTGATGCCGGCGCAGACGATGAGCACGGCGGGGGAGAGGACGGTGTCCAGCGCACGGCCCCACCAGGTGGCGGGGAAGGTCACGAAGTTGGCGGCGCAGGCCAGCGCCAGCACGCCAAGGAAGATGACGACGCTGGGGGAGTTTTTCAAAGTGGTCTTGCCCAGCTTTATGACGCTGGAGGCGATGAGGGCCACCACGCAGGCGTTGACCCCCGCCAGGGCGTTGCGCACCAGGGGGATCTGGGCAAAATTGGTGAGGAACGCGGCGATGAGGGTGATGATCACAAGGGACGGGAAGACCACCCCCAGCGTGGCCACGATGCCCCCGGCCACGCCCTTGTGCTTGCGGCCAACGAAGGTGGCCGTGTTCACGGCGATGATCCCCGGCGTGCACTGGCCGATGGCGAAGTAGTCCGTCAGCTCCGCGTCCGTGGCCCAGCCGTGCTTCTCCACCACCTCCCGCTGGAGGATGGGCAGCATGGCGTAGCCGCCGCCGAAGGTCATCACCCCCACCTTGGCGAAGGTGAGGAACATACGCAGAAGTTCCATGGATGTCTCCTTTTTGAAAATGTATGTACTATTTGCCAAACGCCCTCCGGGGGTTGACCGGGACGGGGGAAGGGGAGTATACTTATGTCAACATCCCTTATCCCTGGAGGAGCTTATGAAAAAACGCCTGATGAGCCTGCTTGCAGCCCTCTCGCTCCTGCTGTCCGGCCCCCTGACGGCCCTGGCCGCAGGGGAGAGCGAAACGCCAAAAGGGTCCGATTTTACTGATATTCCAGCCCTTGCCCGGAGCCTTGACGGCATCCTCGCCGATACCCTCGACCTCTACGGCGACATAGGCTGTACCCGCCGTGCCGCCGCCCCTGTGGGAAGCCGCGCCGTGCCGCCGGGGAGGACATATTATGTAAAGTCCCTGGCCGGGAACGTCTACTCCGGGACCTCCTGCTACATATACGCCAACGCCGTCTACGCCACGCTTTTCGGGGACGTGCCCTTCCACGGGCAGGATGCCGGATGGCGGCGCTCGGAGAACGTGGCCTCGAACCTGGCGGAGGCCTCCTTCGCCGCCTTTGACAGCGCCGGGGTGGGCTTTGGCGCGCTTTTGCGTACCACCCCCAACCGGGACGGGAGCTACAACGGCAGCGCCGGACACTCCGTTATCCTTTTAAAGTACGACCGGCAGGGCCTGACGTACCTGGAGGGCAACGGGGACGGACAGGGGCTTGTCCGGGTCACCACCCGCACCTGGGCGCAGTTCAACGCCGTCAGCCTTGCGGGGCGCGGCTACAGGATCAGCTTCATCGTCCAGCCCACGGCCTCGTATATGGACTCCCTCTGCTCCGGCGATCCTGACCGGGAGCTGGTGGGGTATCTGCGCCAGGTGAACGCCTATGAGGGGCGCTTCCGGGACGTGCCGGGGATGGCGTGGTACGCCCCCGGCGTCAGGACGGCGTATGAGACGGGCCTTCTGCAGGGGGTCAGCGGCACGCACTTCGCCCCGGAGGGCCGCGTCACCGTGGCCGAGGCCGTGACCCTGGCGGCCCGGTTCCTCTCCCTCTACTACGCCGACGGGTACTCGTTCACAGGGTCAGGCCCGTGGTACGGGCCGTATTACGCCTACTGCGCCAAGTGGGGCATCGACACGGATTTTGCCCGCCCGGAGGAGGCCGTCACCAGGGGGCAGTTTGCCCGCCTGATGGCGCGGGCGCTGCCGGAGGAGGCCGCCGGGAGCGCCGCGGCCCCCCGGTTCCCCGACGTGCCCGCCGGGTCGGCGTTGGAAAGCTCCGTGGAGAAGCTGGCCGCCGGCGGGATCCTCCTGGGGATCGACGGGCGCTTCGTGCCGGACGGGGCGCTGACGCGGGCGCAAATGGCGGTAATCGCCGCCAGGATGGCCGACAGGGCGCAGAGAGTGAGGTGACGGCTCACCCGCCCCAGATGTCCCCCAGCGCCCGGAGGGCGTTTTTGTGGGTGATCTTCTCGGCGGTGTCCGCCCCGAACTGGCGGACGATGGCCTCCACGAACCGCTGCTGGCCGGCGCAGCCGCCCCACTCCAGCTCAGACTCGATGCCGTCGTAGTCGGACCCCAGGGCCACCCCCTCGGCCCCCGCAAGATTTACAAGGTGCCTCAGATGGCGCAGAAGCTCCGAAATGGCGGTGAAATCGTCCCGGAAGAGGGGGGAGGTGGGGTGGAGGAAGGCGTTGCAGTAGTTGAGGCCCACAACGCCCCCGGAATCGGCCACGGCCCGGATCTGCCGGTCGGTGAGGTTCCGGGAGATGTCGCACAGCGCCCGGCAGCAGGAGTGGGAGGCGAGGAAGGGCTTTTTGGAGCACCGGGCCACGTCCCAGAAGCCCCCCTCGCTGAGGTGCGACACGTCCACGGCGATGCCCAGCTCGTTCATCCGGCGCACGCACTCCAGCCCGAAGGGCTTCAGCCCCAGGGCGTGGAGGGCCGGGTCCCGGTTTTGCGGGTGGCCCAGGGAGTTCTCCCAGTTCCAGGTGAGGGCCACCATCCGCACGCCCTTTTTGTAGTATTCATCCACGTTTTCAAGCTGTCCTGCCAGCGTCACGCCGTCCTCCACCGTGAGGATGGCGCTCACTTTCCCCGCCCGTTGGTTTTGCAGGATGTCCGCGGCGGTGAGGGCCGGGGCGAGGGCGTCCCGGCATAGCGCCAGCTCCCGGAGATAGGCCTCATAGGCGGTGTCAAAATACGCCCTGGCCGCAGCCAGCTTCTCCGGCGTGTCCGCGACGCCGTGGGTGGGGACAAAGATCGCAAAGCATTGCGCCATGGTCTCCCCGGCGGCCAGCCCCTGGAGACTGACGTGGGAGCCGGTCAGCCCGTCCAGATGCTCCCCGGCGGCAAGCCGCATCACGGTGTCACAGTGAAGGTCGATGATCTTCATACCCAACCCTCCAACATTTAATCCATCTAATTATATGATAAACCGAAAAACATTGCAATTTGAAATGCCTATTGATGCAATATATGAATTAATAGATTTGGAGAATAAAACGGCGGCACGGGTGGGACAATAACCCCGCAACCAAAAAAGGAGGGATCATGCTATGATCATGGACAGGATCGCGCTTATCCTTTTGATCATCGGCGGCGTGAACTGGGGCCTGGTGGGCATCTTCAAGTTTGACCTGGTGGCGTATCTGTTCGGCGGCCAGACGGCCTCCATCAGCCGGGTGGTATACACGCTTGTGGCCCTGGCGGCGCTGTGGTGCATTTCGCTGCTCTTCCGCGACCGTCTGGGTTCAAAGGACAACGCCTGAGAAAAAGGACAACGCCTGAGAAAAAAGAGCCTTCGGGGACGCTTCCGGCAGGAAGCGTCCCCGAAGCGTTGAGGGGGGAGAAAAGAAAAGCCCCATTCCCGCGTTTTCATGAGGATGGAGCTTTTGATCAGGTCAATAGTCCACTATTTTTTTCGCGGCCTTAATTTTCAGCGCAGCGTCCAGGTCTGTAGGATAAAAGTCCGATTCAAAGTGATCGTTGTCCTCCAGAACAAGGTGGTCCGGCTGGTTGGCCCATTTGAAATGAAGCCCGTTGGAATAAATGGAATCGCCGTCATGATAAGTGATTATCACGACACTGTTCAAATCCCCGGATTCGATTTTTAGCCTGTCGCATGATATATCTCCACCTTCTCCATCAACAAATCGGTATACATACCCTTCGTCAAAATCGATGATATAATATATGCTATAGACCGGCCCAGTTTTCCTGTAAGCATACACTCCTGTATTGCCTTTTTTGGATGATTCAGTGTCGTTTGTCGTATAACTGAGTCTCTCGGAATTTGTTTTATCTCCGGGATTATCTTCTGACCCCTCAATTACATAGTATGTAATGAGCACCTTATCGCTCGGTTTGAATTTATCTCCAAAATTAAATGATTTATAGTCAATGCTGACGGAAACGACCTCTCCGTCCCTGTGAGACGCATCACCTGTGGGCTTCTCTTCGGTCATGATATTTGTAAATCCCATGTTTACAAAGGACTGCTCAACGTCCTCATAGCTCATGCCAACGAAGTCCGTATGGTTTTCCTCAAGCTGAATATATGATGGATCGTCCTCTTCAGGCATATGGTAGGTTATTACGACAGCTACGTCCTTGGAGAAGATATTGCCGCGAGAAAAGTCGGATATTCCGTCAACGGTCACGCTGTCCGCCTCGCCGCTGCTGGTCCAGCCCCAAACAATATCATAAAGGATCAATTCCGAGATGTTGGTAAAACCTGCGTTGCTGAAAGCATCCTTGACTTCCGTATGGTTTTTGAATTTACATGTGGAAGCAGACAGAGGAATCATTGCCTCGTTTTCCCCGACAGCGTCCGGGGTTTCGACATACACAAGGTCTATGTTTATTTTCTCGCTGGTACAGTTTATCTTGTAAGACGCCTCCGTATCCCCAGAAACCTCAAGCTCTGTGGACAATGTCATTAAGTTACCACCCCCACCCCACCTCACGCATACCTCCTCACCGCTCCCAACACTCCCGCCCCGTAAATAGGCACGCCAACAGCGCGGACGTCGTCCGCGTGAAAAAACGGATTCCGCCCGGTCTACGCCATTCGGTAGTTGAAGCCAACCGGCTCCTTAGGGCTCACTTTCCTCGGCGACGAACGCCCCGGCCGTTCTGGGGTCCGCTGTCGCTTGAGCAGCGGCACCACGTCCATGGCTTTCACCAGCCCACGAAAGAATCTACGGCATATTGTCACCGCATTGGAGAAATTCTCCCGGTACGCATGCTTTCTGCCCTCAATATGTACCGCCTCCCGGTCCGCGATGAACGCGACAAAATTGTACATCGTCAGTCGTGCCCAGATCTCCTGGAGGATGAGCTGACTCTTTTTTGAATGAAAGTACAGCAGTCCCACGGTGTACTTCAGCTCCCGAAACGACGTCTCCACGCCCCAACGCTTGGCGTAGAGCTTCTTGAGCTCGGACAGTGGGAACTCCTCCGGGTCCAGGTTTGTGATCAGTATCTCATATTTATCCTCCGTCAGTTTGAAGCGGACGATGCGAAACGGCAAATGGTAAAAGGCATTAGAATTGTTACTAAGCAGGTCAAACCGGAGCGTTCCGGGGATAAAACGGTACTTATTACGCTCCTTCAGCAGAGGGATGGTGCTCATGTTTTTCTTTCTGGTAAGGCGCAGATCCACCTGCATGTCAAATTCGTCCATGTCCGGCAGGTCGAGGCCCGAGGGTATGCCCTTGTGCTCCTTGGCCCGGATGAGGTACTTCAAGCCCCTCCCCTCAAGTTTTGCCATAGTGTCATAGCACTCGAAGTTGCGGTCGGCGACGATGATGGTGGGGGTGGCGTGGTCCAGACGCTCTGCCATCTCCACCAGGAGCTTGTTCTCGTTGGCGACACCCTTGCCCCGGACAATGGCGTCAGCGTAGGAGCGGTCCATGAGGTCGTAGAGTGCGGCGATCTTGGTCACATTGAAGCCCCTGTGGCCGCGGGTGCCCTCGAAATAGCTGTCAGGATCCGTCAGGTCGGTGGGTATTTGAACGTCCGAGCCGTCCACGGCCAGCAATCTGTAGCCGTGGCAGAGCCTTCCCGGCTTGAATTGGAACGCCCGGAACAGCTGTTCCAGGAGCTCTGGCCGCAGCTTGGCCCGCTGTTGGGAGAAGGCGGAGGCGGAGGGAGTATCGGCGGAGTAGTTGAAATGCTCCAGCAGCTCGCTGTTCAGACTTCCGCCGCCCATGGAGAGGATGAATTTGACGAGCCGTTCGGGCCAGAGCTTCCGGCGCCGAGTGAAGTCCCTCTCCGGGTCGTGCGCTACGAGCTCCGGGTCGGCGCAGAGCCTCCGAATGATGGTGAAGAGCGCGTTTTTGATCCTTTCAGGTCTGTTTTGCATTGGCGAAGCCTCCCAAAAATTTCATCGTACACAAGGCTTCACCGCCGAAAAATATGGATTTGTCAAGGGTTTTCACGATTTTTTTCAGTTTTTTCAAAATAACCATCCACCGGCGAAGCCGGTGGTTTTTCACATGCGGGCAAAGCCCTATGTTCCTCGCGGACACGTCAAAC